>DATJZN010000010.1:0-37137 GCA_035499075.1 Myxococcota bacterium | reverse complement strand
ACTTCGATCCCGTTCGGGATGCGCCGGCGCACGGCCTCGAGCTCGCGCGCGCCCTTGCCGCGGAAGTCGCCGCGGTGCACGAAGGCCGTGTGCGGCACGTCGAGCGCGTTCTCGAGCGCCGCGTGCATGGTGCACTCGACGTCGTACTCGCGCACGACGACGAGGTAGTCGGGATCGTTCCAACAGGGGATGGCGGGCGGCGCGCCGGCGGGCTCGGCGTCCGCGCGAGCCCAGACCCAGACGAAGCCGTCACTTTCCTGTGTCGCGAACGACGGCACGGCGCGGCCGGACTCGGTGTCGCGCTCGCCGACGAGCCCCGGCACCTCGCGGCACGCGCCCTTCGCGTCGAAACGCCAGCCGTGGTACGGGCACGCCAGGCGGCCCGCGGCATCGACCGCGCCGAGCGAGAGCGGCGCATTGCGGTGCGCGCAGCGGTCCAAGAGCGCGCCGGCGCGCCCGTTCGCATCGCGGAACAGCGCGACCGGCAGGTCGAAGAGGGTCCGCGAGATCGGCCGCTCGGCGAGGTCGTCGCTGCGGCAGGCCGCGTACCAGGCGTCGAGGACCCGGGCGGTCGACCAGCGCTCGGTGGGCTCGGTCATGCCGCCTAGCTTGGCGCTCCAGGCCCTCGCGGAGCAAGCCGGAGCGCGGCGGTCCGCATCGCGCCGACTGCGGCCTCCCACGCGCCTTCGTGACAGACGCCCCGGATGGCCGCGTCTTCGTAGGCGGCGAGCGCCGCTGCGACCACGGCGCTGCGCACGCGTGCCTCGAGGGACTCGCCCTCCGACTCGACACTTTTCGGTGTCAGCTCCGTGCCGCACTCCCGGCAGCGGCTCGGCTCGGCTTCCGACCAGCCCGGCGTGGCCTGCGTCCAGCGCCCGCAGCTCGCGCACTTCCGCGCGCGCGCGTGCTCGGCGCCGCCGGCGAACTCGCTGAACGAACCCTCGGTGCACCACTTGCGGAACGCGGGCATGAGCGCGGCGCGGTGGAAGTCGTTCTCGACCCAGCGCCCCACGGCCTCGGCGTCGGTCCACATCGTCACGAACAGGAAGCGGCGCTCGGCGGGCCGCTCCCACACCGTCGCCTGCAGGCAGCCGGCGACGCCGCGCGTCTCGGTGAGCGTGCGGTCGAGCTGGGCGCGGAGCTCCGCGGCGCCCGCTTCCGTGCAGCCGAACTCGGCAAGGACAAGCAGAGGCGTCATCGCGATATCCTAGCGCCATGAGCCTGCCGGGACGGCGCATCGAAGTGAACGGGATCGGCCTGCACGTGCCCGAGGCCGGCCCGGCCTCGGGCCAGCCGGTCGTGCTGCTGCACGGCTTTCCCGACTCGTCGAGCCTGTGGCGGCACCAGGTGCCGGCGCTGGCCGCGGCGGGCTTCCGCGTGATCGCGCCCGACCTGCGCGGCTTCGGGCTCTCGGACCAGCCCGCGGCCGTCGACGCGTACGCGATCCCGACGCTGCTCGGTGACGCCGTCGGCCTGCTCGATGCGCTCGGCATCGCGCGCGCGCACGTCGTGTGCCACGACTGGGGCGCCGCGCTCGGCTGGGGGCTCGCCATGTTCGTGCCCGACCGCGTGCAGCGCTTCGCCGCGCTGTCGGTGGGCCACTTCGGCGCGTTCTTCGACGCCGGTCTCGAACAGCGCGAGAAGAGCTGGTACATGCTGTACTTCCAGTACGAAGGCATCGCGGAGGATGCGCTGCGCGCCGACGACTGGAAGCTGTTCCGCGACTGGACGCGCCACCACGCCGAGCTGCCGCACTGGCTCGCCGACCTGTCGCGGCCGGGCGCGCTCACGGCGGCGCTCAACTGGTACCGCGCGAACGTGAACCCCGCGCGGCCCGGTCTCGCGGGCATGGCGTTCCCGCCCGTGAAGGCGCCGACGCTCGGCATCTGGAGCACGGGCGACGCCTATCTCGTCGAAGCGCAGATGCAGGCGTCGCAGCGGTTCGTGTCCGGTGAGTGGCGCTACGAGCGCTTCGACGGCGCGAGTCACTGGCTCATGCTCGACCAGCCCGAGCGCCTCTCGCGGCTGCTCGTCGACTGGCTCGAGCGAACGTAGAGATCGGAGGTTCGGAATGCGCGCCGTCGCCATGCGAGACCACAAGCTGCACCTGCGCGAGCTGCCCACGCCCGTGCCCGGACCCGGCGAGGTGCTCGTGCGCACGCTCGCGTGCGGCATCTGCGGCAGCGACCTGCACGCGCTGCGCCACACCGAGAAGCTCATCGACGCCGCCCGGCGCTCGGGCGGCGTGTTCGCCATGGATCCGAAGCGCGACGTCGTCATGGGCCACGAGTTCTGCGCCGAGGTCGTGGATCACGGGCCCGGCTCGCCGAAGACGCTCCAGGCGGGCACGCGCGTGTGCTCCATTCCGATCCTGGTGAACGCGGCGGGCGTGGTCACCGTCGGCTACTCGAACGACGCTCCGGGCGGCTACAGCGAGTACATGCGGCTCATGGAGCCGCTGCTCCTGGCCGTGCCGGAGTCACTCTCGACGCAACACGCGGCGCTCACCGAGCCGATGGCCGTGGGCCTGCACGCGGTGAAGAAGGCCAACCTGACGAAGGACGACGTGCCGCTCGTGATCGGCTGCGGTCCCGTCGGGCTCGCCGTGATCGCTGCGCTGCGGCTCGAAGGCGTGCGGCCGATCGTCGCCGCCGACTTCTCGCCGCGCCGCCGCGAGCTCGCGGTCGCGATGGGCGCCGACAGCGTCGTCGACCCCGCGGTGAACTCGCCGTACGACACGTGGCGCGGCCTCGCCGCGTGGGACGATCCGTCGAAGGCGCCGCCGCTGCCGCCGTGGCTGCCCGGCCCGGCGCTCCGCCCCGCGGTGATCTTCGAGTGCGTGGGCGTGCCCGGCGTGATCGACGCGATCCTCGCGAACGCACCGTCCGCTGCGCGCATCGTGGTCGTCGGCGTGTGCATGGAGCGCGACCACTTCGAGCCGATGATGGGCATCAACAAGGAATTGAACGTCCAGTTCGTGCTCGGCTACACGCCCGAGGAGTTCGCCGCCACGCTCGGCCACATCGCGCGCGAGCAGATCGTGGTCGAGCCGCTCATCACGGGCCGCGTCGGCCTCGACGGCGTGGCGGGCGCGTTCGAGGCGCTCGCCTCGCCGGAGCGGCACGCGAAGATCCTGGTCGAGCCCGGCCGCTAGTCGCTCGGTGCTCGCCCGGCACGACACCAATCTGTGGAGTGCGGAGTACGAGCTCCCCTGGCAGTTCGGGCTCGTGCCGATCCCCGTGCGCATGACGGTGATCCGGCTCGGCGACGGCCGGCTGGTGCTGCACTCGCCGGCGCCGCTCGGGCGCGAGCTGCGCGCCGAGCTCGACCGCCTGGGCCCCGTCGCGTTCATCGTGAACCCCGCCGTGCACGGGAAGTTCGCCGAGCAGGCGGCCGCTGCCTACCCCGCGGCGCGATCGCTCGACGGCGCGGAGCCGCCCGACGCCTGGCGCGGGGCGCTCGAGACGCACCTCGTGGCGGGCTTCCGCCTGCGTGAGGTCGTGCTCTTCCACGCGCCCTCGCGGACGCTCGTCCTCACCGACCTGTGCTTCAACATCCAGCGCTCGGCGCACCGCTATGCGCGGTTCTTCTTTCGCGCGAACGGCATGTGGCGGCACTTCGGGCCGAGCCGGATCATCCGCGCGCTCGCCGTGTCGGACCGCGCCGCGCTCGCGCGTTCGCTCGACGAAATCGGCCGCTGGGACTTCGCGCGCATCCTGCCCGGCCACGGCGATCCGCTCGAGCACGCCAGTCCGGCCGTGCTGCGCGCCGCCTGGCTCGGCTAGTGGGCGCGGTGGAACGCGCGCACGCGCGCGAGGAAGCGCTCGGGCTCGACGCGGTGCAGCCAGTGGCCGAGCCCGGGCCACACCTCGAGCTGCGCAGTCGGCACGAAGCCGCGCAGCCACGCCTCGTAGCCCGGGCCCGGGTCGTCGCCGTGCAGCGACAGGTAGGGCGCACGCACCTGCCGCAAGAGCGGCGCGAACGACGCCGTGACCGAGGCCTCGTCGGCGCCGGCGAGCGGCAGCCACAGGCCCAGCACGACCGGCCGGCGCGCGGGCACGCGGTAGCGCCGCAGCTCGTCGCGCACGCGCGCGGGCAGGTTCGGCCCGCCGAGCGCCTCCATCTCGGCGTTCAGCGCCTCGACGAACGCGGGGCTGTCGAGGCGCGGCGCGACCGCGCGCACGCGCTCGATGAACGGGCCGAGGCGCAGCGGCTGGTCGACGTTCACGATCGAGCGCACCGGCGCAATCGCGCCGAACAACGTGGCGAGCAGGCCGCCGAGCGAGTGGCCGAGCACGCGCGGGCGCTCGAGGCCGAGCTTCGCCGCCAGCTCGACGACGGGCGCGAGCAGTGCCTGCGCGTCGTAGGCGGCGAGCGCCGGCGACTCGCCGTGGCCCGGCAGGTCGACGCGCACCACGCGGTGCTCGCGCGCGAGCGCGGGCGCGAGCTCGTCCCACGCGTGGTGGTCCTCCGTGATCCCGTGGATCAGCAGCAGGGGCTCTCCGTCGCCCTCGTCGCGGAACGCGAGCTGGCTCACCCGCGCATGGTGCCGCGCGCGCTCACTCCTCTGCAACGATGTGGGTGACGGGAATTCCGAACCTGCGCGTCACTCGGCTGGGCAGGTCGAGCTTCAGCCACTCGGACACTCCGAGCGGAAAGGTCGAGATCAGGATCTCGTCGAACTCGTCCTTCTCGACGAGCAAGAGGTCGTGGATCGCGCGCACCGGGTAGAAGTCGCCGACCACGCCGCGCGCCGTCGCCCCTTGCGCGCGCAGGCGCGCGAGCGCGCGGTTCAGCCGCTCGCCCGCCTCCTCGCGCTGCACGCTCTCCTCCCACGTGGTGTTCGACGGGCGCGCTTCGGCGGCGGGCACCAGCACGAAGAACTCGCACGGGCCCTGCGCCATGCGCTCGCGCACGGCCTTCTGCAGGTGCGCGCCGCCGGCGGTCTGGTTCGCGACCACGAGCACGCGGCGCGGGCGCGTGGCCCCGCGGCGCGGCACCTCGCCCGCGCGCGCGGTGCGCCCGAGCGCCATGAGGAACAGGCTCTCGACCGGCGCGCGGATCTCGCGCCGCTCCTCGCGGGCCAGGAGGGCCATGTCGCCCGCGCCCACCGCGAGCTCGCCCGCAGGGGTCACGACCTGCAAGGCGCCCTCGAGCACGCACAGCGTCGTCGGCCCGTGCACGGCGTGCGTGCGCAGCGCGGTGTCGGGCGCCATGGCCTCGAGCACCACGCGCAGCTCGGGCGACTTGGCGAGCAGCATGCCCGCGTGGCCGTTGCGCTCGTACTCGCTCTGGCTGCGCAGGCCGGCGCCGAACGAGCGCAGCGAGAACACGTTCGTGCGGTCGTCTGCGAAGTTGCGCTTGCGGTGGCGCGTCTCGTGGCCGCAGGCGGCCGCGAAGTCGCTGCCGCGCATGCGCCCGACGAGCTCGCGCTTGCCGGTCCAGAAGTCGACGCGCTCGCGGCCGACGAGCGCGTCGTCGAGCGCCGTGGGAATTCCGTACGCGGCGCCGAACGGCGGAAGCGCCAACGGGTCGCAGTCGGGGAAGATCGCCTCGAGCTCGCGCGCGCTGGCGCGCTCGAGCGGACGGCCGTGCGCGCGCGCGAAGCTCTCGAGGTCGAGCGGCTTGCCGGCGGGGAAGACCGCGAGCAGGTAGCCCGCCTCGTCGCGCAGCAGCACGGCTTCGGCCAGCGTCTCGCCCGCGGGCGGCGAGACGAGCGCGTAGGCGAGGCGTCTTCCGTCGAGGAAGGACTTGATCCGGCCAGCGATCGCCATGGGGGACTCCTCTTCCGGCAGAGGCCCCCTACCCCGAGGCGAAGTCTATCCTCAGCGGAGCGCGCGCGCTTTCGGCACCACTTCGTCCAGGTAGGCGTCGAGCGCCTCGGCGTCCCACGGCGCGCGCAGCGCGACGTGGATGGCCTGGGCGCCGGCGTCCGCGTAGGCGGCGAGCGTCTCCTGCGCGCGGTCGGGCGTGCCGAGCAGCGCTCCCGAGAGCATCCGCTCGGCGGCGGGGCCCCACTGGCGCCGCAGCTGGGCCTCGGTGCGCGCGGCCGCGTTGGCAGCGACGGACAAGTGGAACGACAGGTTCACCGTGCGCGCGATCTCCTTCGGCTCGCGCCCCTCCTTCTCGCACCAGCCGTCGAGCACGCGCGAAAGTCGTGCGAACTCGGCGGGCGCGACGTACGCCGCATTCCAGCCGTCCGCGTGGCGCGCCGCCAGGCGCAAGGTGCGCTTCTCGCCGAGCCCGCCCACCCAGATCGGCAGGCGCCGCTGCACGGGCGCGGGCAGGCACGACGCGTTTTCTACACTAAAATGTGTACCTGTGAACGTCGTGCGCTCGTTCGTGAGGAGCCCGCGCACGATGCGGAGCGCCTCGTCGAGCATGTCCATGCGCGTGCCGATCGGCGGGAAGTCGTAGCCGTACGCGCGCGCCTCCCACTCGTGCCAGCCGGCGCCGAGCCCGAGCGTGAAGCGGCCGCCGGACAGGTGGTCGACCGTGGTCGCGGCCTTTGCCAGCGCGGCCGGGTTGCGGTAGCCCGGGTAGAACACGAGGCAGCCGATGCGCGCGCGCTTCGTCTCCGTCGCGAGCGCGCCCAAGAGCGAGACGGCCTCGAAGTGCGGCTGCGTGCCGCCCGCGGGCGGCGCCTCGTAGAAGTGATCCCACAGCGAGATCCAGTCGAGCCCGGCCTCGTCGAAGCGGCGCCAGAGCGCGCGGATCTCGCGGATGCCGAGGTTCTGCTGGCCGAGGTGGGCGCCGAGCTCCAGAGCCATGGCGCGATTCTAGTCGCCCGCTAGCTCGCCTGGGCGCCGGCGCGCACCCCTTCGCGCTGCGGCGGGTACTCCGCGCGCGCCAGGTCGTCGGCCTCGCGCGCCGGCATGCCGAAGGCGCGCAGGAGCAGCGCGGCGATCTCGGGCCCGCGCTCGGCGGTCGCGCGGCCTTCGATCACGCTGCGCACGCTGGCCATCACGGTGCCCTGGACCAGGTCGAGCGCGGCGCCCTCGTCGGGGATGCGCAGCCGGCGCCGCTTCTGCGCGGCGCGCAGGTCGCCCAACACCGCGCCGCCCGCCGTGCGCGGCAAGCTGGCGGAGCTGCCCCAGATGCGGATCAGCGCCGCGGCCCAGGCGCGGTCGTGGACCGCGTGGTCGATGAAGGCGCGCACGCCGAACGCGAGCCGCTGCGCGGGGTCGGGGACGCCGGGCGCGTAGGCCCGACTGAGCCGCTCGACCAGCTGCTGGATCAGCGGCACGACGGTCGCCTCGAGCAGCTCTTCGCGCGTGCGGAAGTAGTTGTAGAAGGTGCCGTTCGCCATGCCGGCTTCGTCGGTCACCTCGTGGATCGAGATCGGGCCGGTGCCGCCGCGCGCCAGCACGCGCACGGCGGCGTCGAGCAGCGCCTGGCGCGTGCGCGCGCGCTTGTTCGGCCGGGGGGTCGGCGCCTTGCGCGGGGCGGGCTTGGATCCGCGGGGCATGTTCGCAGCGTAGGTGTGGATGAGAAATCAGTCAACATTGACCGAATGCTCAAAGTTGACACAGATCTCAATTTGAGAATAGTCTCAAAAAGAAACTCAGCGAGCGAGGGAGCTCGGGCGTGAGAGAGCGCTGCGACGTCGCGATCGTCGGGGCAGGGCCCGTCGGCCAGATGCTGGCGATCCTGCTGGGCCAGCGCGGCTGGCGCGTCTCGGTGCTCGAGCGCTGGCCCCGCGCGTACCCGCTGCCGCGCGCCGTGCACTTCGACCACGAGATCGGGCGGCTGTTCCAGGCCGCGGGGATCGGCGACGCCGTGCGCGCGCACAGCGAGCCTGCGTGCACGTACGAGTGGCGCAGCGCCGCCGGCGAGACGCTCCTGCGCTTCGGCCGCGAGGGCGAGAACGGGCTGTCCGGCTGGCCGGACGCGAACATGATCCACCAGCCCGACCTCGAGCGGGTGCTCGAGGAGCGCCTGCGCGCGCTGCCGGGCGTCCAGCTCGCGCGCGGCTTCGAGGTGTTCGAAGTCGCACCCGCCGGCGACCGCGTTCGCGTGTCGGCGCGCGGCGCGTCGGGCGAGCTGCGCGAGCTCGAGGCGCTCTGGGCCGTCGGCTGCGACGGCGCGAACAGCTTCGTGCGCCGCGCCATGCAGGTGCCCGTCGAGGACCTCGGCTTCGAGTTCGACTGGCTCGTCGTCGACCTGGTCATGCGGCGCGCGCGGAAGTGGCGGCCGAACAACTGGCAGCTGCTCGACCCCGAGCGCCCGACGACGGTGCTCTCGGGCGGGCCGGGCCGGCGTCGCTTCGAGTTCATGCGCCTGCCGCACGAGTCGGTCGAGGCGCTGAACGACTCGCGCATGGCGTGGAGCCTGCTCGAGCCGTGGGCGCTCTCGCCGTCGAACGCCGTCCTGGAACGCCATTCGGTGTACACGTTCCGCGCGCGGTGGGCCGAGACGTGGCGCGTCGGGCGGCTCCTGCTCGCCGGCGACGCAGCGCACATGCTGCCGCCGTTCCTGGGCCAGGGCCTCGGCTCGGGCATCCGAGACGCCGCGACGCTGGCGTGGCAGCTCGACCTCGTGCTCGCGGGCCGCGCGCCCGAGCGCTTGCTCGATACCTACACCGCGGAGCGCCTGCCGCACGTGCGCTCGTTCATCCATCTGTCGATCGACCTGGGCCGCGTGATGTGCACGACCAACGCCGACGACGCGGCGGCGCGCGACGCGCAGCTGACTGCGCTGGCGCGCGCCCAGCAGAGCTCGCCGCTGCCGAGCCCGCCCGTGATGGGCGCGGGCACCACGCTCGCGGCCGACCGCCACGCGGGCGAGCTGTTCGTGCAGGGCCGGGTGCACGCGCGAGCGAGCGCCGGCGTGCGCGTGGGGCTGTTCGACGACGTCGTCGGTCACGGCTGGGCGCTCGTCGGTGCCGACCGCGACCCGCAGGACGACCTCACCGACGCGCAGCGCGACTTCTTCGCGTCGCTCCCGGGCGTCAGCGCGCACGTCGGCGCGCACGCGCCCGTCGTCGATCTGGAGGGCCGCTACGCGGCCTTCTTCGAGCGCACGGGCCGGCGCGTGGCGCTGCAGCGGCCCGACGGCCACCTGTTCGGCACCGGCAAGGAGCCGAGCGACGCGGGCGTCCTCGTCGATGCGCTCGCCCGCCGCCTCGCCGAGCCATTCGTGCCGGAGCCCGAGTCTCTCTAGCTCACTCCGCGCAGACGAACGTCACGTCGACGGAGAGCGCGGCGGGCTGCGCGCCGCCGCACGACTCGCCGGGGCCGAGCGGCGACTCGAGGCGCCACGCGCCTGCGACCGGCAGGTCGCGAAACGACTCGCTCGCGTCGCCGGGGACCACCTCGGCGCGCACGAGCGCGTGGTCGACCGTGTAGGTGCGCCCGTCGGCCGACGCGACGGTGGCGACGCGCAGGTGCGGGTCCCAGGCGTCGGGCGCCACGCGCGCCGTGACCCACAGCGCCTTCGGCGAGCAGCCGGCGCCCGCGTCCGAGGTCGGCGCGGAGACCGGCGTCGGCTTCTCCGGCGCAGCGACGACCGCGACGCGCGCCTCGCTCGACGCGCTCCCCAACAGGCTCGACACGGTGAGCCGGTACGTCGTGCTCTCGCGCGGCCGAACCAGCTTCATACCGCTCTCGGGCACGTCGCCGAGCGAGGCATCCGCGGGCTCGGCGGAGAGCCGGCCGGAGCCGCTGCCCTGCCAGTTGAGCCGCACCCCCCTTCCCGCGCACACGCGCTCGGGCGCGGCGCGCAGCTCGGCGCTCGCGGCGCAGCCCAGCCCGAGAAGCGCGGACAGACCCAGGAATCCCAATCGCTTCGCTCGCATGGCGGGGTGGGATTCTCAGCGAGAGGGGGACCCCTCGCCAGCTACCTGCGCCGCCCGGCCGCCGCGGAGGGAGCCACGGCGGGACGGGAAAATCAGACCGGGAGGGGAATCGCGGTCGTGGTTTGTCGGCGCGAGGTAGACAAAGGCGAGGGGTCCGGCGCGATCGCGAGGCTCACGGCGCAAGGACCTCTGCGGTCACTGCGCCGGATCGCTCGGTGGATCGCTCGCTGCATGCCCCGAAAATCGCGAACCTGGCGGGGTGGGGCTGTGAAACGATTCACAGGCCGCGGCATTCTCTTGGCGTGGACGTGTCGGCGCAGAGTGAACGCCCCCTCTCGAGCCGGGTCCTGCTCGGCACGATCGGCATCTTCGAAGGCCTGTCGCGCCGCGAGCTCGACCTGCTGCACGCGGTCACGGGCACGAAGCGCTTGCGCTCGCGCGAGGTGCTGTTCCGCAAGGACGACCCGGGCTCGACCCTGTACGGCGTGCTGCGCGGGCGGCTGCGCGTGTTCTCGATGGGCCCCGACGCGAAGGAGGTCGTGTTCCGGTTCCTGGCTGCGGGCGACGTGCTGGGCGAGGTGGCGCTCTTCGACGCGCAGGTGCGCTCGGCGACGGTCGAGGCCGTCGAGCCGTGCGAGCTCCTGACCCTGCAGCGGCGCGACTTCCTGCCGTTCCTCGAGCAGCACCCGCGCGTGGCGATCAAGCTGGCGGCCGTGCTCGCGCGCAGCCTGCGCGAGCTGTCGCAGCGGGTCGAGGACGAGCTGTCGCTCACGATTCCCGCGCGCCTGGCGCGCAAGCTGCTCGAGCTGTCGCGCGCGCACGGGCGCCCGGTGAACGGCGGCACGCGTATCGAGCAGCGGCTCCCGCAGCAGCAGCTCGGCGACCTGGTCGGCGCCACGCGCGAGAGCATCAACAAGCAGATGCGCCTGTGGCTCGCCGCCGGCGCGATCCAAGTCGAGCGCGGCTTCATCACCGTGCTCGACGCCGCGGCGCTCGCCGCCACCGCGCGCTTCACGCCGCTCTAGGGCGCTGGCGCGGACCGCGCGTTCGGATCCGCAGGCGACACCTCGAGCGAGTGCAGACGGCGCTTGCGCCGCTCCTCCTGTGCGCGCACCGCGAAATCGGTCTCGACGCTCCGGTTCCGCAGGTCCCCGAGCAGCGCCTCGCCATCCGCGGTCTGCTGGGCAGTCGGCGGCGAGGCATGGTGGAAGTTCACGCGGACCCGTGTCTCGACGGTGCGACCATCGTCGAGGGTGGCCGTGGCGCGAAGCGTGTTGCTGCCCTCCGCGAGCGGCACGTAGCCGTCGAAGCTCCCGTCGGGGAACACCCGGACCGCGCGGCCGCCGGCGTGCGTGGTCTCGTTCCAGAGCTCGACGTCCGAGAGTCCGGTCAAGCTCACGAGCGGAAGCTCGACGGCGATCGAAGGCGAGCTCGCCACGGAGACGTGGCGTCCGCCGGTCTCGTAGGCCAACGCGTGCAGGAAGGCGCTGTTGTCCTCGGCGCGCGAGCCCACGCCGAACGTGAACACGCGAACATGCGAGCGCCGCGCGTGCTCGAGCACCTGGTCGATGTACTGGCCCAGGAGCGGCTGCCGGAGCTCCACCTCCAGCTCGCCGTCCGTGAGGAGCAGCACGGTGCGCTGGGCCTCGGCCCGCGGCGGCGCGCTCTCCAGCAGCTCGATGCTCTGCTCGATGCCGGCCACGATGTCGGTGCCGCCGCGCATCACGTAGCGGAAGCTCTCGAGATCGTCGGCGACTGCCGCGACGTCCCCGACGGAGCGCTCGACGTGCGCGGTATCGCCGAACTTCACCAGCCCGATTCGGGTCGTGCGCGGATCGAGCAACGCGACGAGCTGCTTCGCCGCGGAGACCTCGATCTTCAGCACCACGTCGTCGAAGTCGGTGGTCCAGAGCTTCGGGTCCTCGTACAGCGGGTAGCCGCGCCGGTCGACCAGCCAGCGGCCCACGATGCCGTCGCCATCGAAATCGACACCGGAGGGCTCGAACACGCTCCCGGACATGTCGATCGTGAGCACGATGTCCTGGGGGCCGTGCGGACCCGCGCCGCTCTTTCCGCCGACGAGGACCAGGCCGATCGTCCCTTCGAGCGCTGCGTCCTCCGCCGGCTTCGTGAGCTCGATCCACGGAGCTTCGGCCGACGGTGGCGCGGACAGCAGCTCGCCCTCGGTGTCCCCGCCGCGGCGGAGCCGACGCGGTGCCGCGCACGCGGCGAGCCCGACCAGGACGAGCGCCGCGAGCAGAGGAGCGCGCCGCATCTCATCTCCGCTCGAGCACGAAGATCGAGAACGCGTGGGCGTGGCGCTCGTCCGCCGCGTGCTCGGCGACGAGCGTCTCGCGCCATTCGGCGAGGTCGAGCTCGGGAAAGAAGGCGTCGCCTTCGGGCCTCGCGTGCACGCGCGTCAGGTGGATGCGCTGCGCGCGCGGCAGCGCCTCGCGGTAGACCGCCGCGCCGCCGATCGCGCAGATCTCGGCCGCGCCTGTGAGCAGCGCGAGCGCGGCTCCGAGGTCGCGGGCCACCTCGACGCCCGCCGGCGCAAACGAGGGCTCGCACGAGAGCACCACGTTGCGCCGGCCGGGCAGCGGCCGCCCGATCGACACGAAAGTGTGTCGGCCCATGAGCACGGGCTTGCCGAGCGTCACGCGCTTGAAGTGCGCGAGCTCGTCGGGCAGCCGCCACGGCAGCGCGCCCGCGCGCCCGATCACGCGGTTCTCCGCGACCGCGGCGACGAGCGCGAGCAACGCGCTAGACGGCGATCGGCGCGGCGATCGCGGGATGCGCCTGGTAGTCGACGAGGCGCACGTCCTCGTAGCGGAAGTCCGCGATCGACTTCACGCCGGGCCGGAGCTCGAGGCGCGGCAGCGGGTAGGGCGTGCGCGAGAGCTGCAGGTCGGCCTGCTCCAGGTGGTTCAGGTACAGGTGCGCGTCGCCGAGGGTGTGCACGAGCTCGCCCGGGCGCAGGCCCGTGGTCTCGGCCATGAGGTGGGTGAGCAGCGCGTACGACGCCACGTTGAACGGCACGCCGAGGAACACGTCGGCGCTGCGCTGGTAGACCTGGCACGACAGCCGGCCCTCGGCCACGTAGAACTGGAACAACAGGTGGCACGGCGGCAGCGCCATGCGCTCGAGCTCGCCGACGTTCCAGGCCGACACGACGAGCCGCCGCGAGTCGGGGTTCTTGCGGATCTCGGCCTCGACGGCGGCCAGCTGGTCGATCGTGCGCCCGTCGGCCGCGCGCCAGGCGCGCCACTGCGCGCCGTAGATCGGGCCGAGCTCGCCGTCGGCCCGCGCCCACTCGTCCCAGATGGTGACGCCCTCGGCCTGCAGGCTACGCACATTGGTGTCACCGCGGATGAACCAGAACAGCTCGTGGAAGATCGAGCGCAGGTGCAGCCGCTTCGTCGTCAGCGCGGGGAAGCCGCGCGCCAGGTCGTAGCGCGACTGCCAGCCGAAGACGGACAGCGTGCCGGTGCCCGTGCGGTCGGCCTTGCGCACGCCGCGCGTGCGCACGTGCCGCAGCAGCTCGAGGTAAACGTCCATCGGGGACTGATGTATACCTCTCCGCGAGCCATGTCGATCCTGCTCGTGCGCCACGGTGAGACCGCTTCGAACGCGGCCCGCGTCCTGCAAGTGCCCGAGACGCCGCTCTCGGAGCGCGGCATCGCGCAGGCGGAGCGGCTGGCCGCGCGGCTGGCCGGACTGGGCGCCGCGGCGATCGTATCGAGCGACTACGCCCGCGCGCAGATGACCGCCGAGCGCGTGCAGGCCGCCAGCGGGGCGCCACTCGAGCTCTGGCCCGAGCTGCGCGAGCGGAACTTCGGCGACCTGCGCGGGCGCGCCTACGCGGAGCTGGGCTTCGATCCGTTCGCGCCCGACTACGCGCCGCCGAACGGCGAGAGCTGGGAGGTCTTCCACCGCCGCACCGCGCAGGCCTGGCGCCGGGTGCTCGAGCGGGCGCGCGAGGTCGCGGGGAACCTCGTGGTCGTGAGCCACGGGCTGGTCGTGCGCGCCTTCGCCGAGCGCGAGGTCGGGCTGGGCGGGCTCGAGGCGCCGCTCTCGTGGCCGAACACCTCGCTGACCATCGTGGCGAGCGAGCCGCCACTGTCGCTCGAGCTGTTGAACTGCGTGGAGCACCTGGCGGAGCTCGATTCCGCGCCGCACGGCGAGCTCGGACGCGCGTAGAGCGCCCGGAACTGCGAGTTCACGCAGCCGAACCCGGAGTTCGGCAGGGCTTTCTGCGAGTTCGTGCCGCGGTCAGCGAAATCCGCGGAGCAGCGGGAGAAATCCGTTGACGCAGACGGGCTGACGTGCTATATTTCGCGCCGCGTTTTGGAGTTGGCCTCGCTTCGGCGGGGCCTTCGTGTTTTCGGGGGCGTTCCCTCTTCTTCCCGGGCGTGCGCCTCCATCCGGCCGGCCAGCTCGCCCGCGAACGCGGCGAACCGAGCCAGCTCCTCGGGCGCGAAGCTCGCCCAGATGCGTTCCAGCGCGCGTTCGCGGCTGCGTCGCACGGCGGCCATCGCGGCGCGGCCGGCGGCGGTGAGCGCGTAGCGGCGCTGGCGGGCGTCGGCTTCCGCGATGCCGACCTCGACGAGCCCGCGGTCCAGGAGCTGGCGGATCAGCTTCGACACCGCGGCGGCGGACTGCGCGCGGCGGCGCGCGAAGAGCGAGGGCATGAAGTCGGCGGCCTCGATCTGCTCGAGCACGCGCCACTGGGCCTCGGACAGGCCGGCCCCGCGCGCCAGCTGCGCGCGCCGGCGCGCGAACGCGTCGGCCAGCCGCTGCAGCGCCGCGACCGCCTCGCGCAGGTCCGAATCCGACTTGCCCCGGCTCGCCACTTCGATTATTAACCTAGGTAAATAATAAGCCGGAGGCAATGATGAGCGTCGATCTCGACACGTCGATCCAGCGCCAGTTCGGCGCGGCGGCCGCGGGCTACGCGGTGAGCCCCGTACACGCGGGCGGGCCGACGCTCGAGGCCGTGGTGGAGCGCGCGGCGCTCACGGGCAAGGAGCGAGTGCTCGACGTCGGTTGCGGCGCGGGCCACACCGCGCTTGCGCTGGCGCGGAACGCCGCCGAGGTCGTCGCGCTCGACCTCACCGAGGAGATGCTCGCGACGGCCGCCGGTCTGGCGCGCGAGCGCGGGCTCGCGAACGTGTGGTTCAAGCGGGGCCGCGCCGAGGCGCTGCCATTCGCCGACGGCGCCTTCGACCTGGTCACGTCGCGCCTGTGCGCGCACCACTACGCCGACCCCGCCGCCGCGACCCGCGAGGCCGCGCGCGTGCTGCGGCCTGGCGGGCGGTACCTGCTCGTCGACTCGTACGCCGCGGAAGATCCCGTGCAGGACACCTACCTGAACGCGATCGAGGTGCTGCGCGACCCGTCGCACGTGCGCAACTACCGGCTGTCGGAGTGGAGCGCGATGTTCCGCGCGGCGGGCTTCGCCGTCGAGCTCGGCCCGCGCTGGCCCGTGCGGCTCGAGTTCGACGCGTGGCTCGCGCGCATCGGCACGGGCGCAGAGCTCGCCGTCGGGCTGCGCGCGCTCATCGACGCCGCGCCCACCGAGGTGAAGACTGCGCTCGCGATCGACTCCGCCACGCGCGACTGGTCGATCCCGATCGCGCTCGTCTGCGGGCGCCGCTAGCGACACCCGCGCGCGTATACTGCCGCTCATGCTCGAGGCGCTGAAGCGCGAGGTTTGCGCGGCGGTCGACCGGCTCGCGCGCGAGCTCGTCGCCGTGTCGCACCAGATCCACGCGCGGCCCGAGCTCGCGTTCGAAGAGGTGCACGCGTCGCAGCTGCTCGCCGACACGGCCCGCGCGCGCGGGCTCGACGCGAAGCTGGGCGCGTACGGGCTCCCGACCGCGATCGAGGCGAGCTTCGGCGCCGCGGGGCCGACGGTCGCGCTCTTGTCCGAGTACGACGCGCTGCCCGGGATCGGCCACGCGTGCGGGCACAACATCATCGCCACCACGGCGCTCGGCGCGGCGCTCGCGTTGGCCGAGCTCGGCGCGCGCCTGCCCGGGCGCGTGTGCTGGCTCGGCACTCCGGCCGAGGAGCGCGGCGGCGGCAAGGAGCTCATGGCGCGCAGCGGCGCGTTCGAGGGCGTCGACGCGGCGCTCATGGTCCACCCCGCGGGCGTGAACATCGCCACCATGCCATGCCTGGCGATCGCCGAGCTCGAGGTGACCTACTTCGGTGTAGCCTCGCACGCGTCCGCCATGCCGGAGCGCGGCGTGAACGCGCTCGATGCGCTCGTGCTCGGCTACCAGGCGATCGCCGCGCTGCGCCAGCACATCCGCCCGACGGAGCGGCTGCACGGCATCATCACCGACGGCGGGCAGGCGCCGAACGTGGTGCCGGAGCGCGCGGCCGGCCGCTTCTACGCGCGCGCCGCCGACGCTCCCGCGCTGGAGGCGCTCAAGCGCCGCGTCGAAGGCTGCTTCCGCGCGGGCGCCGAGGCGACGGGCGCGCGGCTCGAGCTCGTATGGGGCGACGTCGACTACCTGGACCTGAACACCTCGTGGCCGCTCGCGCGCCGCTACCAGGCGAACGCCGAGTCGCTGGGCCGCGCGTTCTTCCCGTTCGACAAGCTGCCGCCGGGCGTGCAGGGCTCGACCGACATGGGCAACGTGAGCCAGCGCGTGCCGTCGATCCATCCGATGATCGCGGCCGCGCCGCCCGACGTGTCGATCCACAACGCCGAGTTCGCGAAGTGGGCGGCGTCGGAGCTCGGCGACCGCGCGGTGGTCGACGGCGCGAAGGCGCTCGCGATGACCGCCCTCGATTTCCTGTGCGACGCCGAGTTGCGGGCCGAGGTCGCGCGCGCGTTCGCGGCATCTCATTGACTTCGCTGGCTCTCGCCAGCCGTGGGTGAGCGCGTGACCGGCCGGCTGGTGCTCGTGGTGCTCGAGGTCGCGGACCTCGCGCGCTCGGTCCACTTCTACCGCGATCTGCTCGGCTTGCCGCTGCATCTCGAGGATCACGCCCCCGAGACCGGCGGCGACCGCTGGATCTCGGGCGCGCACGCGGCAACCTCGTGGCACGACGGTGCCTTCCTGCACTTCGCGCTCTATCAGAGCAAGGGCGTCGTGACGAAGGACGCGCAGCTCGGCTTCGCGACCGATGACATCGCGGCCGCCCACGCGCGGCTCGCCGCGGCCGGCGTGCGCTTCGACCACCCGCCGCGCGGAGAGCCGTGGGGCCTGACCGCGCGCTACCGCGATCCCGACGGGAACTCGGTCTCGCTCACCGAGTCGGAGCGGCGCTAGCGGCGCAGGCTGGCGAGCAGCTCGAGCGCGGCGTTGCGGCCCGGCGCGCCCATTACGCCGCCGCCCGGGTGCGCGCCGGAGCCGCACAGCCACAGGCCCGGCAGCGGCGTGCGGTAGGGGCGCAGGCGCGCGCTGGGCCGGCGCAACAGGAGCCGCTCGGGGCGCATCGCGCCGTGGAAGATGTTCCCGCCCGTGAGCGCGAACTCGCGCTCGAGGTCGGGCGCGGCCAACACTTCCATGTGTAGGATCGAAGCCGCGAAGCCCGGCGCCAGGCTCTCGACGGCGGCCAGGATCCGGTCGCGCGCGCGGTCGCGCACCTCGGGCCAGCGCGCGTCGTCGCGCGGCAGCGCAGGCGCGTACTGGGCGAAGATCGACGCCACGTGCTTGCCCGCGGGCGCCAGGCTCGGGTCGACCGTCGACGGAATGGTGAGCTCGACGACGGGCACGTCCGACACGCGGCCTCCGGCCGCGTCGGCGTGCGCGCGCTCGATCCCGTCCAGGTCGACGGGCCCGAGATGGATCGTGCCGGTGAGCGGCAACGGCGCGCCGCCGCGGGGGCGGAAGCGCGGCAGCTCGCCGAGCGCCAGGTTCAGCTTCACGACCGGGCTCGCGAAGTCGGGCGCCGGGAAGCGGCGGCGCAGAGCCGGGTCGGGCACGAGCGCCGCGGTGCGCGCCGGATCGGCGTTCGACAGCACGAAGTCGGCGTCGAGCGTCTCGCCGCTCGCGAGCAGGACGCCGCACGCGCGTCCGCCGCGCACGCGCACTTCCGCGACCTCGGCGTTCGCGCGCAGCGTCGCGCCCGCCGCGCGCGCGGCGGCGGCCAGCGCGTCCGACAGCGCGCCCATGCCGCCGGCCACGTACGCCCACACGCCGCGGCGCCCGCCGGCGCGGCCCATCACGTGGTGGAACAGCACGTAGCCCGTGCCTGGCGCCGACGGCGGCGCGAACGCGCCGATGATCGCGTCGGTGGCGAGCGTCGCGCGCAGCGGCTCCGACTCGAACCAGTCCTCGAGCACCGCGCGCGCCGGGCCGAGCAAGACGCGGCGCGCCGCGGCGAGCCCGGGACCGCGCGCGAGCGCGACCCCGCTCGCAGCGAGCTTGCGCCACCGCGCGGTGTTGGCCCGGTCGAGCCCCCACAGATGCGGCGGCGCGTCGTCGAGCAGCGGCTCGACGGCCGCCGCGATCGACTCGAGCCACGCCTCGTATTGCCGGTAGCGCTCGGCGTCGCGCCGCGAGAACCTCTCGATCTCTTCGAAGTCCGCGCGGCCGTCCTCGCCGAGCACCAGCGCGCGGCCGTCGGGCAGCGGCGTGAGCGAAGACGGCACGCGCGGCAGGAGCCGGAGGCCGTGGCGCGCGAGCTCGAGCTCTGCCTCGATCGCGGGCCGCAGGAGCGACAGCACGTACGCCGCGCGCGACACGCGGAAGCCGGGCCAGAGCTCCTCGGTCACGCACGCGCCGCCGAACACGGGCCGCCGCTCGAGCACGGTCACCTCGAGGCCCGCGCGCGCCAGGTAGGCCGCGCAGACCAGGCCGTTGTGGCCGCCGCCGACGACGAGCGCCCGGCGCGTCATTCAGCGCGAGGGCTTGTCTTCGACCAGCTCGGCGAGGGCTTCGCGTGCGCCGCGCGCGCAGGCGAGGTAGAGGCTGCGGACGATCGCCGAGCGCTCGCCGATCGCGAGCGCTTCGCACAGCTCCGCCTCCGTCTGCCAGGCGTCGTGGTCCTCGGGGTCCGCCTGGCGCAGCAACACCGCAAGGTGTAGTGCGCGGCGCGCCTCGCCGCCGATGAAGAGCTTCCCCACGCGGTCGAGGATAGCTTCGCGGCCGGCGAGCGACACGAGATCGCGCGCGGTCTGGCCCCGCGGCGCGGGGATGAGCTCGGCCGGATTGCCGCCCCACCAGCCCGCGTACGCGCGCAGCACGTCGCGCACCACGAACTGCGCGCAGCCGCTCGTCTCCACCAGGTAGGGCTTGTTGGCGAGGCTCGCCGGCAGCTGGATGCCCTCCTCGACGATCTCGTCGGGCCACTTGCCCGCGTTCAGCCGCTCGACGACCGCGTCGTGCAGGAAGCGCAGCGCGCGCGCCGTTTCGGTCATGACCTCGAGCGCGTAGTCGCCCTCGACGAGCTCGCCGTGGCCCGGCAGCACCCAGCGCGGCCGGTGCGCGGCGACGGTGTCCAGCGCCTGCGCCCAGCCCAGCGTGTAGCGCTGCGTGCGGTTGGGGTGGCCGGTGTTCGGCAGCGAGCCGATCAGGAGGTCGCCGACGAATGCGACCCGGCGGTCGGGCAGCCACACCCAGGTGGCGTCGTCCGTCTCCGCCGTGGCGTGGTAGAGCTCGACGCGTTCGCCCGCGAGCTCGAAGTCGTCGCGGTCGCGGTAGGTGCGGTCGGGCGGCACGAGGCCCCGCGGGAAGGTGTTCATGCCGCGCGGCAGGCGGAGCTGGCGCCGGTTGACCTCGTTGTTCCAGCGCCACGTGCGCTGGTAGCGCATGAGCCGCGCGAGCACGTTCTCGTGCGCCCACACCGTCGGCCGCGGGCGGCCGCGCGAGCGCGCTTCCTGTACGAACGTGGACGCGCCGCCGACGTGGTCTACGTGTCCGTGTGTATAGACGATGTGCTGGACGGGCTCATCGCTGGCGCGCCGCAGGGCCTCGATGATCTTCGTGCCCGACTGCAGCGAGCCGGTGTCGATCGCCAGCGCGGCGCCGTTGCCCCAGACGAGGCCGACGTTGGAGGGTCCGTACACGATCCCGACGCCGTCCGTGACGGTCTCGAGCGTGCCGAACCGCGAGGCGTCGAGCACTTCATCCAGCTTCTGCACGCGAGAGCTTCCCCCACCGCGGGCTGCGACTTCTCTTCTTCGGAAGCTCGCGCGTGCGGATTTACGGATCAGTCGACGCGGAGCGTGCGCGTGCCGCCTTCGCCGTTCTGGCCCGGGCTCGTCTCGCTCGGGGCGTTGCCCTCGCGGAACGGCATGAAGATGGCGTTGTCGTCGCCAGGCGGCGCAAGCAGGCCCGTCACCCGGTCGACGCGCGCGAACACCACGCCGTCGGGCACCGCGAACTCCTGCACGGGCCGCTGCGCGAGCGCGCTCTTCATGTAGTCGAGGAAGATCGGCGCGGCCGCGCGCCCGCCGGTCTCGTTCTTGCCCAGGTTGCGCGCGCTGTCGTAGCCGACCCAGACGCCCGCGGCGAGCTCGGGCGTGTAGCCGATGAACCAGGCGTCGCGCAGGTCGTTCGTCGTGCCGGTCTTGCCCGCGACGGGCCGGCCCAGCGCCTTCACCTTCGTGCCGGTCCCTTCCTCGACGACCGCGCGCAGCATGTCGGTCATCAGGTACGCGTCGATCGGATCCAGGTGCGCGCCCTCGGGCGCGCCCTGCGCGTCCTTGTTGTCGACCTGCTCCTTGAGCTTCTCCATGACCTTCTGCAGCTCGGCGTCGCTCGGGCCGGCGCTCTCCTCGCCGCCCTGGCCGACCGGCGGCGTCGCGGGCGGCTGCGCCTCGGCGCCCTCGAGCAGGTGCACGTTCTGCGCGAGCATCCGGCCGGTGCGGTCGCGCACTTCGAGCACGAACACGGGGTCGATCACGCGCCCGCCCGTGGCGAACGCGGTGTAGGCGCGCACGAGCTCCGCGAGCGTCACCTCGCTGTTGCCGAGCGCGAGGCCCAGGTTCATCTCCATGGGCGTCGTGATGCCGAGCGCCTTCGCCATGCCCTGCACGGGCGACAGGCCGATCTCGGACAGCACGCGGATCGTCGCCGCGTTCCGCGACTTCGCGAGCGCGGTGCGCAGCGTGATCGGGCCGTAGAAATCCTCGGTGTAGTTCTCGGGCTTCCACTCGAAGCCGCGCGAGTCGTCGTCGTACACCACGGCGGTGTCGTGCACGATCGTGGCGCCCGTGAAGCCGCGCCCGAGCGCCGCCGCGTACACGATCGGCTTGAACGCCGAGCCCGGCTGGCGACGCGACTGCAGCGCGCGGTCGAACTCGCTGTCGGCGAAGCTGTAGCCGCCGACGACGGTCTTGAGCTCGCCCTTCTCGAGGTCGACGGAGAGCAGCGCGCCCTCGGTCGCCGGCTTCTGGTACAGCGACCAGCCCTTGCCGTCGTTCTTCTCGAGCTGCACGAGGTCGCCCTTGTGCAGCGCCTGACTCACTTTGCTGATGCGCGGGTAGAGCCCGTCGCGCGCCGGGTCGGGGGCGCCGGCCCAGCTCACGTCGGCGAGCGCGAGCGTCGCGCGGTCCGCGGGCTTCGGCCCGAGCGCGAGCGTGACCTTCTGCGCGGCGTCGTCGAGCCCGGTCACGAGGCCCTGGTAGAGGATCTCCTCCGCGGGCTCGCCGAGCGCGGCGTTGGACGTGCCGATCTGCTCGAGCACGCCGCCCCACTCCTTCTCGGGCACGTTGCGCAGCGGGCCGCGGTAGCCGCTGCGGCGGTCGTGCTCGCGCAGGCCGTGGCGCAGCGCGCGCCAGGCGTCGATCTGCTGGCCCACGTCGAGCGTCGTGTGCACGGTGAGGCCGCCGGTCAGCACTTCGTCGCCGCCGAAGTGCTCCATCAGGTAGCGGCGCACCTCTTCGACGAAGAACGCCGTCGCGGAGTCGCGCTCCTGCCAGCGGGGCTTCACGTACACGAGCGGCTGCGCGGCCCAGTAGTCGTGCTTGTCCTGCGGCAGAAGACCCTGCTCCACCATCCGGTGTAGGACGAGCAGCTGCTTCTTGCGCGCGGTCTCCGGGTCGACGTGCGGGTTCCACTCGGCCGGCCGCGGCACCAGGCCCGCGATCAGCGCGGCCTCGTGCACCTGGAGGTCGCGCGCCGACTTTCCGAAGTACGTCTGCGCCGCGGCTTCGATGCCGTACGCGCCGGAGCCGAAGTAGATCTGGTTCAGGTACAGGTACAGGATGTCGTTCTTCGACAGCGCCTTCTCGATGCGCCGCGCGAGCACCATGTCCTTCAGCTTGCGCGTGTAGCTGCGCTCGGGCGTGAGCAGGAAGGTCTTCGCGACCTGCTGCGTGATCGTGCTCGCCCCCTGCGCCTTGCGGCCCTCGACGATGTTCGTGAACGCGGCGCGCAGGATGCCGGTGTAGTCGAGCCCGGTGTGCTCGTAGAACGAGCCGTCCTCGGCGGCGATGAAGGCGTCGACGACGTGCTTGGGCACCTGCTCGATCGGCAGCACGATGCGCCGCTCCTTGGCGAAGCTGGCGACCTCGTTCCCGTCCACGTCGAGCACGCGCGTGATGAGGTTGGGCCGGTAGTCCTGCAGGTTGTTGATCGCCGGCAGGTCGTGCAGGACGAGCGAATAGAACAGCACGACGCCGATCGCGGCGCCGACCGCCGAGAGCAAGCCGAGCGCGATCGCGAGCTGGAGAAGCCGTCTCACGCGCCCATCCTCATCGCAAGCCGGTCATGACCGACATGATCGCCGAAGCGCCGTCCTTTGACAGTCTGCGACGAGCGACCCTAGCATCCGCCGCATGCGGCATCTCTTTATCGTCGATCCGATCGCGGGATTGAACCCGAACGCCGACACGAGCGTCGTGTTCATGCGCGAGGCGGCGCGCCGCGGTCACGACGTGGCGACGTGCGACGTGTCTGCGCTCTCCATCGCGAGCAGCGGCCGCGCGCAGGCGCGCTGGACCGAGACGAAGATCCGCGAGACGACCGGCTGGTACGAGCTGGGCGCGGAGCGCGCCGGCGAGCTCGGCGAGTTCGACGTGGTCTGGATGCGCAAGGACCCGCCGTACGACCTGAACTACTTCTTCGCGACGCACCTGCTCGATCTGGTGCCGAAGGAGACGCTCGTCGTGAACTCTCCGCGCGGCCTGCGCGAGGTCACGGAGAAGCTCTTCATTCTCCGCTTCCCGGACCTGTGTCCGGAGAGTTTCGTGAGTCGCAACATCGCCGAGCTGCTCGCCTTCCGCGAGAAGCTCGGCGGCGAGATGATCATCAAGCCGCTGGACGGCTGCGGCGGCGAAGGCGTCTTCCACCTGACCAAGGACGACCGCAACGTCAAAGCGCTGCTCGAGCTCGGGACGAAGCACGGCACCACCTACCAGATCGCGCAGCGCTACGTGCCGGAAGTGCGCGAGGGCGACAAGCGCATCATCGTGGTGGAAGGCGAGCCGGTCGGCGCGGTGCTGCGCGTGCCGCAGGCGTACGAGTCGCGCGCGAACTTCCACGTCGGCGGCACCGCTGCAAAGACGCCGCTGGGGGCGCGCGAGCGCGAGATCTGCGCGCGCATCGGGCCGGCGCTGCGCGAGTATGGCATCGTGTTCGCGGGAATCGACGTGATCGGGCGCTGGCTCACCGAGGTGAACGTCACCAGCCCGACGGGGATCCAGGAGATCAACAGGCTCGACGGAGTGCGGCTCGAAGCCAAGGTGCTCGACGCCGTCGAGCGCCGCCTGGCGCGCGCTCCGCAAGCGAACTGAAAGGGGGGGGCACGATGGGCATCGATCCGATCCTGTTGCGCGACCAGTGCAGCCGCACCGTCCTGCGCACGAGCTTTCCCGAGCTCGGCCAGCGCATCGAAGGCAAGGTCCGCGACTGCTACGTGAAGGGCGACCGGCGCATCCTGATCGCCACTGACCGCATCAGCTGCTTCGACGTGGTCGTCGGCACGATCCCGTTCAAGGGCCAGGTACTGAACCAGCTGGCCGCGTTCTGGTTCGAGAAGACGAAGGAAGTGGCAAAGAACCACGTCGTCTCGGTTCCCGATCCCATGGTCACGGTTGCGCGCGAGTGCAAGCCCGTGCCGATCGAGTTCGTGTTTCGCGCCTACCTCACGGGCAATACGTCGACGTCCATCTGGAAGGCGTACGCCGCCGGCGCGCGGACTTATTGCGGCCACCGGCTGCCCGACGGCATGAAGAAGCACCAGAAGCTGCCGGCGGCGCTCCTCACGCCGACCACCAAGGCCGAGCACGGCGAGCACGACGAGCTGACCTCGCGCGACGAGCTCGTCGCCCGGGGCGCGATCACGGCCGCGCGCTACGACGAGGCCGCGGCGCACCTCGCGCGCCTGTTCGCCGCGGGCCAGGCCTGGGCGGCCACGCGCGGGCTCATCCTCGTCGACACCAAGTACGAGCTGGGCACGGACGCCGACGGGAGCTTCATCGTCATCGACGAGGTCCACACGCCCGACTCGTCGCGCTTCTGGTACGCGGAGGGCTACACCGAAGCGTTTAGCCGCGGCGAGGACCCGAAGTCGCTCGACAAGGAGTACGTCCGACGCTGGCTGCAGGAGCACGGCTACCACGGCGACGGTCCGCCGCCGACGCTGCCCGACGACGTGCGCTGCGAGGCGGCGCGCCGCTACGTCGAGACCTACGAACGCGTGACCGGGCGCGTGTTCGAGCCCGCCACCGACGAGCCGGAGGCCCGCATCCGCAGGAGTCTCCGTCTGGTGTAGGGCCGTCTCCGACGAGAAAAAGCGCAACTTCTCGCGCTTACCCCCTTTACAACGTCGGAAATCGCTCCATCCTCTTCGTGGTTCCTTCGACGCAGCGTCGGAGAGAACGTTGTGGGGGGAGAGAGTGATGGCAATGAAGATCGCGCAGACCGGAGTCAAGCGTGAATCCGGTTACCTGTACTACCTGGACAAGCAAGGCGATGTGTCACGAGTGGTGATGGCCCGCGGCGGTGGACGCCATGCGCGCACCCGACCCGAGAAAGTCGCCCGCGCTGGGGTGAAGCGCGAAGACGGCTTCCTGTATTTCATCGACAAGAAGGGCGACGTCTGTCGCACGAAGATGGCGCGGCGCGGCGGAGGCCGGCGCAAGAAGGCCACTCGCCGCAGCGCACCGCGACGCCGCACGACGGCGCGCCGCAAGACGACCGCTCGCGCGAAGAAGACGACGCGGCGGGGCACGACGGCGCGGCGCCGGGCCGGGCGCACCACGCGCCGCCGCGGCTAGCGTTCGTTCGTTCCGTCGTCTGACATCGAGAGGTTGGACGTGAGTCTGGGGAGCAGCCGGTGCGGTTGCTCCCCAGACTATTTTCGCTGCTGAAATCCGGAGTTCGTTGGGATAGGCTCGGCGGCGATGGGGGTGAAGCTCTCGACGTCGGTGGTCGAGACGCCGCTGGGCGCTTTGCGCGTGGCGGTGACGGAGGACGGCGTCGCGCGCGTCGCGCTGCCGCACTCGAGCGGGTCGGGCTTCGCGGGCTGGCTGCGCTCCGTGTTCGCCGACGCCGAGCGCGTGCCGTGGCTGCCGCTCGCCGACAAGCTGGCGCAGGAGCTCACCGAGTACTTCGCGGGCCGGCGCCGCGAGTTCTCGGTGCCGCTCGACCCGCGCGGCACGGAGTTCCAGCGCGCGGTGTGGCGCGCGATCGCCGCGATTCCGTACGGCCGCACGAAGACCTACGCGGAGATCGCGCGGGCGGCGGGCCGGGCCAGGGCGGTGCGCGCCGCCGGTAGCGCGACCGGTGCGAACCCGCTGCCGATCCTCGTGCCGTGCCACCGCGTGATCGCCGCGCAGGGCAAGCTCGGCGGCTTCTCGGGCGGGCTCGACGCGAAGCGCCGCCTGCTCGCGCTCGAGAAGGCCGCGACGGCCGAGCTGATCTAGCCGGCTAGGTCAGGCGCAGCGCCTGGTCGATGTCGCGGATCAGGTCGTCCGCGTCCTCGATGCCGCACGAGTAGCGCACCAGGTTGTCGCGGATGCCGAGCTCGGCGCGCTCGGCGGGCGTCTTGTCCCAGTACGACACGATCGTGGGCTGCTCGACGAGCGACTCGACGCCGCCCAGGCTCGGCGCGATGTACGGGATG
The DNA here is from genome assembly GCA_035499075.1 of Myxococcota bacterium. Classification (GTDB taxonomy): domain Bacteria; phylum Myxococcota_A; class UBA9160; order SZUA-336; family SZUA-336; genus VGRW01. The sequence goes on along the minus strand of DATJZN010000010.1, from coordinate 11,309 downwards.
CGCAGCGCGTCGATGAACTTCGAGGCGCTCTCGAGCGTGCCCTTCACCTCGAAGCTCACCACGCCGCCGAAGCCGGTCATCTGGCGCACGGCGATCGCGTGCTCGGGGTGACTCGCGAGGCCCGGATAGTGAACGCGCTCGATCTTGTCGTGCTGCTCGAGGTGGCGCGCGAGCTTCGCTGCGGTCTCGTTCACGTGCGCGACGCGCAGCGCCAGCGTCTTCACGCCGCGCAGGATCAAGTAGGACGCGTGTGGATCGATCACGCCGCCGAGCACGCCGTGCAGGTCGCGGATCTTCCCGATCAGCGCGCGCTTGCCGATGAGCGCACCGCCCATGACGTCGTTGTGGCCCGCGAGATACTTCGTGGCCGAGTGCAGCACCAGGTCCGCGCCGAGCGCGAGCGCCTGCTGGTTGATGGGCGTGGCGAAGGTCGAGTCGATCACGCACAGCGCGCCGTGCCGGTGACACAGCTCGGCGACGCGCGCGATGTCCACCACGCGCAGGTACGGGTTCGTCGGCGACTCGGAGAAGAACAGGCTGCAGCCGTCGGCGAGCGCGCGCTCGAGCCCCGCGGAGTCGCCCGGGTCGACCACGGTGGTGCGCACGCCCATGCGCGGCAGCAAGGTGGTGATGAACTGGCGCGTGCGCCGGTAGCACTCGCTGGTGGTGACGAGGTGCCCGTCCTGCGCCAGCAGCGCGAAGAGCAGCGTCGTGATCGAGTTCATGCCCGACGCCGAGACCACGCAGTCCTCGCCGCCTTCGAGCGCGCAGAGCTTGTCCTCGAGCGTGCGCGTGGTCGGGTTGCCGTAGCGGCCGTACTCGAAGCTCGGGTGCCGGCCTTCCTGGTACGCGATCACTTCCTGCGTGTCGCGGAACCAGTAAGTCGCGCTCTGCACGACCGGCGTCGTGAGTGAATCTCCGACGCGCGGCCGGCCGTCGCGTTCGCCGCCGTGGACGGCCTGGGTCGACGGGTGGCCCTTGTCGCGCTCGCGGCTCATACGGGGCGCGCGAGATTACTCCCGCTCACAGCGAGGGTCAATTCGGCGGTGGCCTGCGCGCGCCGCGCGGCCAGGCGCGCTTCGAGCGCGTCGCGCACGTCGCGGCCGACGCACAACTTGCCGGCACGCCCGCGTCCCACGTCGATCTCGGGCCGGTCCGCGCCGTGAAAGTCGCTGCCGCCGGTCTCGAGCAGCGCGTGCGTCTCGGCGAGCCGCCGCAGCCGGCGCGTCTGCGCGGGCTTGTGGTTCGGATGCCAGACCTCGAGCCCGTCGAGGCCGAGCGGCACGAGCCGCTCGACGAACGCGTCGAGCCCGCCGGGCGCGTCGATGCCGCCCGACAGCGGCGGGTGCGCGAGCACGGCGACGCCGCCCGCGGCGTGCACGAGCGCGATCGCCTCGCGCGCCGACAGCGCGGCGTTGGGCTCGTAGCCGGGCCGGCCGCGGCGCAGCCAGCGCGCGAACGCGTCCTCGACGTCGCGCGCGGCGCCGGCGTCGACGAGCGCGCGCGCGACGTGCGGCCGGCCGACCGAGCCGCCGCGCGCGTGCGCCTCGACGGCGGCGAGCTCGAGCGCGATGCCCGCCGCGCGCAGGTGCCCGACGATGCGCGCGGCGCGCGACTCGCGCGAGCTGCGCAGCTCGGCGAGCCGCGCGCGCAGTGCGGGGTGGCCGTCGTCGAGGCCGAGCCCGAGCACGTGCAGCGTGCGCACGCCGTCCGCCTCGTTCACCGACAGCTCGATGCCGGCCAGCACCTCGACGCCCGCGCGCGCGCCCGCGTCGCGCGCCTCGGCGACTCCGTCGATGGTGTCGTGGTCGGTCACGGCGAGGCACACCACCTTGTTCGCGGCCGCGCGGCGCAGCAGCTCCGTCGGCGTCTCGCTGCCGTCCGACGCGCGCGTGTGCGTGTGGAAGTCGCAGCGCTCGTACACCCGCTCGTTCACGCGGCCGCCCAGCGCGCCAGCCGGTCGAGGAAGCGCGCCTTCACGTCGGAAGCGCGCACGTCGACGGCGTACGCGACGCCGCCCGAGGCGTCGCTCTTGGCGCGGATGCGGCCGCGCTCGGCGCCCTCGCGGTCGCACACCTCGAGCGCGCGCGCCGCGAAGGCGAACTCGCCCGGCGCCGCTGCGGCGGCGATCGCGCTCGGGTCGTGCAGCACCGCGCGGCCGGTGCCGCCGAGCGAGAGCTCGGCCGCCGCCAGCCCGCGCAGCAGCGCGGCGGCCGTCTGCGCGCGCGCGCTCGGGCCCAGGTCGAGCGCTGCGAGCTCGGCTTCCGAGAGCGCGACGCGCGTCGTCACCTCGAGCCCCACCACGCGCAGCCGCACGCCCGTGCCCAACAAGAGCCGCAGCGCGCGCGGATCCGCGAAGGCATTGTACTCCGCCTTGGGCGTCACGTTGCCCGCGCCCAGCGTGCCGCCCATCCAGATCACCTCGGCGTTCGCGAACAGCTTGGGGTCCTCGACGGCGAGCGTGGCCACGTTCGTGAGCGGCCCGAGCGCGACGACCGCCTCGACGCCGCGCGACACCAAGCTGTGTCGGAGCACGTCGCGCGCGGGCGCGAGCCGGGCCTCGGGAGCTTCGGGCAGCGGCGCGCCGCGCCGGCCGTCCTTGCCGTGGAAGTGCGCGGCGTCGATCGGCGTCAGCGCGAGCGGCGCCGACGCGCCCACGCCGATCGGCACGTCGCGCCGAGCGAGCGCGCAGAAGCGCCGCGCGTTCTCGGTGACGATCGGCAGCGCGGCGTTGCCCGCCACCGTCGTCACGCCCTCGACCGACAGCTCGGGCGAGCCGAACGCGAGCGCCAGCGCGAGCAGGTCGTCGAGCCCGGGGTCGGTGTCCACGTGGATGCGCCGCGCGCTCACGGCTTCGCCCCGTAGCCGGCCTCGCCGAGCCTGTTCTCGAGGATCAAGCGGCGGCGCTTCTGGTACTCGCCCTCGGTGATGCTGCCGCTCGTGCGCGAAGCCTCGAGCTGGTCCATGGCCTGGAGCTGCGCGTCGGACAGGCCCTCGGGCAGCCCCGCCTTCTTGTCGTCGGGCTTCGCCTTGTCGTGCGGCTCGTCGGGCAGCTCCATGAGCACCGTGCGTTTCTTGCCCGCCTCGCGCTCGTGCAGGTTCACGGGCCGGCGGAACGCGTCGTCGCGCCAGGCGACGGAGACGCCGCGCGGGCCGAACCGAGTCGTCGCCTGGCCGGGCACGAGTGTGAAGTGCGGCTCGAAGGTCGGCAGGTCGGCCGGGATCTCCCACTCCTTGTAGCCGACCTTCACGCCCTCCTTCTCGAGCGGCTCCTCGACGGAGATGAACTCGAGCTTCAGCTCGTCTCCGTCGACGTGCAGCCGGAACGCGGTGACCTTCTGGTCGCTGAAGATCGCGAAACGCCGGTCCGTGGGGAACGCGGCCGCCGCGATCTCGTCGTCGGGCGTCGCCTTCGCGAGGGCCTTGGCGATGCCGCCCGCCAGGTCGTACACGTGCTCGGTGCGGATCACGAGCCGCTGCTTCTGGTCGGAGTCCTCGAAGGCCAGGTTCGCGAGGATGTGCGCGATGCGCACCTCGGAGATCGTCGCCGGCTGCGACCAGCCGTGCGCCAGGACGGTGCCGCTCTTCTCGAAATGCCGCACCTCGACGCGGACCTGGTCGTTCTCGAACACGCGGCTGCGCACGAGCTTCGGTCCGCAGCCCGCGAGCACGAGCGCGGCGGCCGCTGCGATGGCTACACAGAGACGTGTCGGCTTCATCGCTACTCGGTCTCGCTCTTCAGCTGGCGCGAGCGCAGCTCGATGGCCGCCTCGAACGGGTTCTTGCCCTCGAAGAGCATCGCGTACACGCCCGCGGTGATCGGCATGTCGACGCCGAGCCGCTGTGCGAGCTCGTGCGCCGACTTCGCCGTGCGCACGCCCTCGGCGACCTCGCGCAGGCCGCCGAGCACCTCGTCCACCTTGCGCCCGCGCCCGATCTCGAGCCCCACGCGCCGGTTGCGCGACAGATCGCCCGTGCACGTGAGCACGAGGTCGCCGACGCCGGCCAGGCCGAGGAACGTCACGGGGTTCGCGCCCATGGCGACGCCGAGGCGCGTCATCTCGGCGAGCCCGCGCGTGATGAGCGCCGCGCGCGAGTTCAGCCCCGACTCCAGGCCGTCGGCGACGCCCACCGCGATGGCGACGACGTTCTTGAGCGCGCCGCCGAGCTCGACCCCGATCACGTCCGCGTTCGTGTAGCAGCGGAACTGCGGCGACGAGATCAGCGCTTGCGCGGCGATGGCATAGCTCTCGTGGCGCGCGGCGAGTGCGACGGCGGTCGGACGGCCCTCGGCGATCTCGCGCGCGAAGCTCGGCCCCGACAGGAAGCACAGCCGGTCGTGCTGCTCGGGCGGGAGCATCTCCATCAGCACGTCGGAGCACAGCTTTCCGGTGCCGACCTCGATGCCCTTCGACGCCGACACCACGATCGCGCCCGGAGCCAGGAGCGGGCGCGCGGCGCCCCACACCTCACGCACCGCGTGGCTCGGTACGACCGATACGACGAGCTCCTTCCGCAGCAGCGCCTCTTCGAGCGACGCCGTCGGATGCACGGAGTCGGGCAGCGCGAAGTCGCCGAGGTAGCGGGGGTTGCGGCGCGTGCGAACGATCGCGTCCACCAGGGCGGCGTCGCGCGCCCACAGGTCGATCGCGAAGCCGCGTTGCGCGAGCAGGAGCGCCAGGGCCGTGCCGAAGCTGCCCGCGCCCAGCACCGCCGCGCGCACCGGATTGTCCGGACTCATCGCGCGAAGCATAGACGCGGCTCCGAGCGGTTGACAGGGCGGAACCCGACTCCTACGCTAGCCGCGCCTTTTTCGAGGGAAATCGCGCAGTTCGGCTCGAATCGACTCGCCGAACTCACGCGCAGGTCTTGCGCACAAGTCTCGCGCACGAGTCTGGGGGCAGCTGGGGGGCGATGGAAGAGTACGCGGGTCTCGGACTCTTCGTGCTGCTCGGCTCCGCGGCGGTGCTCGGCTTCCTCGTGCTCACGACCGTGCTCGGACCGAAGCTCGTCTTCCCCGAGAAGCAGGAGCCGTTCGAGTGCGGTGAACACCAATTGGAGTCACCCAATCGGCGGTTCAGCGTGAAGTTCTACATGGTCGCCGTCTCTTTCATCATCTTCGACGTCGAGGTGGTGTTCCTCTTCCCGTGGTCCGTCGTGTTCAAGGACCTGGGCTGGTACGGGCTCGCGATGATGGCGCCGTTCCTCGCAGTGCTGTGTGTCGGCCTCGCGTACGAGTGGCTCCGCGGCGGGCTGGAGTGGGACTAGCAGCGTGACTCCAGAAACTCGCGCACGAATCGAAGCGCTCTTCGAGCGCTACCCGGAGAAGCGCGGCGCGCTCCTGCCCGCGATCTACCTGGTGCAGGCCGAGAAGGGTTGGGTCGACGCCGCGGCGACGCGCGAGCTGGCAGAGCTCTTCGAGCTCGAGCCCGTGCAGGTCCACGAAGTGCTCTCGTTCTACAACATGTTCTATACGGAGCCGCAGGGCCGGCACCACGTGTACGTGTGCACGAACGTGCCGTGCTCGCTGCGCGGTGCTCGCTCGCTACTGCGCGGGCTCGAGGCGTACCTGGGCGTGCACGCGGGCGAGACCACGAGAGACGGGCGCATCACGCTCGGCCACGAGGAGTGTCTCGGCTCGTGCGGAACGGCGCCGGTGCTGCGCGTCGACGGCGCGTACCACGAGAACGTCGACTTCGCCGACGCCCGGCGCATCGTCGACGGGCTGGAGTAGCCGTGCAGAGCGAGCCCTTCGTCAAGAACTACCTGTCGGAGCACTACGGCGACGACGCGTACCGCACCTTGCGCGGCTACGAGGCGAAGAACGGCTTCGAGGGCATCGAGAAGGCGCTCACGCTCGAGCCCGAAGCGGTCACCGAAATGGTGAAGGCGTCGGGCCTGCGCGGCCGCGGCGGCGCCGGCTTCGCGACCGGGCTCAAGTGGAGCTTCATGCCGAAGCAGAGCGATCGCATGAAGGTCGTCGTCGTGAACGGCGACGAGTCGGAGCCGGGCTCGTTCAAGGACCGCATGATCATGGAGCGCGGTCCGCTGCAGATCCTCGAAGGCATCTTGATCGGCGCCTGGGCCATGGGTGCGAAGCGCACGTTCGTGTACGTGCGCGGCGAATACCGCGAGCCCATTCGCGCGCTCGAGGCCGCCGTCGAGGAGATGCGCGCGAAGAAGTATCTCGGCAAGAGCTGCTTCGGGAAGAAGGGCTTCGAGCACGACATCGTGATCCACTCCGGCGCCGGCGCGTACATCTGCGGCGAGGAGACCGGCCTGCTCGAGTCACTCGAGGGCAAGAAGGGCCAGCCGCGCAAGAAGCCGCCGTTCCCGGCGCAACACGGCGCGTTCGGCCTGCCGACCACCGTGAACAACGTGGAGACGTTCGCGCACGTGCCGTTCATCGTATCGCGCGGCGTCGAGTGGTTCCGCCAGCGCGGCACGGAGAAGAGCCCGGGGACGACACTCTTCGGTGTATCCGGCCACGTGGAGCGCCCGGGCCTGTTCGAGCTGCCGCTCGGCACCCCGCTGCGCGAAGTGCTCGGGCTCGCGGGCGGCGTGCGCGGCGGGCGGCGGCTGAAGGGCGTGATGCCCGGCGGGCTGTCGATGCCGATCCTGCCGCCCTCGGAGCTCGAAGTCGGCCTGGCCGAGGAGCTCCTCGCGCCCAAGGGCACGCACCTGGGCACGGGCGGCGTCATGGTGATGGACGAGTCGACGTGCATGGTGCGCGTCGCGTGCGTCACCTCGTACTTCTTCCGCGACGAATCGTGCGGTCAGTGCACGCAGTGCCGCGAGGGCACGGGCTGGGTGCACAAGCTGTGCGAGAAGATCGAGTCGGGCCGCGGCACGAGCGAGGACCTGGCGCTGCTCGACGACGTGCCCTCGTTCATGGAGGGCCAGACGATCTGCGCGTTCGCGGACGCCGCGGCGTGGCCGATCCAGGGCCTCTTGCGCCACTTCCGCGCCGACTTCCAGGCGCACATCGACGAGAAGAAGTGCCCCTTCTCCGAGAGCTTCGAGCTGTAGCGTGCCGAAGCTCACCGTCGACGGGCGCGAGTACCAGATCGCCGAGGGCCGCACGATCCTGCAGGCCATCGACGACCTCGGGCTGCTCATGAACGGCGTCGACGTGCCGCACTACTGCTGGCACCCGAAGCTCACGATCGACGGCTCGTGCCGGCTGTGCCAGGTCGAAGTCGAGGGCATGCCCAAGCTCCAGATCGCGTGCAACACGCCGGTCACCGACGGCATGAAGGTGCACACGCAGAGCGAGCGCGTCGCGAAGGCGCGCCGCGGCGTGATGGAGCTCTTGCTCATCAACCACCCACTCGACTGCCCCATCTGCGACCAGGCGGGCGAGTGCAAGCTGCAGGACTACGCATTCGAATACGGGGCGCCGGGCGCACGCACGCGCGAGCCGCGCCGGCCCGCGAAGAAGTCGGTCGAGCTGGGTCCCACCATCCTGTTCGACCAGGAGCGCTGCATCCTGTGCCGCCGCTGCGTGCGCTTCTGCCGCGAGGTGCCGAAGACCGGCGAGCTCGGCGTGTTCAACCGCGGCGACGAGTCGCTGCTCGAGACGTTCCCGGGCCAGCCGCTCGACAACCCGTACTCGATGAACGTCGCCGACATCTGCCCCGTCGGCGCGCTCACCACGCGCGACTTCCGCTTCAAGATCCGCGTCTGGTTCACGGACGACGTCGACAGCGTGTGCAACCAGTGCGCGCGCGGCTGCAACATCCACGTGTCGCGCTCGAACAACAAGATCTACCGCTTCGTGCCGCGCCGGAACGACGCCGTGAACGACACCTGGATGTGCGATCACGGCCGCATGTCGTACAAGCTGAACTCGCAGGGCCGGCTGGTGCACGCGCGCGCCGACGGCAAGAACGTGTCGACCGTCGACGCGCTCGCGCACGCGGGCGAGCTCGTGCGCTCGGCGCGCGCCGCACGCGGCAAGCTCGTCGGCGTGGCCTCGCCGCTCGCCGCGAACGAAGACCTCGCCGCGTTCCGCGACTTCCTCGCCGAGCTCGGCGCCGGCCCCGCGCGCTTCGCGGTGCCGCGCGGCGAGTCGGACGAGATCCTGATCGAGGCGGAGAAGGCGCCGAACGCGGCCGGCTGCCGCGCGCTGGGAATGGTCGAGTCGACCGACTCGCTCGGCCACGCCGACCTGGCCATCGTGCTCGGCCACACGTTGCACGCCGCGGCGTTCGCCGACGTGCGGCGCGTGGTGCTCGTCGACTCGCACGAGTCCGCGCTCTCGGCGCGCGCCGACGTGGTGCTGCCCGCGCGCACGTTCCTCGAGAAAGCCGGCACGTTCACGAACGTGGACGGCATCACGCAGCGCTTCGAGCCCGTCGTCGAGCCCACCTTCGAGGCGCTCGCCGAAGCCGAGGCGCTCGAGGAGCTCCGCAAGGCCATCGCCGGCGCGCCGGCGCGAGAGCGGGTCTAGTGGCGACGTCCACGGTCGTCGTCGCGCTGTTCATCTTCGCGCTGGTCGTGCTCGTCTTCGCGCCGATCATGACGTGGGTCGAGCGCAAGCAGAGTGCGCTCATGCAGGACCGCATCGGCGCGAACCGCGCGTCGATCGGCGGCATCAAGGCGCTCGGCCTGATCCACCCGCTGGCCGACGTGATCAAGATGATCACGAAGGAAGACACGATGCCGACGGGCGCGCACCCGTTCATCCACCTGATCAGCCCGTTCATCGCGGTGACTCCGGCGATGATCAGCTTCGCGGTGATCCCGTACGGCGGCACCTACGACCTGTGGGGAGCGCATTTCACGCTTTGCGTCGCCGATCTCGACTACGGCGTGCTGTACCTGTTCGCGATCGGCTCCATCGCGACGTACGGCTCCATGCTGGCGGGCTGGGCGGGCAACAACAACTACGGAATGCTGGGCTCGATCCGCGTCTCCGCGCAGATGATCTCGTACGAGGTCGCGCTCGGCGTCACCGTGATCGGCCTGTTTATGATCTTCGGCACGCTGCGGCTCACCGAGATGGGTGTCTTGCAGGAGCAGACGTTCCGCGTGTTCGGGTTCCTCGAGTATCTCGGCTGGGTCGCGCCCGGCACGCGCTGGCTCGACTGGTTCACGCTGCCCATGTGGGGGATCGTGTTGCAGCCGCTGCCGTTCTTCATGTTCCTGACGGCGCTCATGGCCGAGAACAAGCGCGCGCCGTTCGACACGCCGGAAGGCGAGTCGGAGATCGTGGCCGGCTACTTCATCGAGTACAGCGGCATGAAGTTCGGCCTGTACATGATGGGCGAGTGGATCGAGGTCGTCGTGATCTCGGCGCTGCTCGCTGCGATGTTCCTCGGCGGCTGGACGCTGCCCTGGCTGCCCGAGAAGACGCTCATCGCCGCCCTGATCCCTGCGTTCGGCGCGAACATCGCCAACCTGATGGCGATGCTTCTCGCGGTGGGTGTGTTCCTCGGCAAGGTCGTCGGGCTGATCTTCTTCCAGATGCTCGTGCGCTGGAGCATGCCGCGGTTCCGCTACGACCAGGTCATGAACCTGGGCTGGAAGATCCTCCTGCCGCTGTCGCTCGCGAACATCGTGCTGACCGCGGTCGGCATCCTGCTCGTGAAGGAGGTCACCGGCACGTGAGGACCGGGCTGTTCTGGATCTTCTCGGTGGCGGCGCTCGCCGGCTCGGTCGGCGTGGTCGCGAACGTGCGCAACCCGATCAACTCGGCGCTGAACCTCGTGGTCACCATGCTCGCGCTCGCCGGGTTGTACGTGCTGCTCGAAGCGCAATTCGTCGGGCTGATCCAGGTGATGGTGTACGCGGGCGCGATCGTCGTGCTGTTCCTGTTCGTGATCATGCTGCTCAACCTGCGCGGCAGCGGCACGACGGGCGCGGAGGTGCAGCCGCTGGTGAAGATCGCGGGCACCGCCGTCGTGGCGATCTCGAGCTTCTTCCTGATCCGCGTGCTGTCGACCGGCCGCGCGCCGTGGCCCGACGTCGACGCGAGCTATGGCACCACGCGCGAGATCGGCGAGGCGCTGTACACCGACTACGCGCTCGCGGTGCAGGTGGCAGGCGTGCTCCTGCTCGCGGGAATCCTCGCCGCGGTCGTCCTCGCGAAGAAGAAGCTGGACTGATGGGCGACATCTCCCCCTTCCAGTTCCAGGTCGTCGCGGCACTGATCTTCATGATCGGCGTCGTCGGCGTGCTCACGCGCCGCAACATCATCGTGATGTTCATGTGCATCGAGCTGATGCTGAACGCCGCGAACCTGTCGCTCGTCGCGTTCAGCCGCGAGGTGGGCGACGACCAGGGCCAGATCTTCGCGTTCATGGTCATGGTCGTGGCCGCAGTCGAGGTCGCCGTGGGGCTGGCGATCATCATCAGCCTGGTGCGCAACCGCGACACCGTGAACATCGAAGACGCGAGCCAGATGAAGTGGTAGGGCGCACGTGAACGAGCACGCGAACGACGCACTGCGCTGGATCCCGCTCCTGCCGCTCATCGCGGCCGTCCTGTCGGGCGGCTGGCTGCTCTTCGGCGGGCGCCAGTGGCCGCGCGCGCTCGTGATCCTGCTCGCGGTCGGCGCGCCGATCGCGTCGTTCGCGATCGCGCTCGTGCAGGTGTTCACGCTCGCGACCGGCTTCGAGGCCGAGCAGCGCTGGTTCGTCGACAACCTGTACACGTGGATCTCGGCCGGCGACTTCCACGCCGAGCTGTCGTTCCTGCTCGACCCGCTGTCGTCCGTGATGGTGCTCGTGGTGACGGGCGTCGGCTCGCTCATCCACGTGTACTCGGTCGGCTACATGGACGACGACCACCGCGACGACCGCGGCTTCCAGCGCTTCTTCGTGTACCTGAACCTGTTCACGTTCTCGATGCTCATGCTCGTGCTCGGCGACAACCTGCTGGTGATGTTCGTCGGCTGGGAGGGCGTCGGGCTCTGCTCCTATCTGCTCATCGGCTTCTGGTATCTCGACGACGCGAACGCGGCGGCGGGCCAGAAGGCGTTCGTGGTGAACCGGATCGGCGACTTCGGCTTCCTGCTCGGCATCTTCCTCTTGTTCTGGTCGTACGCGGGCGCGGGCGTGCCGACGATCGAGTTCCGCGAGATGGCCGCGAACGTCGGCTTGCTCTCCGACAAGGTCGTCGAGCTGTCGCCGTTCTTCTCGGTGCTGCCGGGCTTCCCGAGCTGGGGACTGCTGACGCTCGCGTGCCTGTGTCTCTTCGTCGGCGCGTGCGGCAAGTCGGCGCAGATCCCGCTCTACGTGTGGCTGCCCGACGCGATGGCCGGCCCGACGCCGGTCTCCGCGCTCATCCACGCCGCCACGATGGTG
>DATJZN010000009.1:0-68930 GCA_035499075.1 Myxococcota bacterium | reverse complement strand
AGCGTGGGATCGACGTGGGCAGTGACTCGCACCTCTTTGGCTTCCGCCGCGGCGCCGATCGCGTCGAGCGCCGCCCCGACCGATTGCTTCAAGTCCACGATGCCCTTCTCGAGCTGCATCTTGCCCGAGATGATGCGCGACGGGTCGGTACGCCGGTGATGTCGATGATCGCGATGCTTGCGCCGGTCGCGACGATCTTGCCGAGCAGGCTCTCCATCACGATCTGCGTGCGCGCGCTGTCGAGCGTACCGATCAACGGCAGCGCCAGCACGCCTTGCCACAGCTCGACCACCGGCGTCGACAGCTCGAGCATCTCCTGCTGCTGGCGCGAGATCACTTCCTCGCGGCCGGCCTGGTAGGTCTCGCTCGTGATCAGGCCCAGGCCGTCGATCACGTTGCTGGCCTGCCAGAGTGAGTCGCCCAGACCCTCGGCGTCGCGCGCGAACGCCGCGCGCAGCCGGTCGAAGAGCGGCTGCTTCAGCGAGAAGACGAAGGTCGCCGTCTCGCTGGGTGAGTAACCCTGGCGCGCGCGCGAGCGCGAGACCTCACCCAAGAGCTCGCGGGTCTCGGTCCACTCCGGGCGCGCGATGTCGGGCGTGGCGTCCGTGCTGGCGAGCGCCCCGCGCATGGCCGACAGGAACCGACGTGACTGATCGCGCAGCTCGAGGTCGCTCATCAGGTCGCGGCGCAACGTGACCGCAGTGAGCTGATAGCGGAGCCACTCGTCCAGAAGTCCGGACTCGTCCTTCGCGATCGCGTCGCGCAGAGCATGGGGGGTGCTCATGGCAGGGGATCTCCTCGAGAGGAGTCTACGGCGAGAGCAAACTTCATTCCTAGTGGGTCGAAGCAGCCCCCGGTGTAAATTGCAGAAAGTGTCTCAGGCCAGGACGTCGCGCATGGCGTAGACACCGGGGGCGCGGCCGACGAGCCAGCGCGCCGCCGCCAGCGCGCCGGCCGCGAAGTTGTCGCGCGAGAGCGCGCGGTGCGCGAGCTCGATCCGCTCGCCCGGGCCGCCGAAGTACACCGTGTGCTCGCCCACCGAGTCACTCAGGCGCAACGACTGGATCCCGATCGCCTGTGGGTTGCGCCGGCCGGTCTGGCCCTCGCGCGCGTAGACCGCAACGTCTTCGAGCTTCTGGCCGCGCGCTTCCGCCGCGCGCCGGGCCAGCGCCAGCGCGGTGCCGCTTGGGGCGTCGACCTTCTGGTCGTGGTGCATCTCGCAAAGCTCGATCTCGTAGCCCGCCAGCCGGCGCGAGGCCTCGGCGACCAGCTCGAGCAGGACCGCGATGCCCATCGAGAAGTTCGCGGCGCGCACGATCGCGATCCGCTGGGCCGCGCGTGCGATCCGGGCGTCGACCACGGCGTCGAGACCGGTCGTGCCGACCACGAGTGGCAGCCCACGCGCCTCAGCGGCCTCGAGCAGCTCGAGCGTCGAGGCGGGGCTCGAGAAATCGATGCCCACCTCGGCCTCGGCGCAGGCCGCGCGCGCGTCGGAGCCGAGCTTCACGCCCGGCGCCAGCTCTTCGCCCAGGCGCGGATGCCCGGCGCGCTCGAGCACGGCGCCGAGCCGCAGATCGGTCGAGCTGGCGATCTCGCGCACCAGGCTCAGGCCCATGCGCCCGCAGGCCCCGACCACCAGCACGCGGGTCATGCGCGCGGCAGCTCGGCCAGCGCGGCTTCGAGGCGCTCGCGATTGGCCTTCGAGATCTCGGTCAGCGGCAGCCGCAAGGTCGGATTGGGAATGCGGCCCAGGATCGCGAGCGCGGTCTTCACCGGGATCGGATTCGACTCGATGAACAGCGACTGAGTCACCGGCAGGAGCTCGTAGTGGAGCTTGCGCGCGCGCGCGTGGTCGCCCGAGCCGTGGGCGCGGACCAGCTCCGCGGCCGCGGCCGGCGCGATGTTCGAGACGGTCGAGATCGCGCCGCGCGCGCCGATCTCGAGCAGCGGCAGCGTGAGCGCATCGTCGCCGCACAGCACCGCGAAGCCGGGTGCCACCTGCGCGAGTGTCTCGGAGGTGGCGATCAGGTCCGCGCCGCACTCCTTGAGACCCGCGATCCCGGGCACGCGCGACATGCGCGCGATCGTCTCCGACTCGAGCCGCGACGCGGTCCGGCCCGGGATGTTGTAGGCCAGGATCGGCAGCCGTGATTCCTGCGCCACCGCCCGGTAGTGCTGGAAGATCCCCTCCTGAGTCGGCTTGTTGTAGTAGGGCGAGATCAAGAGCGCCGCGTCGGCGCCGGCGGAGCGCGCGGCCGAGGTCAGCTCGATCGCCTCGCGCGTCGAGTTCGAGCCCGAGCCCGCGATCACGGGCACGCGCTTGCGCGCGACTTCCACCACGTGCCGCACCACGCGCACGTGCTCCTCGTGCGAGAGCGTCGCCGCCTCGCCGGTCGAGCCGCAGGGCACGAGCCCGTCGATGCCGCTCGCGATCTGCCACTCGCACAGCTTGGCCAGCGCGTCGAGGTCGAGTGACCCATCGGAAGTGAAGGGAGTCACGAGCGCCGTGTACGTGCCTGCCAATGTCAGGGCCATGAGAGCTCTCCGTCGAAGACGTGGGCCGCGGGCCCGGTCATGTAGACCGGTCCGTCGTCCTTGGGCCAGCGGATGCGCAGCACCCCGCCGCGCAATCGGATCCGAACGTCGCGCGAGGCCCGCCCGGAGAGCACCGCGGCCACGCCGGCCGCGCAGGCGCCGCTGCCGCAGGCCAGAGTCTCTCCCGAGCCGCGCTCCCAGGTGCGCTGCTCGAGCTCGCCGGGGCCGCGCACGGCCACGAACTCGACGTTCACGCGCTCGGGGAAGAGCTCGTGGTGCTCGATCCGCGGGCCCAGGCGAGTCACCGGGTAGTCCTCGGGGTCGTCCACGAACACCACGCAGTGTGGGTTGCCCATCGACAGCGTGGTGACGCGCAGCCGCTCGCCGTCGACGTCGAGTGGCACGTCCACGAGCGGTGCGGCGCCGGCGATGCGCGTGGGGATCTTGGCGGGCTCGAGCACGGGCCGGGTCATCTCCACCTCGACCTGGTCGTCCCCCAGCCAGCGCGGCGTGACCACGCCGGCCAGCGTCTCGACGCGAATCACGTCGCGCTTCGTGAGTCCCTGGTCGCGCACGTACTTCGCGAAGGCGCGGATGCCGTTCGCGCACATCTCGGCGGTGCTGCCGTCGGCGTTGCGGATCGCCATGGCGAAGTCGGCCTCGCGCGAGGGCCGCACGAGCAGCAGCTGGTCGCCACCGATGCCGAGCCGCCGGTCGAGCGCGAAGCGCGCGAAGGCGGACCAGTCAGCGACCGGATCGCCCTCGAGACAGTTCACGATCACCAGGTCGTTCCCGGCGCCGTGCATTTTCGCGAATGGAATCTTCCGGGCGGTCACGGCGCGGACTCGTCGCGCGGCGCGATCGGCGTGTTGGGGTCGGTGTCGGGTGGAGCTTGCTGCGCGGGCGCCGCACCGGCTTGCGCTGCGGCGGCCTTCTCCGGGATCGCGCGCTCCACCGGCCCGTACTTCCCGCAGGCGAGCGACGCGCACAGCGCCGCGGCGAGCATGGCGGAGAACACGCGCGTCACGACCCGGCCTCCGCCAGCTCACGGCGCGTGCGCGCGAGCTCGTCGCGCGCGGCGGCGAGCGCTTGACTCACCCGCGCGCGGGAGGGCGCGCCGGTGGCGCTCCGCGCCTCGAGCGAGCGCTCCACCGAGAAGAACTCCGCGGGCGTGACGTCGAGCGCCGGATGGAACGAGCGCAGCGTGGCGTTCGAGAGCTCGGCCAGCGTGACTCCATCCGCCAGCGCGCGCGCCACCACGCGGCCCACGATTCCGTGCGCCTCCCGGAACGGCACGCCGCGCCG
This sequence comes from Myxococcota bacterium, assembly GCA_035499075.1. GTDB lineage: Bacteria > Myxococcota_A > UBA9160 > SZUA-336 > SZUA-336 > VGRW01. The sequence continues at coordinate 65,090 of DATJZN010000009.1, read as the reverse complement.
TACCAGGTGGTCGGCCAGGTCGGTGGCGATCAGCATCGGGTCACTCGCGGCGCGCGCCATCGCCGGAGCGTTCACCCGCAAGCTCGCGATCGCGCCGGCGAGCACTTCGAAACAGTCACGCGCGGTCTCGACCGCGTCGATCACCGGCGCCTTGTCCTCCTGCATGTCCCGGTTGTAGGAGAGTGGCAGGCCCTTCAAGGTGACCAGCAGGCTGACCAGGTCGCCGACCACGCGCCCGGTCTTGCCGCGCACCAGCTCCGCGGCGTCGGGGTTCTTCTTCTGCGGCATCAGGCTCGAGCCGGTGGCGAAGGCGTCGTCGAGCTCGATGAAGCCGAACTCACTCGAGCTCCACAGCACCAGCTCCTCGCACAGCCGCGACAGGTGCACCATCGCGATCGCGAGCGCGCCCATCACCTCGAGCGCGCCGTCGCGCGCCGAGACCGCGTCCAGGCTGTTGCGCGCGGGCTCCGCGAAGCCGAGCTCGCGCGCCGTGCTCTCGCGCTCGATCGGCAGCGTGCTGCCCGCGAGCGCGCCCGCGCCCAGCGGCGAGTGACTCATGCGCTTGCGCGCGTCCGCCAGCCGGCCGTCGTCGCGCGCCAGAGCCTCGGCGTGCGCCAGCCAGTGGTGCGCGAGCCGGATCGGCTGCGCCCGCTGCAGGTGCGTGTAGCCCGGCAGCACCACGTCCTGCTCGCGCTCGGCGCGTTCGATCAGCGCCCGGCGCAGCTCCGCCAGCGCGCCGCGCAGCTCGAGACAGTGCGTGCGCAGCCAGATCAAGAAGTCGGTCGCGACCTGGTCGTTCCGGCTGCGGCCAGTGTGGAGCTTGCCCGCGACCGGGCCCACCAGCTCGAACAGCCTGCGCTCGACGTTGGTGTGCACGTCTTCGAGCGCGGGGTCGAGCACGAAGCCGCCGCTCTCGAGCTCCTGTCCGATCTGCTCCAGGCCCTTCACCAGCTGCTCGGACTCGTCGGAGGTGATGATCCCCTGCCGGCCCAGCATGCGCGCGTGCGCGATGCTGCCGCGCACGTCCTCGCGGAACAGCTTCCCGTCGACGTGGACCGAGGCCGAGAACCGCTCCATCGCGGAGTCGGTGGACTTCTCGAAGCGTCCGCCCCAGGTCTTCGGCGAACCGCTCTGGGGCTTCTTGTCGGCCATGGCGCACCTCGGGCGGGTTTCGAGGATGCCGAGACGGGCGGGGGTGCCGCAAGGACCGCCCAAACCTACCCTACTCGCGTGCTGCGCGACTGGCTGCGCAATCCGACGGCTAGAGCGGCCGTCTTGGTCGCCATTCTGCTCGGGCTCGTCGGAGTCTGGGCGGCCGACGCCGTGTCTCGCCTGGAGGAGCGGGTCGAGAATCGGTTCCGTGGGCAGCTCTTCGCGGTGCCCTCGCGCGTGTACGCGCGCCCGGTGTCGCTGCACGTGGGGCTCGACATCGAGCGCCTGCGGCTGCGGGCCCGGCTCGAGCGCATGGGCTACGTGCCCGCCGTGGGCGCACACCCGGCCTTGAAGCCGGGGGAGTTCCTGCTGCGACCGGGTCAGCTCGAGGTGTTCCGGCGCGCGACTCACCTGCCCAATCGCAACGAGCCGGAGCGGCTCTACCACGTGCGGCTCGAGGGCGCGCGCGTCTCGGCGGTGCGCGATGCCGACGGCCAGCTCCTGCGCACGGCCGAGCTCGAGCCCGAAGTGATCGCCCAGTTCCACGGCGCCGAGCGCGCGGACCGCAAGCTCGTGGCGCTGTCGGACGTGCCGCCGATCCTGGTCGAGGCGGTGATCGCGACCGAGGACCAGTCCTTCTACGAGCACCACGGCATCCTGCCCTGGCGCATCGCGGGCGCGTTCGTCGCCAACCTGCGCGCCGGCAAGGTGGTGCAGGGCGGCAGCACGCTCACGCAGCAGCTGGTGAAGAACTTCTATCTGACGCGCGAGCGCACCTTCAGCCGCAAGCTCACCGAGGTGGCGATGGCGCTCTTGCTCGAGCGCAATCACTCGAAGCAGGAGATCCTCGAGGCGTACCTGAACGAGATCTACATGGGCCAGCGCGGCTCGGTCGCGATCCACGGCATGGGCGAGGCCGCGACTCACTACTTCGGCAAGCCCGTGAGTGATTTGACGCTGCCCGAGGCCGCGCTGCTCGCCGGGCTGATCAAGGGTCCGAACCTGTACTCGCCCTACCGCGCGCCCGAGCTCGCGCGCAAGCGCCGCGACCTGGTGCTCACCGCCCTGCGCGAGCAGGACAAGATCACGCGCGAGGCCTACGAGAGCGCGCTGGTCGCCGACCTGGGCGTGCGCGACGTGCCGCCCGACGAGAACCTCGCGCCCTACTACGTCGAGGAGCTGCGCGAGGAGCTCGCCGACCGCTACGGCGACGAGATCCTGCAGAGCGCCGGCATGTCGGTCTACTCGACGCTCGACCCCGAGCTGCAGCGTGCGGCCAACGAGGCCGTGACTCGTCAGCTCGCGAAGCTCGAAAAGGGCTACCCCGCGCTGCGCCGCAAGGACTCGCCGCTGCAGGCCGCGGTCGTGGCGCTCGAGCCCTCCACCGGCGAGATCCTGGCGCTGGTCGGCGGCCGAGACTACGGCAAGAGTCAGTTCAATCGCGCCGCCCAGGCGCACCGCCAGCCCGGCAGCGTGTTCAAGCCGGTGGTGCTGCTCACCGCCGTGGGTCACGCGAACGGTACGCCGGCGTTCACGCTGGTGTCGAAGCTCGACGACTCACCGCTCAGCTACAGTCAGCCCAGCGGCGTGTGGGAGCCGGTGAACTACGACGGCGAGTACCGCGGGCCGGTCACCGTGCGCCAGGCGATCGAGCAGTCATTGAACGTGCCGGTGGCGCGGCTCGGCATCGCCGTCGGTCCCGACAAAGTCATCGCCACGGCGCGCGCGCTCGGCATCGAGAGCCCGCTCCAGCCGGTGCCGAGCGTGGCGCTGGGCGCGTTCGAAGTGACCATGCTCGAGGCCGCGCGCGCCTACGCGGTGTTCGCCACCGGCGGGCTGCGGCCCGAGATCCGCTCCTACACCCAGGTGGTGCAGAGCGACGGCCGGGTGCTCGAGCAGCGCACGCTCGACGCGCCGCGCGTGTTCGACCCGGCCGACGTCTATCTGGTGACGTCGGCGCTCGAAGGCGTGGTCGACCGCGGCACGGGCGCCCCGCTGCGCGGGCTGGGCTTTCGCGGCGACATCGCGGGCAAGACCGGCACCAGCAGTGACTATCGCGACGCCTGGTTCATCGGCTACACGCCCGAGATCGTGATCGCGGTCTGGGTCGGCTTCGACGACGGCGCCAGCGTGAAGGTCACCGGGGCGACCGCGGCCCTGCCCATCTTCGCCGACGTGCTCGAGGCGGCCCGCGGCAAGGCCCCGGGCGCGGAATTCACGGTGCCGACGGGCGTCGAAACGGTGGAGGTCGATCCGCGGTCCGGCCTGCGCACCGCCCTCGGCTGCAGCGGCGGACCCGAGGTTTTCCTGTTGGGTACGGCGCCGGCGCAGAGTTGCGGCATCTTCGACTTCGCGAAGGGAACGCCCCCCCAGACGGCGAGCGGAAGCTCGCCTGCCCGGCCCAAGCCCAACATCTTTCAGCGCCTGTTCGGGTGGATCGGGCGATGAGTAAAAGCCTGTGATAGAGAGGCGCGCATGAGCCCGAAGCTCCGGACCCTGGCTCTCCTGATCTCCGTGATCGTTCCGCTCGACCAGCTGACCAAGTACCTGGTGGTGCGCAACGTGCCCTACGGCGGCTACGCCGTGCCGTTCCAGGCGCTCGATGGCTTCTTCCACATCACTCACTCGCGCAACCCCGGCGCCGCGCTGGGCCTGGCGCAGGGGGTGAACGTGTACTTCTTCGTGGCACTCACTCTGGTGGCGCTGGCCCTGATCGGCTCGTTCTTCCGGCGCATCGAGGCCGGCGACCGGCTCTCGGCGGTGTCGCTGGGGCTGATCGTGTCGGGTGCGATCGGCAACCTGCTCGACCGCGTCGTGCGCGGCGAGGTGATCGACTGGGCGCAGTTCAACCTGGGGCTGTTCATCTTTCCCGACTTCAACGTCGCCGACAGCGCGATCGTGATCGGCGTGGCGCTGCTCCTGCTCGACGTGGTGACTCAAGAGACCGAGGGCGGTGTCACTCCGAAGCGCGCGCCCGAAGAGCGCGACGGCTGACGCGCGCGGGCGTCGCTCTCGCCTACGTCGGGCTGGGCGCGAACCTGGGTGACCCCGCCGCCGCGGTCCGCGCCGCGCTGCGCGAGCTGGCGCGCTGGGGTCCACTGCGCGCGTCGTCGCTGTGGCGCACCGAGCCCCTGGGCGAGGCCGGCGATCCCTGGTACGTGAACGCGGTGGCCGAGCTCGCGACCGGCGGCACGCCGCTCGACTGTCTGCGGCGGCTGCGCGCGCTCGAGCGCGCGGCCGGTCGACCCGACCAGCGCCGGCGCTTCGCGCCACGCGTGCTCGACCTCGACCTGCTCTTGTTCGGCGCCGCCCGCGTCGATACGCCCGAACTCAGGCTGCCCCACCCCGGCCTGGCGCAGCGCCGGTTCGTGCTGGCGCCGCTCGCCGAGCTCGCGCCCGGGCTCGTGCCGCCGGGCGAAACCCGCAGTGTTGCCGAGCTGTTGCGGGACCTTGACGATCCCTTGCGAGTCGCGAACCTTGGCCCGGCAACGGAGGACCTGCGATGAAGTTCTTCCTCGACACCGCCAGCGTGAAAGACATCCGCGAGGGGGTCGCGCTCGGCCTGTGCGATGGCGTCACCACCAACCCGACGCTGCTCTCGAAAGAGAAGGGCGATCCGCGCGAGGTCGTGCGCGAGATCACCAAGATCTGCGACGGGCCGATCAGCGCCGAGGTCGTGTCACTCGACTCCGAGGGTATGGTCCGCGAGGGCCTCGAGTGGCGGAAGGTCGCCTCGAACATCGTGGTCAAGATCCCGATGACCACCGACGGCCTGAAGGCGATCCGCATCCTGTCGAGTCAGGAGATCCCGACCAACTGCACGCTGGTGTTCACGCCGATCCAGGCGCTGATGGCCGCGAAGGCCGGCGCCACCTACGTGTCGCCCTTCGTCGGCCGGCTCGACGACATCCAGCCCGACTCGGGCATGGCGGTGATCGCGCAGATCGTGGAGATCTTCGAGAACTACGACATCGCGACCGAGGTGCTGGTCGCGAGCATTCGCAACGTGAGCCACGTGATCGAGTCCGCGCGCCTGGGCGCGGACATCGCGACCATGCCGCCCGCCGTGCTCTTCTCACTCGCCAAGCACCCGCTGACCGACAAGGGCATCGAGCAGTTCCTGGCCGACTGGGAGAAGGTCAAGAACCGCGCCTAGGGCGTGATATCCTCGTCGCCCCTTGATCACCAAGCAGCAAGCTCTGGACTACCACCGGAAGGGCCGCCCGGGGAAGGTCCAGGTCGTCCCGACCAAGAGCGTCCTGACCCAGCACGACCTGTCGATGGCCTACACCCCCGGGGTCGCGGCGCCCTGCCTCGAGATCCAGAAGCACCCCGAGGAAGCCTTCAGCTACACCTCGCGCGGGAACCTGGTCGCGGTGATCACGAACGGCACGGCGGTGCTCGGGCTGGGGAACATCGGCGCCCTGGCCGGGAAGCCCGTCATGGAGGGCAAGGGCGTCCTCTTCAAGCGCTTCGCGGGCATCGACGTGTTCGACATCGAGATCGCGACCGAGAACCCCGAGCTCGTGATCCAGACCGTGAAGCTGCTCGAGCCGACCTTCGGCGGGATCAACCTCGAGGACATCCGCGCGCCGGAGTGCTTCGAGATCGAGGAGCGGCTGATCGCGGAGATGCAGATCCCCGTCTTTCACGACGACCAGCACGGCACGGCGATCATCAGCGGCGCGGCGTTCCTGAACGCGCTCGAGCTGACCAAGCGCCGGATCGAGGACGTGCGCGTGGTCGTGGCGGGCGCCGGCGCGGCCGGGATCGCGTGCGCCGACCTCTACGTGCACCTGGGCGTCGATCCCGCCAAGGTGCTGATGACCGACTCCAAGGGCGTCCTGTACGAGGGCCGGACCGACGGCATGAACAAGTACAAGGCACGCTACGTGCGAAAGACGCCCGCCCGCACCCTGGCCGATGCGCTGCGCGGCGCCGACGTGTTCGTGGGGGTCTCGTCCGCAGGCACCGTCACCGGTGAGATGGTCGCGGCGATGGGGCCCAAGCCGATCATCTTCGCGATGGCCAACCCCGACCCGGAGATCACCCCGGCCGAGGTTACGGCCGTGCGCGACGACGCGATCATCGCGACGGGGCGCTCCGACTACGCCAACCAGGTCAACAACGTGCTCGGCTTCCCCTTCATCTTTCGCGGCGCGCTCGACGTGCGGGCGCGCAAGATCAACATGGAGATGAAGATCGCCGCGGTTCACGCGCTGGCGGAGCTGGCGCGCATGGGAGACACCGGCATCCCCGACGCCGTGCGGCATGCGTATCCGAACGAGCGGTTCGATTTCGGGCCGGCCTACATCATTCCCAAGCCGTTCGATCCGCGGGTCCTGATCCACGAATCCATGGCCGTGGCCCAGGCCGCCATGCAGAGCGGCGTCGCGCGGCAGCCTGTGGATTTGGAAGACTACCGGCGCACCCTCGAGGCCCGGCTCGAAGAGATCGCGGCCCTCTGACTCGACGCTGCGCCTCGAGCGGCCGGAGAATCTGCGCATGGAGATCGAGACGCCCGAGTACGCGCTGCAGAACCCGCTGGCGACGCGCGCGCCGCTGAAGCGCAGCGACTCGTCGCACCCGTCGGCGGCCTTCTACGAAGAGTCGATCGAGCGCGGCCGCGAGCTGCTCGAGCGGCCGAAGCGCGGCGGCGGGCTGGCGCGCGTGCGCGTGCAGCACGCCAAGAACCGCATGACGGTGTTCGAGCGGCTCCGCGTGCTCTCGAGCCACGAGCCCAACCTGCTGTGGCAGAACTGGGGCAAGGGGCTGGACGGCGCTTCGATCGTGACGGGCATCCTGTCCGTGAGCGGGCGCGACGTGGCCGTGTACGGCCACGACTTCACGCTGCGCGCCGGCTCGATGGACGCCACGAACGGCGCGAAGCTCGCGCGGCTCATCTACATGGCGGCGGAGCGCGGCATACCGCTCATCGGCATGAACGACTCGGCCGGGGCGTTCGTGCCGGCCGGCGTCGGCGGGCTCGACGGCTACAGCGAGGCGTTCACCGCGCTGCGCCGCATCTCGGGCGTGGTGCCCTGCATCAGCCTGATGTTCGGCTACAACGCGGGCGGCGGCGCCTATCTGCCGCGCCAGGGCTCGTTCATGATCCAGTGCGCCGACACGTTCATCGGGCTCACCGGGCCCGGCGTCGTGAAGTCGGCGATGGGCGAGGACGTGACCGCCGACGAGCTCGGCGGGCCGGGCGTGCACGGGCTGAACGGCGTGTGCGATCTCACGACCACCGACGAGGTCGGCTCGCTGCGCACGGCGCTGCGGCTGCTCCAGTACCTGCCGAACAACAACCGCGAGCTCGCGCCGTTCGGGCCGACCAGCGATCCGCTCGACCGCTTCACGCTCGAAGAGGACATCCTCTTCCGCAAGACGTTCGACTCGCCCGCGGGCATGAGCGCGCCGCTCGACATCACGCTCTTCCTGCAGCAGATCGTCGACCACGGCGAGTACTTCGAGCTGCAGCCCGCGCGCGCGCGCAACATGATCACCGCGTTCGGGCGCATCGGCGGCCACGTCGTCGGCTTCGTCGCGAACAACTCGGCGGTGGCGAGCGGGCAGATCGACGTGGACGCCGCGCGCAAGGCCACGCGCTTCATCCGCTTCTGCAACCTGTACAACGTGCCGATGATCTTCCTGGAGGACGTCGCAGGCTTCACGCCGGGCACCGAGCAGGAGACGCGCGGCATCATCCTCGAGGGGCGGCGGCTCCTCGACGCGATCATCGACCTGCGGGTGCCGAGCATGACGCTCATCATCCGCAACGCGTTCGGCGGCGCGTACGCGGCGTACAACTCGCACTTCACCGGCGCCGACGCCGTGTTCGCGATGCCCATGGCGCGCATCGCGGTCATGGACGCCGGCGGCGGCGCGCAGTTCGTGTTCAAGGACGAGATCCGCGCGCTCGACGTGGAGTTCCAGAAGGCGCTCGCGAACGGCACCGCCGAAGTCGAGGCGAAGCGCACGCGCGATGCCGGGCTGAAGCAGATCCGCGAGCGCTACGAGCGCGAGCTCATGAACCCGAACGAGGCGCTCTCGCTCGGCTCGGTGTCGCGCATCGTCATGCCGGGCACGAGCCGGCGCGTGCTGGGCGAGCACCTCGCGTTCCTCATGCGCACCTATCGGCCCGAGCCGATGGCCGGCCCGCAGCGGGAGTTCGAGTAGTGCTCGACCGCGAGCTCACCCCGCGGCGCTTCGACGCCGCCGAGTCGGCGTGGCAGCGCTCGTTCACGCTCGCCGGGTTGAAGGTGCTGGTCGTGTGCCGCGGGCCCGTGCGGCTCGAGGCGTTCCAGGTGTTCGACGAGATCGGCGTGCGCGAGTACGGCATGCTGCTGTCGGAGAAGGACTCCGTCGTCTACCCGCGCTGTCTCGCCCCGGAGCTGCGCGGCTTCCGCTTCCCGCACAACGTGCACCGTGTGCCCGACTACATGGGCGCGGGCCAGGAAGAGAAGCAGCGGCGCATCGCGCAGATCGTCGCCATCGCCGTCGAGCACCGCTACACGCACGTGTTCGCGGGCTACGGCTTCATGGCCGAAGACGCCGACTTCGTGGCCGCGATCGAGCGCGCGGGCGTGGGCTTCATGGGGCCGTCGTCGCAGGTCATCCGCCGCGCGGGCGCGAAGGACGAAGCGAAGAAGCAGGCGCGCGCTCTCGGCAACGCGGTGATCCCCGGCGTGGACGACGTGTCCGCGCGCGCGCTGCTCGCGAAGGCGCGCGACCGCGCGGCGCTCGAGAAGCTGGCGAAGAAGCACGCGCTCGACTTCCGCTGGAACGCGTCGGCGAGCGCGGCCGAGAACGCCGAGGCGCTGCTGCAGCTCGGCTACGAGAAGACCGTCGAGCTGGTCACGCTGGAGGAGCTGCAGCGCGCGGCCGAGTCGGCGTGCACCGAGATCTGGGCGCAGTACCCGACGCACCGCATCCGCTTCAAGTACATCGGCGGCGGCGGCGGCAAGGGCCAGCGCGTGGTCGCGAAGCAGGACGAGGTCCCCGCCGCGATCGTGGACGTGTGCGCCGAGTCGAAGGTGCTCGCGCCGGGCTCGAACCGGAACTTCCTCGTCGAGCTCAACATCGAGCGCACGCGTCACAACGAGATCCAGCTGATCGGCAACGGCGCCTGGTGCCTGTCGCTCGGCGGGCGCGATTGCTCGGTGCAGATGCACGAGCAGAAGCTCATCGAGGTCTCGCTCACCAGAGAGCTCGTCGAGCAGGAGCTCGAGCGCGCGAGCGGCAAGCTGCGCGAGGTGCTGCGCGGCGACGCAGCGTACCTGGCGCGCATGGAGGCCGAGAGCGAGAAGTTCGGCGCGGCGACGGGGCTCGACTCGGTCTCGACGTTCGAGTGCATCGTCGAGGGCGCGAACCACTTCTTCATGGAGATGAACACGCGCATCCAGGTCGAGCACGGCGTGACCGAGCTCGTGTACCGGCTGCGTTTTCAGAACCCCGACGACGCGAACGACTTCTTCTACGTCGACCAGCTGATCGAGGCCATGGCGCTCCTCGCCGCGCACGGGCCGCGCGTGCCGCGCCCCGAGCGCGTGCAGCGCTTCGTGTCGGGCCTCGAGGTGCGCATCAACGCGACGAACGCCGCGCTGCAGCCGCACGCGGGCGGGCTCATCCGCAGCTGGTCGGCGCCGCGCCCCGACGAGATCCGCTTCGACCAGGGCATCGGCATCCGCAATCCCGACACGCAGTCGTTCGTCTACTACAACCTGGCGGGCGCATACGACTCGAACGTCGCGCTCGTGCTCACGCACGGCACGTCGCGGCGCGAGAACTACGAGCGCATGGCCGAGATCCTGCGCCGCATGGAGCTGCGCGGCGACGACCTGCAGACGAACCTCGACGTGCACTACGGGCTCGTGCAGTGGTTCCTCGGCCGCGGCGTGATGGCCGAGCCGAACACGCGCTTCATGTCGAGCTATCTCGGCGCCGTGGGCGCGCTGGCGCAGGTCGCGAACGACCTCGATCTGGAGCTCGCCTACGGCGAGCTCCAGAAGCGCGCGAAACAGCGCGACGCGCGCGCGGTTCTAGAGGCCAAGGAGACGCTGCTCTTGCGCCCGCTCGCGCGCCTGTTCGCGAACGCGCACCTGCTCGGCGGCTTCCTGGGCCGCTACGACGGCGAGCTCTGGAAGGCCGCGAACGGCCAGGTGGCGTTCGTCGCGAACCCGGTGCGCTTCCTCGAGCGGCTGTACCACTTTCTCGACCTGGAGGCGCGCACCGACAAGCCGCCCGCCGAGCAGATCTGGGACCACGACCTCGAGATCCTGCAGAGCGCGCTCGACTTCTACGCAGAGATCGAGTCGCGCACGGGTGCCGCGAGTCACCCCGAGCTCGAGTCGCTGTTCTCGGGCAAGCCGAGCACCGCGCTCTCGGGCGGCGACGCCACCTTGTTCGCGAAGTGTCTCGCTGCACACCGCGGCTTCCAGCTCGGGCTCGAGCTGCTCTTGCTCATCCCGCGCGCGGGCGCGCGCTCGGGGTTCCTGGACGTGCGGCTCGAGGACGACCTGTCCATCTCGTTCCCCGAGCGCTTCGCCGACGCGAAGAGCGCCGCCGAGCTGGCGCGCGCGCTCGCGCCCGCGCCCAAGGCCGACTCCGACGAGATCGTCACGCCGATGGCCGGCACGTTCTACGCGCGCGAGGCGCCGCACCTGCCGCCGCTCGTCGAAGAGGGCCAGCACTTCGCTGCCGGCCAGCCGCTCTTCGTGATCGAAGTGATGAAGATGTTCAACAAGGTGCTCGCGCCCTTCTCCGGCACCGTCGTGCGCTGTGCGATGGCCGGCCGCGACGGCAGCGTCGTGAAGAAGGGCGAGCGCATCTTCGTGATCGAGCCCGACGAGCGCCGCGGACCGGAGTCCGCGGACGAGATCGCCGCCCGTCGGCGCGAAGCCACCTTGGCGCTGCTCGCCTAGAAGGACACTCCCCGTGATCACCAAAGAACAAGCGCTCGAGTACCACCGCAAGGGCAAGCCGGGAAAGATCGAGGTCACGCCGACGAAGTCCGTGCTCACCGCGCGCGACCTGTCGATGGCCTACACGCCGGGCGTCGCGGAGCCGTGTCTCGAGATCCAGAAACGGCCCGACGACGCGTTCAAGTACACCTCGCGCGCGAACCTCGTCGCCGTGGTCACGAACGGCACCGCCGTGCTCGGGCTGGGCAACATCGGCGCGCTGGCGGGCAAGCCGGTGATGGAGGGCAAGGGCGTCCTGTTCAAGCGCTTCGCCGGCATCGACGTGTTCGACATCGAGCTCGCCACCGAAGACCCCGAGAAGGTGATCCAGACCGTGAAGCTGCTCGAGCCCACGTTCGGCGGCATCAACCTCGAGGACATCCGCGCGCCCGAGTGCTTCGAGATCGAAGAGCGGCTGATCGCGGAGATGGACATCCCCGTGTTCCACGACGATCAGCACGGCACGGCGATCATCTCGGGCGCCGCCTTCCTGAACGCGCTGGAGCTCACCCAACGCAAGATCCAGGATACGACCGTCGTCCTGGCGGGCGCAGGCGCGGCCGGCATCGCGTGCGCCGACCTGTACGTGCACCTCGGCGTGCGGCCCGAGAACGTGCTCATGACCGACTCCAAGGGCGTGATCTACGAAGGCCGCAAGGAGGGCATGAACAAGTACAAGCAGCGCTACGCGCGCAACACCAAAGCGCGTACGCTCGAAGACGCGATGAAGGGCGCGGACTGCTTCGTGGGCGTGTCGTCGGCCGGGCTCGTGACCAAGGAGATGGTCAAGAGCATGGCGCCGAACCCCATCATCTTCGCCATGGCGAACCCGGACCCGGAGATCACGCCGGCCGAGGTCGCCGCCGTGCGCGACGACGCCATCATCGCGACGGGCCGCTCCGATTACCCGAACCAGGTCAACAACGTGCTCGGCTTCCCGTTCATCTTCCGCGGCGCGCTCGACGTGCGCGCGCGCAAGATCAACATGGAGATGAAGCTCGCCGCCGTCCGCGCGCTCGCCGAGCTGGCGAAGCAGGGCGAGCAGGGCCTGCCCGAAGAGGTGCGCCACGCGTATCCCGGCGAGCGCTTCGAGTTCGGTCCGAAGTACATCATTCCGAAGCCGTTCGACCCGCGCGTGCTGATCGTCGAGTCCGCCGCTGTCGCGAAGGCCGCCATGGAGACGGGCGTCGCGCGCGTGCAGCTCGACCTGGACGAGTACCGCGAGAACCTCGAGCGGCACCTCGGCCGCTCGCGCGAGTTCATGCGCGGCGTGATCAACAGCGCGAAAGGCTCGCCCAAGCGCATCGTGTTCCCCGAGGGCAACGACGAGCGCGTGCTGCGCGCCGTGCAGATCCTGCGGCAGGAGGAGATCTGCGAGCCGCTGCTCATCGGCACCGAGCGCGAGATCCGCGCGCAAGCGAGCGCGCTCGGCATCGATCTCGACGGCGTGCCGATCGTCGACCCGCGCACGAGCGACAAGCTCGTCTACTACCGCAAGGAGCTCGTCAGCCTGCGCAAGCGCAAGGGCGTGACCGACCGCGACGCCGAGCGCCTGCTCGGCCGCCGCGGCTACTTCGGCGTGATGATGGTGCGCATGGGCGACGCGCAGGGGCTCGTGGCCGGGCTGTCCAAGTCGTACTCGGAGTCGATCCGCCCGTCGCTCGAAGTCGTGGGCCTGGCCGAGGGCCACGCATGCGCCGCGGGCGTGTACGTGGTGATCCAGAAGGACCGCGTGGTGTTCTTCGCCGACGGCTCGGTGAACGTCGACCCGACGGCCGAGCAGCTCGCCGAGATCGCGGGCCTGGGCGCCGAGACGGCGCGCTGGTTCGGCTTCGACCCGACCGTGGCCGTCGTCTCGTTCTCCAACTACGGCAGCGTGCGCAGCGAGCGCACCGAGAAGCTGCAGCGCGCCGTCGACATCGCGCGCGAGCGCTGGAAGGACATGAAGATCGACGGCGAGATGCACGCCGACATCGCGCTCGACCCCGACCGGCGCGCGTCGCGGTTCGGCTTCGCCGAGATCAAGGGCGAGGCGAACGTGCTGATCTTCCCGAACCTGGATTCGGCGCACATCTCGACGCGGCTCATGGGCACGATCGGCGGCGCCACCGTCGTCGGGCCGATCCTCATGGGCATGCGCTCGCCGGTGAACTCGCTGCAGCCGACCGCGACCGTCGACGACGTCGTGAACCTCACCGCGATCACGGTGCTGCAGGCCCAGAAGGAATACTGACTCTGTTCCGCAAGATACTCATCGCCAATCGCGGTGAGATCGCGGTTCGCATCTCCCGAGCCTGCCGCGAGCTGGGGATCGCCTCGGCGGCGATCTACTCCGAAGCGGATCGCGACGCGCTGCACGTGCGCTGCGCGGACGAAGCGCACCTCGTCGGCCCGCCGCAGGCGGCCAAGAGCTACCTCGACGTGGAGCGCATCCTCGCCGCGGCGAAGTCGGCCGGCGCCGACGCCGTGCACCCGGGCTACGGCTTCCTGTCCGAGAACGCGGCGTTCGCGCAGGCGTGTCTCGACGCCGGGCTCGCGTTCATCGGGCCCGGGCCCGCGACGATCCGCGACATGGGCGACAAGGTGGTGGCGCGGCGCACCATGCAGGCCGCCGGCGTGCCGATCGTGCCGGGCACGACCGCGGCGCTCTCGAACGACGAGGCCGTCGCCGCCGCGCGCGAGCTCGGCTTCCCGATCATGGTGAAGGCCGCGGCGGGCGGCGGCGGCCGCGGACTCCGGCTCGTCCAGCGCGAAGAAGAGCTCGCGCAGGCGCTCGTGCGCGCGCGCTCGGAGGCGAAGTCGGGCTTCGGCGACGACGCGATCTACGTCGAGAAGCTCGTCTCGCAGCCGCGCCACGTGGAAGTGCAGGTGCTCGCCGACCGGCACGGCAGGACGGTGCACCTGTTCGAACGCGAGTGCTCGATCCAGCGCCGCCACCAGAAGCTCGTCGAAGAGGCGCCCGCCAACCAGATGACGCCGAAGCTGCGCGAGGACATGGGCCAGTGCGCGATCGCCGCGGCCAAGGCGGTGGGCTACGAAGGCGCGGGCACGCTCGAGTTCCTCGTCGACGGCGACGGGCGCTTCTACTTCCTGGAGATGAACACGCGCGTGCAGGTCGAGCACGCGGTGACCGAGCTCGTGACGGGGATCGACATCGTGAAGACGGGCATCCGCATTGCCGCCGGCGAGCCGCTCGGCTTCGAGCAGGCCGACGTGGGACTCCACGGCTGGGCGCTCGAGTGCCGCATCTATGCCGAGGACCCCGACAAGAATTTCCTGCCCTCGCCGGGCAAGCTCACCGAGTTCCGCCTGCCCGAGGGACCGGGCGTGCGCAACGACGCGGGCGTGGCGGCGGGCAGCGAAGTCACCGTGTTCTACGACCCGCTGCTCGCGAAGCTGTGCTGCTGGGGCCGCGACCGCCGCGAGGCGTTGGCGCGCATGCGACGCGCGCTCGCCGAGTACGTCGTCACCGGCGTGAAGACGTCGCTGCCGTTTCACAAGCGCGTGCTCGAGAACGCCGCGTTCCAAGCCGGCCGCTACGACACCGGCTTCATCGCGAACGAGCTGCGCTAGTGCCCCAGCGCCTGTTGCTCGACACCGACATGGGTTCGGACGTCGACGACGCGCTGTGCCTGGCGCTCGCGCTGGCGGCGCCCGAGCTGGAGCTCGCGGGCGTGACGTGCGTGGGCCGCGAATCGGTGCTGCGCGCGCGAATCGCGGCGAAGCTGCTCGATCTGGCGGGGCGGCGACACATTCCCGTGTACGCCGGCTGCCGCACGCCGCTCCTCGCAGGCGGAGGCTTCAACTGGTTCGGCCACGAGGGCCACGGCATCCTCGAGCCGGGGGAGGAGCCCGCACTCGACCGCGCGCACGCGGTCGACGCGCTGCTCGACTGGGCCGCGCGCGAGCCGGGGCTGGAGATCTGCGCCGTCGGGCCCCTCACGAACCTGGCCGTGGCGCTCGCGAAGGATCCCGACTTCGCGGCGCGCGTGGGCCGGCTCACCATCATGGGCGGGCACCTGCGCAAGGTCGAGTACCGCGGGCGCGTCTTCCCGTTCGGCGTCGACTACAACCTGTGCTCGGACCCGCACGCGTCGCTGCTCGTGCTGCGCTCCGGGATCCCCATCCGGCTTGTCTCGGCCGACGTCACCCTGCAGACGTGGCTGCGCGCCGCCGACGTGCTCGAGCTCGAGAAGACCGCGCACCCGCTCCACGCCGCGCTCGCGCGCGCCGTGCGCGTGTGGACGCCGGTGCAGCGGCGGCTCCTCGATCCGCCGGGCGCGCCGCCCGACGACAACGCCGCGTTCCTGCACGACCCGCTCACCCTCGCGTGCGTGTACGACGAGTCGTTCTGCGGCTTCGAGACGCTCGAGATCGAGCCCGCCATCGAGAACGGCGTGTTCCGCACGCGCGTGCACGAGGCGCCGGGCGCCGGCACGCTGCCCATGAGCTGCGCGACTTCGGTCGACGCCGCGCGGATCCGCGCGCACTTCCTGGCGCGCGTCGCGTCGCTCGCGCGCTAGCCCAGGCCGCGCAACAGGAACGGCAGCCCGCGCAAGTCGCCGATCGTGAAGTCGGGCCGCAGCTCGCGCCCCGCCCATGGTGCGCCGCGCTTGCGGATGTACACCGAGCGCACGCCCGCGTTCCGCGCCGCCGCCACGTCGGTGCGCAGCTTGTCGCCCGCGAGGACGGCGTGCTCGCGAGGCACGCGCAGCTCGTCGAGGACGAAGCGCACGATCGCGGGATCGGGCTTGCGCCGGCCGAAGTTCGCCGACCACACCGCCGCGCCGAAGTGCTGGAGGATCCCGGCGCGGCGCAGCACGTCGGCGTGGTGGTGGCCGGGCATCGCCGTGTTCGACACGAGCCCGAGCGCGTAATCGCGCGCGAGCGCCGCGACCACTTCGCGCGCGTGCGCGTACGGCGGCGGCGAGGACTCGCGCTTGAACGCGCCGAGCAGGAGCCGCCGCACCGCGGGGGGATCGTCCGCGAACACGGCCTCGAGATCCGGCTGCGTGCGCTCCGGCTCGAGCGCGCGGTAGGCCTCGCGCAGGCGCTTGGCGCGGTCGGCGACGAAGGCCTCGGGCGCGACGACGCCGGCGTCGCGCAGCGCGGCGAGGAACGCGGCGTCGCGCACCGCGCGCTCGTACGTCTGTTGCTCGGGGAGCAGCACGCCGCCCATGTCGAGCAGCACGGCCCGCACGCCGCGGCCGGCCATCAGCCCTCTCGTTCGGTGACCGCCGGTTCGGGGACGACGGTGAGCGCGGTCGACGCGCTCTGCTTCGGGCGGCGCACCATGATGCGCGCGGCCCAGATGGAGATCTCGTACAGGAAGCACAGCGGCACCGAGAGCATGATCTGGCTCGTGGCGTCCGGCGGCGTGAGGATCGCGCCCACGATGAACGCCACCAGGATCGCGTACTTCCGCTGCGCGGCGAGCCACGCGGGCGTGATGATGCCCGCCAGGCACAGCGCCACCAGGATCACCGGCAGCTGGAACGCCAGGCCGAACGCCAGGTACATGCCCGTGCAGAACTGGAACACGGAAGCCGTGGTCCAGCTCGTGTGCACGAAGTCGGCCTCGAGCGAGACGAAGTACTGGAACATGACCGGGAACGCGACGAAGTAGCCGAACAGGCACCCGACACCGAACAGTGTCGAGGTGGAGATCACGAACGGGAAGGCGAGGCGCCGCTCGTTCTCGTACAGCCCGGGCGCCACGAAGTGCCACAGGTGCCAGAGCGCGACGGGCATGGCGACGATGAAGCCCGCCAGCACGGCGGTCTTCAGGTACGTGACGAACAGCTCGCTCGGCGAGACCGCGATGAGCGTGTTGCCCGACGAGCGCACCGCGTCGACCGCGGGCGCCATGATCAGCGCGAAGAGCTCCTTCGACCAGTAGCTCGCGACGAAGCCGGCCACCGTCCACACGCCGAGCACCCAGAAGAGCCGGATGCGCAGCTCTTCCAGGTGATCGAGGAACGGCTTGGGCGTGTCATCCATCAGTCTTCGCGCTCGTCGGAGCGGGCGCAGGCTCGGCCGGCTTCTCCGGCGGCGCCGCCGGCGCGCGCGGTGGCGCGGCGGGCGGCGGCTCCTCGAGCGTCGCCGACAGCGTGCGCTGGAACTCCGTCGACGCGCGGCGGAACTCCGCCATGCCCTTGCCCAGCGACCGCGCGATTTCCGGCAGACGCTTCGGGCCGAGCACGAGCAGCGCCACGACCAAGATCACCAGCAACTCGGGCATGCCGACGCCGAACACAGAGACCTCCTCGTTCCAGCTCACCTACCATCGGCTGGACACACGATGCACAAGAAGAGCTGGGAGAAGGTAGCGCTTGCTCGGGCGCGATGCGGGGTGCTGCCCCGCAGCCACTCTCGGACCTTCCACCCCCCGATGAAGGACCCGGACCGGCGCGGGGCAGCAGCAACCCGCATGCGCATTTAGATCAGAGCGCGAGAGCGCATGCAAGCGAATTTCGCGCACACATCATGCACAGCGGCGCGGTACGTCGACGGACACGACTTCGAGGTGCTCCTGCGACGCCGACTCGAAGCGGATCAGAGTCTCGCGCGCGACGTGGAGCAGGGGCCCGCCGCCGCGCCGCCGGATGAGAAGTCCATCACCGGTCTCGGCGAAGTCGATCACGGCGCCGAGATGCTGGACGCCGCTGTCGGTCCACAGCGTGAGCGTCCGCTCGAGTCGCCGCGCGACGACGATCACGAGCGTCGTGCCGATGCAGCGCCGCGCGAGCTCGGCCGCGCGCGCGACGTCGCGACAGATCAGGTACGGGTCGCCGTCGACGCGCACGCGCGCCGCGCGCAGCATGCGCAGCCAGCGCCCGACGGCGGCCACGAACGCGAGCTCGCCGTCGGGCGCGAGCGCGATGCGATCCGTGAGCTCGTGCGGCGCGCCGCGCAGGGGCGCGTAGCGCACGAGCAAGGTGTCGAGCTCGGCGGACACGTCCGTCACGGCGGCGGCGATTCGCTTGACGAGCGGCGGCAGCGCCAAGCCAGCGACGCTAGCAAGCCGGGTTGCGTGCGTCAGCCGGGCAGCTCGACGAGGATGACGTTGTCCTGCGGACCGCTCGCGTCGACGGCGAAGCTGGCGCCGGCGCGACCGAACAGCTCGCGCGCCATCGCGACCTCGACGAACGAGCTCTCGGCGTCGTCTGCCGGGCCGGCCAGCACGTCCTCGGGGCTGTGGAAACGCAGCAGGATGCGGTGGCCGCCGGCGCGCTCCTCGCGCTTCTTGTTCCAGGCGCTGCCCAGGTACACGTCGCCGCCGCGCGGCACCAGCCGGAGCGCGCGGTCGAGCAGTGCGCCGATGGCGAAGCGGACCTGCGCCTCGTCGGCGACGACGGCCGGCGCGTCGAAGTCCAGCTCGCGCAGGACCACGAGCTCGCGCGCGCGCGCCAGCGCCTGGCGCTGATCGAGCTCGGAGGCGAGCGCGGGCGCCAGGTCGAACGGCCGCGGCTCGGGCGCGCCCAGGCGCAGGAACTTCTCGACGCGCTGCAGGCTCTCGTCGACGCCGCCCAGGTCCTCCTCGACGAGCGTGCGCAGCTCGCGGCGTACGGCGGCGTCGTTGGGGCGCTGCTCGACGAGGCCGGCATAGGTGCGCACCGCGCGCAGCGGCTTGCGGATCTCCTGCGCGAGCGGGAGCAACAGATCGCGCAGGCTCGCCCCGACGCGCGGCGCGGCGGCGGGCGCGGGAACGGCCGCGGCGGACGGCGCGGGCGCGAGCTCTGGCTCGGCGTCGAGCTCGACGGGCTCGTCGAGAAGCAGCTCGGGCTCCTCGCCCGGCTGGGGCTGGAAGTCGGCGCCCGGGTCGAGCCGCGGCTCGAGCTCGGCGGCGCGCTCGCGGGCGCGCTCGAGCTCGTCGGGCTCCAGCGTCGCGAGCATCAGGTCCTCGTCGGTGCCCGCCTCGGGCGCGGCGCGCACGACCGGCTCGGCGGCGCGCGCACGGCCGAAGGACAGCTCGGCGAGCTCGATCTCGGCGCCGGCGCCCGCAGCGACCGCGGCGTCGAGCACGCGGTCGAGCTCGCGCAGGTTGCCGGGCCACGGGTAGTCCTCGAGCGCGCGCCGTGCCGCTGCGCCGAGCGTGCGCTCGCGGCCCGCCCGGTCGGCCGCCGCGCGCGCGGCGGCGGCGATCACGGCGGCGCGGTCGGGGCGCGCGCGCAGCGGCGGCAGCTCGACCTCGAGCCAGGGCAGCTCGCGCAGCGAGGCCGCGAGCCGCGCGCGGTGCAGCGTCGACGCGAGCCAGCGGATCGGCTCGAGCGCGAGCGCGCCGCTCGAGCCCAGCACGTGCGCGAGCTCCTCCTGCTGGGCGCGCGCCGCGCGCTCGAGCCGGGGCAGGTACACACTCGTGCGCCGCCCGGCGCTCGGCTCGAGCACGGCGCGCTCGAGCTCGCCGGGCGCGATGTCGGCGAGCGAGATCAGCGCGAAGTCACCGCGCGCAGGCTCCGCGAACAGGTGCACGTAGCGCGCGAGCAGGTCGCGGCGCGAGCCCGACTCGCCGATGAACAGCACCGGGCGGTGCGCGTTGCGCGGATCGACGGCGCGGCGCAGCTCGGGCAGCTCGATGCCCGCGTACAGCCGCTCGACCTCGGCGCGCAGCCAGCTGCCCCGTGCGCGCTCGCGCAGGCTCGCGGGCGGCGCGCTCGCCGCGAGCACGCGCGCCGCGCTCTCCGCCAGCTCGTCGGGGTCGAACGGGAACTCGATCGCGGACGCGAGGCGGTCGTCGAAGAGCCGAGTCACTCCCGCGGCGCCGTCCTGCGCGGCGACGTAGAGCGCGGGTGCGGGCGCGCGCCGCCGCGTCGGCAGCTCGCGCACGAACTCGAGCAGGCGCTCGAGCGTGTCGGTGCGCCCGCCCGTCTGCGTGACTCCGACGAGGATCAAGAGATCCGGCGGCGGTGCATCCTTGAACGCCGCGCGCTCCGGCGCACCCGTCCACGCTTCGCCGAGCGCCGCGACGTGGTGGGCCAGGATCGCGGCGAGCGAGGGCTCTTCCGAGACGACCCAAATCGCGGCCACGCGCGCAGTCTACACGATGCGTGGCGCATCCCCCTCGCTCGACGACGCGCCTTTCGTGCGCGCCGCCGCGGGTATAATCCGCCGACATGCGCCCCCGATTGCTCTCTTTGCCGGCGATCTGCCTGTGGATTGCGTTCTCGACGCTGGGCGGGCCCGCGCGCGCGGGCGACCTCGCGAAGCTCGACCTCACGGGCGAGTGGTACGTGCTCGTCCACTACAAGAACGCCAAGTCCGAGGACAAGTCGATCTCCGACTGGAAGGACCTCGGTTGGTCGATGGTGCAGACGGGCGACTCGCTCACCGTGCAGGAGTTCCCGTACGTGATGTTCGACGAGGGCACCGAAGAGGTGCGCCGCGCGGACATGCGCGGCCACAAGCCTTGGCAGCCGGAGGGCGCCGTGCTCGACAACCTGAAGGCGCACATGGACGTGTCGAGCCGCGCGAAGACCGACAAGAAGCTCACGGGGAGCGTCGCCGCCGGCATGAAGTCCGAGGCCGCGGGCCCGGCGAAGTCGGGCACGGTCAGCTTCTCGCGCAACTGGACGGTGACCTGGGCGCCCGACAAGGTGCGCATCCAGATCGTCGACGCGCTCGGCGGCGGAAACTCGATGCTCGGCGAGATGTCGGAGGCCGCGATCTACGACGTCACCGCGGAGCCGGCCGAGGGCGAGCTCACCGGCACGTTCACGGAGGGCGACAAATCCGGAAGCCTGCGCATGATCCGCGCGAAAGAACGCCGCGTGGTGAAGTAGCCCGCGCAGTGGGCGACGTGTCGATCCGCTCCGCGCGAGCCGAAGACCGCGAGGCGCTCGTCGCGTTGTGGCTCGACCTGGTCGAGCACCACCGCAGGCTGGGCACGGCCGACGCACCTGCGCCGAGCCTGCGCGCGGCGCTGGCCGAGGAGCTGGCGCGCGGCATCGCGCGCGAGCGCTGCCGCGTGCTCGTCGCCGAGCGCGACGGCGCGCACGTCGGCTTCCTGTTCGCGGAGGTCGAGCCCGCGGGCCGCGCGGGCGAGCCGCCCGCGGCGGGCTGGATCCACGAGCTCTGGGTCGTGCCGGGCGAGCGGCGGAACGGCATCGCCGCCGCGCTCGTGCGCGAGGCCGACGCGTTCTTCGCGGCGCGCGGCGTGCGCCGCGTATCGGTCCGCGTCGAGAGCGCGAACGCCGACGCGCTCGAGTACTGGGCGCGCCGCGGCTTCGTCGAGCGAGCCCGAGTCCTCGAACGCCTGTCCGACTGATTTCCTTTCGAGCAAGACGACCGACGGTGCGAGGGCGAGTGAGGGCCCACCGCGGGACCTCGGCCCGCGGTCCGATGTCGGCGAACGAGCCCGCAAGCCTCGAAGAGGCGCGCAGCGAGCCGAAGGCGAGCGAAGTCCACAAGGCTCTTCTCGAGCAGGACGATCGACGGTGCGAGGGCGAGTGAGGGCCGTCCCGAACGAGCCCGCAAGCCTCGAAGAGGCGCGCAGCGAGCCGAAGGCGAGCGAAGTCGATAATGATAGTGTAGACGCATGCACCCCCTTGCCGTCGAGCTGAACGAGAAGATCCGCGCCGAGTGCCCCGTCCTGTACGAGCTGCTCTCGAAGCGCGGCCGCGAGCTGTACTTCCCGAAGGGCATCCTGTCGCAGTCGGCCGAGGCGAAGGAGAAGGCGCACCGCTTCAACGCCACCATCGGCGAGGCGACGGAAGGCGACGGGCCGATGGCGCTCGACTCCGTGCTGTCGCACGTGAAGGACGTCTCGCCGACCGACGCCGTGCGCTACGCGCCGGCCGGCGGCCGCAACGACCTGCGCCAGGCCTGGCAGAAGAAGCAGTTCGCCGAGAACCCGTCGATGCGCGGCAAGGCGCTGTCGCTGCCGATCGTCACGCACGCGCTCACCCACGGGCTCGCGCTCGCGGGCGACCTGTTCGTCGACCCGGGCGACCGCGTGCTGATCCCCGACATGCTCTGGGACAACTACGCGCTGAACTTCGAGACGCGCCTGGGCGGGAAGGTCGAGACGTTCCCCACCTACGACGGGGAGCACTTCAACGTGCCCGCGCTGCGCGCCGCGCTCCTCGCGGGCCCGGCGAAGTCGCTCCTCGTGCTGAACTTCCCGAACAACCCGACGGGCTACATGCCCACGCCCGCCGAGGTCGCGGGCATGCGCGACGCCATCGCCGCCGCGGGCGACGCCGGGAGGAAGCTCGTGGTGATCTGCGACGATGCGTACTTCGGGCTGATCTTCTCGGACGCTGCGAGCCAGGAGTCGCCGTTCGGCCTGCTCGCGAACGCGCACGCGAACGTCGTCTGCATCAAGCTCGACGGCGCGACGAAAGAGCTGTTCGTCTGGGGCCTGCGCTGCGGGTTCCTCACGGTCGCACCGCCGCCGTGCTCGAACCCCGACGCGCTCTTCGCCGCGCTCGAGCGCAAGCTCATGGGCGCGATCCGCGCGAGCATCTCGAACTGCACGTCGCTGTCGCAGGCGATCGTGCTCGCGGCGCTGCGCTCGCCGACCTTGCCGGCCGAGCGGCGCGAGAAGTTCGAGATCCTGCGCGCGCGCGCGCAGCGGGTGCGCGAAGTCGTCTATCGCGAGAAGTACGCCCGACACTGGGATGTGTACCCCTTCAACGCGGGCTACTTCATGTGCATCCGCGTGAAGGGCGTGCCTGCCGAGAAGCTGCGCCTGCACCTGCTCGAGAAGTACGGGATCGGCGTCATCGCCATGGGCCAGAGCGACATCCGGGTGGCCTTCTCGTGCCTGGAGCTCGACCAGATCGAGCCGCTCTTCGAGTCGACCGCCCAGGCGATCGCCGAGCTGCGCGGCTAGCACAGCGCCGCCGCGCGCTTGCGGGGTGAGTTGCCTCTTCGTGCGCTCGCGGGCGCGCCACCCGCCGCCGACACGAGGCGACTCCACCCTCGTCATGAGCTCGCTTGCGCCGCTTCGCCCCTGTTTCGCCCGTGCGCGCACGTTCGCGTCCGTCGCCGCGCGAGCACGCGTGTCGCCGCGGCCGCCGAGCGCACTCGGAAGAGATCAAGCAATGGCCGGCGCGGACGACGAGGAGGGTGTGGAGCTCGAGTGTCCGGGCGAAATCAGCGAAGTCCGCGGAATCCTTGTGACTCCGGTCACAGTCGCCTTGCGCGGCTACTGCACTATGGACGGTCGAGGGGTATGCGCTCGCGTCTAGTCCATTCGGCTTTCTGCGCCGCGCTCGCGGCTGTGCTCGGCGTTGCCGGCGCTGCGCGCGCGGGAGTCGTCTCGTCGCCGCTCTTTGCGCTCGATCCGAGCCTCGGCAGCGGCGAGCTGCGCTCCGTGCTCCCGCCGACGAACGGAGACGAGGCGCTCCTGTCGCCGCTCGTCGAGCGCTCGCAGGAGCCCGGCGCGAACAGCGATCCGGCGCTCACCATCGTGACCGGACGCGTGCCGCGGAACGGCACGCTGTCGGGCGCGCTGCGCGGCTCGGGCGTGGCGCCGGAAATGGTCGAGACGGTCGCGCGCGCACTGCGCGGCGTCTTCGACGTGCGCGGCGCGCGGCCCGGTGACTTCTACGCGCTGATCCGCGACGCGTCGGGCCAGGTGCTGTCGTTCGAGTACCAGCGCGGGCGCGCCGAGTTGTACCGCGTCGAACGCGATCCGGCGGGGAACCTCGTCGCGTCGCACGAGGCCGCGCCGCTCGAGCGCCGCGTGCTCGAGCTCGGCGGCGTCGTGAAGAGCTCGCTCTTCGACGCGATCACCGACCTGGGCGAGGGGGCCGAGCTGGTGCACGCGTTCGCCGACATCTTCGCGTGGGACTTCGATTTCTCCACGCAGACGCGGCCCGGCGACGACTTCCGCATCGTGTTCGAGAAGTTCTACGACAAGGACGGCTTCGTGCGGTACGGCCGCGTGCAGGCCGCCGAGTACCGCGCCGCGCGCAAGGACTTCGTGGCGGTGTGGTTCGAGGACGAGAACGGTACCGGCGGCTACTACTCGCCCGACGGCAACTCGCTGCGCCGCTCGTTCCTCGCGGCGCCGCTCAAGTTCTCGCGCATCTCGTCGCGCTTCACGATGTCGCGCTATCACCCGATCCTGCACGAAGAGCGGCCGCACGAGGGCGTCGACTACGCCGCGCCCGTGGGCACGCCGGTCTGGGCCGTCGCCGACGGCGAGGTCATCTTCACCGGCTGGGCCGGCGGCTTCGGCAACACCGTGCGCATCAAGCACCACAGCGGCTACGTGTCTTGCTACGCCCACCTGTCGCGCTACGCGCGCGGCCTGCGCGTGGGCCAGCACGTCGCGCAGAAGCAGCTCATCGGCTTCGTCGGTGCCAGCGGCCTCGCGACGGGCCCGCACCTCGACTTCCGCATCGCCCGCAACGGGCGCTTCCTCGACCCGCTGCACATGCAAACCGATGCCGGCGAGCCGATCCCACCGCGCGCGCGCCAGCGCTTCGCGAAGGTGAAGGACATGCGGCTCGGCGAGCTGCGCCAGGCTCAGCCTTCGCTCGTGCTCGACGCCGCGATGTAGCGCGTCCCGCGGCCCACGATCACCGCGACCACGGCATCGCCCTCCACGTTCGCGACGGTGCGGATCGTGTCGAGGAAACGGTCGATCGTGAGGAGCAGGCCGACCGCTTCGCCGGGCAGGCCCACCGCCTGCAATACGACGATCATCGTCACCATGCCCGCCGACGGAATGCCGGGCGCGCCGATCGCCGTCGCAATCGCGACGATGAACACCACGATCTGCGCGCCGAGCCCGAGCGTGATGCCGTAGAGCGACGCGACGAACACGGCGGCGATCGCCTCGTAGAGCGCCGTGCCGTCCATGTTCACCGTCGCGCCGAGCGGCATGACGAAGCGCGCGATGTGGCGCGGCACGCCGAGGTTCTCCTCTACACAGCGTTGTGACACCGGCAGCGTCGCGGCGCTCGAGCTCGTGGTGAACGCGACCGCCAGTGCCTCGCGCAGGCCGCCCAGCAGCTCGACCGGGCCGATGCGCGTGAACAGCCAGCACAGCGCCGGCAGCGTGACGAGCGCGTGGAAGAGCGTGCCGCCGATCACCACCGCCGAGAACGCAAGCAGGTTGTCGACGATCACGCGGAAGCCGATGGTCGCCACCAGGTGCCCGATGAGCGCCAGGATGCCGACCGGCGCGAGCCGCACGAACCAGCCGATGATCGTCATCACGGCCGCCGCCGCGCCCGAGAGCCACGCCACGACGGGCCGCCCGACCTCGCCCACGCGCAAGAGCGCCGCGCCGAGCAGGAGCGCGAATACGACGATCGGCAGGATCCTGGCCTCGGCCAGCGCCGCGAGCGGGTTTGCGAGCGACTCCAGCGCCGTGGAATAGAGGAATGCGCCGAGGCTGGGCGGGCCGGCAGGCGGCGGCGCCGAGCCCACCGCTTCGCGGAAGAAATCGCTCTGCGCGAGCGCACTCCCGGCGCCGGGCTGCACCCAGTTGACGAGCACGAGACCCGTCGCAGCCGCCAGCATCATCGTAGCGAGATACAGGAGGGCCGTGCGCGAGCCGAGCCGCGACAGCTCGCGCGCGCCCTCCATGCCTGAGACGGCGTGGGAGATCGACAGGAAGATGAGCGGGGCGATCAGCATCTTGAGCAGCCCGATGAAGAGCTTGCCCACGGCCTTCATCGCGTCGGCCGTCTCCGCGGGCAGCGCGCCTGCCGACACGGCGCGCCCGAGCGCGATGCCGATCACCGTGCCGACGAGGATCTGCCAGTTCAGCGACAGCCGCGTGCCCATACAGAAGCAGAGGAACGCGGCCGCGAACGCGCTGAACGCCAGCTCCGGGCGAGCGGCCGCCGACGCCACAGCTGCGATGGCGAGCGCGACCGCGATCCCGACCCCAGCCCTCGGCCCCGGCAAAGCCGGCGCAGTATATCGCCCGGATGAAATACACTTCGCCGATGGACGCCCAGCGCTTCCGGAAGCTGGCGGAGGAGCTCGCCGGGCGGGATCCCGAGCTGGCGCAGCGGCTGCGGCGGGCGCGCCAGGCGGCGAGCGCGCTGCGCGAGCTGGCAGCGGGCGCCGTCGAGGCGTTCCGGCTGCGCGCCGCGGAAGTCGGCGCGCCCTATCTCACGGGCTTCGAGGTCACGACCGTCGAGCCCGACGAGAAGCACGTCGACGCCGTGCAGTTCAAGATCTCGCGGGGGCGCTGGGAGCTCCTGTGCATCGCGATCGCGCGCACGGACGGGAAGGTGCGCGTGGTCGGCCCGTTCAAGCGAGGCGGGCAGGAAGGCCCGTGCGCCGAGGCGGGGCTGTCGGGACCCGAGGCCGCCCTCTTGCTCGAGGAGCGCCTCGAGGAGCTCGTGCGCGAGGCGACGCGCGTTTGAGGGAGGCGATCACGGTCCGCGTGGGCAGCCGGAACACGGCCAAGCTGGAGGCGGTTCGCCGCGGCCTCGCGCCGTTCTTCGCGCGCGTCGACGTCGTGGGCGCCGACGTGGCGAGCGGCGTGCACCCGCAGCCGCTCGGCTTCGCGGAGATCATCGCGGGCGCACGCGCGCGCGCGCACGCCGGCCTGGCGCTCGGCGGCGCGGACCTGGGCGCGGGCATCGAGGACGGCCTCGCACCGTTCGCCGAGCTGCCCGGCGGCTGGCTGAACGTCGGCTGTTGCGTGCTCACCGACGGCGCGCGCGAGGGCTTCGGCTTCACGTCGGGCTTCGAGTTCCCGCCGGCGCTCGTCGCGCGCGCAACCTCGGCCGAACGTACACCCATCGGTGACGGCTTCGATGCGCTGTTCCGCGCGCCCGCGGGCTTGCCGGACCCGGGTCCCGACGCCGGTCCGATCGGCCGCCTCACCGGCGGTGCGGTGACGCGCGCCGAGCGCGGCCGCCAGGCCGTCGTGTGCGCGTGGCTGCGCTTCCTGCACCCGGAGCTCTACGCGGGAGACCGACCATGAGCCTCACACGCGAAGACCCGCGCCTGGCGCGGCCCGCCGAGGACGTGACCCAGCTCGTCGAGTACTTCCGCGAAGGTGAGACGCCGCGCGCCGACTGGCGCGTCGGCACCGAGCACGAGAAGCTCGGCCTGTACGCGAAGACGTTCCTGCCCGTGCCCTACGACGGCGAGCGCGGCATCCGCGCGCTGCTGGCGTCGATCGAGCGCGAGCGCGGCTGGAAGCCGCTCACCGACGCCGGGCTGCTCGTCGGCCTCGAGCTGAACGGACGCACGATCACGCTCGAGCCGGGCGGGCAGCTGGAGCTGTCGGGCGCGCCGCTTGCGACCCTGCACGAGACGGCGCGCGAGTTCGCCGACCACATCGCGCTGGTGAACGCGCTGTCGGAGCCGCTCGGCGTCGTGTGGCTCGGGCTCGGCCTGCACCCGTTCGCCGGCGTCGCCGAGCTGCCGCGCATGCCGCGCGAGCGCCACGAGATCATGCGCCGCTACCTGGGCGCGCGCGACCGCTTGGGCCTGCACATGATGCACGCGACCGCCGGCGTGCAGGCGAACTTCGATTTCTCGACGGAGGCCGACGCCGCGCGCAAGCTGCGGCTGGCGCTCGCGGCCTCGCCGGTGTCGACGGCGCTGTTCGCGAACTCGCCGCT
Organism: Myxococcota bacterium; assembly: GCA_035499075.1. Classification (GTDB taxonomy): domain Bacteria; phylum Myxococcota_A; class UBA9160; order SZUA-336; family SZUA-336; genus VGRW01. The sequence goes on along the minus strand of DATJZN010000009.1, from coordinate 37,429 downwards.
CAGCGAGGGCAAGCCGAACGGCTTCATGTCGCGCCGCGCGGAGATCTGGCGCCACACCGACACCGATCGGTGGAGCCTGCTCCCGTTCGCGTTCGAGCCCGACTTCGGCGAAGGCACGGCGTACCGCGCCTACACCGAATGGGCGCTCGACGTGCCCATGTTCCTGATCGTGCGCGATGGCCACAGCCTGCCCGCGCGCGGGGTGAGCTTCCGCGACTTCATGGCGCGCGGCTTCGACGGCCACCGCGCGACGCTCGCGGACTGGGTCGTGCACCTGACCACGGTCTTCCCCGAAGTGCGCATGAAGCGCGTGATCGAGACGCGCGGCGTCGACGCCGTCCCCGGCGCGCAGGTGTGCGCGCTGCCCGCGTTCTGGAAGGGCCTGCTCTACGACGACCAGGCGCTCGCCGCCGGGCTCGAGCGCGTGCGCGGCTGGACGTTCGCCGACGTCGACGCGCTGCACGAGGCGGCGGCGCGCCAGGGCCTGCGCGCGCAGGGACCCGACGGGCCCGTGGCCGACGTCGCGCGCGAGCTGGTCGAGCTGTCGCGCCGCGGGCTCGCGCGCATGGGCGCGCGGAACGAGCTGGGCGAGGACGAATCGGTCTACCTGGAGCCGCTCCAGCAGGTCGCCGAGCGCGGCACGAGCCCCGCCGAGGAGCTCGTCACGGCGTGGAACGGCAGCTGGCGGCAGAGCCCCGCGAAGCTCGTCGAGCACGAGAAGTACTGAGGCGGGCGAAAGCAACTCGGAGGCAACTCGCCGGTTGACCGGCAAAGGACGCGTCCGATAGGCTACGCGCCGATTCACCGGGAGGACCCCCTCATGCGCACGCTTTGCACAGGACTTGCCGCCCTCGCCCTCGTCTTCGGCTTCGCGCTCCACGCCTCGGCCCAGAGCCAGGCGGAGTTCAAGCAGGAGCTCAAGGCCATGAAGTCGCTCTACAAGGAGCCCGGGCTGATGGACGTCACGGTGAAGTCCATGCGCGGCATCATGATGCTCACCGGCAACGTCGCGAACCAGGACCAGAGCAACAAGGCCGAGGCGGTCATCAAGGACATGCGCGGCGTGAAGGAAGTCCGCAACCGCATCCGCGTCGGCAAGGCCGAGGACTGCTCGGCGGTCAAGGACGCCGATCTCCAGGCCAAGCTCGACAAGGAGATCGCGAACGACGAGGAGCTGGACCAGGCGCGCCGCAAGCTCGACATGAAGATCCAGGACCGGAACATCACGATCAAAGGCGAGCTCAAGGACTACTCGCAGGCCGGCTCGCTCGTGAACATGGTCAAGCGCGTGCCCTGCTTCAACTCGATGAACTTCGACGAGCTGGAGTACTGAGCGGCGCGCAAGCTTCCGGCCTCCGGCTCGCGTTTGACCTAGCCAGCTCCGGCTCTAGGGTTGCGGGCCACTGTGACTGAAGCCAAGAAGACCCTGATCGAGATCGGCGGGGAACGGCTCGAAGTCCCCCAGCGCATGCCCCTTTTGCCCGTGCGGAACACCGTGGTGTTCCCGGGCGTCACGCTGCCGCTGTCGGTGGGCCGCGCGGAGTCGCTGGCCGCCGTGCAGTCGGCGGCGAAGAGCGGCGGCTTTCTCGTGGTCGCGTCGCAACGCGCGCCCGAGACGGAGACGCCGCGGCTCGAGGACCTCTATCCCGTCGGCACGCTGACGAAGATCGTGCACCTGGCCGAGACGGGCTCGGGCATCTCGGTCGCCGTGGTCGGCCTGGCGCGCGTGCGGCTGCGCGAGCTCTTCGAGTCGGGCGGGCACACCGAGGCCGACACCGAAGTGCTGCCCGACCTGCTCGACCGCACGCCCGAGGCCGAGGCCGCGCGGCGCACCGTGCAGCGGCTCGGCAAGGAGCTCGTGGCGCTGCGCGACGACATCCCCGACGAGGCTGCGCAGATCCTCGACCGCTTCGACGACCCCGCGCGGCTCGCCGACGTGATCGCGTTCAACGGCACGATGCCGCTGCCCGAGAAGATCGAGCTGCTCGCGCAGCAGGACGTGCTCGCGCGCCTGCGCACGCTCATGCGCTACCTGATGCGCGAGATCCGCATCGCGCAGGTGTCGAAGAACTTCGCCGAGCGCGCCGCGGGCGAGATCGGCGAGGACGAGCGGCGCAAGCTGTTGCGCGAGCAGCTGCGGAAGATCCGCGCCGAGCTCGGCGAGAACGACGAGCAGGGCGCAGAAGGCGACGAGCTGCGCGACCGCCTGGCCGAAGCCGATCTCCCCGCCGAGGCGCGCGACGCCGCGGAGCGCGAAGTGGGCCGCATCGGCGGCATGCCCACGCACTCGCCCGAGCGCTCGGTCGCGCGCACCTACGTGGAGTGGCTGCTCGACCTGCCGTGGAAGTCCGAGACCGAGGACAACCTCGACCTGGCGCACGCGCGGCGCATCCTAGACGAGGACCACTTCGATCTCGAGAAGGTGAAGGAGCGCATCCTCGAGTATCTGGCGGTGCGCCGGCTCGTGTCGGACCCGAAGGGTCCGATCCTGTGCTTCCTCGGGCCGCCCGGCGTCGGCAAGACGTCGCTCGGCAAGTCCATCGCGCGCGCGATGGGACGCAAGTTCGTGCGCGCGTCGCTCGGCGGCGTGCGCGACGAGGCGGAGATCCGCGGCCACCGGCGCACGTACGTGGGCGCGCTGCCGGGCCGCATCCTGCAGAGCCTGAAGACGGCGGGCACGCGCAACCCGGTGTTCATCCTGGACGAGATCGACAAGGTCGGCATGGACTACCGCGGCGATCCGTCGTCGGCGCTGCTCGAAGTGCTCGACCCCGAGCAGAACTGGAGCTTCTCGGACCACTACGTCGAGGTGCCGTTCGACCTGTCGAAGGTGCTCTTCATCGCCACGGCGAACCGCGCCGACACGATCCCGCCGCCGCTCCTCGACCGCATGGAGATCATCGAGCTGCCCGGCTACACGGCGACGGAGAAGGTGCGCATCGGGCGCGAGTTCCTCCTGCCGCGCCAGCTCGGCGAGCACGGCCTCCAGAAGGACTCGATCGCGCTCACCGACGACGTGCTCCTGCGCCTCGTCGAGGGCTACACCCGCGAGGCGGGCGTGCGGAGCCTGGAGCGGAACATCGCGTCGCTCGTGCGCAAGACCGCGCTGCGCGTGGCCGAGGGCGCGACCGCCGCGTCGATCGGCCCCGACGACCTGGCCAAGCTGCTCGGTCCGGCGCCGTTCTCGCGCGAGACGGCCGAGCACATCCAGCGCCCAGGCGTGGCGACGGGCATGGTGTGGACCCCGATCGGCGGCGACCTCGTATTCGTCGAGTCCGCGCGCATGGAGGGCAAGCCCGAGCTGCAGCTCACAGGTCAGCTGGGCGACGTGATGCGCGAGTCCGCGGAGGCGGCGCTCTCGTACGTGCGCACGAACGCCGAGTCACTCGGCATCGCCCCCGACGCGTTCGAGAAGAGCAAGATCCACGTGCACGTGCCCGCGGGCGGCCAGCCGAAGGACGGCCCGTCCGCCGGCGTCACGATGGTGGTGTCGCTCGCGAGCCTGCTCACGGGCAAGCCCGTGCGCGACGACGTCGCGATGACCGGTGAGATCACGCTGCGCGGGCAGGTGCTGCCCGTCGGCGGGATCAAGGGCAAGGTGCTGGCCGCGCACCGCGCGGGCATCAAGGAGCTCATCCTGCCCAAGCGCAACGCGAAGGACCTGGAAGAGGTGCCCGAGGAGGTGCTGTCGAGCTTCAAGGTGAAGCTCGTCGACCAGGCGAGCGACGCGGTGCGCGAGGCGATCCCCGGCATTGGCTGACGGCGTCGCGCTCTTGCGGCTCTCGCGGAGCGACCGCGCCGCGGCGCGCGCGCGCCTGCGCGAGCTCCCGGCCGAGGAGCTCGCCTCGGCGTGCCAGGAGCTCCGCCCCGAGACGCGCTCGGAGTTCCTCATGCTCGTCGAGCGGCCCGAAGAGGTCGTGCCGCTCCTGCCCGAAGCCGAGCTGGTCCAGACGGTGCGCGCGGGCGGCATGTCCGAAGCGGCGTGGCTGCTCGAGCTGGCGACGACGGAGCAGCGGCTCGCGTGCTTCGACCTGGACGCGTGGACGGGCGACGAGCTGTCGCTCGTGCGCGTGGGCGAGTGGTTCGACGCGCTGATCGAAGCCGGCCGGCCCACGCTGTTGCGCGCGCTCGAGGAGATCGACCTCGAGCTCGTCATCCTCGCGCTGCGCGCCGAGACCGCCGTGGCGGTCGTGGCCAAGGAAGACGAGCCGCCCGAGGGCGCCTATACACCAGACGGTGTCGTCTACTTCACGGTCGCGGGCGACGCGAGCCCGCACCGCATGCACGAGATCGCGGGCACCCTGCGCGAGCAGGCAGAGCCGCTCTACTGGCGGCTCGTGTACGGGTTGCTCTTCGAGCCGACGCCGAACCTGGAAGAGGACGCGCTGCGCTGGCGCACGAGCCGGCTCGCCGACCTGGGCTTCCCCGACCGGGAGCAGGCGATGCGCGCGTACCGGCCGCTGCGGCCGGAAGGCGCGGCCCAGCACGCCCCCGACCCCGCTGCGGGCGCGCTCGTGCAGCGCATCACGCTGCCGCGCCAGCTGCGCGGCTCGCTGCTGGGCGAGGCGCTCGGCGCGCTGCCGCCCGAGCGCGCCGTCGACGTGCTGGGCTACGTGCTCGGCGTCGCGAACTCGCTCGCGGTCGCCGACGGACTGTCGCTCTCGGATCCCGAGTCCGTGCCGCGCGCGCTCGAGAAGGCGGTGCGCGGCATCGACGCGGGCCTGCGCGCGCTCGGCATGGCGCGCGGCCAGTCGGCGGACCAGGTGCTCGAGCGCACTGCGCCGCTCGACCTGTTCCGCGTCGGTGCGACGGGCGACCCCGGCCTGCGCCGGCCGGCGCCGCCCGCGAGCTCCGAGGAATCGGCGGAGTCGTGACTCCGGTGCTCGCACCGCTGTCGCCGCGCTGGCAGACGGCCCTCGTGCTCGCCTTCGGCGCGCTCACGGCGGGCTCGATCGTGTTCTTCGCGTCCGACTCGGTGGGCTCGGCCGACCTTTTGCTGCTCGCGGTGTCGCTCGGCGCGCTCGGCACTGCCGCGGTCTGGCTGTGGACCGTCGCCGTGCGGAACCGCTCGCGCTGGAGCCTCGCGCTCGCGATCCTGCTGTGGATCCCGTACGTGAACTTCGTCGCGGCGAGCTTGTTCGCGCGCCGCTACTGGACGCGCGGCGCCCGCGCGCCCGCGCTGCTGGCGCTGTGCGGCATGGTGGGCCAGGCGCTCGCGACGTTCCGGATGCTCGCGCCCGGCTTCACGGCGCCGGTCTGAGCGGCAGCCCGAGCACGGCGAACATGTTCACCAGGATCCGGTACGTGAGCCCCCACACCGTGAAGCGGTCGTAGCGCACCGCGGGGAACACGAGCTCCTGCGCGTCGCGCTCGAAGCGGTAGTCCACGGCCGCGTCGGGGTGCAGGATCCATTCGACGGGGATCCAGACCGTCGACTGCACCTCGGGGTTCGGCGCGAGCGGCGGGCGGCCCTCGACCTGGTATACGAACGGCGAGACCACGAGCGGCGACATGCGCGGGTTGCGCGAGTTCTCGAAGTCGTCGAGCCGCGCGATCGGCCGCGCGAGCGCGAGGCCGACCTCTTCGCGCGCCTCGCGCGCGGCCGTGGCCGCGAGGTCCGGATCGGCGCGCTCCGCGCGCCCGCCCGGGAAGGCCATCTGTCCCGACCACGGGTCGCCTTCGCGGCGCGCGCGCTCGATGAAGAGCAGCTCCACAGCGCCCGTCGTCGCGGTCGAGAACACGACCGCCACGGCGGCGCGGAACGGCTCCGGCCCGGCCGTCCCGGCGGCCAGCAACGGCGCATGGGCCGCCAGCCTCCTGCGAATCTCCGGCATGGTGAGGCCCGCGGCGTCCATCGCTCCCCTTCGGGCAATCGTACCCGAGCGGGCTATGCTGCCGCGCCGTGGGCTACATCCTGGTCACGAACGACGACGGCGTGGACTCGCCGGCGCTCCTGCCGCTCGTGCACGAGCTGCGCGCGCTGGGCCCGCTGCGCGTCGCCGTTCCCGCGGGCGAGCGCAGCTGGATCGGCAAGGCGATCTCGCGCTGGGACGAGCTCGCCGTGGAGCGCGTCGTGCGCGACGGCGTCGAGATCGCCGTCGTCGACGGCTTTCCCGCCGACTGCACGAACCTGGGCGTGCACTCGCTCTTCGGCGGGCCGCCCGAGCTGGTCGTCTCGGGTGTGAACATCGGCCTCAACATCGGGCTCGGCTTCTTCCTGTCGAGCGGCACGATCGGCGCGGCGATGGAGGGCTGGATCGCGGGAATTCCCGCGCTCGCGCTCTCGGTCGGCCGCGTCGGCGAAGACCGCGCGTGGAAGGGGGAGGCGGTCGCGAACCCGGACCATCCCGTGTGGAAGCGCGCGGCGCGCGTCGGCGCCGACGTCGTGCGCAGCGTGCGCGCGAGCGGCTACCCCGAGGGCGTCGACCTGATCTCGGTGAACTACCCCGCCGACGCCGACGTCGACACGCCGCGCGTCGTGACCGAGCTCGCCGTCGTCGGCTACGACCGGCTGTTCCGCAGCAAGGGGGACGGAATTTTCGTGCACGACTTCGACGGCGCGCTGCGCGACGTCGACCGCGTGCCGCCGGAGAGCGACATCGCCGTCGTGAAGAGCGGCCGGGTGTCGATCACCCCGATTCGACTCGCGCACACGGCCGCACTTTCGGCGAAGCTCCGCGCTGCGCTCGAGCGAACGTGAGAGCGCGCACATGCCCCGCGCTCCGTCGGCAAAGATTCGTTGACAGCGCGCCGCCACTCGAATAACTACCGACGAGAGGAGCGTCGCACCGAAGGGCCACGGTGTCATGCCCCGGGGGGTCGTCACGGACGCACGCCGCATCGCCTTCATCAACGAGAAGGGCGGAAGCTGCAAGACGACGCTTGCCTCGAACATCGGGGACTACCTGGCGCGCAAGCGCGGCAAGCGCGTGCTTCTCGTCGATCTCGATCCGCAGGGACAGCTCGGCAAAGTGCTGGGCGTCGACGTCGGAGCTGCGCGACGCACTGCCCTCGACCTGCTGCTCGACACGCTGCTCGACGGTGAGGATGCGCGGCCCGCGCTGCCGATCCAGCGCGCGCGCCATCCGGGCCTGGACATCGTGCCGTCGAACAAATCGCTGGCGCTCTTCCCGCAGGAGGCCGCCGCGCACGAGGGCGACGAGAACCTGTGCCTGCGCGCCGCGCTCGCGCGCGTGCCGAGCTACGACTTCATCCTGTTCGACGCGCCGCCGTCCTTCGGGCCGATCACGCTGAACGCACTGCTCGCGGCCACGGAGATCGTGCTGCCCGTGCCGCTCACGTACCTGGCGCTCGACGGCGCGGCGGAGATGACGCGCACGGTCGAGATGGTTCGCACGCGCTTCGCGCACGCGGCGCTCGAGATCTCGCTCGTGGTGCCGACCTTCGCGCGAAACACGCGCATGGCGACGGAGATCCTCGAGAAGCTCCGCGTGCACTTCCCGAAGCAGATCTCGCAGACGGTGCTCGGCTATTCGGTGCTCGTCGACGAGGCGCAGAGCCGAGCGAAGACGATCTTCGAGTACGCGCCGCGCTCGACCGCGGCGCGCTGGATGGCGGCCGTGGGCGACGAGCTGCTCGCGCGCGAGCCCGCGAGGCACGGGCGATGAGCGACGAGCCGGGTACGCCGCTCGGGCCGTCGCTGGGGTCCGATCCGTTCGCGCAGGGCGACGGCACGCTTCCCTATCTCATTCGCCTGCGCGAGCGGAGCATGCGCGTAGTCGTGGCCGAGGCGGCGCCGGCGCGGGTGCGCCGCGCTGCGCGCACCCAGCGCGCCGACCCGCCCGATCTGGGCCCGCCGGTGCCCGAGCTGCCGAGCTTCGACGACCGCGACGAGTCCGCGGGCGCGCTCGACCGGCTCGCCGGCTGGATCCTCACGGGCTCCGACGAGGACCGCCTCGTGCAGCTGCTCGCATCGCTCGGCGGCCGGCCCTACGACCAGTTCGGCCTGTCGCCGCGCGTCACGCGGCGCACGCTCGCTCTCTTCAAGCTGCTCTACAAGTACTGGTTCCGCGTCGAGAGCTCGGGCCACGCGGTCTTGCCCGAGAAGGAGGGCGCGATCCTCGCCGCGAACCACGGCGGGCTGCTGCCCTTCGACGCGAGCATGATCGTCGTCGACGGCGTGCTCGGCGCCACGCCGCCGCGGCTCGTGCGCACGATCGTCGACCGCTGGGCCGGCACGCTGCCGTTCGTGAACGTCTTCTACGCGCGCGTCGGACAGATCATGGGCAGCCGCGATAACGTGCGCGAGCTCCTGCGCCAGCAGCAGCTCGTGCTGATCTTTCCCGAGGGCATGGCCGGTGTGCGCAAGCGCGCGGCCGAGCGCTACGTGCTGCAGCCGTTCCACCTGGGCTTCGTCGAGGAGTCGCTGCGCCACCGCGTGCCGATCATCCCGATCGCCGTGGTCGGCGCCGACGACCAGGCTCCCGTGCTCTGGGACGTGCAGCCGCTCGCGAAGCTGCTCCGGCTGCCCTTCTTCCCGATCACGCCGACGTTCCCGCTGTTCGGCCTGGCGGGCCTGTTGCCGTATCCCGTGCGCTACGAGATTGCGTACGGCGAGCCGTTCCGCTTCTACGACGAGTTCCCCCCCGAAGCGCTCGAGGATCCGCACGCCGTCCGCTACATGGCGGAGCGCGTGCGGCGTCGCATCCAGGAGATGGTCGACCAGCGCGTTCTGGCGCGGCGCTCGAAGCGCGCGTGATGCGCCGCGTGCTCGTCACGCACGTCGAGTCGCCCGTCGGGCGCCGCGTGGCGAAGGCGCTGTTCCACGACCCCGACGTCGGGCTCGTCGTGGGGCTGGGCACGGGCGCGGAGCCGAGCTTCCTTGCGCCGTACCGCGGCAAGGTCGCCTACCAGCGGCTCGACCTGGCGAAGGCCCGGCACCTGCAGAGCTTCCTGCACTCCGAGCGCTTCGCGCGCGTGCGTCCGGACTCGGTCATCCACCTGCCGTTCGCGGCGGAGCAGTCGGGCGAGCGCGTGCCCGGCGGCGTACACACTCTGGTGTCGGAGACGCGCCGGCTCGTCGAGGAATGCGCCGAGCAGCGCGGCATCGACCGCTTCGTGTACCTGTCGTCGGCGTTCGTGTACGAGCCCGTCCCCGGCAACGGCAACGTGATCTCCGAGAGCCAGCTGCTCGGCTTCGAAGGCGAGAGAGATCCGCTCGTGCGTGCGTGGATCGACGCCGACCTCGTGTGCCAGGGCGAGCTGCACGGGCCGAGCTTGTGCATGACCATCCTGCGCGCGGCGACCATCGTCACCGAAGCCGGCGACTTCCTGAACTCGCCCCCGCTGGCGCACCGCGACGCGGCCCTCGGCTACGACCCCATGCTCGCCGTGGTCTCCGACCGCGACGTCGCGCGCGCGCTCGTGCTCGCGCTGCACGCGGACCGGCCCGGCATCTACAACATCGCCGGGAACGAGGTGTTCCCGCGCTCGCAGCTCGCCGCCGGTGCGCCGCGCTCGACGCTCGCGTTCGGCGCGCTCGCCCTGGCGGAGCGGCTGTGGCGGCGCGCGCCTCCGCCCAGCCGCGACTTCGACCGCTACGGCATGGTGCCGTCGGCGCGGCTCGCCGCCGAGACGCTCGGCTTCGAGCCGCAGTACCGCATCGAGGTGCGAGGCAGCGGAGCGGCGCGCAGGATCGACACCATTCGGTGTAGATAGTCCGCGGGCCTACTTCTTGCGCGAGTCCAGCTCGCTGCGGATCTCGGCGTAGCCCGCGGCGTCGAGGCGGAAGCGGGCGAACAGCGCGGCGCCGATCCCGTAGCACGCCATCGGGAACAGCCCGTACAGCGCCAGGATTACCAGCTTCACCTGCCCGGTCTGCTCGACGTTGGGCACGTAGCCGGAGAACTGCAGCACCAGGCCCGTGAGCCAGATGGTGAGGCCGTTGGCGATCTTGAACACGAAGTTCCAGGCCGCGAAGTACGAGCCCTCTTTGCGCTCGCCCGTGGCGTGCTCGTCCCAGTCGATCACGTCGACCTGGATCGACGGGCCCATCATCGCGCCGCAGCTCGCGGCCGTCCCCGCGAGGAACGCGAGCACCATGAGCAAGCGCACCGAGTTCTCGGACAGGAAGATCATCGCTCCGAAGGAGCCGGCCGTGAGCACCATGGAGGCGAGCCACAGCGCCTTCTTGCCGAAGCGGCGCGACAGCGGCAGCCACAGCGGCACGAACAACAGGCTCGCGAGCATGTACACCGCGATCGCCGGCGCGCCGAGCTCCGGCCGCTTCACCACGTACTCGGCGACGTACTGCGTGAGCACCGCGATCGTCGCGCCGCCGAGGCTCTCGATGCCGAATACGATCAAGAGCAGCCGCGCGTGCGGGTTGCGCATGACGTCGCGCAGCGCGGCGTAGGGCCGTGTCGCGCCGCGGCCCTGGAACTCGGGCCGCTCGCGCAGGCGCGCGACGGTCCAGAACGTCGCGAGCGTGGCCAGCGCGGACGCGCCGACGGCGAGCCAGAACACCGTGGTGCGCTTGTCGGACGCGCGCTCCAGCGCCGCGAGGCCCGCCACGGCCAGGAACGAGCCGAGCGTCCACAACACGTGGCGGCCGCCGAAGATGCGCGTGCGGTCGTGGTAGCTGTCGGTGAGCTCGGCGCCGAGCGCGGTGTGCGGAATCACGTACGCCGTCGACGACGTGTAGAACAGCACGACCATCGCCGCCATCCACGCGATCAGGAAGCCCGGCGACGCATCGCGCGGCGGCGACCACAGCAGCACGAAGCCGAGCGACAGCGGGAACACCGACAGGAACAGCCACGGCCGGCGGCGCCCGAAGCGCGTGCTCGTGCGATCGGACAGATAGCCCGCGATCGGATCGGCGATCGCGTCCCACAGCGCGCGCCCGAAGAACAGGATCGTGCCCATCGCCGCGGCCGGCATGCCCAGCACGTCGGTCGCGTACTTCAGCAGGTAGATCGCCGACAGCAGGAACATGCAGCCGAGCCCGAGCGTGGGCGCGACGTAGTCGAAGATCGCGCCCCAGGAGAGCGGCGGAATCTCGTCGCGCGCGGGCGCGGGGAGCTCGGGCGCGAGCGGCGCGGCTTCGCTGCGGCTGGTCACGCGGCGAGGCTACCACGCGCTGTGGCGGCTAGGGCTCCAGCGGCTCCGCGCCTTCGGCGTCTTCCGGCGCGTCGGCCAGCTCCTCGGGCGGCGCCTCTTCGGCCGGCTCGTCGGCGAGCCCGTCGCCGTCCAGCTCGTCGGCCTTGCCCTCCTCGTCGCCGGCGGCGAGCGACTCGGGCGCGTCGTCGAAGTGCAGCTCCACCGGCGCGTCCGGCGGCGCGAGCAGCTCCACGCGCTCGCCCTCGGACAGGATCTGGTACTGCTCGGGGTGGTACGTGGCCATGGCCTCGACCACGATCTCGCGGCCGATGCGCGCGCCCGTCTTCACGAGGCCCTCGCCGGCCACGCCGAGCAGGATCTCGGTCACCGACGAGTGCGCCTGCACGCGCAGGGTCGCGCCGTGGAGATAGGTCGCCGCCTTCGGCAGGTCGCGGAAGATGCGGTTCGAGATCGTGACGGGCGACTGCAGGTAGCCCTTGCCCTCGCACGTGGCACAGGGCGCGCAGAGCTGCTGCTCGAGTGACTCGCGCGTGCGCTTGCGCGTCATCTCGACCAGGCCGAGCTCGGAGATCTTGAGGATGTTGACCTTGGCCTTGTCCTCGCGCAGCGCCTCGCTGAGCGCGCGGTAGACCTTCTCGCGGTTGCCCGCGCTCTCCATGTCGATCAGGTCGAGGATGATCAGCCCGCCCAGGTTGCGGAAGCGGAGCTGGTGCACGATCTCGCGTACGGCCTCGAGGTTCGTCTTGAGGATCGTGTCCTCGAGGTTGCGCCCGCGGCCGCCCGTGTAGCGGCCGGTGTTCACGTCGACGGCGGTGAGCGCCTCGCCCTGGTCGAAGATCAGATAGCCGCCCGACTTGAGCCAGACCTTGCGCCCGAGACCCTCCTCGATCTCGTTCTCGATCTTGAGCGCGTCGAACATCGGGCGCGGGTGGTTGTAGTAGGTGATGCGCGGGCGCGGCGACGCCATGAAGCGCTGCACGAACGCCTGCATCTCGGCGTAGGCGTCGGGATCGTCGACGACGATCATCTTGGTCTCGTGCGACGCCATGTCGCGCAGCACGCGCAGGTGCAGCGGAGGCTCGGAGTACACGAGCGCGGGCGCCTCGCGGATGGCCTCGCGCCGCTTCTGGATCTCCGCCCACAGGTCGACCAGGTAGTCGATGTCGGCCTTGATGTCGGCTTCCGACACGCCGTGCGAGACGGTGCGCACGATGAAGCCGAGCTCGCGCGGGCGCAGCTTCTCGACGATGGCGCGCAGCCGGCGGCGCTCGCGGTCGCCCTCGATGCGTCGCGACACGCCGACGCGGCTCACCCACGGCATGAGCACGAGGTGCCGGCCGGGCAGCGAGATGCGCGAGGTGATCCGCGCGCCCTTCGTGCCGAGCGGCTCCTTGGACACCTGTACGACGACCTCTCGGCCCTCCTGCAGCACGTCCTCGATCTGCGGCGGCGCGCCGCGGCGCGAGCGCCGCTGCGACTGGCCGTTGCCCTCGTCGTCGTCGGCGTCGTCGTCGAGCTCCGAGCGGTAGTCGCCGACGTACAGGAAGCCGGCGCGCTCCAGCCCGATGTCGACGAACGCGGCCTGCATCCCCGGCAGGACGCGGGTCACCTTACCTTTGTAGATGCCCCCGACGACGTCCCGTTCGTTGGCGCGCTCGATGTGGAGCTCGACGATCTTGTCGGACTCGCGCACGGCGACCCGCGTCTCGCGCGGGCCTACGTTCACGAAGATCTCGTTTCGCATGCAAAATCCCTTCGGAGTGCGCGCGCGAAGCTCCGCCCAATCGGCCCCTCGGGCACGAGCGGAAGATGCGGCGCACGGAAATGGTTGGCGCGGCAGTGCAGCGTTCCGAGGGCACGGGTTGGCCAACGCTCGTCCCGGCGTGTGCGGCCAACGCTACCTCCTCGAACCGTCGTCCTGGAACCTGCGAACCCCGCCGGCGGGAACCACGAAGCGGACTCGGATTCCGCGCGGAGCGGAGGTCAGCCGGACCGTAAAGCAACCGGCCCGGCCGGTCAATGCACAGGCGCGACGAAAGACTCCAGCGGACGCCTCCGCCGGCCAAATGCGCTGGAGGGGCCGTGCGTTGAGAGACTCCATCATTCTGGCTAAGGTACCCGTCCATGCTGGACGCGGCCGTCCTCGTGTTGAATCGGTCATTTCTGCCGATCCACGTCACCTCGGTGCGCCGCGCCTTCATCCTGATCTACCAGGGTCTCGCCCGCGCGGTCGACGAGCGCTACGACACGTTCGACTTCGACGCGTGGCGCCGGCAGCTCGTGCGCAGCGACGACCGCTCCGTGGGCACCGTCGCGGGACGCATCCGCGTGCCGCGCGTCATTCAGCTCGCGGTCTTCGACCGCGTGCCGCGCAGACACGTGCGCTTCTCGCGCACGAACATCTACGCGCGCGACCGCAATACGTGTCAGTATTGCGGCCGGCGCAAGACACGGGCCGAGCTCAACTTGGACCACGTGATCCCGCGCTCGCAGGGGGGGCGAACGACTTGGGAGAACGTGGTCTGCAGCTGCGTGGATTGCAATCGGCGCAAGGGAGGTCGCACGCCGCGTCAGGCGCGCATGCGTCTCTTCCGCTCGCCGCAGCGTCCGCGCTGGACACCGATCGTAGGCATGGTCCCCCCAGGACAAACCCACCCCGAATGGGGTCCATTCTTGTCGATCCTGGATGCGGCGGACCGGAACACCGAGCTGGCTGAGCACTAGACGGGGCGAGCCCGGGCTCCCTGGACGCGGCGACGAAACCGCCGCGACACCGCCCAGTGTTGCCCGCGTCTGGGCCGTCGGCGGCGGCAAGGGGGGTATCGGGAAGAGCTTCCTCGTCTCGAACCTCGCCACCGTCGCCGCGCGCTCGGGCAAGCGAGTGATCCTGATCGACGCCGACCTCGGCGGTGCGAACCTGCACACTTGCCTCGGCGTCCGCGCGGGCGAGCGCATCTCGCTGTCGGACTACTTCGAGGAGCGCGTGCTCGACTTGGAGAAGGTCGCGGTCGAGACGCCGATCCCGGGCCTGCGGCTCATCCTCGGCGCGCTCGGCCACACGGGCAAAGCGGAGACGACGCAGGAGCAGCGCACGGCGCTGGCGAAGGCCGTGCGCCGCCTGCCCGCGGACCTCGTGATCTTCGACCTCGCCGCCGGCACCGACCGCTCGACGATCGACTTCTTCCTCGAGGCCGACGACGGCTTCGTGGTCACCACGCCCGAGCCGACGGCGATCGAGAATGCGTACGCGTTCCTGCGCGCGGCCTACTACCGCAAGCTCGCGGGCGCGCTGTCCGAGTCGAACGTCCGCGAAGTGGTGCGCGTGGCGATGGACCAGCGCAACGAGCGCGGCATCCGCACGCCGGGCGATCTGCTCGGCGAAATCGACCGGCTCGACCACGCCGAGGGCGACCGCTTCCGCCGCGTGCTCGCGACCTTCCGCCCGCACCTCGTGGTGAACCAGGTGCGCGACACGGAAGAGGTGAAGATGGGCTTCTCCATCACGAGCGTGTGCAAGAAGTACTTCGGCATCGACATCGACTATGCCGGTTACATCTGCTTCGACGACAACGTGTGGCGCTCGGTGAAGGACCGCCGGCCGCTCGTGCTCGCGTATCCGAGCTCGGACGGCGCGCTCTACGTGCGCCGCATCGTCAAGAAGCTCCTGGGAGCCTGAAGCCGCTTGATTCCGCTGGGCGAGCAGAACTACTACGACCTTCTCGAGGCGTCGCCCGAGGGCACGCCGCAGCAGATCGAGCGCGCCTACCGGATCGCGCGCGCGACTTACGCGCCGTCTTCGACGGCGACTTACTCGGTGTTCTCGTCCGACGAGTGTGCCTCGATCCTGCGGCGCATCGAAGAGGCGTACGCCGTGCTCTCCGATGCACGGCTGCGCCGCGAGTACGACGCGCGGCTGCGGCGCGTCGAGCCGGGTGCAGGCCTGTCGAGCGGGCCGCCGCCGGTGGCCACGGCGCCGCGCGCGCGGCCTGCGCCCCCGCCGCTCGCGGCACGTGCCGAGCCGCGCGCGTTCGACGCCGAGCTCGACACCGGCCTCGCGCCCGAGAACGGCGTGTTCGACGGCAACGTGCTGCGGCGCATCCGCCTGTCGCTCGGGATCGAGCTCGAGGAGATCTCCGCCACCACGAAGATCAACGAGCACCACCTGCGCGCGATCGAAGGAAACGCGTACGAGCACCTGCCGCCGCCGGTCTACCTGCGCGGGTTCCTGAAGCAGATCGCGCGCTGCCTCTCGCTCGACGCGGGAGCGGTCGCGGACAGCTACACTGCGCGCATGCGGGAGAGCGCCGCGAAGCGAGGCTGATTGGACCGCGTCACCACCCCCGAGCGCGCGCGCCGGCTGGCGCGCGTGCTGATCAGCGACGTGGCCGCGTACGCGGGCGACCAGGTGCGCATCGGCCTCGAGAAGGACGACCTGTTCGACCGGCTGGCGCGCGACATCGAGCAAGCGCGCACCTTCTACCTGCACCACGTCGACGCCGGCGTGCCCGGCCGCGCGCGCCTGTTCGACTTCGCCGTGGTCGACGTGCTCGTCTACGGCAACCGGCGCGTGCAGACGCACATCTTTTGAGCTTCGCGCACCGCGTGCCCGAGGCGCTCGCGGGACAGCGGCTCGACGCGGCGCTCGCGAAGCTCGAGCCCGCGCTCTCGCGGGCGCAGGTGCGCAAGCTCGTGGAGAGCGGGCGCGTGACGGTGTCGGGGGCAGTCGTGAAGCCGGCGCACCGGTTGCGCGCGGGCGACGAGATCGCAGGCGAGCTGCCCGCGGCCGCGCCGCGCGAGCTCGCCGCCGAGGCGCTGCCGCTCACCCTGCTGCACGAGGACGACGACGTGCTGGTGATCGACAAGCCCGCGGGGCTGGTCGTGCACCCCGCGCCCGGGCACGCGGGCGGCACGCTCGTGAACGCGCTGCTGCACCACGGAGCGACACTTTCTGGTGTCAGCGGAAAAGAGCGGCCGGGCATCGTGCACCGGCTCGACAAGGACACGTCGGGCGTGCTCGTCGTCGCGAAACACGACGCCGCGCACGCGGCGCTCGCCGCGCAGTTCAAGGCGCACACGGTGGTGCGCGAGTACCTGGCGCTCGTGCTCGGCGAGCCGCGGAAGGCCAGCGGCACGATCGACGCCGCGATCGGGCGCCATCCGAAGGACCGGTTGCGCATGAGCACGCAGGCGCGCGTGGCGCGGAGGGCGCTGACACATTGGCGTGTAGAGCGGCGTCTTCACGGCGCCGCGCTCCTGCGCGTGCGGCTCGAGACCGGCCGGACGCACCAGGTGCGCGTGCACCTGGCCTCGATCGGCCACCCGGTGCTCGGCGACCGCGTGTACGGCGGCCGCCGCGCCGCGGGCGACGCGCGCGCGCCCGCGCGCCAGGCGCTGCACGCGGCCGTGCTGGGGTTCGCACACCCGCGCACGGGCGCGGAGCTCCGCTTCGAGTCGCCGCTGCCGCCGGACCTCGCAGCCGCGCTGGAGAGGCTCGCGTGAGCGAGTCCGCGTTCGAGCGGGCGGGGAACCTCGAGGCGCTGGGCCTCGAGCACGGCTTCGGCCGGCTGGGCTCCTCCGAGGCGGCCGCAGCCGACGTCGCGCTGCCCCGCCAGGTCCACGGCAGCGCGCTCGCCCGCGCGCCCTTTGCGGCCCGGCCGGAAGCCGACGCCGTCTGGTCGGACCGCCCCGGCGCCGCGGTCGGCGTCGTCACGGCCGACTGCGTGCCCATCCTCGTCGCGCACCGCGGCGGCCGCTTCGTTTGCGCCATCCACGCGGGCTGGCGCGGCAGCGCGGCGCGGATCGCCGCCCGCACCGTGCGCGCGCTCGTCCAGGCCACCGGCGCCCGCCCCGCCGAGCTCGTCGCGGCCATCGGCCCGCACGTCGGGCCCTGCTGCTACGAGGTCGACGGGCCCGTGCTCACGGCCATCCCGGAGCGCAGCGTCTTCCGGCCCGCGCGGCCCGGGCACGCCTACCTGGACCTGTTCGCCTTGAACCGGCTGCAGCTCGTGGGCGCCGGCGTGCCGGCCCGCGCCATCGAGCGCGCCGGCGGCTGCACGTCCTGCCACCCCGAGCGCTACGCCAGCTACCGGCGCGACCGCACGCCGGGCCGGCTCGTGCACTTCATCCGGCTTGGCGCGGAGTAGACAGCCCGCCCGCCCGGCACTATCGTGCGCGCTCCCATGAAGCCGGAAATCCATCCCGACTACCAGCTGGCCCGCGTCCACTGCGCCTGTGGGAACGAGTTCGTGACGCGCTCCACCGCCCACGAGATCCGGGTGGAGATCTGCTCGAACTGCCATCCGTTCTTCACCGGCAAGCAGAAGATCGTGGACACGGCGGGCAAGGTGGACCGCTTCCGACGCCGCTACGAGAAGAAGACCTGATCTCGTAGCCGAGCGCGTCCCTTCCCCGCCGCGGCCTTTGGCTAACCTGTCCCCGTCCCGGCTGGAAGGACCATGTTCGAGCGCATCGCCGAAATCGAGGCGCGCTATCAGGAGCTCGAGGATCGCCTCGGTGAGCCCTCCCTCGCCCGCGATCCGACGAAGCTCCGCGAGCTGACCCAGGAGCTCGCGGGCCTGCGCGAGCTGGTCGAAGCGTTCCGCGACTGGAAGCGCGTCTCCGCTTCGCTCGCCGAGAACGAGGAGCTGGCGAACGACCGCGACGCCGAGATCCGCGAGCTCGCCCAGGCCGAGCTGCCCGAGCTGCGCGCGTGCAAGGACGCGCTCGAGGCATCGCTCAAGAAGCTCCTCACGCCGCGTGATCCGCGCGACCAGAAGAGCGTCGTGCTCGAGATCCGCCCGGGCACGGGCGGAGACGAGGCATCGATCTTCGCGAACGACCTGTTCCGCATGTACACGCGCTACGCGCAGTCGCGCGGCTGGCAGGTCGAGCTCCTGTCGCTCACCGAGACGGAGAGCGGCGGCGTGCGCGAAGTCGTCGCCAGCATCTCGGGCAACGGAGTGTACGGCCGGCTGAAGCACGAGAGCGGGGTGCACCGCGTGCAACGCGTGCCGGTGACGGAGTCGCAGGGCCGCATCCACACGTCGACGGCGACGGTGGCGGTGCTGCCCGAGGCGGACGTCGCCGACGTCGCGATCGACGAGAAGGATCTGCGCATCGACCGCTTCCGCGCCGGCGGTCCCGGCGGCCAGAGCGTGAACACCACCGACTCGGCGATCCGCGTCACGCACATCCCCAGCGGTCTGGTCGTTCAGTGTCAGGACGAGAAGTCACAGCACAAGAACAAGGCCAAGGCGATCAAGGTGCTGCGCGCGCGGCTCCTCGACCTGGAACAGAGCCGGCTCGACTCGGAGCGGGCGGCCGAGCGCAAAGGGCAGATCGGCACGGGCGACCGGAGCGAGCGCATCCGCACCTACAACTTCCCGCAGAACCGCGTCACCGATCACCGCGCGGGCGTCACCTTGCACCAGCTGGACCGCGTGATGGAGGGCGAGATCGACGAGCTCGTCGAAGCCGTGTCGGCGCACCTCGAAGCGGAAGCGCTGAAAGAGACGGCGTGAGCGCCGCCGAGTGGAATCGCATGGAGCTCGTGCGCTGGACGGCGGACTTCTTCCGCCAGCACGGTGTGGCGCAGCCGCGGCTCGACGCCGAGGTGCTGCTCGCGCACGTCGTCGGCGGCACGCGACTCGACCTGTACATGGCGTTCGACCGGCCACTCGAAGAGGCCGAGCGCGCGCGCTACCGCGAGCTGGTGCGCCGGCGCGCGAAGGAGCGCGTGCCCGTCGCATATCTCACCGGCGTGCGCGAGTTCTGGTCGTTGCCGTTTCGCGTGACTCCCGACGTATTGATCCCGCGGCCCGAGACCGAGACGCTCGTGCGCGCCGCGCTCGACGAGAAGCCGGCGCGCGTCCTCGAGCTGGGCGTGGGCTCGGGCTGCATCTCGGCCGCGCTGGCGCGCGAGCTGCCGAACGCCGAGCTCGTGGCCGTCGACGTCTCGCCGCGCGCACTCGACGTGGCGCGCGAGAATCTGGCGGCGCTGGCGCTCACGGACCGCGTCGAGCTCCTGCTCGCGGACGGCCTCCGCGACGTCGCGGGGCGCTTCGACCTAGTCGTCTCGAACCCGCCGTACGTCGCGCGCGCAGAGCTCGCGGGGCTCGCGCCCGAGGTCCGACACGAGCCCGTGCTGGCGCTCGACGGCGGCGAGGACGGTCTGGACGTGATCCGGCGCATCTGCACCGAGGCCCCGGAACGGCTCGAGCGGCCCGGCGTGCTGGCGCTCGAGGTCGGCGCCGGCCAGGCCGCCGAAGTCGAAGCGCTCCTGCGCCGATCCGGTGCTTCGAGCGTCCAAGTTGCGAACGATCTGGCCGGGATCCCGCGCGTGGTCCTCGGCCGCTACGGGGAGGTCGGCTAGTGGACCAGTTCAGGATCGAGGGCGGCGTGCCCCTGCGCGGCGAGGTGCAGGCGAGCGGCTCGAAGAACTCCGCGCTCGCACTCATGGCGGCCGCGCTGCTCACCGACGAGCCCGTCACGCTGTCGAACGTGCCGCACGTGCGCGACCTCGACACGATGGCCAAGATCCTGCGCGGCCTCGGCATCGAGAGCGGCTGGGAGCGGCCCGAGGCGCTGCGCATCGGCGGCGGGACCCCGAGCGAGATCGAGGCGCCCTACGATCTGGTGCGCACCATGCGGGCTTCGTTCATGGTGCTCGGCCCGCTGCTCGCGCGCTGCGGCCACGCGCGCGTCTCGCTGCCGGGCGGCTGCGCCATCGGCGCGCGCCCGGTCGACCAGCACCTGAAGGGCATGGCGGCGCTCGGCGCGAAGATCGAGCTCGAAGGCGGCTACGTCGACGCGCGCGCCGACCGGCTGCGCGGCGCTCGCGTGGTGTTCGACGTGCGCACCGTGAACGGCACGCAGAACGTGCTCATGGCGGCCTGCCTCGCGGAAGGCGTGTCCGAGATCGAGAACGCGGCGTGCGAGCCCGAAGTGCAGGAGCTGATCCACGTGCTCCGCGCCATGGGCGCGCGCATCGACCAGGCGAGCTCGGAGCACTTGATCGTGCAGGGCGTCCCGAGCCTGTCGGGCGTGCGCCACTTCGTGGCGGGCGACCGCATCGAGGCGGGCACGCTGCTCTCGGCGGGCGCGATCCTGCCCGGCGGCGACGTGCGCGTCACCGGCATCGTGCCCGACCACAGCGCCGTCGTGCTCGACAAGCTGCGCGAGTCCGGCCTCGACGTGGAAGTCGGCTCCGACTGGGCGCGCGTGCGCCGCAGCGGCGCGTTCCGCGGCCTGCGCGTCAAGACGGCGCCCTTCCCCGGCTTCCCGACCGACATGCAGGCGCAGATCATGGCGCTCATGACGCAGGCCGAGGGCGTCTCGGCGATCAGCGAGAACATCTTCGAGAACCGCTACATGCACGTGCCCGAGCTCGTGCGCCTGGGCGCCGACATCGAGATCGAGGGCAAGACCGCCGTCGTGAACGGGCCCGCGCGCCTGTCGGGCGCGCCCGTCATGGCGACTGACCTGCGCGCCAGCGCGTCGCTGGTGCTGGCCGGCCTGGCCGCAAGCGGCGAGACGCGCGTGCGCCGCGTGTACCACATCGACCGCGGCTACGAGCGCATCGAGGAGAAGCTGGCGCGCCTGGGCGGGCGTATCCGGCGCGAGGCCGAGTAGACCATGCCGGTCGAAATCCCCCTGCTGGACGCGCGCCTGCCCGATTTCGAGCGCGCCTTCGCGCACCTCGAGAAGCGCCGCGCGTTCGAGCGCGAAGACCTGCAGGAGAAGGTCGCGGCGATCGTCGCCGACGTGCGTCAGCGCGGCGACGACGGCGTGCTCGACGCGATCGAGCGCTTCGACGGCTACCGGCTGCGCGCCGACGAGCTCGCCGTGCCGGCCGAGGAGCTCGATGCAGCCGAGGCGCGGCTCCTGCCCGAGGACGCCGCCGCGCTCGCGCTGTCCGCGCAGCGCATCCGCGAGTTCCACGAGCTGCACGTGCCGCAGAGCTGGGACGAGGCCAAAGTCGGCCAGAAGCTGGGCCAGCTGGTGCGCCCGCTCGAGTCGGTGGGCCTGTACGTGCCGGGCGGCACCGCGCCGCTGGCGTCGACGACGCTCATGCTCGGCGTGCCCGCGTGCGTCGCGGGCGTGCGCGAGCGCGTCATGGTGAGCCCGGGCCGCGCGCTGCATCCGGCGGTGCTCGCGGCCGCGAAGCTCGCGGGCGTGACGCACCTCTACCGCGTCGGTGGCGCGCAGGCGATTGCCGCGCTGGCGTTCGGGACGCGCAGCATCCGCGCCGTCGACAAGATCGTCGGCCCGGGCAACGCGTACGTGCAGGAGGCCAAGCGCCAGGTGTTCGGCCAGGTCGCGATCGACGCCGAGGCGGGACCGAGCGAGGTCTTCATCGTCGCCGATGACGCGGCCAACGCCGAGTACGTGGCGGCGGACCTTCTCGCACAGGCCGAGCACGACGAGCGCGCCAGCGTGGTGCTTGCGACGCCGAGCGAGACGCTCGCCGCCAGCGTGCACGCGGCGCTCGACCGGCAGATCCAATCCCTGCCCCGTGCGGCGATCGCGCGCGCCGCGCTGCGCGGCCACAGCGCGCTCGTCGTGACGCGCGATCTCGAGGAAGCGTGCGAGCTCGCCAACCGCTACGGCGCCGAGCACCTCGAGCTGATGGTCACCGACCCCGAGCACTGGCTCGGGCGCGTGCGAGTCGCCGGCGCGGTGTTCGTGGGCGCGCTCTCGCCCGTGCCGGTGGGCGACTACGCCGCGGGCCCGAGCCACGTGCTGCCGACCGGCGGCACGGCGCGCTTCTTCTCGGTGGTGGGCGTCGAGGACTTCCAGCGGCGCATCAGCCGCATCGAGATCGGCGACCCGCTCTTCGAGCTGCTCGCGCAGGCGGGCAGCCGGCTCGCGCGGCTCGAAGGTCTCGAGGGCCACGCGCGCGCACTCGAGATCCGCCTGGCGCCGGCGCGGCGCAGGCTGGACCCCAAGGCGTAGATCGGTTTTCTTCTGCTCATGAGCCGCGAAGCCACCGTGCAGCGACGCACCCGCGAGACCGAGATCGACGTCGAGCTCCGCCTCGACGGCCGGGGCGAGGCCGTGATCGAGACGGGAATCCCCTTCTTCGACCACTTGTTGGACTCGTTCGCACGCCACGGGCTGTTCGACCTCCGCGTGCGCGCCAAGGGCGACCTGCACGTGGACCAACACCACACGGTGGAGGACGTCGGCATCGTCCTCGGCCAGGCGCTGCGGCGTGCAGTGGGCGACGGCGCCGGCCTGCGCCGCTTCGGCTCGGCGCGCATCCCCATGGCAGACGCGCGGATCCTGGTCGACCTCGACCTCTCGAACCGGCCCTACTTCGTCTACCGCGTGGAGCTGCCGCGCGAGTGGGTCGGCGACTTCGACGCCGCCCTCGTGGAGGACTTCCTCTACGCCTTCTGCATCCACGGCGGGGTGGACCTGCACGTCGAGAAGTCGTACGGGCACAACGTGCACCACATCGTGGAGGGCGTGTTCAAGGGCCTCGGCCGCGCGCTCGACGAAGCGACGACGCTCGACCCGCGCATCCGCGGCGCCCTCTCGACCAAGGGCTCGCTGTGAGCGCGCGCGCGCAGAGGATCGCGCTCGTCGACTACGGCATGGGCAACCTGCGCAGCGTCGAGCGCGCGTTCGCGCGCATCGGCCAGCCGGCGCAGGTGACCGCGCGCGCCGCCGACCTGCGGGCCGCGGACCGCGTCGTGCTGCCGGGCGTGGGCGCCGCGCACGATGCCATGCGTGGGCTCCGCGCGGGCGGGCTGGACGACGCCATCCGCGAGCACATCGCGGCGGGCCGGCCGTACCTGGGCATCTGCCTCGGCCTGCAGGTGCTGCTCGACGAGGCCGACGAAGGCGGCGTCGGGCCGTGCCTCGGCGTCCTCCGCGGCCGGGTCGAGCGCTTCCCCGAGTCGTACGGGCTGGCCATCCCGCACATGGGCTGGAACCTGGTGAAGCTCGAGCACCCGCACCCCGTGCTGGCCGAGGACTACTTCTACTTCGTGCACGGCTACCGCGCGACGCAGGTCCCGGACGACGCCGTCCTCGCGCGCACCGACTACGGCGAGAAGTTCGCCTCGGCGGTCGGCCGCGGCGCTTGTCTCGCCGTTCAGTTCCACCCGGAGAAGAGCCAGCGCGCCGGTCTCGAGCTGCTCGAGCGCTTCTGCGCTTGGCGCCCGTGACGCGCCCTGCGGCGCTCGGCGCCGCCTGGCTCGCCGCCCTCCTCGCTCTCGGCTGCGCACCACCGATTCGCACCCAGGTGCCGCCGCTCGAGTCGCGGCCGGTGGTCCACTCGGTGCTCGTGCAGGCGCTGGAGGCGGATACGCTGAAGGGTGCCGGCGTGCCGGATGACGCGGGCACCGTCGTCACGAACCACGTCGTTGCCGCACTCCAATCCGAGACGAAGCTCCGCGTCGTGGCAGAAGGCGAATCCGACGCGGTGATGTCCGGCGTCATCCTGCGCTACAGCGAGCGAGAGGGCACGGCGTCCGGCGTGAAACGCCCCGCGTCGGTCTGGTTCGAGCTGCAGCTCCGCGATCGCGAGGGAGCCGTGCTGTGGAGCGGCGCGTACGAGGAGACGCAAGCGGCGCTCTCCGACGACGTGGGCTCGCTGCCGCGCGCGTGGGAGCGCGGCTTCCGCTGGGTGACCGCCGAGGAGCTGGCCGACTATGGCGCGCGCATGCTCGCGCGCGACCTGCAGCGCGAGATCGACACGTGGAGCTGATCCCCTCGATCGACCTGCGCGGCGGCCGCGTCGTTCGGCTGGAGCAGGGCGACTACGCGCGCGAGACCGTCTACGAGGCGGACCCGGTGCGTCAGGCGCAGCGCTTCGCCGCGGCGGGCGTGGCTCGGATCCACGTCGTGGACCTCGACGCGGCCCGCGACGGGCGGGGCTGGCCGCACGAGCCGGTCGTGCGCGCGATCGCCAAGGAATGCCCCGGTGTGCACGTGCAGGTCGGCGGCGGCATGCGCACGCGCGAGCGGATCGAGCGGGCCTTCGACGCAGGGGTCGACCGCGTCGTGGTCGGCACCGCTGCGCTGGAAGCCCCCGAGCTGGTGCGCGCTGCGATCGCCGCGCACCCCCAGCGCATCGTGCTGGGGCTCGACGCGAAGGGCGGCCGCGTCGCGGTGCGCGGCTGGCGCGAGGTCTCCCCGCTGTCGCCGGGCGAGGTACTGACGCGCTACGACGACCTCCCCGTCGCTGCCGTGCTGCACACCGAGATCGGCCGCGACGGCCTGCAGCAGGGCCCCGACGTGGCCGGTACGGTTGAGCTCGCGCGCAGCACGCGCTTCCCGGTCATCGCCTCGGGCGGCGTCGGCAGGCTCGAGCACCTGGAAGAGCTCGCGCAGACGCGCGTCATCGCGGCCGCGATCGTCGGGCGCGCGCTCTACTCGGGCGCCATCGACCTCGAGGTGGCGCTCGCGAGGCTGCGCTCGTGCTGACCAAGCGCATCATCCCGTGTCTCGACGTGAAGGACGGCCGCGTCGTGAAGGGCGTGCAGTTCGTCGAGCTCACCGATGCGGGCGACCCCGTCGAGGTCGCGGCGGCCTACGATGCACAGGGGGCCGACGAGATCTGCTTCCTCGACATCAACGCCTCGCACGAGAGCCGCGGCACCTTGCTCGACCTGGTCGAGCGCACGGCGGACCGGCTCACGGTGCCGTTCTCCGTCGGCGGCGGGGTGCGCTCGCTCGACGACGTGCGCGCGCTGCTGCGCGCAGGTGCGGACAAGGTCTCGGTGAACTCCGCCGCGCTCGCGCGGCCGGAGCTGCTCGCCGAAACCGCCGAGCGGCTCGGCTCGGCGAACCTGATCGTCGCCATCGACGCGCGCCGGCGCGACCCCGCCGATCCCGCGAAGGGCTGGGAGGTCTACAGCCACGGCGGCCGGCGAGCGACGGGCATCGACGCCGTCGAGTGGGCGGCGCGCGCTGAAGGCTTGGGTGCCGGCGAGATCCTGCTCACGAGCATGGACCGCGACGGCACACGCGACGGCTACGACCTGCCACTCACTCGCGCAGTGACTCGCGCGGTGCGCATCCCGGTGATTGCGTCGGGCGGTGCGGGCACGCTCGAGCATCTCTTCGAAGGGCTCGATGACTCGCCGAGCGGCGGCGGCGCCGCGGCCGTGCTCGCCGCCAGCATCTTCCACTTTGGTGTGTACCGCGTGCCGGAGGCGAAGGCGTACCTCGCGGGGAGGGGCGTATTGGTCCGACCCGCGGGGCGTACGTGACCCTCGACCGGTCGGACCAATTGCTTTATTCGAGGGCGCGAAGGGCTGTGTATTGCGCGTCGTAAAAATCGTGTGCTAGGTTCTGCGGCCGTTCGATTGGTCTCCTAAGTGTCCGAACCCAAAGGGCATTCTGGCAAGCTCGGGGTCATGGTCCACTCAGGCGGGAATCGAAGGCTGCTGCAAACCCCCCGTGCTTGCCGAGCCTGAGCTCAGGCAAACCCATGGTCAGGTGGCGCGCGGCGGGACTCTCAGAGCCGCACATCGACACAGCGACCGAGCGAGAGAGGGAGAGCGTTTGCCGGGTGTGAAGCTGAAGGAGAACGAGTCCTTCGAGAGCGCTCTCAAGCGCTTCAAGAAGCAGTGTGAGAAGGCCGGCCTCATGTACGAGCTCCGCAAGCGCGAGCACTACGAGAAGCCGAGCGTCCGCCGCAAGAAGAAGGCGCTGGCCGCGCGCAAGCGGGCGCTGAAGAAGCTGAAAGCCGCGTACTAAGTCGGGAGGGCCCGGGCAGTCGCCTGGGCCCTTTGTCTTGCAGCCTGGTCTAGTTCGAATTCTCGGAGCGAGGGCCGGAGTGGGTCGAATCCCCGAGCAAGTCGTGGCAGAGATTCGCGAGCGCGCCGACATCGTTTCGTTCGTCGGGCGCTACGTCACTCTGCGCAAGTCCGGAAGCCGCTTCTGGGGCCTGTGCCCGTTCCACGGCGAGAAGACGGCCTCGTTCCAGGTGAACGAGGACAAGCAGATCTTCTACTGCTTCGGCTGCGGCGCGGGCGGCGACGTGTTCGCGTTCCGCATGCGCCAGGAAGGGCTCGACTTCCCCGACGCGGTGCGCGCGCTCGCGCGCGAGCTCGGCATCGCCATTCCGGAGGGCCGCGCGGGCGAGAGCCAGACCCACGCCGCCTACCGCGCGAACGACGCTGCCTGCGCGTTCTTCCGCGCCGAGCTGCGCGGGCCGAACGGTGCGGTGGGCCGCCGCTACCTGGCCGAGCGCGGCGTGCCCGAAGACCTGATCGAGCGCTTCCAGATCGGCTTTGCGCCCGCGGGCTGGGACGGGCTCGTCTCGCACCTGCGCCGCGCGTCGGTGCCGGTCGCGGACGCCGAGGCGGCGGGGCTCGTCGCGCGCCGCCAGACCGGCGACGGCCACTACGACCGGTTCCGCGCGCGCGTCGTGTTCCCGATCACCGATCCCAGCGGGCAGATCGCCGGCTTCGGTGGCCGCGCCATGGGCGACGACACGCCGAAGTACCTGAACTCGCCCGAGTCGGCCGTGTACAAGAAGAGCCGCGTGCTGTTCGGCCTGGCTCAGGCGCTCGACGCTATCCGTTCGAGCGGCCGCGTGATCGTCGTCGAGGGCTACTTCGATCTCCTGGCGCTGCACCGCGCGGGGCTACACGAAGCTGTGGCGCCCTGCGGAACGGCCGTCACGCAGAGCCATGCGCACCGGATCCGCCGCTACGCGGAAGAGGTCGTGCTGCTGTTCGACGGCGACGCCGCCGGCCAGGCCGCGGCCGAACGCGCGCTGCCCATCCTGCTGGCCGAAGGCCTGCGCGTGCGCGCCGCCTTCCTGCCGCTCGGCGACGATCCCGATACCTTGCTCGCGAAGTCCGGCGTCGCGGCGCTGCGCGCGTGCGTCGACTCGGCGGTGCCGCTCCTCGACCACTTGATCGAGCGCGTGCTGAAGGACACTGCTGCGCACGCCTGGGCGGCCGCCGACGCGGCGAAGAGCCTCGCGCCGTACCTGCGCGCCATCGGCGACCCGGTCGAGCGCGCGGCCTACGTGCGCCAGCTGTCGAGCCAGCTCGAGATCCCGCCGAGCGCCCTCGACGAGGCGCTGCGCCAGGGCGACAAGACCCAGCACTCGGCCTCGCCGGTCACGAGCGCGCGCGCCGGCGGCGACGCCGCAACCCGTCGTGCAGCTCGCGAGCTCGACCCGGCGGTCCGCGGCCTCGTCGCCGCGCTCGCGGCACACCCCGACCTCGTGCCGCTCTTCGACGAGCTGGATCCGGCGTGGCTGGCACCCGGTCTCGGGCGCGACCTGCTGTTGCGCCTGCTGGACGCTTCGCGCGAGTCCGGCCGCGGCGCGGTCGCGGCGCTGCTCGCGCATGGCGACGAGCCCCTGCCGGAGGACGAACGCGCGCTCTTGCTCGAGCTCTCGGCGGAGGCCGGCCTCGACGACGAGCGCAGCGCGCGGCGCGCCGTCTCCGATTGCCTGGCAAAGCTCGGCATCGGCGCGCTCGACCGGCAGAAGCGCGCGCTGGAAGCGCGGCTCGGTTCATGCACCGAGCCCGCGCAAATCGCAGCGGTCACGGAAGAGATTCAGCAGATCGCGTCCCGGCGGCACGATCTGCAGAAGCGAAGAACGCAGGTCTAACTTTTTTTTCCCAGTTCGAGCCGAGGAGTTCCCCCCCAATGACCCCAAACAAGACCCCCAAGACCCCCTCGTCGACGCGCAACGGACGTGCAGGCACGGCTCCTCCGCCGCTCGCCAACGGCACGCTCGGCGCCACGCCGCCGCGCAAAGCGAACGGCGCGGCGGGCAAGCGCAATGGCCGATCTACGCATAATGGTGTAGCCAACGGCTCGAACCAGCCCAGCTTCCGGCAGCTCCTGCGCAGGAGCAAGGAAGTCGGCTTCGTCGACGGCGCGGAGCTCTTGAAGGTGCTGCCCGAGCACCTGCTCGCAGCGCCCGAGCGGCTCGAGGAAGTGCTCGAGCTGTTCCGCCGCCATTCGGTCGCCGTGCGCCAGTGGCAGCCGCCGGTGGTCATGCGCAAGCCCGAGACGCGCCGCCGCGCCTCGAGCCCCGAAGAGGTCGAGGGCTTCCGCTCGAACGACCCGGTGCGCGTGTACCTGCGCGAGATGGGCGCCGTGTCGCTCCTCACGCGCGAAGGCGAAGTCGAGATCGCCAAGCGCATCGAGGCCGGTGAGAACTCGGCGCTGGCCGAGATCCTGAAGTCGCCGCTCGCGGCCGAGAAGCTCTTGCTCTTCGGCGACGAGATCCGGCGCGGCAAGCGCGACGTGAAGGACATGTTCCCGCCGATCGCCGAGGGCGAGACCGAGACGCTCGACGACAAGAAGGCCAAGCTCTTGCTGGCGCTGACCTCGCTGCGCCGCTCGCAGGCCGACGTGGCGCGGCGGGTCCGCGTGCTGTCGAACGCGCGCACCAGCCGCGATACGCGCGCGCGCCTCGACGCCGAAGTCGACGAGATCCGCCTGCGCAACGCGCAGCGCATCCGCGAGACGGGGATCCTGAAGGAGTCGATCTACCAGCTGGCCGACGAGATCCGCGTGTTCATCGCGTCGATCGAAGAGCAGGGCCAGGTGATCGCGGGCATCCTGCGGCCGTTCGGCGTGGCGACCCCCGAGGAGTTCCTCGGCCTCGCCGAGCAATCGCGCCGGCGCTCCATGCCCGGCAAGAAGGCGCTCGCGCAGCTCGGCGGCGACCCGGAAGCGGTGCTCGTCGCCGAGAAGGACGTGATCGCCGTGCAGCGCAAGGTCGAGTCACTCGAGCACGAAGCGCGCTGTACCTGCGACGAGGCGCGCCAGTCGCTCGTCCGTTTCCATTCCGCGAAGGAGCGCGCGAGCCAGGCGAAGAGCGAGCTCATCGAGGCCAACCTGCGCCTCGTGGTCTCGATCGCGAAGAAGTACACGAACCGCGGGCTGCAGTTCCTGGACCTGATCCAGGAAGGCAACATCGGGCTCATGAAGGCCGTCGACAAGTTCGAGTACCAGCGCGGCTACAAGTTCTCGACGTACGCGACCTGGTGGATCCGCCAGGCCATCACGCGCGCGATCGCGGATCAGGCGCGCACGATCCGCATCCCCGTCCACATGATCGAGACCATGAACAAGCTGGTGCGCGCGCAGCGCTACCTGGTCCAGAAGCTCGGTCGCGAGCCTGCACCGGAAGAGATCGCGGAAGAGATGGAGATGCCGCTCGAGAAGGTGCAGATGGTGCTGAAGATCGCGAAGGAGCCCATCTCGCTCGAGACGCCCATCGGCGAGGACGAGGACAGCCACCTCGGGGATTTCCTCGAGGACAAGAAGCGCCTCTCGATCACCGACGAGGTCATCCAGCGCAATCTCGCCGCGCACACGCGGAAGGTCCTCTCGACCCTCACGCCGCGCGAGGAGAAGGTGCTGAAGATGCGCTTCGGCATCGGCGAGCGCTCGAACCACACGCTGGAAGAGGTCGGCCAGGACTTCGCGGTCACGCGCGAGCGCATCCGCCAGATCGAGGCGAAGGCGCTGCGCAAGCTGCGCCATCCGAGCCGCGCCCGGGTCTTGAGGGCGTTCGTAGACTGAAGCGATCCAAGTCCTAAATCCCTGCTCGGAAATGCCCGAAGATTCGGTCATGCGCAGGGAATTTCTCGGGCGGGTCGCGTGCGTTGCGGCGTGTGTTGCGTGGGCGTGTGCGACGGGGGGCGGCTTCGCTGCGAAGCTGGCGCCGCTGTGGCGTCCCGTCGCGGCCGGCGCTGACGCGAACCGCCTGCGGATCGAGCCGCTGAACAGCGCCGCGCGCCTGGGCGAGAGCGCGCACCTGCGGGTGCTGTCGCGCGAGACGGCGGCAGCGACGTGCGTGACCGCCGACGGCGAGCAGCTGGGCGGCGACGCGCAGGGCCTGGTCGTGCCGTCGCCGGCGGCCGCCGCGCCGGTCGAGATCGTGTGCAAGTCGGGCGGTGCCCAGGCGCACGCGCAGGTCACGTTCACCGACTCCCATAGTTTGCCCGTCGCCGATCCGTACGCGGGCGGAGTGGTGCTGTTCAAGCTGCGCCAGCTCGGCAAGCCCTTCACCGACGGCGCGGCGCGGAAGTCGCTCGGCTCGGACACGCTCGACCCGAAGCTCGCGGCGCTCGGCGCCGTGGCGGTGCCCGCGTTCCCGTTCGACCGCACGGGCACGCGCGACGCGGTCGGGCTCGGGCTGTGGATCGCGATCGATCTGCCCGAGGGCGTGAACTTCTACCAGGCCGTCAGCTGGCTGCGCGGCGATCCCGACGTGTTCGCCGAGAGCTACCTGCCCGAGGACGGCGCGTACCTGCGCGTGGCCGCAAACGGCGACTGGCCGCGCGCGTTCGCGGCGGTCACGCGCGTGGTGAACGCCGACGACGATGCCTACCAGAAGCAAATCCAGCAGGCCGCGCAGAAGCGCGCGATGCCCACGCAGGCGTCGCCCGACCTCTCCGCGATCGGCGCCCCGCAGGTGTGGACCGAGGAGCAAGGCGACGGCATCCGGCTCGCGGTCATCGACACGGGCGTCGACATCGATCACGCGTCGCTGCGCCCGAATCTGCTGCGCAAGCCGAACGAGCGGGCCGGCGACGACTTCGACGGCAACGGCGTGCCGGGCGACGAGTTCGGCGTGAACCTGGCGGCGCTCGCGCTGGCGCACGGCGCGGGCGGCGAGAAGCTGGGCCTCGGGCTCGCGAGCAACGTGTCGGACTGGGCCGGTGCCGACGACCGCACGCGCCACGACTGGGGCCACGGCACCGCCGTGGCGTCGATCGCGGCCGGCTCGGCCGCCGGTACACGAATTGGTGTAGCTCCGCGCGCGCAGATCCTGCCCGTCGACATCCAGGAGAACCTGCGCACAAGCCTGACCCAGCGCAGCGGCGACGATCCGCGGATGGCCAACGGCGACAGCACCGTGCGGCCGCTGCGCCCGATGTCGGTGTGGTCGCGCGCCGCGGGCGTCGCCTACGCCGTGGGCGAGCGCTCGCGCGTGCTCACGTGCGCGTGGCCGGGCCAGGAGGCGAACTGGCTCCTGCACGACGCGCTGCTGTTCGCCGAGGACAACTGCGCGGTCGCCGTGTGCGGTCCGGGCGACGAGCCGGGCGCGCAAGGGAGCTTCCCTTCGCACTGGCGCGAGTCCTGGCTGCGCAAGCACGCGGGCGAGAACGACACGGGCGTGGTGTACGACCCGTGGACGGGGCAGGAAGTGGCGAGCGTGCTGCTCCGTCCGCTGCGCGCGCTCGTGGTCGCCGAAGTGGCGCCGACGCCCGGCACCGACGCCGACCTCGTGCTGCCGCAGCCCGGCGGCCAGAAGCTCGTGCTCGAAGGCGCGGTCTCGAATCCGTGGAACGACGGCACGTCGATCCCCGACAAGCGCACCGCGCCGGTCACGGGCTCGGCGGGTGCAGTGGGTCTCGCGGCCGGTGCCGCGGTGCTGGTCACCGGCCTGCGCCCCGACCTCGAGCCGTACGCGGTGCAGCGCGCGCTCGTCGCCGGAGCGGTGCGCTCGGCGACCGGCCCCGCGCTGTCGGTGCCGAACGCCGTCGCAGCGACGGGCCAGATGGAGCAGGGCGACTGCCGCAACCTGGAGCGCCGCGATCCGCGGCGCGAGGCGACGCCCTCGCCGTGGCCGAAGCTGAAGCTCTCGGTCGACCCCGACAGCCAGAACCGCCCGGGCAGCGCGCCGCCGCCCGCGAGCCCCGACCGCAACCCGCGCTACTGACCCTAGGCGGCGCGCAGCGCGGCGGCGGTCGCGGCGTCGGCGGGGAAGAACGACTCGAGCGCGAGCTCCGAGAGAGTCACGTCGACGGGCGTGCCGAACACGGTCGTCGTGCTGTAGAACGACAGCACGCCGCGCTCGGTGCGCAGCTGGAAGGGCACGGCCACGCGCGAGGCGTCAACGTCGCGAGCGACGGCGGCGGACGAACCGACACCAATCGGTGTCGGATAGCTTCGCAGCTCCTGGTCCAGCTCCATCAGCACGCGGTCCGCCGTCAGCTCGATCTGGCGCTGCAGCCGCGCCAACAGGTGCGCGCGCCACTCCGCCAAGTTCGCCGTGCGCGGCGCCAGGCCGCGCGGGTGGAGCGCCAGGCGCATCACGTTCACCGGCGGGCGCAGGAGCTCGGGCGCGACGCCGGCCAGCAGCGGCGCGACGGCCTGGTTCGAGGCCAGGAGCGTCCAGTGCGTGTCGACGGCGAGCGCCGGATTCGGCTCGTGGCCGGCCAGGATGAAGTCGACGGCCTCGCGCGCCGCGCGCAGCGCCGGGTCGTCGAGCGTGCGCGCGGGAAACGTCGGCGCGAAGCCGGCCGCGGTGAGCAGCACGTTCCGCTCGCGCAGCGGCACGTCGAGGCTCTCGGCCAGGTGCAGGACCATCTCGCGGCTCGGCTGGGCGCGGCCCGTCTCGATGAACGACAAGTGCCGCGTGGAGATGTCGGCGTCGCAGGCCAGCGCGAGCTGGCTCTTGCGGCGGCGCTGCCGCCACCCGCGCAACAGGCTGCCGACGGGGATTCGATTCGCCATGGCGCGACGATATCCGACCCCGGGAAGGGCGCCCATTACCCGACAGGTAACCGCCCACCGGGTGGCGCTTCGCCGACTACCTCGCGCGTAATCGACCCTGTGACTCGCGCGGCCCAAGCTATGAACCGAAGACGCGGCCCGTCGGCCGCGCGGAACGGAAGGAAAGACGACGTGAGTAACCCCACCGAGCTCGCCGAACGCTACATCGCCTCCTGGAACGAACGCGACGCGAAGAAGCGCCGCGATCTCCTCGCGAAGACCTACACCGAGACCGCGACGTACGTCGACGCCCACCGCGACGGCACCGGGTACGACGGGCTATCGCAGATGATCGCCGCCGTGCACGAGCGCTTCCCCGACGCGTACCGCTTCCGCCTCGCCAGCGACGTCGAGTCGCACCACGACGTGATGCGATTCCGCTGGGAGGCCGGCGGCATCGCCGAGGCGCCGCTCCATTTCGGCGGCACCGACGTGTGCGTGATCGCGAAGGACGGACGCCTCGCGTCCGTCACCGGCTTCACCGACTTCGCGCCGAAGCAGAGCTAGCGCCTTCGTCCACGCCCCGGCCGGCGAGTCACTCGCCGGTCGGGGTCCACTCGCGCGACGAGCGTCTTCGGCGCGACCGCCGTGTAGCTGGCAAGGACGAGCTCCGCGATCTCGTCCCAGTCGATCGGCCCGACGTCCAGCCGCACCGCGGACCAGCCGCGCGGGCCGATGTACGCGGGCAGGTAGAAGCGCTTCGGCTCGGCCTCGGCACGCTCGCGGTTCTCGCCCGGCGCGGCCTTCCAGCACAGCGACACGATCCCGTCGCCGTGGTGGTCGTCGAGGAAGTACGCGAATACCTTCTGGCGCACGCGGAACGCCGCATGCGAATGGCGCTGCTCGACCGTCGCCTCTGGAAGCGCGAGGCACAGATCGGTCAGGGTGCGGAGGACGCGAGTCACTCGGGGACGACGTCTCCCGAGCCGCCGAACTCCTTGGGGAAGTCCTTGAACTTCGGCAGCCCGTCGCGCACCTGCATGACCTTCTCGCCGTAGTGCACGTGCAAGGTCGGCTTGAAGGCGAAGTCCGAGATCGTGCCCGCCGGCACGTCGGTCATGCCGATCGCCGGATGGCGCACCAGCACGGGCGCGCCGCACTTGGTGCAGAACTGCCGGTGGCTCGCTTCGGTCTTCTTGACGAGCCCGAGCTTGTCGGCGCCCTTCTTCACGTTGACCTTCGCCGTCGGGAACAGCGTGGCCGCGTGGATGGGCGCGCCGAGCCAGCCGCGGCACGAGCTGCAGTGGCAGTACACCTGGACCTGCGGATCGCCTTCGATGGCTACTTCGACCGCGCCGCAGAAACAACGGCTCGTTCGCGTCTTGTCGCTCATGGCTGGCCCTCCTGCGAATTGAGGCCCTCTAGCGTACCGCGTCTGCGGGCGAAGCGGCTGTGAAGCGGCTCATAGATCGGCGCTGTTCTGCGTTTCTGCGCTGGAGTACCGTGTGAGGCAATGACGACCAACCGCACTCCGTGGGGCCTCCTCCTCGCTGCCATTCTGGCGTTCTTGCCGGCCTGCCAGCGCGCGGCCGCGCCGCAGGCGTCGATCTCCGGCGCGGAGCTCGCGCAAGAGATCGCCGGCGGCCACGCGCCGCTCATCCTCGACGTGCGCACCGAAGAGGAGTTCCGGTCCGGGCACATTCCCGGGGCGCACAACGTGCCGATCGACCAGCTTGCCGCGCAGCTCTCCTCGCTCGGGATCGCGAAGTCCGACGAGGTGGTGGTGCATTGCGAGCGCGGCGCCCGCGCGGCGAAGGCCGAGCAGCTCCTCGAAGCTTCGGGCTACTCGCACGTCGTCGACCTGCAGGGCCACATGAAGGGCTGGCGCGAGTCGGGCCTGCCACAGGAGCAATAGCTCAGGCCGCGAGCGAGTACTGGCGCCGCACGATGCGGCCCAGCACCGAGACGAGCCGGCGCTCGAACCAGCGCCCGCTGCGCAGCGGCCGGAACAGCATCCGCTGCGCTTCTTCGAACGGGAAGTGGTCGAGCATGACCTCGCTCGCCCGTGCCAGATATTCCTCGAAGCCGAGCGTCTGGAACGGCCGCGCTCCGCTCCAGCCCGCGTCGAGTGACTCGAAGGCGAGCTTCACGTCCTCGTCGCGCACGAGCTTGCTGCGCGCGACCAGGGTGCGCGCCTTCCGCCAGGTCGAATTGCGCTCGCGCGCGTCGTAGCGCACGAACACGCGCCGGAAATAGCCGTAATGCCGCACCTCGTCGGTGCTCATCGCGCGGAGCAGCGCGGCGAGCTCGGGGTCGCTCGTGTAGTCGGCGAAGCAGCGGTACGCCATGGCGGTCTGCGTCTCCGTCACGCAGCGCGCGAGCGCCTCGAGCGCCGGGCTGGGCCTCAGGAGCTCGTGCGCGCAGCGTGGCGCGTAGGCCGCGAGAAAGCACTCGTAGCCCCGCTGCCAGTCGAACTCGGGCCAGACGCGCGCGACGTACTCGCGAGTGACTCGGCCGTGCTCGCTCTCTTCGGTCAGCCACACGCAGCGGAGCCACTGCTGTGTCTCCGCGTCGTCGCGAAAGAACGGCGACAAGTTCTCGACGTACAGAGGAACGGTGCTCTCGATGAACGAGATCGAAGCCAACGAGTGGAACAGGAGTGAGTCGCGCCGGACCGTCGATTTCATCGGACAAACAGACCGGGAATCCGGAGCCGTTATTCGCCCCGGCGCGAAACCGCGCGATCCCGCTCGGGTTTGGAGGCCGCGAGAGCCCTGCGAAAGTCGGGCGCGAATCTAGAAAAAGGGGGGCGACAAACGCGTTGCCGCCCAGGGGCTCGCGCCGGACCGCGCGAGCGCCATGAGCTCGCGCACGCGCGGCGAGGTCGTGTCGGACGCGAGCTCGAGATGTGGGTCGAGCGCCAGCGCGCGGCGAAACTCTTCGATTGCGCGCTCGCGCCGGTCGAGACCCGTGGCGGCCGTGCCCGCGACGACGTGACAGCGCGCGCGAAGCGCGTTCGCTTTCGCATCGAGGCGGCCCGCGTTGAGCTTCCCGGCGCACGCGTCGGCGAGGGCGATCGCGGTGTCGAAGTCCGCCGAGTCGAGCCGCTCCTGCGCGCGCGTGAGCAAGTCCGCTGCGTCGCGCCGCAGCGATGTGGCATCGGGCTTCTCGTGCACGCAGCGGTGCTCGGCGGGCAGGGACAGCACGGTTCCCGCCGCCACGCGATTCGGATCCGCGCCTCCGGATCCGGTGAGCGTGCAGGTGAACGCGCGCCCCTGGGCGCTCGTGTGGATCAACGGCCGCCCCGTCGGCGCCACTCCGCTCCGCCAGCGCCTCGCACCGGGCGTGTACGACCTCGAAGCGAAGTTCCCGAACGGCCGCCGGATCCAGCGCAAGATCGAGGTCGCGCAGGAGCGCCGCTTCGTCTCGCTGCCCTCACTCACTCGAGCGCAAACCGCGAACCACCGGGTGTGTCATTCGCGCCGTTCGTGAACGCCGTCTGAGTTCCAGCTAAAGTGAAGCGGCTCCCGCCACCGATGTGCGCGTGGTCACGCTGCCATTCGGGGGGAGGGAGAGCATGACGGTCGGTCGTCGGGTCGCGGTCCTTGTCGTCGCCATCACCAGCTTCGCGGTCAGCGAGATCGCCCGAGCCGACGCCATCGCCGTCGACTACTGGGTGTCGCGCAAGGACTTCAAGCAGACCCAGGCGACCGATTCACTGGACTTCCAGCTCTACAGCGACTCCGCGTGCACGGTCCCGCTGGACGCGGTGACGCTCGGCGCCAACGACCCGAACGTCAGCTACTACATCGACAAGCTGCAGCGCGTGAAGAAGGGCACGCCGCCAGTGAAGGCGGTGCGCATCCACGCGCTCCTCGACGTGACGCTCGGCGACACCGCGCCCTATCTCGTGGTGACGGGCAACGGCATCACGGCGAGCGGCAGCGTGTGCCAGGTCCAGCCCATGTCTCACGCGGGTGGCTCCGGCGCGCAGGGTCCGCAGGGCGATCCCGGCCCGCAAGGTGACCCGGGTCCGCAGGGTCCGCAGGGCGCGACCGGCGCAGCAGGCGCAGCGGGGGCCGCCGGTGCCCAGGGTCCGCAGGGCGATCCGGGTGCGCAAGGTCCGCAGGGTGCGCCCGGTCCGCAGGGAGCCACGGGTGCGACCGGTGCAACGGGCTTGACCGGCGCCACCGGCGCCACCGGCGCGCAGGGTCCGCAAGGGGATCCCGGACCGCAGGGCGCGACCGGCGCACAGGGCCCCCAGGGCGATCCCGGACCGCAGGGCGCGACGGGTCTGACTGGCGCGACCGGCGCCACGGGCGCACAGGGTCCGCAGGGTGTGCCGGGCTCGACGGGCGCTACCGGCGCGCAGGGTCCGCAGGGCGACCCCGGCCCGCAGGGCGATCCGGGCCCACAGGGCGATCCCGGAGCGCAGGGCGATCCCGGAGCACAGGGTCCGCAGGGCAATCCCGGCCCGAGCAATCTGATCCTCGGCGGGGGCAGCCGGAACTCGAACATCGCCAACGGCGCGAACAACTGGATCCCGCTCTACGAGGGCGTGCTGCAGACCACCGAAGCACCGGCGCAGGTGACGCTGCCGATCGCGGGCTCGATCTCGAACTTCTACGTGAGGCTCAGCGGCTCGCCGACCGCGGGGCGCTCGTACGCGTTCACCGTGCGCATCAACGGCGCAGACACCGCAGTGACTTGCACCATCGCGAACACGAACACGAGCTGCTCCGACACCACCGACTCGGTGAGCGTGTCCGCGGGCGATCTCATCGCGATCCACGCGGTGGGCACGGGCAACCCGACCGGCCGCACCATGGTGTGGTCGGCGCTCTTCGGGCAGTGAGCGTCCGCGCCCGGTCCGCTGAAGTCCGGAATTGCTGCGTCTCCGGTAAGG
>DATJZN010000008.1:0-12357 GCA_035499075.1 Myxococcota bacterium | reverse complement strand
ACCAGCACCGTCAAGAAGTCGGTGAGCCCCTGCGCGTAGAGGTTGCGCGCGAGCTCGCTGGCTCGCTTGTTCGCGGTCACCGCGTCGGCGAGCCGATCGCGCGCGGCCTGCTGCCGCGAGAACGCGACCAACGCGTCTTCTACGTCCTGGAACGCTACGAGCACCGCCTCACGGTACGCAGCGAGTAACTCCTGCTGCGCCTCGGTCTGGAAGGCGATGTTCGCCTTGATGCGTCCGCCCTGGAAGATCGGCCACGTGACGCTCGGACCGAAGCTGGTCGCGAGGCTCTCCCACTCGAAGAAGTCCTTCGACTTGATGCTCTGCAGACCGCCGAGGCCGGAGAGGAAGAAGCGCGGGAAGAGGTCGCGCGTCGCGACGCCGATCTCGGCGGTCTGTGAGGCGAGCTGCCGCTCCGCGCGCGCGACGTCGGGCCGGCGCAAGAGCAGCTCGGAGGGCAGCCCGACGGCGACCTGTGGCGGCGGTTTCGGGATCGGCTTGGTCTCGGCCAGCTCGGGCGCCAGCACCATCGGCATCGCGCCCGTCAGCACGGCCAGCCCGTGCAGCGCCTGCGCCGCCTGCTCCTCGAGCGGCGGGATCGCCGCCGCCGTGGTTGCCACCTGTGCTGCGGCGCGCTGCACATCGAGTTCAGGCGCAAGCCCGGCGCCGAAGAGCCGCTGGGTCAGCTCGAGCGTCTTCTGCTGAGCGTCGAGGTTCCGCTCAGTGAGGGCGATCCGCTGTTGCAGGCTGCGGTAGGTCACGTACTCGAGGCCGACCTCACCCAGCAGCGACACGAGCACCGCGTCGCGGTCGCGCTCGGTCGCCTCGAGCGACGCGTCGGCGGCCTCGACCGCGCGGCGGTTGCCGCCGAAGACGTCGAGCTCCCAGTTCGCGTCGAAGCCCGCAAAGAACAAGTCGTACCAGTGACCGGGTTTCAGTGCACCGGGCCCGTTCTTGCTGGTGCGCACGCGTGTGAAGGACCCCGATGCGCCGATCTGGGGCCACAGGTCTGCCGCGGCGATCTGGTCCGAGGCGCGCGCTTCGCGCACCCGCGCCTCGGCCTGCTGCAAGGTCGGGTTGGCCTCGACCGCGCGCGCGACGATCGCCGTCAGCTGCTCATCGCCGAACGAGACCCACCAGCCCGTCGGCGTGCCCTCCGCCACCGCCTCGCTGTGAGCGGGCTGGGGTGGGGCTTGGGGCCGTAGCTCGCCGAAAGTCGCCGGCGTCGCGGTCTCGGGGCTCACGTAGTCCGGGCCAACCATGCAGCCGGCCAGCCACATCGTCGTGAACAGAGAGACGCCGATCGCGCGCGCCGTCATGGCTTGCCCGCGCCGACCGCCGCAGAGGGCGCTCTCGGTCCTGGGTCGATCTCCACGGTTGCCGTCATGCCGGCGACGAGCACGATCTCAGGCGGAACCTCGTCGATCTCTATGCGCACGGGAATGCGCTGGGCCAGCCGCACCCAGGTGAAGATCGGGTTGACCGTCGCGACCCCTTGGGCGTTGGGCTCCGCGTTTGCGACGTTGATCGCGCGTGCGAGGCTGCCGACCCGACCCTGGATGATATCCGGATGTCCCATCAGCTTGATCCGGGCGCGGTCGCCTTTGCGGATTCCGCGGAGCTTCGTCTCCTCGAAGTACGCATCGACCCAGAATGAATCTGAGTCGACGACCGCGATCACGGAGCGCCCGACGTTCGCGTAGTCGCCAAGGCGAGCCTGGAGGTTGGTCACCCAGCCGTTCACCGGCGAGCGAATTCGGGTGCGCTCGAGGTTGACGCGCGCCTGATCGAGGCTGGCGAGCGATTGCTGATACCGCGCGTGCGCGGCGATCGCCCTCGTGTCGTATACCTGCTGCTGCTCCAGGCTGATCGCCGATCCGGCCAGCGGCCGCCGGCGCCTCGCCTCGTGCTCGGCGTTTTGCCAGTCGATCTGCGTTTGCGCCAGCGCCGCCTCGGCGAGGGAGACGGCGATTCGGTAGTCGGTCGGGTCGATCTCGAGCAGCGGATCGCCCCGACGCACGAGCTGGTTGTCCACGACCGGGAGCGCAACCACCCTTCCGGCGATCTCGGGGGCGATCGTCACGACGTAGACGCGGACCGTTCCATCGCGGGTCCAGGGCGCGCCGAAGTAGCGGACCCACATCGCCCAGCCCAACAGCGCCGCAACGGCGACGATTGCAGACGTGATCAGGAACGGGACGATGCGAGCGGGCGTGCGGGCCGTCACGTGCTGCTCCGCCTCGGCGAGCACGTCGCGCTCAACGTCTGCTTCGTGGTGCTTGGCTCTGTGCTTGCCCATCGAAGCCCTCGCGGTCAGTGCCCGGCGATG
This sequence comes from Myxococcota bacterium, assembly GCA_035499075.1. Taxonomy (GTDB): domain Bacteria; phylum Myxococcota_A; class UBA9160; order SZUA-336; family SZUA-336; genus VGRW01. Next base: position 10,031 of record DATJZN010000008.1, on the reverse strand, counting down.
AGCGTCATCGACGCGAGGACGATCACGTAGACCGCGAACACGACGAGCGCCGGATGCCAGACTCGATGCAGCAAGCCGAGCCGCACGGCCGCCCGGCGAAGCGCGATCGTGGCGAGCCAGGCCGCGACCAGCAGCAGCGATATCGGAGCCACGTAGACTCCGAACAGATCGATCTCTGCGAACCTCACGCGGCCGCTCCTGCGCCGAAATAGCTGGGGTGCTGAGTGATGGCCTCGACGATGGTGAGCACGCTGCTGCGCGCGCGCAGAACGACTGATGAGGACTCGGGTCCGCCGTCGCGCGCAGCCGCCAGCCGGTCGAGCTGGACCAGTCCGGTCTCAGCGGTGCTCCTCCCTTCCGCGAGTGCCGCGAGCGCGCGGTCGAGCTCTGGGGTGAGGCCGAGCTGCGCGCAGGCGCGGCGCAGGCGGAGGATTTCCGCCCCCACAGACAAGGCGGCGAGCAGCCTCCCGCGCTGCAGGGGCTCTGCCTCCTCCGGCAGCGCCCACAGTCGCGCGTACATCCGCTGCTCCAGTTCCTCTGGATTCTCGACTCTCCGCGCGCTCGCGATCGCACGGACATCGCGCAGCGCCAGCATCAGGAGCCGGCGTGTCCGGAAGCGCGACGTCAGCGGAGGGACCAAGCGGAACGAGAGGGCAGCTGCTCCGTTCCCGGCGAGGATGGCCAGCGCGGTGTTGTAGAAATGTGCGGTGTCATAGCTCATCAAGTTCGCGGGCCCGAGGACCGGCACGAGGTTGCCTGCCATCGCCGCGAAGATCGAGACATGTCTGGAGTGAGTGAAGCTCGATTGTGCGAGGAGCGCACCGACTGGAACGAGATACAGCCCCATGGCCACCGCAAACCCGGGGAAGGTCGAGAGACCGGGTAGCACCGCGAATGCGAGTACCGCGGCGAAGGCCGCGGCGAGTGTGTTCCCGACCATGAAACCCACGCTGGCGCCGTAGGCCTCACCTGCCCGCGGCGCGAAGAGGATCACGGGGATCGCAGTCCAGGTCATCGCCAGCGCGCCGCCCGGCCAGGCGGTCGCGATCCAGAACCCTGCGACTGCCGCGATCGCGATGAACGCGCGCCCGGCATTGACGAGGGAAGGCAGCCAGTCGGCCACGACCGGCCCGGTGCGGCGCCGCCCCAGCGGTCGAGCCCGATCGCCCAGGAGCAGCGCCAGCCCGTCGAGAGCGCGCGAGAAGCCGGCCAGCACACCGGCCGTCTGGTCGGCGAGCAGTCGCAGCGATGGCGTCCGGGCAGGGAGTGCGGACAGGTTTCCGGCCGCGGCTTCGCATAGCCGGCGCAGGCGGACGGGGTTCCGCAGCCACTGGCTCGACGGACCAGGCCGTGACGCCGCGCGCAGCTCCAGCGGAATGTTCCGGAGGAGCTCGTTTCGGGATGGGTGATCCGAGACCCCTTCGAGATGCACCGCGACGATTCGCCACGAGGCGAGAGCGCCGAGCAGGCCGTCGATGGCGCCTTGCAAGACTGGGGAACGAGCGCGGAGCTCCGAGGACTCTCCGATCGCCTCGTCGACGATCGGGTCGAGCGCGATCACCCGCTTGATGAGCTCGCGCCGAACCGGTTGCATCTCTCGCTGCTCCGCGCCGAAGAGCTCGAAGCTGCCCAGGAATCCCCCGACGATCTCGGCGGACAGAGCCGCGAACAACGCGGCCAGCCGCCGCTTCGCGCCGCCGAAATCGCTCGCCGCGAGCACGAGGCCGGCGGAGACGATGCCGATGGAGATCTCCGTCGTGCGCGTGATCGCGAGCATGAACGCATCGCCGCTCGGGCCGCCAGTAGCACCAAGCTGGTCGTACGCGATGATCGCGGCGGTGTAGCCGGCCAGCGCCGCCGCGTACGCGGCAAAGTTGCGCAGCAGCGTGGCGGCGGCGGCGCACGCCGCGCCCCAGAGCGCGAGTCCCAGCAAGAATGGGACGCGGTCCTGCGGGAAGCACGCCGTCAATGCCACGATTGCGATGGCGCCGACTAGCGTTCCAATCATCCGAAACCATCCCTTGCGCAGCGAAGCGCCGAGCCTGGGCTGACACATGAGGGCGGCAGAGGTCCCGGCCCAGAAGGCGTTGTCGAGCTGAAGCCAGAAGGCGACGTAGAGCGCCAGACAGACGGACGCCCACAGCCGGAAGCCGAACAGCAGCGGCGGTCCCGTGCAGCGCGCGGTATCTCTCGCGCGGGCCCGACCTTCGGCGAACGTTTTCGAAGTCAAGTCGGGCGCCTCCCGCCTAACGGAAGAGGTTGATCTTCGCGAGGTCGACGAGCTCGCTACCGCGCCCGCTGAGCACCGCCTTCAGCATGAACAGGCTGAAGCCCTTCACCTGCTCGGCGGTGATCGTCGGGGGCATGGAGATCCCATTGAGTGAGTCGCCCGATCCGCCACGCTCTTCGTCATTCCGCCGGCGCCTCCGGTGATCTGGCGTGTTCTGGGCCGCAGATGAGTGCACCCTGCGTGCCCGTGGATCCGGCGGGGTCGGGCGCACTGCTGCAACGCGGCGGCGACTTCCTGGGAACGGCAGCCGGGAGTTCGGCGCTCGCGCCGCGATCTCGGCAGCGCCCATAGGCTCAGGGCTCCACGGGGCGCTCGAGTCAGGCACGGCGGTCGCGGTCGGCCCTCCGAGCGGGCGTCTACCGGATCGGCAGGGCGGCCGATCTGGCAGCCGTCGGGCAGCGCGGCGGGGTCTGGTCCAAGGCCGCTGGGGTACGCGCATTGCACGAGGGCAGCCAGGAGGTCATCAAGATGAGCGTTCAGCGGTCGCCGCTATCGGACGTCAACGAGCGGATCCTGGCGCAGGAGGAGGAGCACGCCAACGACATGCACGACCTCCTCGTCGCGCACGAGGGCCGACCGATGCTCGAAAGGTAGGCCGGCCCCGCGAAGCGACCTCGACACTGCCGTACGCTTCGCGCCCGGGAGATCCGATGCCGGAAGCAATCGTCTTCGTCGTGGACGACGATGACTCGATGCGCGCGGCGCTGCGCAGCCTGATCCACTCGGCGGGGTTGGAGGTGGAGACGTTCGCCTCGGCCCGGGAATTCCTGGCGCGGCCGCCCGCAGAGCGGGCGAGCTGCCTCGTGCTCGACGTGCGCATGCCGGGCCTGTCCGGGCTCGAGCTCCAAGAGCAGATGGCGGCGAGTGGCGTCGAAATGCCGATCATCTTCATCACGGGACACGGCGACGTCCCGACGAGCGTGCGCGCGATGAAGGCGGGCGCAACCGAGTTCCTGACCAAGCCCTTCTCCGATCTCGATCTGTTGCAGGCAGTCGAATCGGCGCTCAGGAGGGACCGCTCGCTGCGAAAGCACCGGGGGCAGGTCGCGAAGCTGCGCGAGCGCTACGAGACCCTGACTCCGCGTGAGCGCGAGGTGATGGCTCACGTGGTCGCGGGATTGGCGAACAAGCAGATCGCCTCCGAGCTGGGGACGAGTGAGATCACGGTGAAGGTCCACCGCGGCCATGTCATGAGGAAGATGAAGGCGGGCTCGTTGGCCGAGCTGGTGCGTATGGCGGAGCGACTCGCGGCGAGCGTTGCGAGAGGTGCGAGCTAGAGTTCGCGCTGCCGCTTCGATCCGATACGAACGTATAATGGTGATGGCGCGGCCCGGGGCGCACTCTCTCGGAGATGGCGCGCACGCCGCTGATCTCGGTCGTCGACGACGACGATTCGTTTCGCGAGTCCCTCCTGGGGTACATGCGATCCGTGGGCTTCGCGGCGCGGGGCTTCGCGTCCGCGGCTGCGTTCCTGGATTCGGGCGAGCTCGAGCTGGCTGACTGCGTCACTCTCGACGTTCGCATGCCTGGAATGAGCGGACCGGCGCTCCAGTCCGAGCTGCGCATATTGCGTCCGGACCTTCCGATCGTCTTCATCACCGCCCACGGCGACGAGACGACTCGCGCGCGAGTCCTCCAGGAGGGCGCGATCGCATGCCTTCCCAAGCCGTTCGACGGCGAGGAGTTGCTGACGGCCATTCACACAGCTCTGGGAGAACGCGATGATTGACGGTGCCGACCTGGTCTACGTCGTCGACGACGATCCCTCGATGCGAGAAGCACTGGCGGGTCTGCTGCGCTCCGCTGGCTCGCGGGTGTGCACGTTCGCGACGGCGCACGAATTTCTCGAGACCCCACGCCCGGACGAGCCGAGCTGTTTGATCCTGGACGTAGAGCTTCCGGGTCTCTCCGGGCTGGACCTGCAGCGCGAGCTCGTGAAGTCGAACTGCGCCCTCCCGATCGTCTTCCTGTCGGGCCACGCCGACATCCCGATGTCGGTGCAGGCCATGAAGGCGGGCGCGGTCGAGTTCCTCACCAAGCCGTTCCGAAGCGTGGAGCTCCTCGACGCGGTGCAGCAGGCGGTCCAGCGCTATCGCCCCGGGCGCGGCTGCTCACCAGGCGCCGGGTCGATCATCGGCGCGGACAGCTCGCTCATGCACGTCCTCGAGCTGGTGAAGTCGGTCGCGCCGACCGGCTCGACGGTTCTCCTGCGCGGCGAGACGGGCACCGGCAAGGAAGTGATCGCGCGCGCGATCCACGAGGCGAGCGCGCGCAGCCGGCGCGACTTCGTCAAGGTGAATTGCGCCGCGATCCCCACGGGACTCTTGGAGAGCGAGCTCTTCGGCCACGAGCGCGGCGCCTTCACGGGAGCGGTCGGGCAGCGTATCGGCCGCTTCGAGCGAGCCGGCGGCGGGACGCTCTTCCTCGACGAGATCGGCGACATCCCGCTCGAGCTCCAGCCGAAGCTTCTGCGGGTGCTGCAGGAGCAAGAGTTCGAGCGGCTGGGCGGCGCGCGCACGATCCACGCAGATGTGCGGCTGGTCGCGGCGACGAACTGCGACCTCGAGGCCATGGTCGCCGACGGGGAGTTCCGCAGAGATCTGTACTACCGACTGAACGTCTTCCCGATCACACTCCCACCCCTGCGCGAGCGGCGCCGCGACATCCCCGCGCTCGCCTGGCACTTCATGGAGCGGATCGCGCGCGCGATGCAGAAGCGCATCGACACGATCCCAGAGAGCACCATGGAGACACTCTGCGCCCACGATTGGCCCGGAAACGTGCGAGAGCTCGAGAACACGATCGAGCGCGCGGTGATCCTTTCGTCCGGGCCGGCGCTGGAAGTCGCGCCGGCTGAGCTCGCGCCGAGGAGCGCGGCTCGGCCCTGGACCGCGGCGACCCTCGTAGAGGCCGAGCGCGAAGCCATCCGCCGGACGCTTTGCGAAACACATTGGAGGATCGGTGGCCCGAACGGTGCCGCCGACCGGCTGGGCATGAAGCGCACCACGCTGCAGTCACGGATCCGCAAGCTCGGGCTCGAGCGCCCGAGCGCCTGAGATCGAATCCTCGATCGTCGTACGTCGCCTCAGTGCACAGCAGCTTGCGCGCCTCGGCTCGGTGACGCACGCTGGTTCCGGCGAGGTGTTCTCGGCATGAACTTCCGGCCGCGCAGTCTGCGCTGGCTCGCGTCGATCTTCCTCCTGACCTTCTCGATGCAGGTGGGGGCGGCCCCGCTCCATCACCACCCCCTCTCGCACGGCCCTCGGGAGCGGGGGTCGAGCAGCTCCGAAGCCGAACACCAAGCGTCGAGCTGCGGCCTGTGCCAGCTCGTCTCCCAGCTTCGCTCCCAGACCGGAGCGATCGGGCCGCTGCCCATCGCTCTTCCCGACCGCGCCGTCTGGCCCTCGGAAGCGCGCAGCTTCGCGGAGCCGTCGCAGTGCGTGCCGCTGGCTCCGCGCTCGCGCGCGCCCCCGCACTCCGGGATCGCCTGAAGTCGATCGGCGCCTCTCCGGAGGCGCCTCTCCCGCCGGTCACTCGTCTCACGCTCCAACGGAGCGCTCAGTGAGTCTCGAGGTCCGGCGTCGGTCACCACGATTCTGTGTAGCCCGCGAGCGCCAAGTCGAGGAGTTCCTGCATGTCGGACGATCTTCCCGGAGTCAGTCCGCCCAGCTCGAGTCCGTACCGCAGCGTCTTGCTGCTGCTGCTCGCGGCGGCGATCGCCGGCCTGTTCGTAGCCGGAGTGAGCGGCATCGCGCTCCGCAATCCGGTGCTGGTCGACGCCGCACTCGCGCTCTTGCTCTCGGGCGCGGCCCTGCTGGGGCCGGCCTGGGGCGAGCGGAGGTCCGCGGAGCCAGGCGTGGGTCAGATCGGCCTGCGCGAGCTCCAGGCTGGAATCGCGATCGTGTGCGTGCTCGGAATCACCGCCGCGTTCGGCGCGCGCTGGGGCCCGCAGCGCCCGCTCTCGCTCGGAAACCTCGCAGCCATCGCTGCGCTGCTCGTCGCGGCCGCAGGAGTGACTGCCAGTGCCGGGGTCTACCTGGCCGGCGTCGATCCCAGGCGCCTGCCGGAAGGGCCGGGTCTCTCCCGAGGCGCGCGTGTCCTCGCGTGGATCCTGGTCCTGGCGGCGCTCGCGGTCGGGCTTGACTGGGTGGGCGCTTCGCGAGCAGTGCGCGGCCTCCACTTCCTGGTGCTGGCCGTGGAAGCGATCGTGTGTCTCGAGTTCCTGCTCGTCGCGAGAGGGGCGGCCAGACCCGACCGGGCGTTTCCGAGCGACGTCGTGGTGCTCGCGGTCCTGGGCAGTCGCGCGAATCCACTGGCCAGCGCCGTCGACTTCGCGGAGCGACAGCTCGGCATCGATCTCCGCTCGACCTGGGCGCTGGCGCTGGTCCGGCGCAGCGCGGAGCCGCTCGCGGTCGCCCTGCTGGCGCTTGGCTGGCTCTGCACCTCCGCGACCGTCGTCGGCCTCGAGGAGCAGGGTCTCGTCGAGCGCCTGGGCGTACCGGTCGCGGGAGATCCGCTCCCGCCCGGTCTTCACTTGCACTGGCCCTGGCCCATCGATCGCGTCGTTCGCATCCCGGTCCGACGCGTACAGACTCTACACGTGGGTCACGAAGGCGAGGAGAAAGCAGGCCCCGAGAACGTGCTCTGGGCACGCGAGCACGGCGAGGCGGAGTTCACCCTGCTGCTCGGGGACGGACGCGATCTGATCGCGATCGACGCGGCCGTCCAGTACTTCGTCTCGGACCCGCGCGCCTGGTACTACCGCAGTCAGAATCCGGCGGACGCCCTGCGCGCGATCGCCTACCGCGCCGTGATGAAATCGACCGTCGGCCGCACCCTCACGCAGGCTCTGTCGGAAAACGTCGCCGCGCTAGCGAGTCAGATGCGGGCGATGGTGCAGGCTGAGGCCGACTCACTCGAGCTCGGTGTCCACGTCGTCGATTTCACGATCGGCGGAATGCATCCGCCGGTGCAAGTGGCCACGGACTACCAGGCGGTGGTATCCGCGGCGCTCTCGAAGACGACCGCGGCCATCGAGGCGCAGGCGGACCGGAACACCGTCGTCCCGGCGGCAGAGGCCGCCGCGGTGACTGCGGAGAACGTGGCCCTCGCCGACGGCGCGCTGGCCCGAGCCAAGGCCGCCGGCGAAGCCTGGAGCTTCCGAGCGCTGGAGTCCTCGTTCCGCGCTGCGCCGCAGGAGTACCGCTTCCGGCGGCGACTGGAAGCGCTGGAGAGCAGCCTGGCCGGGCGCCACTACACGGTCTTGGACGCGCGCATCCAGCGCGATGGAGGGGAGCTGTGGCTGACGAAGTGACTGCGCAGCGCTGGCTGCGCGCGATCACGGGCAGCGCGGCGCTGCTGGCGATCGCCTTCTCGGCGACGGCGCTGGTGGTGCACGAGGGCCAGGCGGTCCTCGTGACTCGGTTCGGGCGCCCGGTGCGCGCCGACAGTGCGCCCGGCCTGCACTGGAAGCTGCCGTGGCCGATCGATCAGGCGATCTGGCTCGACCTGCGCCGCCGCGTGTACGAAGGCGGCCACACGGAGATGCTCACGCGCGACAAGAAGAACGTCATCGTGCGCACCTTCGTCGTCTGGCGGGTCGGCGACCCGCTGGCGTTCGCGCAGTCGATCGGCTCGGAAGGAGACGCGGAGGGGAAGCTCGACGGCCTGCTCACGAACGCGGCCATCGGCACGCTCGGCGAGCACGACCTGTCGGCGATCGTCTCCACGAACCCGGAGGATCTGCAGGTGGATCGCATCGAGCAAGAGCTGCTCGCGGCGACCGCGCCCGTGGCGCGCTCGAGCTACGGCGTCGAGATCGAGCAGATCCGCTTCGAACGCATCGCCCTGCCCGAGGAGAACGTGCGCGCCGTATTCGACCAGATGCGCGCCGAGCGCCGCCAGTACGCCGCCAAGTTCCGCGCGGAGGGAGAACGCGAGGCGAGCCGCATCCGCTCCGAGGCCGAGCTGGAGGCGGCGCGCATCCGCGCCACGGGCGCCGAGCAGGAGGCGCGCATCCGCGGGCAGTCTGCCGCCGAGGTGGCCAAGGTCTACGCCGACGCACACCGCATCGATCCCGAGCTGTACCGCTTCACGCGCTCGCTCGACTCACTTGACAAGCTGGTCACCGACCAGACGACGCTGATCCTGCGCACCGACGCCGAGCCGTTCTCCTTGCTCCAGACTCGGGAGACGAGATGACCCGTCGCCGCGCTCCATCGGAGCTGGCGCGCCTGGGCGCGCCGCTCGCACGTGTCCTCGACGGCGCCTGGCGGCGAACGCATTGGTGGCTCGCGTTGCTCGCGCTCTTGTATGCCGCATCCGGCATCACCGTGATCCGGCCCGACGAGATCGCGGTCGTGCTGCGCTGGGGGCGCCTGGTCGGCGACGCGGCCGGCACCCAGATACACGGCCCCGGGCTGCTCTTCGCGCTGCCGCGACCGGTCGACCAGGTCGTGCGCGTCAAGACGAAGTACGTTTGGGAGCTCCCGATCGAGAGCCTCAGCGAGTCCCCGCAGCATCCCGCCTATGGAGACACACTCGACCCCCTGCTCGTCGGCTATGCACTCACCGGCGACCAGAACGTAGTGCACGTGTCCGTCAAGGCCAGCTACCGAGTCCGAGATCCGGCCGATTGGGCTTTCTACGGACCGAAGTCGGACGAGATCCTGCGGGTCGAGGTGGACGCGGCGATGGTGCGCTCGCTGGGAGAGATGGGCGTCGATCACGTGCTCTCGGACGGGCGCAAGCTGCTGATCGCCGAGGCGACCCGGCGGGCGCAGGAGGGACTCGACGCTGCGCATTCGGGGCTCGCGCTGGTGTCACTCGAGCTGATCGGCCTGCGGCCCCCGAGCGCTCTCGCGGATGACTTCGACGCCGTGCAGAGCGCGTTCATCGAGAGTGAGACGAAGCGGAAGAACGCGCAGGCGTACGCCCAGGACGTCGTCCCGCGCGCACACGCCAGCGCCGACGCTGCGGTTCAGGTTGCACGCGCCGATGCCGCCGCCGCAGGCGCGCTCGCCAACGGCGAGACATCGGCCTTTCTCGCCCTTCACCGCGAGTACAGCCACAACCCGGCAGTCGTGCGCGAGCGTCTGTATCGCGACGGCGTCGAGAAGGCGCTGGGGCTGGCGCAAGCCGTGCGCTGGATCCCGCCAGCATCGAAGAGCCAGGGCCAGCACATCCGAGTCATGGTTGCCCCCGATCCGGCGGGAGGACGGCGTCCGCCTTCGCCGCCTGTGCCGCCCCCGCAGAACCCCGAGGAAGATCCGTGAGCTCCGTGGCGCTCGAGGTGTCTCCCGACCCGGACCTCGCGCAGCCAGGAACGCTCTCGACCGAGGAGCGCCGCCGGATCAGCGTGCGCCTCGGGGCGGGCCTCTGCGGCAGCGCGCTTCTGGGACTGGGCAGTTTGCTCCTGTATCTGGTGCCCGATCAGTGGCAGATCGGCGAGCTGATCCGCGGGCTCGCGGCCGCCGTCGTCGGGATCCCGACTCTCGTCTCCGGTGTGCGCGGCATCGTGACCGGTGACACGCGCCGCGCGACCGATCAGCTGGTCGCGATCGCCGTACTGGCCGCCGCGGCCAGCGGTGACTTCGTGACTGCCACGCTGATCCCGCTGTTTCTCGAGGTCGGCCGTCTGTTCGAGGAGCGGAGCTCGCTCGGCGCGCGCGCGGCGATCGATGGGATTCGCTCGCTCGCGGCCCGGCAGGCGGTGCGCTGGCGCGACGGCGTCGAGGAGCGC
>DATJZN010000007.1:0-40361 GCA_035499075.1 Myxococcota bacterium | reverse complement strand
CGGAGCGCCTGGAAGAACTCGAGCGACGGGAACCGTGTGGCCATTCGTGCCTCCCGCTGGACGGGGTTGCACGAAGCATACCGCACTGCGGACGAGCCGGTCCGCTGGCCTCCTTCAGTTCGGCGCGCAGAACCCCGCAGTTCCCGCCGCGCAGGGCAGCGGGCAGGTCGGGCACCTCGGGCCGGGCACCTTGCCGTTGAGCTGGCGGAACCGCGCCAGGTCGGGTGCGCCGATCGCCGCTGCGGCGCCTTCGTCCAGATCGAAGATCGCGCACGGCACCGTCCCCGAAGCTAAGCGCGCGCCGCGGTCGCCTCCATGAGTAAATTTTTCGGTGACGCAGTCATGGGATCGGCCCGCACGTTCCGGCCGTGCCGGCTTCGCAGGTCAGCGGGCAGGTCGGGCACTTCGGGCCGGGCGCCTTGCCGTTCAGCACGCGGAACTGCGCCAGGTCCGGCGCACCGATCGACGACGCCGAGCCCTCGTCCAGGTCGAAGATCGCGCACGGGTGCGTGCCGGCGGTGCCGCACGTGTCCGCGGTGCGGCTCTTGCCGTTCGAGGCGCGGAACTGCGCCAGATCGGAAGCGCCGACCACCGTGCCGAGCGTGCCCGGGAACTTCGCGTCGCACTTGTTGCCAAAGCCGTCGTGGTCGTCGTCGCGCTGGCCTCCGGTCAGCGTGGCCCACACATTCGTCGACAGATACGAAGCGGTGTCGCCCGGGACTCCACGCGAACCGGGCACGCGCGGGTTCGCCACGTTCACGCAGCTGTCGCATAGATCGCCGACTGCGTCGCCGTCGACGTCCGACTGGGAGTCGTTGGCCACCGCCGGGCAGTTGTCGCAGGCATCGCCGAACCGGTCCGAGTCCAGGTTTCCTTGGGCGGGATCGGAGACGCTCGGACACAGATCGGCGAGATCGGTGAACGAGTCGCCGTCGGAGTCGAAGAAGTTGCGCACGTCGGCCTCGGTCGGGCTGTTGCCCGGCGGCGACAGCCACGGCGTGCGCGGGAAGTACGGATTGTTCGTGCGCACCCGCGTGCGCCAGCGGCACGAGTCAGCGGTCGCATAGGGCGGACCGCAGTGGGCCGACACGCTCGCGTCGACACCCGCGCCGGCGGCGTCGATGGGGGCCGTCGAAGTGACGATTCCCGTGCGATCGAAGGCCTGATGGCTCCACTTCGTCTCCACGTCCTCCCTCGCGAGCACGCGTCCTGCTGCGCTGCGCACCAGGCTGTGAACGGCGAAGCTGGGCGACTCGGGGGCCGACGGGATGCCGAGCAGCGCGAGGGGGGTACTCGAAGTCGTGTGCTTCATTCTCGGCAGGCGCCGCAGCCCGGAACGACCACCGCCGAAGTTCACGTAGAACGCACCCGAAGTGGGAAGCGTGTCCGGCGCAGTGATCGAGCCGATCAGCACGTCCGCAAAGCCGTCCCCGTTGAAGTCGAGGTTGTCCGCGATGTCCCGCCCGTAGTCGCCCGTGAAGCCCGGCGTCGGAGACGGCAGCGCGATGCCGGCATTCGGGTCGACGCCGCTCGGGCCGCCGAGGAACACGTACGCCTGCCCTTCCGCGAACGCGGTGTCGGTGAACCACTGCTGACCGACCACGAGATCGCCATAGCCGTCGGCATCGACGTCGCCGCCGCCGCCGATGCCCGCGCCGAAGCGGCCATCGCCCTGGTTCCCTATGAGGGTGGCGGCAGGCACGGCGGACGAGAGCGATGGACCGCCGTTGAACACGCGCACGCGACCTTGCGCGTAGCCGAGACCGGCGTCGTATTCGGCCTCGCCCATCGCGACGTCGGAGTAGGTGTCCCCGTTCACGTCGCCTGCGCACGCCACCTGGATGCCGTAGTCGTCGGCCGTCTGGTCGCTGCCGAGCACCACGAGCGGATTCGCGCTGAGCCCGTTCTGCTGGCCCGTGAAGACGAGCGCGGCCGGTGTACCGCTCGCCGTCGTCGTCGCCGAGACGATCACGTCCGAGCGGCCGTCGCCGTCCACGTCGCAGCCGCCCGCCAGGTGGAAGCCCAGGTGCTCGTTCGCCACCGTGCCGCTGTAAGTCCAAATTGCCGGAAGCTTCAGACCCGTCGGCGAACCGAGATAGAGCGAGACCGTCCCCGCCTGACTCACCGAGCCGTTGTTCGCCAGAGGCGCGCTCACCAGGAGATCGGCGAACCCGTCGCCGTTCACGTCCCCCGCATTCACCAACGCACTGCCGAACTCCGCGCCGGCCACGAGGGAGACGATGCTCTGGTTGGGCTCCGCCGAGAGCCCGCTCGGGCCGCCGTCGAAGATCTGCACGATCCCCGCGTCGGACACGGTGCCCACGTGAATCACGATGTACGAGTGATGAGGCGCGCTGACTGCGACGTCGGCGAAGCCGTCGCCGTTGAAGTCACCACCCCCGGTCACGGCCCACCCCATCATGGCGCCGCCCTGGTTGCCTTCCCAGTTCACCGGCGCGTTGAAGGTCGGAGCGGCACAATTCGGTGTACACGGCCCGCCCATGAACACCATGAAGCGACCCTCTTGGGTGTCGGGATTCGAGAAGGACGGTTGCCCCACGACCACGTCGCTGAATCCATCGCCGTTGATGTCGCCCGCCGAGGTCGCGCTGATCCCGAAGGCCGTGCCGTTCTGGTTCGCCGACTGGTCGCCGAACACCGCGAGCCCGGGGTTCGTCGCCGTGGGATCGCCCTTGGCGTCGAACACGTAGACGAGCGGCGTGAGCTGATTCGAGCCGATCTGGACCACTACGCCGAGATCCGAGAAGCCATTCCCATCGACGTCGCCCGCGGGCGCCAGAGACCGGACGGTTCCTGGAATATCGTCGTTCGAGTGCACGGGAGGCATCGGCACCACGACCGGCGTCAGGGTCGGGAAGCCGGTGCGGCCGAGATACACGTCGGCCTCCGTCGGGGCCTGGTCGTTCTGAAGCACGAGATCGGCGAAGCCATCGCCGTTCAGGTCCCCGCCGATCGCCGCGATGTTGCCGATCGATGGAACGACCGTTCCCGAGAAGGTCTTCGACCACGCCACCGGCAAGCTCGGAGCGACCCCGGGGCCGCCCGCGAAGAGCGTGACCACGGCGGCTGGCGAGGGGCCCGATTCGGGTGGGTCCCCCGGCGGGTCGCCGGTCGCCAGGATGTCGGCGAAGCCGTCGCCATTCACGTCTCCCGCGATCCAGACCCGGTCGCCGAGGAGCTGTCCCGGCACGTTCGAGCCCGCCTGGCCGTTCGAGTTGTCGTAGTTGCCGTGGGGGCCGCTCATGAAGCCGAGGCCGCCTTCGTAGAGCACCACCACGCCGCCGTTCTTCACGTTGTTGGAGTAGGTCGGCGCGCCGACGACGAGGTCGTAGGCTGCGTCGCCGTTCACGTCGCCGCTCGCGGCGACGGCCGTGCCGAAGCCTGAATTGCCTGACGCGACGTGCGTGCTCTCGCCCACGGCGCTCCAGGAGACATTCCCGGGAACACCGATCGGACGAGTCGGCCATGCGCTCGGCGACACGCCCGCGTAGACCGAGACTTTCCCGACCGGAAACGCAGACACGGAGATGTCGACGAACTTCGGATCGCCGATGGCGATGTCGTCGAGCCCGTCTTCGTCCAAATCGCCCACGGCCACCGACGTACCGAAGCCGCCGACCTGGTCGTCCGACTGCGCGTGCCAGTCGGCGTTCGCCGGCCCGGCGGGAGAGCGCGCTGCAAAGTTTGCAGAGCCCAGGTAGACGTAGACGCGGCCGATGAAGGTCTGCCCGCTCGGGCCGGGATAGGAGTAGGCGGGCGCGCCGATCACGAGGTCCCCGATGCCGTCGCCGTTCACGTCGCCGACGGCCACGGAATAGCCGAACTGCGTGAACACGGTGGTCTGGTCGCTCGACGCGACGAAGCCTGGGGTCGACGAGATCCCGGTGCTCGAGCCGAAGAACACGCGCACGACGCCGCCCTGTTCCTCCGGATTCGAGACGACGAAGTCACTGAACCCGTCGCCGTTCAGGTCTCCCGCCGTGGTGATGACCAGGTTCTCGAAGTACGTCTGCCCGGGATCGATCGTCGTGTTCGGGTCGGCGGGTATGCCCGCGAGACCCACCGACGCTGCGGTCGCCAGGGCGAAGCCAAGCCACATACCGAGAGCCTTCCGAGCTGCCTTTGGCGTCATCGTCGCGCTCCTTCGCGAGTGTCCGACGACGAGGCTAGGCGGTGCTCTCAGTGGCCTCCATGAGTAGTTTTTTCAGTGAGTCGAATCAGTCGTGTCAGGTCCGGCGCGCGCGGCGGCGCAGTCTCTGGCGCGGAGCTGCGCGCTTCGAGGCGCCGCCCTGCACTTCCTCGATCGCGCGCAGGCTGCGCGCGCACCACACGGGGCTGCGCAGCGATTCGTGCACGCGGTGCGCGCGGCGGAACTGCGTCAGCGCTTCGCGCTTGCGGCCACGCGCGGCGGCCAGCCAACCGAGCGCCTGCGCCACCGAGCCGAAGTACCCGGTGGCGTTCGGCGCCACGGCGCCGAGATGCGCATAGGGCGCGAGCTCGGGCTCGAGCACATCCGCGACGTCGGGCAGGCGAGCTCGAAACGCGGCCTCGGCCGCCATCACGAGCGCCGGCAGGCGCTGCCAGTCGAAGCGGAAATCGGGAAGGTGCTGGACGAACTCGACGAGCTCGAGCCGGGCCGGCTCGATCGCACCGGCGTTTGCATGGATCAGCGCAACCATGCTGCCCAGGGTCGAGCCACCGGCGTATCTCGGACCCAGTGACTCGATCGCGGGCAGCAGCTCGGGCAAGCCGCCCTCCTGGCACGCGAGCAGGAAGCGCGACACCATGAGCAGCCCCGGCAGGCCGCGCCCGCGCACGAGCGTGCGCGCGGCTTCGATCGCGGCGCGCGCATCCGCGAGCCGACCGTCGAGCAGCGCGAAGGTCGCCTCGGCCAGGCGCGTGACGTTGACGGAGTAGAGAGACGCGTACTCGTTCGCCATCCGCTGGCAGGACCGGAGCGCTTCGTCCGCGCCGTCGCGGTCGCCGAGCTCGAGGCGAGCCGCGGTCCGGCCGACTCGCGCGCGGAACTCCGGCTCGGGGTCGCGCGCGATCTCCGCGTTCTGGACGATCTCGTCCATCCGCTCGAGATAGGCGCGCGTATCCGCGGCGCTGAACTGGAGGGCCGTCTGGTCGAGCAGAACGCGCCCGAGCGTGTGGCTGTCGGCGCCTCGTCGAGCGAGCGCGAGGCCTTGGTCGAGCCTGCGCCGCGCTTCGGCTCGGTGCGCGGGTCCCGCGAACGCGAGCTCTGCGCCGAGCCGACTCGCGACGCGCGCGCGCAGCGGCAGCTCGAGATCGGGCACGGCCTCGGCGCTCCGCAGCCAGCGCAGCACGGGCTTCTCCGCCCAGAGTGCGAGCGGCCGCTGCGCGTACGCCAGGGCCGCGCGCGCGAGCAGCGTCCCGTCGCCCGTCGCTTCGGCGAGCTGCGCGGCGCGTTCGAGCAACGGCCGAGCCTCCGTGAGCCCCGAGGTGGCGACCACGACCTCACCGAGCTCGAGCAAGAGGCGGACGAGCTCGCCCGCGGGCACGCCGGCCTCTTCTGCAAGTCCCAGCGCACGCCGCAGCCACAGCTCGGTGTCGGCGAGCGCGGCGCGCCGGCTCGCCGCCTCTGCAGCGGCGCGCACGTGAACGAGGGCGCGCGCCGCGGAGACGAGCGGACGCGACACATCAAAGTGTCGAGCGAGCTGGAACGGATCGCTCGTGCCGCGCTTCTCGAGCGCCTCGGCGATGCGCAGGTGCTGGGCGGCCGCGCCGCCCGGCAGCGCCGTGAGCTGCGCGTACAGCGCCTCGGCGAAGAGCGCGTGCGCGAAGCGGCGCTTCTCACCGAGCGCCGGCTCGAGCAGCCCCACGGCGGTCGCATCGTCGAGGGCTCGCGCGACGAGCGACGCCTCGCAGGCTTCGGCCTCCTGCACGAGAGACGGCTCGAACTCGCTGCCGATGGCCGAAGCCGCGCAGAGGATGCGGCGCGAATCGGGCGCGAGCGCGGCGAGGCGGCGTTCCAGCAGCGGCTCGATGCCCGTGGTGAGCTTCGGCGCGAGGCGAGCGAACGAGCCGCCCTCGGCTTGCACCGAGCGCGCGATCTCGAGCGCGAAGAGCGGATTGCCTTCGGTGCGAGTGGAGAGCAGCGCCGCGGTCGGGCCGTCGAGCTCGACCTGCAAGCGGTTTCGCACCACCGTCTGCAGCTCGTCGGGCGCGAGGCCACGCAGCGCGTGCACCTGCGAGGCCGTCTCGGCGCCGAGCGCAGCGAGCTCGGACAGCCGGCCCGAGCTCGCGACGGGCGCGCTCGAGCGGAAGCTGCCGAGCAAGAGCACGCGCGCCGCATGCACCGACGGCGCCACGTAGCGCAAGAGCGCGAGTGAGTCGGCGTCCGCGAACTGCAGGTCGTCGAGCGTCACGACGAGCGGCTGCTCGCGTGAAGCGCGGACCAGCGCCTGCGCAACGTCGCGGAACTGCGCGAAGCGGCGCGCGTCGGCCGTCGTGCCGTGTACGGGACGCGGTGCGCGGAGAAGCTCGTCCAGGCCGAGCTCGCCCATCGCCTCGAGCCACGGGTGGAAAGCGTCGCCCTCGGCGCCGGCCCTGCCGCTGCCGGAGAGGACGCGCATGCCCCGCGCGCCCGCGCGTGCGCCGAGCTCGCCGAGCAGCCGCGTCTTGCCGATGCCCGCGGCGCCGTACAAGAGCGTCACCGAGCCGACGCCGGCGTGCGCGGCCTCGAGCGCTTCCTCGAGCGCGGCGAGCAGGTCGTCCCGGCCGACGAAGCTCGTGTCCCAGCCGCCCTCGACGGCGACCGGCGCCGCGAAGCGAAGCCCGCGGCCGCGCACGGTCTGGATCTGCGCCTGGCGGCCGCCGTCGTCGCCGATCGCGCGGCGCGCTTCCTTCACGAGTCGGCGCAGCGACGACTCGGTGACCTTCACCCCGCGCCAGAGCTCGCGCTCGAGCACCTCGGGGGCCACGACGCGCCCGCGGTGCTGCAACAAGAGGAGCAACAGGTCGAGCACGAGCGGCTGGATCCGCACCTCGCGCCCCGAACGGGTGAGGGACCGCGCCTCGCGCTCGAGACAGCAGTCACTCCACCGGAAGGACACACCCACGCGCTGCCACTCCGCAGGCGATCTTGCCAGAAGGGCGCCCAGATGAGCGATTTTTCATGTTGAGAGATCACGCAGCGATCACGGGAGCGAATCGGTCCTGCGCGCGACGCTGGTCGCCATGATCGACGCATATCCCGGCGCTTCGCGCGCTCTCACCGGCAGCGAGGTCCGCGTCGCCGAGCTCCTCGGGCTCGGCCACAGCGAGAAACAGATCGCCTGGGCGCTCGAGCTCTCGCCGAGCTCGGTGTCGCGGCGGATCCAAAGCGGGGCGCGCAAGCTGGGCATGGCCTCGCGGGTGGAGCTCGCGGCCATGTTCGCGCAGCGCGAGAGCGCCTGGCCGGCTCGTCTGAGCGCGACGGATGGGCTCGAGTCACTCTCCTTCGCCGAACGCGCGGTCGCCCGTCTCGCGACCTCGGGCAGAAGCGACGCCGAGATCGCACAGCAGCGCGGCGCGAGCGCGCGCACGGTGCAGAACCAGCTGCAGAGCGTCTACCGCAAGCTCGGCGTGCATTCGCGCACCGAGCTCGCGGCGCGCCTCTTCGCCTAGTCGCTCACGGCCCGCAGCTCGCGGCCGTGCCGGCCGCGCAGGTGAGCGGGCACGTCGCGCACTTCGGCCCCGGCACCTTGCCGTTCAGCAAGCGGAACTGCGCCAGGTCGGGCGCGCCGATCGCCGCCGCGGTGCCCTCGTCCAGGTCGAAGATCGCGCACGGCATCGTGCCGCTGGTGCCACAGTTGTGGTTCGCGCGGTTCTTCCCGATCGAGGCGCGCAGCTGCGCCAGATCGGGTGCGCCAACGGCCTTGCCCCCGCCGATCACGAGCGGCGTGAACTTCGCGTCGCACTTGTTGCCGAAGCCGTCGTGGTCGTCGTCGCGCTGGCCGCCCGTGAGCGTCGCCCACGGGTTCGACGCCAGGAAGCCCGGGGGCAATGGCGGATTCGGCACGTTCACACAGTTGTCGCACGCGTCGCCCACGCCGTCGCCGTCCGTGTCGACCTGAGTCGCGTTCGCGACCGACGGGCAGTTGTCGCAGACGTCGCCCACCCCGTCGCCGTCGCCGTCTTCCTGACCGGGGTTCGCGACGAACTTGCAGTTGTCCAAGGCGTCAGGAATTCCGTCGCCGTCGGCATCGAGCGTCTGCCGCAAGTCGACTTCCGTCGCGTCGTTGCCCGGCGGCGAGAACCACGGCGTGCGCGCGAACAGCGGGTCGCGCGTGTGCAGCCGCAAGCGCCAGTGACAGCCGAGCGGCACCGCGCACGCGGAAGCGACCGCGGCCTCGACGCCCGCACCCGTGACCTGGACCGCGGGCAGGAGCGTCGTGCCGGTGCCGTCGAACGGAGCGTCGAGTGACTTGGTCTCGAGCTCGGCGCGCACGCGCGCGCTGCCGCCGGCGCTGCGCAGCAGGCTCGTGACGTTGAAGGCGTTGCTCTCCTGCGAGCTCACGGCGTCGAGCAGCGCGAGCGGCGCGGTGCCCGTGGCGCCGTGGCGCATGCGCGCGTGTCGCGCAGCGCCCGGGCCGTTGCCGCCGAAGTGCACGAAGCCACCGCCCTCGTCGCCGGTCGGGCCGGCTGCGCTGAAAGCGCTCACGATGACGTCGTCGAAGCCGTCGCCGTTCACGTCCAGGTTCAGGAACACGTCGCGGCCGAAGTTCGAGGTGTGGCCGACGGTGTCGTAGAGGTCGACGGCCGAGGTCGTCGCCAACCCGCCTGCCCCGCCGAGATACACGTGCGCCCCGCCGTCGGCAAACACGCTCTGGCTGCGCCATTGCTCGCCGACCACCACGTCGCCGTAGCCGTCGCCGTTCACGTCGCCACCCGCGCCCACGCTGGTGCCGAAGCGCGAGAAGCCGTTGGCGACGGCGTTGTCGATCTCCGTCGACGCGAATACGTGCACGCCTTCTTCGAAGCCCTCGAAGACGAGCACGCGCCCCTGCGTGGCTTGGCTGGGGCCGATCCACTCGGGCTCGCCGAAGATGATGTCGGAGTAGCCGTCGCCGTTCACGTCGCCCGACGCGAGGCTGATCGCGTAGTCGTCGCTGCCGGCGTTGCCGCCGATCAGCGTGGCGCCCGGTCCGGCCGGGAGCGTCTCGGTCGGCGGCGAGCCGCCGGGGAACACGTAGGCGATGACTTCGCCGCCGGGGCCGCCGGTGATCGCGCCAACGACGGCGTCGCCGTAGCCGTCGCGGTTGTAGTCGCCAGCCGCAGAGAGCGCGACGCCCAGGTGGCCGTACGCGGTCGTGCCGCTGTACGACCACGCCGGCGTCGGCTGTACACCGATCGGTGTAGGTGCGCCGAAGAAGAGGTAGACCTTGCCCGCCTCTGGGATCGAGCCGTTGGCGGCGTACGGCGCGCTGACCAGCACGTCGGCGAGCCCGTCGCGGTTCACGTCGCCCGCGGGCGCGACCTTCCAGCCGAGCTGCGCGTTCGCGCCGTCGGCACCCACGAAGGTGAAGCTCGGCGTGGTCGACAGCCCCGTCGGCCCGCCCAGGTAGATCTGCATGCGCCCCGCAGCCGCGCCGCTCGGCGAGGTGTAGTCGGGCGCGCCGACGACGACGTCGTCGTAGCCGTCGCCGTTCACGTCGCCTGCGCCCGTGACGCTCCAGCCCTGCTCGGCGCCGGCCTGGTCGCCTTCCCAGGCATTCGACGGCACGGTGTACGCGGGCCCGCACGCGGGCCCGCACGGACCGCCGTAGACCGGTGTGAACTTGCCCGCGTCGACGAGTGAGTCGTCCCACCCGGGCGAGCCGACGACGTAGTCGCTGTAGCCGTCGCCGTTCAAGTCACCCGCCGGCCCGAAGCCGATCCCGCCGCCGGCGCCCACCTGGCCCGAGGTGCTCGAGTAGCCGACCGCCGTCGCGGTGGGATCGCCGCTCGCCTGGTAGACGACAAGGACCAAGCCCGTTCCTGCCGCGCCGCTCAAGGCGACCACGTCGGTGTAGCCGTCGCCGTTCACGTCGCCGCCCGCGACCACCGCGAAGGGCAGCAGGTTGGCGAAGCCCGACGGCAGAGTGCCGAGAACCGCGCTCGGCGTGGGCGATGGAGGCTGTCCGAGCCGGCCGAAGTAGGCGCGGACACTGGCCCCGTCGATCACGACGAGGTCGGAGAGCCCGTCCCCGTTCACGTCGCCGACCGTCGCAGGGACGGGCTGGGTGTTGGTCGTGCTCGGGATCGAGGTCAGGAGCGCCAGCGGCGCCGTCGCGCCCGCTGCGCCCTTGTGGATCTCGACCGTGCCGATCGAGCTCGCGGGCACCTGACGAGAGAACGCGAGCTCGGCGAAGCCGTCGCCGTCCATGTCGCCCGCGCTGCCCACGTGCGTCCCGAGGGCGGCGTTGGCCGCGTTGCCTTCGACGGATCCCGCGGCGTTCGCGACGGTGCCCGTCGGCTTGCTGGCGAGCGGGCTCTGGCCGAAGTACACGAAGGCGGCGCCTTCGTTCGGCTCGGGGTCGGTGTACGACGGCGCGCCGACCGCGACGTCGACGAAGCCATCGCCGTTCACGTCGGCGGCCGCGACCGAAGTTCCGAAGCCGGACGCGACCGCGGTGCCGTGCGCCAGCCAGGCGGCCGTCACCGGCGACGCGTCGGGGTCGGTGGCGAGCGTCGCGCTGCCCTTGAACACGAACACGTAGCCGCTGTTCCCCGCGCCGTCGGTCCACGTGGGCGCGCCGACGACGATGTCCGCGATTCCGTCGCCGTCCACGTCCGCTACGGCCAGCCCGGTGCCGAAGCCCGTCGGCGTCGACGAGATGAACGTCCCGGCGTTCGCGTCGATGATCCAGTCCGCCTGGGTCAGGTCGTTCTGGAGCGCAGCCGTCGGCGTGCCGAAGCTCGGGCCGCCGAGAAACACGACCACCGCGCCGAGGCCGACCCCGCCGTGGCCGGCCGTGGGAGCGCTGACGATCAAATCGTCGAAGCCGTCGCCGTTGACGTCTCCCGCGGCGATCGCGGTGCCAAGCGTCCGATTCGAGACGAAGTCACCGAACGCGGCCTCCCCGTTCTCGTCGAAGCTCCAGTTCCCGCCGAGCGGGTCCGAGCCAATGCCCGCCGGCCCGCCGAGCTGGACCTGGATCAGGTCCCCGAAGTACGTGAAGGCGACGTCCGCGTAGCCGTCGCCGTTGAAGTCGCCCGTGACGATGCTCTTCGGCTCCGGGCTCAGCCCGAGCCTCGTCGCGAGGGTCACCGTCGTCGTCGGGTTGGGAGCCACCCCCGCCGACGCCCGAGCCGCGGCAAGCGCCACCGCCACCGATCCAAACACCCCGAGCCACGTGCGCGCGACCGAACTCATCGACGAATCCTCCGGCTCTAGCAGCCGAGGAAGCGTGTTCCTTCGCGTCGCGCACGGCCATAGGTAGTTCTTGCGGTCTGTCTGATCCGAAAGTGAGTCGTCCGCCAGACGCTCAGCCGGTCACGGCCCGCAGCTCCCGGCCGTGCCGGCGGTGCACGCGAGCGGGCAGGTCGGGCACTTCGGGCCCGGCACCTTGCCGTTCAAGAGGCGGAACTGCGCCAGGTCCGGCGCGCCGATCGCCGCGGCCGTGCCCTCGTCCAGGTCGAAGATCGCGCACGGTCGCGTGCCGGTCGTGCCGCACGTGTCGACCGTGCGGCTCTTCCCGTTCGAGGCGCGGAACTGCGCGAGGTCGGGCGCGCCGACGGCGGTGCCCAGCGTGCCCGGGAACTTCGCGTCGCACTTGTTGCCGTAGCCGTCGTGGTCGTCGTCGCGCTGGCCCCCCGTGAGCGTCGCCCAGGGATTGCTAGCGAGGTAAGTCGCGGGATCCGGAGTCACTCGCGGGTTCGCAACGTTCACGCAGCTGTCGCAGGCATCACCAACTCCGTCCGCGTCCGCATCGGCCTGCGAGTCGTTTGCGATCGTCGGGCAGTTGTCGCACGCGTCGCCGAACAGGTCGCCATCCTGATTTGCCTGCGCGGGATCGGCCACGTTCGGACACACGTCGGCGAGATCGGTCACCCCGTCGTGATCGGTGTCCACATAGCCGCGGATGTCGGTCTCGGTCTCCGTGTTGCCCGGTGGCGAGAACCAGGGCGTGTTCGGGAAGTACGGACTCTTCGAGCGCTGGCGAACGCGCCAGTGACAGCCCGCCGCGACCGCGCACGAAGCAGTGATCGCGTTCGGAGTGCCGGTCAGGTCGGTGAGCGCGAAGCTCGAGCCGGTGATGATGCCCGTGCCGTCGAAGGCCTGGCTCGTCGGCTTCACCTCGACCTCGGCGCGCACGCCGACTCGCCCCGCCGCACTGCGCAGGAGGCTCGCGATCTGGAAGCTGGGGGCATCCGCGGCGCGGACCGTATTCAGGAGCGCCAGGGGAATCCCCGTGAGGGTCTGGCCGCGAGCCTGCAGCGGACGACCGCCATAGCCGCTCTCGCCCCCCAAGACTCCGAACACCCCGCCTGCCTGCGAGAAGGAGAAGGGGCTATAGAAGAGAGCCCCGACGATCACGTCCGCGAAGCCGTCGCCGTTCATGTCGAGGTTCAACGCGACGTCGCGACCGAAGTTGGAGCCGCTGCCCGCGACTCCCGCGAGCTCCGTTCCGCTCACCGGCTTGATCCCCGACGGACCGCCGAGGAACACGTGCGCGCCTCCGTCCGCGAAGGTGGTCTGCGTGAGCCACTGCTCGCCGACGACCAGGTCGCCGTAGCCGTCGCCGTCGACGTCACCGCCTCCGCTGGCCCCGCTCCCGAAGCGCGTCTGGGCGGCCGGACCCTGCAGCGTCGTGGCCGCGGTCGTGTTCAGACCAGACAGCCCTCCGTGGAAGATCCGCACCTCGCCCTGGAAGGGCCCGTCCGGCCCCGTCCAGGCCGGCTCGCCGAGCACGACGTCGGAGTACGAGTCACCGTTCACGTCGCCCGCCGACGCCACGCTCATGCTGTAGTCGTCGCCCACCGAGTCCCCGATCAGCGTCGCTGCCGGCGTCGAAGCCAGCCCGGTGCGCTGGCCTTGGTACACGAAGGCGCCGAGCTGACCGCCCGGCCCCACGCCGAGCGCACCGATGATCACGTCGGAATACCCGTCGCGGTTCACGTCTCCCGCCGTGCTCATGTGGATCCCGAAGTGCTCGTTGGCGATCGTGCCCGACTTCGTCCAGGCCGGCGTCGGGTTGACACCGGTCGGTGTCGCCGCGCCCAGGAACAGGTACACCTTGCCCGCCTGCGAGAGCGAGCCGTTGTTCGCGTACGGAGCGGAGACCAGCACGTCGCTGAGGCCGTCGCCGTTCACGTCGCCCGCGTTGGCGACCCACCAGCCGAGGTACGCGCCCGCGCCGTCCGTGCCCTCGAACGTGAAGCTCGGGGTCGCGGCGAGCCCGCTCGCGCTGCCGAGATAGACCTGGAAGCGGCCGGCGTCGGTCGTGGTGGCGGTGTCCCAGAGGGGCGCGCCGACGATCACGTCGCTGTAGCCGTCGCCGTTCACGTCGCCGCCCCCGCCGACGCTCCAGCCTTCGTTCGCGCCGGCTTGATTGCTCTCCCACAGATCGGCGGGCGACGTCGGGATCGACGGCCCGCACGGCGGCCCGCACGAGCCGCCGTACACGGGCTCGAAGCGGCCCTCGTTGGTCTGACCGCCGTAGTAGTAGGGCTGGCCGACGACGTAGTCGGAGTAGCCGTCTCCGTTGATGTCTCCGGCTGCCGACAAGCCGGTGCCGTAATTCGAGCCGGCCTGAAGCTTGGTCGGAATCTTCAGGAGGCTCACGGCCGCAGGGTTCGGCGGGTAGCCGCCGCCGTGGTACACCGCGACCGTGGTCGTGGACGCGGGAAACGCAACGTCGGAGAAGCCGTCGCCGTTCACGTCGCCCACGGTCGTGGCCCAACGTGCGTACGCGAACGGGAAGGGTCCGAGCCCCGACGCGTCGATCGCCCGGACCTCGTCCGCAGTCGTACTCGGCGGGCTGCCGCGCCTTCCGAAGTAGATGCTGGCGCTCGTCGGCGTGGCGACCATCACATCGGCGATCCCGTCTCCATTCACGTCGCCGGCAGTCGCGGCAAGCGTCTTCCCCTCCCCGGTCGTCCCGCTGTTCACGGTCCAGATCATCGGCATCGTCCCCGACGCGGCGCCGGCGAAGATCTTGACGGTCCCGTCCGCGCCCGCCGCGATCACGTCGGAGTAGCCGTCGCCGTTCACGTCACCGGCCACGCCGACGCTGGAGCCGAGCGCTTGGTTGGGGTCCCCCACGAAGATCTGATCCGCGATCGTGCCTACGCCCGAGAACGTCGCGGAGCCGTAGAACACCACGACGTCCCCCTGCCCCGAGGCGCCGACGAACGGGTTGCCGACCAACAGATCGGCGAAGCCGTCGCCGTTCACGTCTCCCGCCGTCGAGACGGGAAGCGACACTCCGCCACCCGTGAGATTCGCGAACCACGCCTGGTTGCCCTTGGCTCCATGCGCGGTCGAGGCGAGGTTCGTCGCGCCGAGCCACACGTAGACACCACTCGCCGTGCCGTCCGAGACATCTCCGACGACCAGGTCGTCGATGCCGTCCCCGTTCAGGTCCCCGGCTGTCGCGACGGAGCTCCCGAAGAAGCCGGTCGAAGACGAGGCCAGCCAGTCTGCGGTCGCGAGCGTCCCCGTCGGCCGCGAGGCGAGGTTGGTGCCTCCGAAGTAGACGAACACGCTTCCACCACCAACCGGAATGCCGGCAACCCCGATGACCAGGTCGTCGATGCCGTCCCCGTTCAGATCTCCGGCGGTGGAGACCACCGGCCCGCCCAGTGCTCCGGTGATCTGCCAATCGGGCGAGGTGTGGGTTCCCGAGGCGGAGCCGAGAAAGACCTGCACGGCATTCGGCTCCGCAACGACGAGGTCACTGTAGCCGTCACCGTTCAGGTCCCCTGCCGTGCTCATCGTCGAAAAGGGGGTTGCAGAGGCCGCCGTCGTCTCGCTCGGCGCGGATGCGAGCGGATCGACGGTGATCGGATAGGTCGCGTCTCGGTCGTCGACGACGAGGCCGACGCGGTCGCCGGAGATCTCGAAGCGGCTCGGGAGCGTCGTGCCGCGCGCGTCCCATGCGGCGAGCTCGCCGAACGCGATGCGCTGGGCACAGCCCGCCGCCGACAGAAGAAGGCCTGCCCCACGTGCGACCGAGCTGCCCTGACCCAGCGCGAGCGTGAGCTCGAGCGGCGCCGCACCTCCCGAGGGTCGGCGGTCGAGCGTGAAGCCCTGCTCCACCCCGCGCGCGCCGTTCTCGTACCACTCCGTGACTGCGAGTGAGTCGTAGCGGATCTCGGCCCGTGCCCCGCTCCCACGCAGCGCGCCGGCGCCAGGCGGGCGCGAGGCCCCCGCCCGACGGACCCCGGCGAATCGGAGCTCCACGGCCGACCCGGGCGTCCCACGACACGCGTTCAGCCGAACCCTTCCGGGGGAGATCTCCGCTTCGATCCCCTGCTCGGCGCTCCAAGCTCGGAGCGCACCGTCCTCCGTGGGCGCGAAGCCGTGAGACGAATTCACCGGACCCGCCTGCGCCGCTGCGGCGATCCCCGCGCTCAGCAATAGCCGACCGCCGGTGAGGACGATTTCGCGAGCCAGGGACCTCGGTCGCCGCGCCTGGGACACTCCGGGCCTCCTCAATGGCCCCATGGTGTAGCCCGGGCGCGCGCTTGAAATCGTTCAAATGGAGGATGCGAACGCGCTAGACTCACTCCCGGATCACTCGGGTCGGGTCCAGTGCCGTTCGCGCGTGACGCGCTCTTGATCGACTTGTATCGACTCTCTCGCGGCGTGCCGCCCGCGGACTTCAGCGACGCGGCACTGCGATTAGTCGCGTCTCATCTTCCCTTCGACAGCGCGCTCTGGGGCCGCTTCGCGCTGACGCCGGAAGGTCCGCACCAGCACACGGTGCACCTGTTCGGACTGGCGATGGAGATGCTCGCAGAGCTCATCTCGATCCAGCCCTACAACGTCGTCTACGAGCGAACCGCGGCGAATCCGGGGCGCACCACGAACACCTCGCTCGAGCGCGTGCAGCATTCCGTAGCTCCCGCAGCGATCGCGGTCGGAAGGCGGTTGGGCCTGCTCCACGCGTTGGCCACGGTGATCGAGGAGCCCGCGCTCAACCTGTTCACCATCCTCACCCTGCACCGCAATGAGTCGCGCCATCCGTTCAGCGAGCGCGAGCGCCGCTACAAACAGGGCATCACCCCGCATCTCGTCGCCGCCTGGCGCATCAACACGATCCAGTTCGTGGACGGGCCCGCGCAGACCGCGCGCCGCCTTGGCATTCGCGCGCTCGTCGCGCCGCAGGGGGAGCTCTCGGTCGCGGACCCCGAGCTCGTGGAGCTCATGCGAGAAGAGGTGCGAGGCTGGCGCGGCCCGCAGCTCCCCGACGCCCTGCTTCCGCTCGCGCGCGGCAACACCGAAGTGTTTCGAGGCACGGCGATCGTGGCGTCGCTCGTGCGCCGGCTCGACGACGGCTCTGCGGTGATCGGCGTGCGCCGCCGCAATGCGCTCGACGAGCTGTCCGCGCGCGAGCTCGAGGTCGCGCGCGAATTCGCGTCCGGCAAGAGTCACAAGGAGATCGCGGCGCTGTGCGGCACCTCGCCCACGACGGTGCGCAGCCAGCTGCGCGCGGTGTACGCGAAGCTGGGCGTGAGCACGAAGGTCGAGCTGCTGCGGCAGATGGAGGCAGCGCGTTAGTGCCCCGTGCAGCTCGCGGCGGTTCCCGCCGTGCAGGGCAGCGGGCACGTCGCGCACTTTTCGTTCGAGCTACACTGCGTGCGGGTCTGGATGTGACCGTGCCGCTCGATCGCGACGAGTTCTTGATCGGCCTGTACCGGCTGTTCGCTGCTACGGCTCGTGCGGACTTCTGCGACGCAGCGCTGGAGCACCTGAAGGGGCACGTGCCGTTCGATTCCGCGATCTGGGGCACGTTCGCGCGCGGCGCGGCAGGTCCGATCCTGCACCAGGGTCGCCTGCACCGCGTGGACCCGCAGATGCTCGAGGAGTACGAGCCCATCAAGCACCACGACACGCTCAACCGCGACGTCGTGGCGAAGCCCGGGCGCACCGTGAACATCTCGCTCACGCGCACCGGGAAGCGCGTGCACCCGGCGATGCTCGCGCACGCACGTCGTTGGGGCATGGAGCACACCCTCGCGACGACGGTGCACGAGTCGGCGCTCGAGCTCTTCACGCTGCTCTCGCTCTACCGCGAGAACCGCGACCAGCCGTTTTCCGAGTCACAGCGCCGCTTCGTCCAAGCCGCCATGCCGCACCTCGTCGCGGCGTGGCACATGAACGCGCTCCACTTCCTGGACTCGACCGCGGCCCCCGCTGGCGCGCACCTGCGCGCCCGGGCACTCATCGACGGGCACGGCGTGGTCCACAACGCCGAGGCGGAGCTCCCCGCGCTCCTGCGTTCGGAGTTTCCGTGTTGGCGGGGGCCCTCGGTTCCGTCCGAGGTCCTCGCGCTCACGACAGGCGGCGCGGCGACCTGGACGGGGAAGGCGATCGTCGCTTCGCTCATGCGCGCGCTCGACGACCGCACGTTCTTGATCTGCGTGCGCCCGCGCGCTGCCGTCGACGCCCTTGCGCCCCGCGAGCTCGAGGTCGGCCGCGAGTTCTCCGCGGGGAAGAGTCACAAGGCCATCGCGGCCTTGCTCGGTACGTCGCCCGCGACGGTGCGGAGCCAGCTCCGGATGGTGTACACCAAGCTCGGTGTGGCGACGAAGATCGAATTGTTGAAGCAGCTCGAGTCGGCAGACTGACTCACGGCCCGCCGCTCCCCGCCGTGCCCGCGCTGAGGTGCAAACCCGAGACACATACCCGCAGCCGATACGCTCGTCGCCTGCCTTGCTCGACGTTCCAGGCCCGGAGCACGCCGTCCGTCTAGCGCTCGAACGAGCCGTGGCGGCCTGCGCCCTTCGCAAAACGCGTGGCGCCTTCGAGTGTCTCGCCCGAGCGGATCACGTCGACTCCGATCTTGGTCTCGAGCCGCAGCGCGTCTTCCAGCGAGAGCTCCCACTGCTTGTACGAAGACAGCCGGTCGCCGCGCAGGCAGCGCTGCGGGAACGCGGCAATCTGCTTGGCGAGCACGAGGGCCTCTTCGAGCGCCTTGCCCTTGGGCACGAGCCGGTTCGCGAGGCCCATCTGCCGCGCCTCGTCGCCCGACACGCCGCGGCCGGTGAGGATCAGGTCGAGCGCGTGCGAGTGGCCGATGAGGCGAGTGAGTCGAATCGTGCCGCCGTCGATGAGCGGCACGCCCCAGCGGCGGCAGAACACGCCGAAGACGGCGTCTTCAGCCGCCACGCGCATGTCGCACCAGAGTGAGAGCTCGAGCCCGCCGGCGACGGCGAAGCCTTCGACCGCCGCGATGACCGGCTTCGACAAGAGCATGCGCGACGGCCCCATCGGGCCGTCGCCGTCGAGCCGCACCTGGTTGCCCCGCCCCTGCGACACGCCCTTCAAGTCCGCCCCCGCGCAGAAATAGCCACCCACGCCGGTGAGGATGGCCACCGCGAGTGACTCGTCCGCGTCGAACTTGCGGAACGCAGCGGCGAGCTCCGCGGCGGTCGGCCCGTCGACGCAGTTCCGCACGGCGGGTCGGTCGATGGAGACGATCGCGATCGGGCCATCGGTCTCGTAGCGAACGGTGCTCACGTCTTCTTCTCCTCGCGCTTGCGGCTGCCGTAGTCGCCGAAGGGATCGTCGCGCTCGCGCACGGCCTGGCGGAAGCCGACGTCGCGCGCGCGCGCCACGAAGTCGAGCCCTTCCTGCGTGTGCCGCGCGATGCCGTCGAACAGCGTGCCGAGCGTGCGGCTCGCCGAGAAGCCCATGTGCTCGGCCGTCTGGTTGGCGAGCAGCTTCAGCATGACGAGCTGCGTGGTCGGCACGCGAGCCATGCGCTCGGCGAGCGCCCGCGCGTGCGCGTCGAGCTCGGCGTCGGGCACGGCCTCGAGGATGAGCCCGATCTCCGCCGCTTTCTTCGCGGGAATCTCGTCGCCCGTCAGCATGTATCGCTTCGCGCGCTCGAGGCCCATGCGGTAGACCCACATCGCCGTCGTCGGCGTGCCCCAGACACGCGACGGTGGATAGCCGAAGCGCGCGCTCTCGCCCGCGACGATGAGATCCGCGCAGAGCACCATGTCGGTGCCGCCGCCGATGCACCAGCCCTGCACCGCCGCGAGCGTCGGCTTCGCCGAATACCAGAGCTTCATGTACGTCGCGACGTAGCGCGACATCATGCGCAGGTCGGCGACGGAGTCCCAGACTCGTTCCTGCTCCGCCTTGGCGCTCTCGCGCGCCTGATTGGCGGTCGACTGCTCGAGCTCGTAGCCCGCGCAGAACGCCGGCCCTTCCGCGCGCAACAGGATCACGTGCGCGCCGCGCTCCGCGTCGCCTTCGTCGATCGCCGCCGCGAGCTCGTCGCGGAGCTGCGGCGTGATCGTGTTGTACTGCTTCGCGCGCGTCAGCGTGATCGTGAAGACGCCGCCGGAGAGGTCGGTGCGGAGGGTCGCCTGCTTCACCCGTCTAGTGTACCCGGGAGCGCGAGGGTACTCTCCCGCGCGTGGGGGGAATCCGGAAATCGCTGGCCGCGGTGTGCGCGTGCGCGCTGGCGTTCGCGTGCTTCGGGCAGCCGCCTCGGCGCGTGGCGTCGGTGTCGGAAGCGACCACGCACGTGGCGCGCGCGATGGGGCTCGGCGACCGCATCCAGATGTTCGATCCGGCGGACCCCAAGGCGCTCGAGCACGCGCTGACCAGCCGCGCGAACCTGGTGATCTCGGACGCGAGCCCAGCGACGGCGTCGATCCGCGCGGCGTTCTCGTCGCGCGGCATCCCCGTGCGCGTGTTCTCGCCGACTTCGACGAACGACGCCCTCACGGCCTACACCGAGATCGCGACCGTGCTCGGGAAGCCGCGCGCGGCGGCCGCGTTCATCGAGAAGGTGACTCGCGCGCTCGAGGCGCTGGCCAAGCCGGGTGCCAAGCAGAGTGTGGCGCTGGTGGTGTCGCGCAGTCCGCTGCGGGTGGTGACGGGCGACGCGTTCCTGTCGCGGCTCCTCGCCAGCGCGGGCGCGCAGAACGTGTTCGTGCACGACGACGGCGTGGTGATCACCATCCGCAAGGAGCAGCTCGATGCCGCGAAGCCGGACCGCACGATCGACGTCGCGCCCGACGCGATCGCGCAGGCCTGGCTCGACCCGCTCGAGACCGCGAAGCAGGTGCTGGCGGCGCGTCCCTAGGAGCGCGCGGAGCGCCAGTTGCCGTGGAAGCCGAACGGCACGCGCGTGTCGAGCTCGATGGTGGCGAGCGGCTCCTTCTCCACGTTCTCGGCGTCCAGCACGAGGAGCGCGCTCGTGCGCTCGGGCTCGCGGTAGATCGTGGCGAGCAGCACGCCCTCGCCTTCCGGCGCATTCGCGCGCAGCGGCACGAACACCGGCTCGCCGGTGTAGGTGTGCTCGGGCAGCACGTGGGCGCTGCGGCTGCCGGTCTGCACGTTGTAGTGGAGGATCGAGTCGAACATCACCACGCCCTTGCGCTCGCGCGTCACGCCGCCGGCATAGCCGTGCGCGTAACGCAGTCCCGTGTAGCGCTCGTCGAGCCGCGGGAACTCGATGGGCACGTCGTCGAGCCGCTCCTGCCGGACGTCGCCGCGCGCCAGGTCGATCGTCCAGCGCGTGAGGTTCGGCGGCCCGCCGCCCTCCGCGAAGAGCGGCACGACGTCGGTCTGCGCGACGTCGCAGATGACGCGCGCACCGTCGGTGTGCGCGTTCATGGCGTGGAAGACGAAACACGGCTCGGTGTCGAACCAGCGCACGTCGCGCGATGTCCCGTGGCGCGGCATGACGCCGAGCTTCGTGCCGCGCTCGGGCTGCCACGACAGCACCGAGCCGCCGTTCGCGATCGCAGCCAGGTCGAACACCACCGGGAACACCGGGAAGATCACGTGCTCCGAGGTCGTGATGAAGTCGTGCATCATGCTCGCCCAGGGCACTTCGATCTCGACGCTCTTCACGAGCGCGCCGTTCGCGTCGACCACGTTGTAGACGAGGAACGGGTCGATCGCGCTGTAGCCGAACATCAGCATCTCGCCCGTCTGTGGGTCGAGCTTCGGGTGCGCGGTCATGATGCCGGTCTCGTGGTTGCGGCGGCCGAAGCGGCCGGCGAAGTCCCACGTGCCGCGCGTCTCGAGCGTCACGGGATCGAGCTCGGTGGGCAGGCCGCCCTCCCACAGCGCGAGGAGCCGGCCGGCGTGCCACACGATGTTCGTGT
This sequence comes from Myxococcota bacterium, assembly GCA_035499075.1. Lineage (GTDB taxonomy): Bacteria > Myxococcota_A > UBA9160 > SZUA-336 > SZUA-336 > VGRW01. The sequence continues at coordinate 19,052 of DATJZN010000007.1, read as the reverse complement.
TCGCCGTGTTGCCCGATACGCCGCTGACACTTTCGTGTGTCGCCGTCATGTCCGAAAGCCCGCCGAAGAGCGACTCGCCCGCGACGCGCTCGCGCTGCCACTTCTCGGTGCGCACCCAGCGGTTGCGGTACGACACGCGGCCGTTCTCGAAGAAGAAGCCGTGGATCATGCCGTCGCCGTCGAACCAGTGATAGCGGCCGCGCGGAGCGAACTGCGGGTTGGCGCCGTTGCGGTACAGCGCGCCCTCGAGGCCGCGCGGCAGCTCGCCACGGATCACCAGGTCGTGCGCGTCGGCCTCGAAGCCGAGCGGCGCGAAGTTGCCGGCGAGGAACGGGTCGTCCTTCGGGAACGGGCGCGACATCGCTTCCCCCTACGCTGAAAGGTGTTGCTTGAAGAAAGCCTTGAGCTTCGTCCACGCGTCGCCGGCGGCCTTCTCGTGATACGACGGCCGATCGTTGCAGAAGAAGCCGTGGTCGGCGCCCGCGTAGTTCTCGAGCTGGTAGCTCTTCTTCAGCTCCCGGAGCTTCGCGTCGATCGCCTTCACCTGGTCCTGCGGGATGAACGCGTCCTTGTCGCCGAAGAAGAGCAAGAGCGGAGCCTTGATCCGGTCCGCCTTCCCGAGCAGGCCCGCGATGCCGCCGCCGTAGAACGGCGCCGCGGCGGCGATCCGGTCGGGCAGCTCTTCTGCGACGAGGAACGCCAGGCGCCCGCCCATGCAGAAGCCGGTGATGCCGATCTTCGCGCCGTTCACGTTCGGCTTCGCGGCCAGGAAGTCGAGCGCCGCGCGGAAGTCGGCGACGACCTCCGCGTCCTTCACCTTCTGCATGAGCCCGATCGCCTTCGGCAGCTCCGCGTAGCCGACCTTGTTGTCGGGCAGCATGCGCCAGTACACGTCGGGGGCGAGCGCCACGTAGCCTTCGGCGGCGATGCGCTTCGCCACGTCCTGGATGTGGCCGTTCAGTCCGAACGCCTCCATCACGACGATCACCGCGGGGTGTCGCCCCGCGGCCGTCGGCTCCGCGACGTACACGGGCATGCTTCCATCGGGCGTCTTCACCTGGGCCTGGCTCGTGCGAATTTCCATGGCCCGAGTCTACCCGAGACGAGCGCCGCGATGGGCGCGAGCTAGTGACCCTCGGTCTTCAGCTTCGTCGTGTCGTAGTACTTGCGGCTCTCGGCGATGGAGAACTCCATCGCGTTCATGCCGTCGAACTGGCCCAGATTCGAGTTCCCGCTCTGCAGGTTCACGATCATGACCGACGAGCCCAGCAGCACGAAATGGCCCTTGTTCTCGGTGATGCCGCTCGTCTCGCTCCAGCGGCCGACGCCGCCGATCAGCTTGAACGGCTTACCGCCGCGGTCGTACGCCACCGCGAGGCCCGGTGACATGGTCTCCTTGTCGTACCAGATCTTCTTGCGGCTGTACGGGTGGCCTTCCTGCTTCGGGATGTCGTCGAGCTCGAACGAGGTGCGCTTCTGCCAGCTCTCACCGACCATGGGCAGCGCGCCGTACGGGTCGAAGCGGCACGCGCGCCACTCCTCGTCCGTGCCGAGCCGCACCATGCTGCGCGCGTTCGTCGCCCCCGACGCCTTCGGAAAGCACGTGCGCCCGCTGTCGGGCACCGAGAGGAACGTCTTCTCGCCCTTGAACTCCCACGAGTGGTTCCACACGTAGCCGGAGAACAGGTAGAAGTCCTCGAGCGTGAACTCCGTGCCGAGCAATGAGTCACTCTTCTGTGTAGCTGCGATGCGGCGCACGCGGCGCAGCGCCGGGATGTACGCCCAGGTGTCGTCCTCCTTGTTGTCGCGGTAGCGGTACAGGAGGAACATGGTGCCGCGCAGATCGAACGGCGACTTCACGTCGAAGTACTCCGCCCACTCCACGTTCGTGCCCTTCTCGAGCTCCGTCGTGTCGGGCAGGAGATCGGCGCGCGCGCTGAAATACGTGCGCCGGTACTCGCCCTGAGACAGGCGCCACTCCTCGTGGCCCATGTTGCGCATGTTCGCGAAGCCCCAGTGCGGCAGGTTGAAGCCCGAGCCGCCTTGCCAGCGGTAGTTCACGTCCCAGGCCAGCTTCAGCGCGAACTGCGGGTCGTCGGGCGTGAGGTCGCACTTGTGGCCCGTCGCCGTCTTCGCCCACTCCGAGAACGGGAACGGCTGGCCCGCCGTGTAGTTCACGAGCCGCCCGCTTGCGTCGATCGACGCCTGACACGCGAACTGCTGGGTCGCCTCCACGTACTTCGGGTGGACCGGGTAATCCGCGCTCGCGACGATCTTCATCTCCAGGTCGGGGAAGTTCTCGATCGCATACGTGTAGAACTCGTCGGGCACGAGCCCGCGGACCTTCTCCTTGTTCGCGGCGGTGATCACGTCGCCGGGCGAGACGTCGGCGCGCGCGGGCGCGTACGGGAAGGCCAGCAGCGCGGCCAGCGCCGCCGCGGAGATCGAGGTTCGCTTCATGCTTCTGCCTCCGGTCACGTAGAATGACGGCGATGAGTTCGACGCCGCTCGGGCCGCGCAATGCCGTCGTCGTGCTCCTGGACAGCTTGAATCGGCATCTCGTCGGCCCGTATGGAGCGCGCGAGTTCGCGACGCCGAACCTCGACCGATTCGCGCGCCGCGCCGTGCGATTCGACGCGCATTTCGCCGGCTCCCTGCCGTGCATGCCCGCGCGCCACGACCTGCTCTGCGGCGCGCTCGACTTCCTGTGGAAGCCGTGGGGCTCGATCGAGCTATGGGAAGAGCCGTTGACTGTAGCGCTGCGCCGTGTTGGCGTCGTGACCATGCTCGTGTCCGATCACCCGCACCTCTTCGAAGTGGGCGGCGAGAACTACCACTGCGACTTCACGGCGTGGGACTACCAGCGCGGACACGAGAGCGATCCGTGGCGCACGCGGCCCGACCCGAGCTGGATCGGCGCGCCGTCGTTCGGGCGCGGGCACACGCCCTACGACGACTCGCGCGGCTGGTTCCGCGGCGAGGAGGATTTCCCCGGCCCGCGCACGCTGGCGAAGGCGGCGCGCTGGCTCGAAGAGGAAGCGCCCGCGCACGAGCGGTTCCTGCTGTTCGTGGACGAGTTCGACCCGCACGAGCCCTTCGACACGCCCGAGCCGTACGCAGCGATGTACGATCCGGAGTGGGAAGGCCCGCACCTGATCTGGCCGCCTTATACACCGTCTGGTGTCGGAAGCGGCGTGCTCAGCGAGCGCCAGGCCCGCCAGCTGCGCGCCTGCTATGGGGGCAAGCTGACCATGATCGACCGCTGGCTGGGCCGAGTGCTCGACGCGCTCGACCGGGGCGGTTTGTGGGACTCCACCGCGGTGTTCGTGTGCACCGACCACGGCCACTACCTGGGCGAGCGCGACGCGTTCGGCAAGCCCGCGCTGCCGGTGTTCGAGCCCATGGGGCACATTCCTCTGCTCGTCGCCTGGCCGGGCGCAGCGGCGGGTGCTTGCGACTCGCTCACCACCAACGTCGACGTGCACGCGACCCTGCTCGAGCTGTTCGGCGCGCGCGCCGAGCACCGCACGCACGGGCGTTCGCTCGCGCCGCTCCTGCGCGGCGAGGCGCGCGCGATCCGCGAATGGGCGCTGTGCGGCTACTGGGGCCGCGAGGTGCACGTGGTCGACGGGCGCACGAAGTACGCGCGCGCGCCCGCGGGCGCGAACGCGCCGCTGTCGGTGTTCTCGAACCGCTGGTCGACGATGCCGGTGCACCGGCTGCCCGACCTGCGCCTGCCGAAGCCGGACGCCCGCGCGTGGCTCGACCGCATGCCCGGCTCGACCGTGCCCGTGCTCCGCCAGCCGTTCGGTCCCGGCGACCGCCTGCCCTTCTGGGCGCTCGGCCCGTTCCGCGGCAACCACCTGTACGACCTGCGCGAGGACCCCGGCGAGGCGCGGAACCTGGCCGGCACGCCCGCGGAGAAGCGCGCCGAGGAGTTGCTGCGCGAGGCGCTGCTCGCCGTCGAGGCGCCGGGCGACCAGCTCGCACGGCTGGGGCTCGCATGAGCGACCCGCGCCAGTGGTTGCTCTCGGCGACCAACGCAACTCTGTGTACGCTCGCGGCCGAGCGCGAGATCGAGGGATTCCCGTTCGGCTCGCTCACGCCGTTCGCGCTGCGCGCCGACGGCACGCCATTCGTGCTGATCTCCGCGATCGCGCAGCACACGCGGAACCTGTTGCGCGACCCGCGCTGCTCGCTGTTCGTGCGCGATCCGGCCGCCGAAGCGGGCGGCGACGCGCAGGCGACGTGGCGCGTCACGGTGGTGGCGCGCGCGGAGCGGCTCGACGCAGCGGGCGAAGCACTCGAAGAGCTCCACGCGCGCTACGCCGCGCGCGTGCCCGACGCGCCCGGCTACGGCAGCGCGCACGACTTCGCGTTCTGGTCGCTGGCGCCGCTGAAAGTGCGCGCGATCGGGGGCTTCGGCGCCATTCGCTGGCTGCCGCCCGACGCCATTCTGTGTGACCCCGGCGGGCGTGGCTGGCGCGAAGGCGCGCCGCGCGTGATCGAGCACATGAACGACGACCACGAGGCCGCGCTGCGCGACATCGTGGCCGGGCGCACCGGCGCGCGCCCGGAGCGCGCGCGCATCACCGCGGTCGAGACCGCGGGCTTCCTCTTGCGCACCGAATCGCCCGCGGCGCTCCACTACGTCCCCTTCGGCCGCGACGTCGACGCCCGCGAGGCACGCGACGTGTTCGTCGCGCTCGCGCGCGAATCGCGGCACGGCTAGCGGCGCTCACTGCTCCGGCACGTAGACGCTGCGCACGCCGATCTTCAAGAGCTCGCCCTCGGAGAGGACCGCGCCGACGTCGAGGCCGTTCACGAGCGCCGTCGTATGGACGGGGTAGACGTTCCCGGTGCGTGCGTTGAGCGCGGCCCAGGTCTCGCCGCCCTGCGCGCGCACCAGGTGCAGCTTGTCGATCTGGACCTGCGCGCGCTCCTCGTCGCTGAGCGGATGGAAGCTGCGCACGAACTGGCGCGCGCGGTCGGCATACTTCTCGCGGGCGATCGGCACGTACGCCGACGACAGCTCGAACACGCGGCCGCCCAGCGCGACCCACGCGAGCTGTCCGGCGATCGTGCCCTTCGCCGACTCGATCGAGCCGCGCACCACGTACGCCTTGCAGCAGCGCGTCTTCTGCTCGCCCTGGAAGTCGATGGTCGCGCGGACCTGCTTCAGCCGCTTCGCGATGTCCGCCTCCGCGACGGCCTTCGGGTCGTCGCCGCGACCGGCGTCTTCGAGCGCGAAGCGCGCGTCGTGCTTCGGCGAAATCGCGAGCACGGCCGACGGCGTGTTGACCACGTGCCAGCCCTGCGGGAACGCGATCGCGAAGCCCATGTCGGCGTGCAGGAAGCGCGTGCCCTGGATCACCCCTTCGCGCGGGTCGCTGCCGAGCACGAGCCCCTCGAAGCGCTGCAGGTAGCTCTCGCGCCACGCGACGGGGTCGCGCGGCGGCGGCGGCGGCAAGGTCGCCGCGAAGAGCGACGACGAGCCGATGCGTTCGCTCGCGCCCGGGTGCGTGTCCCTGAACGTGGGGATGCGCGAGCTGCCCATCTGCAGGCGCAGGATCGCGTCGAGCGAGCCCAGGAACACGCCGAGCCCGCGCGGGTCGTAGCCCGCCGCCGAGCAGATGCGCTGTCCGCCGGTGTCGGCCATGCGCTCCTGGTCGCGGGCGTACGCGGCCATCTGGATCTGCCGCGGCAGGCCGAGGGAGAATGCTGACAACGCTTCTGTGTAGGCTTGGCGGCTCGCGGCGTGGCGCTCCGCCGCGTGGATGATCTCGTGCCCGAGCACGCACGCGAGCTCGTCCTCGGTGTTCGTCAGCACGAGCAGCCCGCGCGACACGAAGATGTGCCCGCCCGGCAGCGCGAACGCGTTCGGGCTCCACTGGTCGACGATCTGGAACTGGTACCGAAACGGCGTGGCGGGCGCGTAGCGCACCAGCTTCTCCCCGAGCTGCTGCAGATAGGCCGACAGCGCCGGGTCGCGCACCACGCCGTCCTGCGCCTCGACGGCGCGGCTCGCCTGGGCGCCGAGCTCCGCGTCGTCGGCGGCCGTGTCGAGCACGACCTTGCGGCCGCCGCCGCCTCCCGGAGACGGACCCGCGCAGGCCGCGAGCGCCACCGCGAGCGCGGCGAGGCAGCGCAGCGCGCGCGGGCTCAGGCTTCGGCCGCCCGCTTCGCGAGGTGCCGTTCGCGCGCGATCTCGGCGGCGCGGATCAGCGTCTCGCGTTTGGGCCCGCCGCCCTTCATCGACTGCAGCTCTTCGAGCTCGGCCTCGGTGAAGCCCGCTTCGAGCCGCTCCTCGCGCGCGATGTTGCGCGCGCCGCCGAACGTGAAGCGCTGGTCGACCTCGCGCTGGAAGTCGTGCGCGCGCCGCGCGCGCTCTGGATCGCCGCGCGTCCACTCGCGCACCCAATCACTGCCGAAGCGCACGTGCGTGAGCTCGTCCGCGAGCACGAAGTCGACGGCCTGTGCGAGCACCTCGTCGCCCGTCGTCTTGCCGAAGTCGATGAGCTGGCGGAACACGTCGCACGCGAGACCTTCGAGGCAGCGGTTCACGCCGGTCACGCGCAGCACCGGGTCGTCGTGACACGACGCCTCGTACAGGAAGGTGTTCTCGGGGTACTCGCCGATCGCACCGCCCGCGCGGTCGAGCAGCTTCTCGTAGATCTGCACGTGCCGCGTCTCGTCCCAGCACTGGCGCGCCATGTTCAGCTTGAACTCCCACGGCGCCTCGGGGAAGTCCCAGAGCGTCCGCCCCGCGGCCTCGAGCGCCTGCAGCTCGCCGACGAAGATCCCGTGCAGGCGCAGCCGCAGCTGGCGCTCGGCGTCGGGCGAGCCGGGCTTCGGCTGCACCGCGTTCAAGAGGAACGAGAAGCCGGGCCCGAGCTCGTCGTACATCTGCTCGAGCGCCGTGCCGGCGACGCGCTCGCGGAGCTTCGGCCCGATCGCCTCGAGCACGGCCACGATCTCGTCCACGTCGTCGGGCAGCGACGGCACGAGCTGGTTGCGCGTGCCGGCGCGCTTGAACCGCGAATCGCGCGCGAGCTCCTGGGGCGGAAGGAAGCGTTTCATGCCGGGCCTCCCGGAGCGAGTATGCCACGCCGACGCGCGCCGCTCCGCCCGCGTATGATAGGGCGCGCTGCCGCCCGATCACGTCGGCGCTAGGAGGAATCCGTGAAGCTCTACGACTCGCTCGGTCCGAATCCCCGTCTGGTCCGCATGTTCATGCTCGAGAAGGGGATCACCCTTCCGACCGAGCAGGTCGACATCATGGCCGGCGCGAACCGCAAGCCGCCGTACACCGACAAGAATCCCGCCGGCCAGATGCCGGCGCTCGAGCTCGACAACGGCTCCGTGCTCGGCGAGACGATCGCGATCTGCGAGTACCTCGAAGAGAAGAACCCGAAGCCGGCGCTGATCGGCGCGACACCGGAAGAGCGCGCCGAGACGCGCATGTGGCTGCGCCGCCTGGAGCTCGGCATCACCGAGCCCGGCGCGAACGGCTTCCGCTTCGCCGAAGGCCTCGCCATGTTCAAGGACCGCCTGCACACCGTGCCCGAGGCCGCGCCCGGCCTGAAGGCGATGTCGCAGTACTACTTGAAGAAGTTCGACCAGCTCCTCGGCTCGAAGCAGTTCGTCTGCGGGAACCGCTTCACGCTCGCCGACGTGTTCCTCTACTGCGGGCTCGACTTCCTCGCGGGCGTCGGCCAGCCGCGCGACCCGTCGCTCAAGAACGTCGCCGCCTGGTTCGAGCGCGTCGGCAAGCGCCCGAGCGCGGAAGCGAGCCTGCACCCGATCGCGAAGGCGGGAGGGATGCGCGCGTAGCTCGGCCGATCCGGGCTACGGACGCGGACGCGCTGCGGCGCGCGCGAGTCCGAAGCTCGCCAGGCCGAGCGCGAGCGATCCCAGCGCCGCCGGCTCCGGGACGGCCCGGCCGTCGCTCGAGAACGAAAAGTTGGGATCCGCCGACGTGATCGTGAACGTGGCGGTGTCGAGCATGTTCGCGAAGGTCGGGCTCGTCACGCCCGCCTCCCAGCCCACGCTCAGCGCCATCTTGGTGAGGAACTGGGGTCCCACCACGACGGGGAAGGTCTGGGTGAAGTCGACCGTAATCGATCCATCGGGGTTGATCGGCCCCGCCGAGCCGGGCGCAAAATCGACGCAGGGTCCGGGGGTGCAGGCTCGGACGAAGACCTGCGCGCCCGCGCCCGGGAAGATCGAGAAGATGAAGCGGTCGGCACCGACGTCGATCTCCTCGGAGACACCGCCGGTAGTGTCCGGGTTGTTGGCGTCGTTCCAGTTCGGGCTCAGCGCGCCGTGCAGGTGAACCAGTAGATTTGCCGCCACCGTCGGCGGCGGCAACGTCGTCCCGCAGGTGGTCAGGCAGATCGCCTGCCACTGCTCCTCGAGAAGGGCCCGGGCATTCAAAGTCTCGTTGAAGGTCGCCTGGTCCACGATCGTGACCCCGACAGTGCCCGCCAGCGGGTCGCCGGTGGCCTCGGCGAAATTCATCGTGTCCGGCCCTTCGGTGACCGAGAACGCGCTGGTCATCGCGTTGCTGAACTGGTCCGGGCCGAATTCCGCGCCCAGAGTGAGGGTCGAGGCGTCGCCGCGGCTCGCGACGAGGAGCAGCGCTGCGCAGAGCGCGACCGGCAAGCCCGACCCGATCCCAGTTCCGACCCCAGCGCGATCCAGCAGCTTCCTCATCTTCGAACCTCCGCTGGCCGCCACGATACCAACGCGCCCCGGCATGAGAATCCTGCAAATGGAGTATCTCGCGCCTTCGCGCGCAGGGATCGACTCGTCACCCGTCCGCCACCGCCTCGCCGCCAGCGCGCCGCATACCCGGCATCGGAGCAGGGTGGAGGATCGATCGTGAGTCGCTCGCTCGACTTTCTCTTGCGCCGCGGCCGGCTTGGCGAGCACAAGTGCATTCGGGACGCCGTCGCCGACGACACTCCACTCGCTACCAAGGAGGTGCTGCTGACCGTGGACGAGTTCGCGTTCACGGCCAACAACCTCACCTATGCGACTTCTTGCAAGCGATTGGCGGGAGCTGTACGTCTCGGCGGTGCGCTGCGCGGCACGGCGCACTCATGTCAGCCAACACCCACGGGTTGGGCTCAGCCAAGGACGACCCGAAGTGCTTGGCCGCTTGCGAAGTGCTTCGCGAGGGTCCTGCGTAACGCCGCCGGTGTCAGGTCCCGACGGCGCCCCATCCCCTCTTGACGTTGGTCGAGGAGGAAGGGTCCATGCACCCTGATCCGATCTTCGGCGCATGTCCAGTGCTCTTCAGCTCCGGCCTCCACTGCGCCGCCGGAATGCCTTGCCGCTGGTGATGAAACCTCTCGCGAGGAGAGCGGCGGTCGAAGCGATGCGTCGCGAGTCTTGAGCGTGGCTCCACGGTGCCCGGTACCATCGCATCGTGTCGGCCAGAGCTGAGTCTCGGGAGCTGCTCGCCGCGGTCCAGTTCGCGGCGGAGAAGCATCGCCTTCAGAGGCGAAAGGACGCCGACGCATCTCCGTACGTCAACCACCCGATCGAGGTCGCGGGGACTCTCGCGCGCGTCGGCGTCACGGATCGCGAGGTGCTGCTCGCGGCCATTCTCCACGACACCATCGAGGACACGGCCACCACGCGCCTCGAGCTCGCATCGAGATTCGGCCTGAGGGTCGCGAGCCTCGTCGCCGAGGTCAGCGACGACAAGACGCTGCCGAAGGCCGAGCGCAAGCGCCTGCAGGTCCTGCATGCGGGGACACTCTCGCATGGCGCAAAGCTCATCAAGCTCGGTGACAGGATCTGCAATGTCCGCGACGTCGCGGACTCACCGCCGGAGGATTGGAGCCGCAAGCGCCGCCTCGAATATCTGGATTGGAGCCGCGCCGTCGTTGCGCGCTGTCGCGGAGCGAGTGCCGATCTCGCGCACCTCTTCGACCAGGTCGCGGCTCGCGCCGAAGATCTCGTGCGACACACTCAAGCCTGTGGAGACAAGCCGTCACGACGGCGCAGGTCTTCTACACCGATGTAACAGATCGCGGGAAGGCCAGACTTGCAGCGAGTCAGATGAAGCACACGATGAAGCAGGCAGCACAATGCGAGCATTTTCGACCCGGATTGACAGCATCCTGGGCGTAGGGCGTTTTCTCGAGTCACAAGGAGTTAGGAACTGGGCGTTGACCAGGTCCGAGGCTCTAGTAGCTCTCGCAGAGCTCGATGCGGAGCACATAGCAGTCTCCGGCGGCGCTGTATTCGCTGAAGTCGGCGGCCGCATGCGTTCCACTCGGGATGCGTGGTACTGCGATCAAAACGCGGGCGAGACTAGTGAGGCATTCTTGCGCCGAAGTATCGCCGAGGCTCGAGGATTCATCACACGGTACCCGGAGGACGGCGAGACCCCGATCTTCTTTGCGATCGACCCGCATCCTTTGATCGTCCCACGATAGTCGTCTCGCGAACAGGTCGCGTCGTGGTGCCCATCGCCGATGTCGCTCGGGTCTGGTCTGACCGGGTTCCGTGGACACCTTGATGATTGGAGGCTCGACTCCTTCGAGCGCGGCACGAAGCTCATGCCGCACCGGCATGCGGATTTGGAAGCCGAGCTTGAGCTCGACGTTGAGATAGTCCGAATCGTGGCCGCCGGCGCGCTGGATCGCGTGGCGACGGGAATGTTCGGCTGTACGTAGACGGTGTCGGCGACGGTCTCGCGCCAGAGCAGTCCCGCGCCGGCGAGGAGAGCTGGCGATCGGCTTCAGAGTCAAGGCGGCTTCAGGTGAATGAGATTGGTGTAGCCCGTGTAGCCGCCGAGCGTGAAGAAATCGCCGTTTAGGAAGAGCGGATTGAAGGTGCCGAGCGTTCGATCCCCCGGATGGTCGCTGCCCGCGAGTTCGCGATGGCGAAGATCGGGGACCCTCGACCTCAGGCGCTCGGGCGCTCGAGCCCGAGCTTGCGGATACGTGACTGCAGCGTGGTGCGCTTCATGCCCAGCCGGTCGGCGGCACCGTTCATGCCGCCGATCCTCCAGTGCGTTTCGTCGAGGGCCCGGCGGATGGCTTCGCGCTCGGCCTCTACGAGGGTCGCCGGGGCCTGCGGCCGAACCGCGCTCTTCGGCGCGAGCTCGGCCGGCGCGACCTCCAGCGCCGGCCCGGACGAAAGGATCACCGCGCGCTCGATCGTGTTCTCCAGCTCTCGCACGTTCCCGGGCCAATCGTGGGCGCAGAGCGCGTCCATGGTGCTCTCGGGGATCGTGTCGATGCGCTTCTGCATCGAGCGCGCGATCCGCTCCGTGAAGTGCCAGGCGAGCGCGGGGATGTCGCGGCGCCGCTCGCGCAGCGGCGGGAGGGTGATCGGGAAGACGTTCAGCCGGTAGTACAGATCTCTGCGGAATCCCCCGTCCGCGACCATGGCCTCGAGGTCGCAGTTCGTGGCCGCGACCAGCCGCACATCCGCTTGGATCGTGCGCGTGGCGCCCAGCCGCTCGAACTCTTGCTCCTGCAGCACTCGCAGAAGCTTCGGCTGGAGCTCGCGCGGAATGTCGCCGATCTCGTCGAGGAAGAGCGTCCCGCCGCTGGCTCGCTCGAAGCGGCCGATGCGCTGCGCGACCGCTCCCGTGAAGGCGCCGCGCTCGTGGCCGAAGAGCTCGCTCTCCAGGAGCCCCGTGGGGATCGCGGCGCAGTTCACCTTGACGAAGTCGCGCCGGCTGCGCGTGCTCCCCTCGTGGATCGCGCGCGCGATCACTTCCTTGCCGGTGCCCGTCTCGCCGCGCAGGAGAACCGTCGAGCCGGTCGGCGCGACCGACTTCACCAGCTCGAGCACGTGCATGAGCGAGCTGTCCGCGCCGATGATCGACCCGGAGCCTGGTGAGCGACCGCTTCCGGGGCGATAGCGCTGGACCGCCTGCTGCACCGCGTCGAGGAGCTCCACGCCGCGGAACGGCTTGGTGAGGAACTCGACCGCGCCCGCCTTCATGGCCTGTACCGAAATCGGGATGTCGGCGTGACCCGACAGGAAGACGATCGGGAGGGCGCAGTTCGACTTCACGAGCTCGCGCTGCAGGTCCAGCCCGGAGAGACCCGGGAGCTCTACGTCCAGAATCAGACAGCTCGGCTCGTCGGGACGCGGGGTCTCGAGAAACTCGTGCGCCGTCGCGAACGTGCACACTCGCGCGCCGGCGGAGCGCAGTAGACTCTCCAACGCTTCTCGCATCGAGGGATCGTCGTCGACGACGTAGACCGGTACGGCACTGTCAATCATCGCGTTCTCCCACAGCTGTGTGGATGGCAGTCAGCAACTCCCTGCCGTCGAACGGCTTGGGAAGGCACGCGATCGCGCCCTCCTGTAGGACTCGCGCGCGAGTCGTCTCGTCGCCGTGGGCGGTGATGAAGACGATCGGCAGGTCCGGACGCAGTCTGCGCAGCTGCGACTGGAGCGCCGGTCCGCTCATTCCGGGCATGCGGACGTCGAGGGTGACGCAGTCGGCCAGCTCGAGCTCGCCCGAATCCAGGAACGCCGCCGCGGAGGCGAATCCCCGGGCCGCGAAGCCCACGGATCGGAAGTACCCCAGGAGGGACTCGCGAAACGAATCGTCGTCGTCGACGACCGAGATCAGCGGGATGCGCGCCATGACCGGGAGAGTGCGCCGCGGACGGCGCCACTACCATTATACGTTCGTATCGGATCGAAGCGGCAGCGCGAGGCTAGCTCGCGCCTCTTGGAACGCGCGCCGCGAGCCGCTCCGCCATGCGCACCAGCTCGGCCAATGAGCCCGCCTTCATCTTCCGCATGACATGGCCGCGGTGGACCTTCACCGTGATCTCACTCGTCCCCAGCTCGGAGGCGACCTGCTTGTTCGCCAATCCCGCGACCACGTGAGCCATCACCTCGCGCTCACGCGGAGTCAGGGTCTCGTAGCGCTCGCGCAGCTTCGCGACTTCCCCCCGGTGCTTTCGCAGTGAGCGGTCCCTCCTGAGTGCCGATTCGACTGCCTGCAACAGCTCGAGATCGGAGAAGGGCTTGGTCAGGAACTCGGTTGCGCCCGCCTTCATCGCGCGCACGCTCGTCGGGACGTCGCCATGGCCCGTAATGAAGATGATCGGCATTTCGACGCCACTCGCCGCCATCTGCTCTTGGAGTTCCAGCCCAGACACGCCCGGCATGCGCACGTCGAGCACGAGGCAGCTCGCCCGCTCCGCGGGCGGCCGCGCCAGGAATTCCCGGGCCGAGGCGAACGTCTCCACCTCCAGCCCTGCCGACTGGATCAGGCTGCGCAGCGCCGCGCGCACCGAGTCGTCGTCGTCCACGACGAAGACGATCCCTTCCAGCATCGGGTCTCCCGGGCGCGAAGCTTACGGCATCCAGTGTCGAGGTCGCTCCGCGGCGCCGGCCTACCTCTCGAGCCCCGTAGTTCCGGGTGACGGCGCCGTCGACCAGGTGCTCGCGGGCCCGGCGGCGGATCTCCTTGATGTCTGAGAGCAGCGATCACGGGACGCTCATCGTGAGAACCTCCTGCCGTGTCTCGGGCAATCCGCGTACCGCAGCGGCTGGGACGAGACCCCTCGGGGTGCTTGGGAATCGCCGTGCCTCCCGGGAGCGGCCCCAGGAAGCCCGGAAACGGCGAGCCGCTGCCGAGATTGCGGCGCGTCCGCCGAACTACCGGCAGCCGCTCCTCGAAGTCGGCGGTGCGCCGCAGGAGCGCGCCCGACACCACCGGATTTGCGGGCACGCCCGGTGCAATCATCTGCGGTCCAAGACCACACCAAGCGACGAAGAAGGGCAGCGATGTGCTGACGAAGAGCGTGGCGGATCTTCTGGTCGAGACTCTTGAGGCAGCTGGCGTCGAGCGGATCTACGGTGTCTCGGGGGACTCGCTCAACGGGATCACAGACTCGATCCGCCGACAGACGCGCCTCCGCTGGATTCACATGCGCAACGAAGAGGCGGCGGCGTTCGCGGCCGGCGCGGAAGCGCACCTCACCGGGAAACTGGCGGTCTGCGCGGGGAGCTGCGGTCCCGGCAATCTGCATCTGATCAACGGGCTCTACGATTGCCACCGCAGCCGCGTTCCGGTGCTCGCGATTGCCGCGCAGATTCCCAGCAACGAGATCGGCAGCGGGTACTTCCAGGAGACCCACCCCGAGCAGCTCTTCGCGCAGTGCAGCCACTACTGCGAGCTGATCTCGCAGACGGAGCAGATGCCCCGGGTGCTGGAGATCGCGATCCAGAGCGCGCTCTTTCGACGCGGCGTCTCGGTGATCGCCCTCCCCGGCGACGTCGCGCTGCGCGAAGCCGTCGAACGCGGACCACGCGTTCACTACCCGCAGGCTCAGCCGAACGTGTGCCCTTCCGACGAGGAGATCGCGACCCTCGCGCGACTCCTCAACGAGGCGCGCAAGATCACGCTCCTTTGCGGAGCCGGCTGTGCGGGCGCGCACGCGGAGCTGATGGAGCTGGCGAATATGCTGAAGGCGCCGATCGTGCACGCGATGCGCGGGAAGGAGTTCGTCGAGTACGACAACCCGTTCGACGTGGGAATGACCGGGCTGCTCGGCTTCTCCTCCGGTTATCACGCGATGATGAACGCCGATCTCTTGCTGATGATCGGGACCGACTTCCCGTACCAGCAGTTCTTCCCGAAGGACGCCACGATCGTCCAGATCGACGTCCGGGGCGAGCAGCTGGGGCGCCGCGCGAAGCTCGACCACGGCTTCGTGGGAGATGCGAAGACGACGCTGCGCGCCCTCTTGCCGAATCTGGAGCAGACGCAGGACGACGCGCACCTCAGCGCCTCCCTCGCGCACTACCGGAAGGCGCGCCTGGAGCTCGACGAGCTGGCCAGGGAAGGATTGGACAAGAGACCGATCCATCCCCAGTACGTCGTGCGCGTCCTCGACGGGCTCGCCGCACCGGACGCCGTCTTCACCTGCGACGTCGGCACGCCAACGATCTGGGCCGCGCGCTACCTCAGCATGAACGGCCGGCGGCGCCTCATCGGCTCGTTCAACCACGGCTCGATGGCGAACGCCCTTCCCCAGGCCATCGGGGCGCAGGTAAGCCATCCGGGCCGCCAGGTCGTGTCACTCTCGGGCGACGGCGGCCTGGCGATGCTGATGGGCGAGCTGCTCTCGCTCCGCCAGCTCCGTGCTCCGGTGAAGCTGATCGTGTTCAGGAACGATTCGCTGGCGTTCGTCGAGCTCGAGATGAAGGCCGCCGGAGTTCTCGACTTCGGAACCGATCTCGAGAATCCCGACTTCTCCAAGATGGCCGAGGCTGCCGGCATGCTGGGACTCAGAGCCGAGATGCCGGCGCAGGTGCGCCCGATGATCGCCCAGGCCCTCGCGTACGACGGCCCTGCGCTGGTCGAGGTCGTCGTGAGCCGGCAGGAGCTCTCCATGCCCCCGACGATCACCGCCGAGCAGGTGAAAGGCTTCAGCCTGTTCATGCTCAGGGCGGTGCTGAGCGGGCGCGGCAGCGAGCTCGTCGATCTCGCGAAGATCAACTTGTTCCGCTAGGTCGGAGGGCGACCGACCCGATGTCGGATGCGCACGCCGGCAAGCCGAAATGGCTCCAGGGGAAGCGACCCTCGGGCTGGGCGGCGCGTGCGGGAGCTGCCGCGAGAGTCGCAGGGCCGCCGCTGCTCTTCGGGTTCCGGCTCTGGGCGTCGGTCAGTCTCGCTCTCTTCGTCGCCTTCTGGCTCCAGCTCGACAACGCCTTCTGGGCCGGGACGTCGGCCGCGATCGTGTGTCAGCCGCGGCTGGGCGCTTCGCTGCGCAAGGGGTGGTTCCGGATGATCGGCACCCTGGTCGGCGCGGTCGCGATCGTGGCGCTGACGGCGTGCTTCCCGCAGCAGCGCGTCCCTTTCCTCGCGGGGCTTGCGCTGTGGGGCGCGGCGTGCGCCGCCGCTGCTACGCTGCTGCGCAACTTCGCAGGGTACGCGGCGGCGCTGGCCGGCTACACCGCTGCGATCATCGCGTACGACCAGCTCGGCGTCACCGGCGGCCCGAACGGCGACGCGTTCATGCTTGCGATCACGCGCGGTACGGAGATCTGCATCGGCATCATCGCCGCGGGCCTGGTCCTCGCCGGGACCGATCTCGGCGATGCCAAGCACCGGCTGGCCGAGTCACTCGCGGCGGTGTCAGCGGAGATCGCCGGCAGCTTCACCGACAGCCTGGCGCTCGTGGGCAGCAAGCAGCGAGAGGTACAAGCGGTTCGGCGCGCGCTCGTCAAGCGGGTGATCGCGCTCGACCCGGTCATCGAGGAAGCAATCGGAGAGTCCGTGGAGGTGCGCACTCGTTCCTCGGTCTTGCAGAGCGCGCTCGACGGTCTGTTCGGCGCTCTCGCCTCCTGGCGGACTGCGTCGGCGCATCTCGAGGGGCTTCTCGAACAGGGGTCCCAACACGAGGTCGGCACCGTCCTCCAGGTCGTTCCGGTGGAGCTGCGCGTGGCCTCAGGGCTCCGGCAGTCGACTCGTTGGTTGCGCAACCCGGTCCGCTTGCGCCGGCTGTGCGAGATCGGGGCGCAAACGCTGTTCTCGCTCCCAGCTCAAACGCCTTCTCTGCGGCTGCTGGCCGACCAAACGGCCGAGGTCCTCAGCGGCTTCTCCCGCGTCCTCGACGGGCTGGCGCTGCTCGTCGACGACCCGGTTCGACCGCTGTCGGACCGCCGTCGCCGCCTGCGGCCGGTCGTTGCGGACTGGCTGCCCTCCCTCGTCAACGCGGTGCGCGCGTTCGTCACGATCGCTGCGGTTGCGTGCTGCTGGATCGCGACGGCCTGGCCGGGCGGCGCTCTGGCGATGACCTGGGCGGCGATCCCCGTGATTCTCTTCGCGCCCCGGGCGGGTCAGGCGTACAGTGCCACCTTGGGTTTCATGGTGGGAAACGCGCTCGCCGCAGTCTCCGCCGCGGTCCTCGCATTCGCTGTGCTGCCGGGCCTCTCGAGCTTTCCCGGCTTCGCGATCGCCATCGGTTTGTATCTCGTTCCCGTCGGTGCGTTCCTCGCCCAGTCGGTCTTTGCCCAATCGAGACAGGCGCCGATGTTCGCCGCGATGGCAGGGAACCTGGTGCCGCTCCTCGGCCCCAAGAACCTGATGAGCTACGACACCCAGCAGTTCTACAACACCGCGCTCGCGATCCTCGCAGGCAACGGAGCCGCGGCCCTCGCGATCAGCCTGATCCCTCCACTGTCGCCCGCGTTCCGGACTCGCCGGCTGCTTGCCCTGGCGTTGCGCGATGTCCACGCGGTCGCGACCGGCCCGATGGACGAGACCCCCGACGACGTGGAGCAGAGGATGTACGCCCGGCTCTGGGCGTTGCCGGACGAGGCGGAGCCGCTGCAGCGCGCCCGCCTGCTCGCGGCCTTGTCGGTGGGGACCGAGGTCGCCCGCCTGCGCCGCTCCGGCGCCCGGCTGGGCGTCGGCCGCGAGCTCGGCAGCGCACTCGAAGCGCTTGTGGAGGGGAGCAGCGCTACCGCAGTGGCGCGACTCGACGCGCTCGGCGACCGGCTGGCCGCTGCGCACGGCAGCGAGCTCGGGTCCTCGGCCGCTCTCCGGGCGCGCAGCAGCCTGCTCGCCGTCAGCGAGGCACTCGCTCAGCACGCCAGCTACTTCTGCGGAGGAGCGACCGCATGAGATTCTCGGAGGTCGATCTCTTCGGAGTCTTCGTGGCTCCGATCTCGCTCCTCCTCGTCGCGGCCTGGCTCGTGACCACCGTGCTCCGCCGCGCGGCCGTCCAGCTCGGCTGGCTGCGGCACGTCTGGCATCCGGCGCTCGTCGTCTTCGCCGTGTACGTGATCGTCCTCGCGTCGATGACGCTCATCGCCGCGGGCTGGGCGCAAGGCCAGTGATGCAGAAGCACAGAACAAAGCACCACGAGCCGGAGGTCGATCCTACCCCGCCTCTCTCGGAGCCGGAACACCAGTCCGAGGCGAGCCCGACCCTTCGCATCGTCCCCGTCCTCGTTACATCGGCGATCGTGGCCGTTGCAGCGGCGCTGGGTTGGGCGATGTGGCGGACCTACTTCGACGCCCCCTGGACGCGCGACGGGACCGTCCGCGTCTACGTCGTGACGATCGCCCCCGAGATCGCCGGACGGGTGGTCGCGCTCCCGGTCGTGGACAACCAGCTCGTGCGTCGGGGCGATCCGCTGCTCGAGATCGACCCGACCGACTACCGGATCGCCGTCTCCCTCGCCGAGGCGGCGGTGGCGCAAACGCAGATCGACTGGCAAAACGCCGAGCACGAGGCGAGGCGCCGGCGGCCGCTGGCCGGATCGGCGATCAGCGTGGAGCAGCAGCAGGTATACGACACCAGGGCGATCGCCGCGCACGCGCGGCATCAGCAATCGCTCGCCAGCCTCGATCAGGCGCGCGTCAACCTCGAGCGCACCCGAATTCGCTCGCCGGTGAACGGCTGGGTGACCAACCTCCAGGTTCGCCTTGGCGACTACGCGAACGTCGGGCGCTCCGTCATCGCAGTCGTCGACTCAGATTCATTCTGGGTCGATGCGTACTTCGAGGAGACGAAGCTCCGCGGAATCCGCGAAGGCGACCTCGCCCGGATCAAGCTGATGGGACATCCAGAGATCATCCGGGGTCGGGTTGGCAGCCTCGCACGCGCGATCAACGTCGCAAACGCGGAGCCCAACCCCCAAGGGGTCGCGACGGTCAACCCGATCTTCACCTGGGTGCGGCTGGCCCAGCGCATTCCCGTGCGCATAGAGATCGACGAGGTTCCGCCTGAGATCGTGCTCGTCGCAGGAATGACGGCAACCGTGGAGATCGACCCAAGACCGAGAGCGCCCACCGAATGAGCGCAGCGGTGATCGAACACGTGAGCCCCGAGACGGCGAGCCGGCGACTTTCGGCGAGGCCGGGCTTGCGCGTGAGGCGGTGCTCGTAACGTTCCAGGACGCAGAAGACGCGTTGGTCGCGTTCTCGCGGCAGCAGGCCGCGCGCGATCGGCTCGCCGACGCGGTGACCGCGAACAAGCGAGCCAGCGAGCTCGCGCGCAACCTCTACGCGCAGGGGCTCACCGACTTCTTGACGGTGCTGGT
>DATJZN010000006.1:0-98290 GCA_035499075.1 Myxococcota bacterium | reverse complement strand
CCTCGCTCTCCATGGGCGTGTTGGCCAGGTCGACGAGGGCCTCCGCCCATTCGTCCATCGCCTCGTGCGCGTTCGCGTACCACGTGAGCGAGCGCAGATCGATGATGCGCATGCGGCCCGTGTCGCGGTCGGCGTACATGGCGAGCACCGTGCCGTCGCGCGTGCAGAGCTGACTCTCCATGGCGATCGAGCCGTGCGCGACGAACGCGGTGAGCGTGGCGACGGGAATGCCGATCTCGAGCGGGCCACCCCACGCGGCCAGGCCCATCGCGCCGAGCACGGCCTTGTTGGGCACGAGCTCGACCAGCGAGACTTGCAGGACGACCGTGTCGTCGTCGACGCCGTCCGGGTCGTCGATCACCTCGAAGTGCCGGTACGGATCGCCGCGGAAGGCGTCCTCCAAGCGGCGGTGGAGCTCGTCGGCTTGCACCACCACGTCGGCAGACACCTGGAAGTGTCGCACGTTCAGCGAGTCCCACAGCGATTCGGGCAGCACGTGGCTCGTGTCGACCGGCGGGATGTAGAGCTTCGAAAAGCGCCGCCAGTCGTGCTGCGGCGAAGTCCAGCTGCGCGAGAACGCGGCCGGCCCGCTCGCGTCGTCGAGCCGCTCGGGCTCCGCGAGGAACCCCGAGCTCGGCGCGGGGCTCGCGCCGAGCACCTCCCACTCGCCCTTGCGCAGGGTCGTGCATGCGCAGAAGAAGAGCGCGAACGCGCAGCCGAGCCGTCGGAGCGCCACTCGCGAGTCTGGAGCAAGGCGCGTGCCTCGCTGAGCTGCGCGCGCTCGAGCGGCGAAGGCAGCCCGCGAGCCCGCCGCGTGGAAAACGTCTGAAGAAAGCCGCTCGCGTGGCGGTGCTCACTCCGGATCGGCGGGGTTGTCGAACAGCACGGAAACAGGACGAGCGTGCCGAGGAACGCGAGCAGGTCGTCGCGCGCGCGCGGTCAGCGCCGCTGCGCCGTCGCGACTTCCTTCGCCCAGCGGTAGTCGGGCTTGCCCGACGGCGAGCGCTCGACTTTCGCTACCAGGTGGAGCTCGCGCGGGATCTTGTAGCCCGCGATCTTCGTGCGGCAGTGCGCCTGGATCGTCTCGAGCGTCGGAGTGCGGCCGGGCCGCGCTTCGACGACGGCGGCGACGCGCGAGCCGAAGCGCGCGTCGGGCACGCCTACGACGACGGCGTCGAAGCAGTCGGGGTGCGATTTCACGGCGGCCTCGACCTCTTCGGGGAAGATCTTCTCGCCGCCCGAGTTGATCGACACCGAGCCGCGGCCGAGCAGCGTCACGGTGCCGTCGGCTTCCAGCGTCGCGAAGTCGCCGGGGATCGACCAGCGCTTGCCGCGCTTGTCGACGACGAACACCTCGGCCGACTTCACCGGGTCCTTGTAGTAGCCGAGCGGCACGTTGCCGCCGCGCGCGACCTTGCCGATCACGCCGCTGCCGGGCGCGACGGGCTCGAGCTTCTCGTCGAGCACGGTCGTGTCGGCGCCCGCGCGGATCGTCGGCCCGCCGCCCTTCATGGCGGTGTTGCCCTTCTGCACGAACGCGACGCCGTTGGCGCCGCCTTCCGACGAGCCGACCGCGTCGGTCATGATCAGGTTCGGGAACAGGCGGAAGAAATCGTCCTTCACCGTCGGCGAGAACACGGCGGCGGTGCTCGACACGGCCGCGAGCGACGACAGGTCGTACTTCGCGCCGGGCTCCTCGAGCGCTTCGATGAGCGGGCGGCCCATCGCGTCGCCCGTGATCATGATCGCGTTCACGCGCTCGCGCTCGACGAGCCGCCACACGTTCCTCGCGTCGAACTTCGCCACCAGCACGGTCTTGCGGCCGACGAAGCTGCCGCCCATGACGCCCCACTGCGTGGCGCCGTGCATGAGCGGCGCGATCGGGAACATGGTCTGCGCGCCCGCGCGGCCGCGCTCGGCCATGTCTTCGGGCTTCTGCGCGCGCTGACCGGAGATGATGTCGATGCCGCCGCCGAGCGTCATCAACACATCCTCGTGTCGCCAGACGACGCCCTTCGGCATGCCCGTCGTGCCGCCGGTGTACAGGATGTAGTGGTCGTCGGCGGAGCGCTTCTCGAAGTCGCGCGCGGGCGAGCCGCTCGAGAGCGCCCGCTCGTAGTCGTGCGAGCCGAGCTTCGCGGCGTCGGCGCCGCTCTGGTCCTCGATCACTATCGAGAAGCGCAGCCCCGGCAGCGCGTCGAGCGCGCCCGTGATGCGCGGCGCGAACTCGCGCTGGTAGATCAGCGCGACGAGATCGGAGTTGCCGAACAGGTAGCGGAGCTCGTCCTCGACGTACCGGTAGTTGATGTTGATCCAGACCGCGCGGACCTTGAAGATCGCCCAGAGCGACTCGACCCACTCGACCGAGTTGTACGCGTAGATGCCGACGTGATCGCCGGGCCGCACGCCCCGCTCGAGCAGGAAGTGCGCGAGCCGGTTCGCGCGCGCGTCCATCTCGGCGTACGTGCGGCGGGCGCCCTCGGCCACCAGGTACTCGCGCTCGGGAAACACGTCGGCGGAGTGCTCGAACAGGTCGGCGAGATTGAATTCCACGGGCGCAGTCTATCTCGTGCAGCGGCGCCGCGTCTTTGCTGCGTTGACGGCGCGAGCAGGCGGAGCCAGGCTTTCGAGCGCGCGAGGCAATCCTGCCCGCGCACGTACCCGCGGGGAGCGATGGCCCCCGCGAGGAGGAGTTGCACATGCGACATCGACACTGGTCTTCCCGGCACCGCGGTGGCTGCTGGGACTTCTCGCCCGCGTACGCGTGGGCCGGCGGCGGAGGCGACTCGGAGCCGCGCGGAGCCGAGTTCTACTTCTCGGTCGGCCGCGGCGACGACGAGCTCGGCTCGTCCGGCCTGGGCGTGCGGCGTCCGCTGCGCTTCCTGGCCTGGAAGCTCGACCTGACCCAGGATCAGGTCGCCGCGGTCGCGCGCATCCTCGAGCGGCTCAAGATCGAGCGCGCGCAGGCGGAGGTGGAGCAACGCAGAACTGCGTCGGCCCTCGCCGACGCGATGTCGGCCGATGCTTTCGACCGCGCTGCGGCGGAGGTCGCGACCGACCACCGCGCCAGCTCGGCGAAGAGCGTGCAGGCCGCGGTCGCGAACGCGCTCGGCGAGCTGCACGCGGCGCTCGAGCCCGAGCAGCGCAAGCGCCTCGCGATGCTGATCCGCACCCGCGCGGTCACGTTCTAGTCGGAGACTCCCCGGCCCGGGCGACTTCTCGTGCGGGAATCGCCCGGGCCCTGCGAAGGCACCCGGTCCCGAGGTGCACTTCCCCAATAAAATTCTCATATTCTCCCGCAGGGGTGGGAGAAAGCGGGCACGCGTGTGTCCCGACGCTTCGGCTCCGCAAGTGGGGGGAGAGGTCCATGTCTCGTTCCTGGGTGAGTGTCGTCTTCGTGCTGTGTGCCGTCTTCGCGCTCGGCAGTCGCGCCTATGCCGGCGCGACCAGCACTCCGATCAACACCGGAGTGTGCGCGAGTCTCGATCCGACCGAGAACATGAACGACCCGAACACGACCGGGTTCAACAACGCGAGCTCGGTCAAGGCGTGCATCAAGCTGTGCGACGCCGCGGCGGCTCAGTGCCACGCGTTCGCGAAGCGCGCGCTCGGCTGCTTCACGGCGTGGGTGAATCAGGCGGCCGCGTTCGAGCGCGCGAACTGCGCGATCATCTCGAGCACCCCTGCCGACCTGAAGTCGTGCGATGCAGGCATCGCCGAGGAGAAGGTCGGGTTCATGAGCAAGGTGAAGGCTGGATACACCTCGGGCCTGACCGACTGCGACAGCTGGAAGTCCGTCTGCGAGAGCACCTGCGCGCCCATGTGAGGTCACGCTTCGCGTGACGACGGTTCACGTTCAACATGAGGTGGGAGAAACCTGGGGCGCGAGTGTGTCCCCAGGGTTCGGCTCCGCAACGAGTGGGGAGAGTGTATGTCTCGTCCGTGGCTGAGTCTCGGCTTCGTACTGGTTTTCGTCTTCGCGGTCGGGGGCCGCGCCCATGCGGGCGCAACCGGCAGCCCGATCGGCACCGACGTCTGCGGCGGCCTCGAGCCAACGTCCAACATGAACGACCCGAACACGACCGGGTTCAACAACGCGAGCTCGGTCAAGGCGTGTCTCAAGCTGTGCGCCGCGGCCGCGGCGCAGTGTCACGCCTTCGCGAAGCGCTCGGAGTCGTGCTTCACGCAATGGGCCAGCCAGAACGCTCTGTTCGGCCGGGCGAACTGCACGATCGTCACCAGCAACTCCGCGGATCTGAAGGTGTGCAACGCCGACGTGGCGAATACTCACGCCGAGATCATCAGCGAGATCAAAGGCGAGTTCGTGACCGGCCTGTCCGAGTGCGACAGCTGGAAGTCCGTCTGCGAGAGCACCTGCGCGCCGCTCTGAAGGCGCTCTGCGTCGAGCGCCAGCGCGCGGGCAGTCCACCCGCACGCTGGCGGCTCGGCGCCGGAGTACGATGGCGCCATGATGAAGATGATCTTCGGCGCCAAGCGCCGGCCGGGCATGTCGCGCGAGGACTTCGGCCGCTACTGGACCACCGTGCACGCCGAGAAGGCGAAGCGCGTGCCCGGAATCGTGCGCTACGTCATCAACCTGGCGCCCGATCTTGCCGGCACCGAGCCGGACCTCCCATACGACGGTATCGCCGAGGTCTGGTTCGAGAACGAAGAGGACATGCGCGCGTCGGCGCGCTCCCCCGAAGTCGCCGCCGTGCTCGACGACGAGAAGAACCTCTTCGATCTCGCGACGCGCTTCACCGTCGTGGTGAAAGAGCACGTGATGATCGGCTGACTGGCGCATAATCGCGCCGTGGACCGCGCGCGGAAGATCCCGACCCTGGACGAGCGCTTCGCCGAGGGCCGGAAGCTGCGCACGAAGGCGTCGCGTGCGAGTCACGCCGACTGGCACCCGACCCGCTCGCGGCGGGACCCCGTCGAGCGGGTGATCGAGTCGAGCCGCGGGCGCGTCCCCGAGCTCCTGCCGATCCGCTACGCGCGAATGCTGCAATCGCCGTTCGCGTTCTTCCGCGGCGCGGCGTCGATCATGGCCGCCGACCTGCACCACACCTCGCGCACCGACCTGCGGGTGCAGGCGTGCGGCGACTGTCACCTCTTGAACTTCGGCATGTTCGCGACGCCGGAGCGCCGGCGCATCTTCGACATCAACGACTTCGACGAGACGCTCCCCGCGCCTTGGGAGTGGGACGTGAAGCGGCTCGCCGCGAGCTTCGTCATCGCCGGGCGCAACAACCGCTTCTCCGGCACGGACTGCCGCGCCGCCGCGAGCGCGTGCGCGCGCTCGTACCGCGAGAACATGTGGGTGCACGCGCGGCAGACGACGCTCGAAGCCTGGTACTCGCGCATCGACGACGTGTTCGACTCCGTGCACGACCCCGAGCTGCGCCGTTTCTACGAGCGCGAGTGGAGGAAGGCGACACGGCGCGATCACACGGCCGAGCACGCGAACCTGTCGCACGTGGCGCGGGGCAAGCCGCGCATCCACGACGACCCGCCACTCGTCTACCACCCGAGCGGCGCACACAAGAATCGCTTCGACGGCGACGCGCGCCGCGCGCTGCGCCGTTACCGCGAGTCACTGCCCGAGGACCGCCGCCCGCTCTTCGACCGCTACCAGCTCGGCGACCTGGCGATGAAAGTCGTCGGCGTCGGCAGCGTCGGCACCTGGTGCGGCGTCGCGCTCTTCCTCGCGAGCGCGAACGATCCGCTGTATCTGCAGATCAAGGAGGCGCGCGCGTCCGTGCTCGAGCCGTTCGCGGGGAAGAGCGCGCTCGACAACCACGGCGAGCGCGTCGTGGTGGGTCAGCGGCTCATGCAGGCGGCGAGCGACATCTTCCTGGGCTGGACGCGGGGCGACGGCGGCCGCCACTTCTATTTGCGCCAGCTGCGCGACTTCAAGATCAAGCCGGCGGTCGAGCTCATGCGGCCGTGGAACCTGGAACGCTACGCAGAACTGTGTGGCAAGGCGCTGGCGCGCGCGCACGCGCGCTCGGGCGACTCGGCCGTGCTCGCCGGCTACATGGGCAAGAGCAAGCAGTTCGAGTCGGCGATCACGCGCTTCGCGACCGACTACGCCAAGCAGAACGAGAGCGACTACGACGAGTTCGTGGCTGCGGCGCGCAAGGGCCGCTTCCCGGTGGGCGACGCAGGCCTCTAGGGGTCAGTGGCCCGCCTCGAGCTCCCACACGTCGAAGGCCGCGTCGAGCCGCCCCGCGCGGCGCTTCAGGATGTCGCGCTGCTCGGGGTGCGTGAGGATGTAGAGCTCCTTGCGCTCGATGGCGCGCACCACGCGGCGCGCGAGCAAGTCGGGCGAGATGGTGTCGCCCACCAGCGTCGGCGCGGCCCCACCGGTCTGCGGGATGTCCGAGCCCGCGGGGTTGCGCAGCTCCGTCGGACGCATGCGCAGCGAGTTCTCGTTGATGTTCGTCGCGACCATCATCGGGCACAGCACGGACACGCCGATGCCGTGGTCGCGCATCTCGACGAACAGCGCTTCGGTGAGGCCGACGACCGCGAACTTCGACGCGCAGTACACGCCGAGCCAGCGCATGCCCACGAGCCCGGCCATCGACGCCGTGTTCACGACGTGCCCGCCCTGGTTCTGCTCGAGCAGGCGCGGCACGAACGCCTGCACGCCGTTCACGACACCCCAGAAGTTGACGTTCATGGTGAACTCGAAGTCCTTGCGCGTGGACTTCGCGAGCGGTCCGAACGTCGCGATGCCGGCGTTGTTGCATACGACGTGCACGCCGCCGAAACGGCGCACCGCGGCTTCGGCCAGCGCCTCGACGCTCTCGGCCTTCGACACGTCCGTCGGCACGCCGAGCACCTGCGCGCCCGACTTCTCGAGGTCGTGCGCGACGGCGGCCAGGTTCGCTTCGTCCAGGTCGGCCAGCACGAGCTTCGCGCCGCGCGCGGCGAACGCCTTCGCCAGCGCTGCGCCGATTCCACCCGCGCCGCCCGTGATGACGGCCACTCGATCCAAGAAGGGGTCCATGGCGCGATTCTACCCGGCCGATCGGCAGAGCGTCGCGAAGCCTGAGATACTGCCGCGCCATGCAGGAGCGGGTCGCGGTTGCCGGTGAGGAACCACCGCCGCGCCCGCGCACGTTCGCCGCGCTCGGCCGGCGCGACTTCCGCGTGCTGTGGGCCGGCACCTGGGCGTCGTACGTCCCGTTCTTCATGGCGAACATCGTGAACGGCGTGGTCGCGTTCGACCTGGCTCACCGCAATCGCGCCGTGGGCACGGTGACGTTCGCACAGGGGCTCGCCATGCTGGTGCTCGCGCCGGTGGGCGGCGCGGGCGCGGACCGCTGGCCCAAGCGGCGGCTGCTCGCGCTGTCGCAGTCGACCGCGTCGCTCGTGTTCGGCTCGTTCGCGCTCTTGCTCGCGAACGGCTTGCTCACGCTCTCGGGGCTCGCGGTGGGGGCGTTCGCGCTGGGCGTGGCGATCTCGTTCCTGGGCCCGGCGCGCCAGGCGTTCGCGGCGGAGCTGGTCGGCCCCGAGCTGCGCGGCAACGCCGTGGCGCTCAATCAGGTGCCGCTCACGGGCTCGCAGGTGCTCGGACCCGCCATCGCGGGGTTCATGCTCGCCTCGCCGCTCGGTGCGGTCGGCGCTTACACACTGATGTGTTGCTTGTACGCGATCTCGGCGCTCACGTTGCTGGCGCTGCCGCGCTCGCGCGCGCGCCCGAACGCCGCCGAGACGCACGTGCTGGCCGACCTTCGCGCTGGGCTGCGCTACGTGGCGGGCCACCGGCGGCTGCGCCTGCTCGTCGCGTTCTTCGTCACCGTCATCATGACGGGCTTCTCCTACGTGACCGTGCTGCCCGGCCTGGTCGAGCACGGGCTCGGCCACCCCGCGAAGAGCGTGTCTGCGTTCTTCTTCACGAGCGCACTCGGCGGGCTGTCGGTCACTCTGCTCACGGCGCGCTTCGCAGACTCGCGCCGCGCGCTCTCGCTGTTCCTCGCGATGCCGTTCGTGTTCGGGCTCGGGCTCGCGGCGTTGTCCGCTGCGCCGGTGTACGGGCTCGCGATCGCGGCCATGGGATTCGTGGGCATGGGCTTCGGCGGCTTCCAGTCGCTGAACGCCGCCGTGATCGTGCAGGCCACCGAGCCCGCATACTTCGGCCGCGTGTTCTCGTTGTCGATGCTCGCCTTCGCGGGCGTCTCCCTGATGGGCCTGCCCGTCGGCCTGCTCGCGGACACGATCGGCGAGCGCGCGGCATTGGCCACGCTGGCGGGCGTCGTTTTCACGGTCGCTGGAATTCTGGGAACGCGCCTGCGCCGCACGACCTGAACGCCGCGGTCGCGGCTGGTCCGCTTCTTGCTGTTCTCATTTGCATGCGGCTGGGCTGCGCGATTGCGATCGCATGCGCGGCGGGACTGGGCTGCGCGAGCGTGCGCGACCTGCCGGCCGTGCGCGGCGTCACACGCTTCGCGCGCCACGACGCCGCGACGCAGCGCGACGCGCCGAAGCCGTGGCTGCCGGGCAACAAGGCCGAGCTGCTCGAGGACGGCCCGGCCAGCTACCGCGCGATCTTCCGTGCCATCGCGGGCGCGCACGACTCGGTGAACCTGGAGACGTACATCCTCCAGGGCGACGAGGTGGGCGACAAGCTGTCTGCGCTCCTCGTCGAGAAGCAGTCCCAGGGCGTGCAGGTGAACCTGCTCTACGACGCCGTGGGCTCGCTCGCCACGCCGGCCGCGTTCTTCGAACGGCTGCGCGACTCGGGCGTGGCCGTGTGCGAATTCAATCCGCTCCTGCCGAGCCGTGGCCGCGTGGCGGATCCGAACCGGCGCGACCACCGCAAGCAGACGATCGTCGACGGGCGCATCGCGGTGAGCGGCGGCATCAACTGGAGCAGCGTGTATTCGAGCGGCTCGGCGGCGGCGCGGCGCGGGAGCGCGGAGCCGAGCCTCAAGACCGGCTGGCGCGACACGAACGTCCTCGTCGAAGGGCCGGCGGTCGCGCGGTATCAGACGCTCTTCCTGGAGAGCTGGCACGAGCAAGGCTGCGAGCCCGTCGCGGCGCGCGACTACTTCCCGGCGCTCGCGCCCGAGGGCGACAAGGTCGTCGGCGTGGTGGCCAGCGGCTCCGACGAGGACCGGCGGCGCATGTACGCGACACTCTTGTCGGTGATCCGCGAGTCACACCGAAGTGTGTACATCACCATGGCGTACTTCACGCCCGACCCCGAGATCCTGCGGGCGCTCGAAGACGCCGCGCGGCGGGGCGTCGACGTGCAGCTGATCCTGCCGGGCTTCAGCGACTCTTGGGTCGTGCTCGAGGCCGGGCGCTCGTACTACGGCGAGCTCCTCAACGCCGGCGTGCACATCAGCGAGCTCCACGCCGCGCTCCTGCACGCAAAGACCGCGGTGGTCGACGACGTGTGGACGACGGTGGGCTCCAGCAACCTCGACTGGCGCAGCCTGCTCTTCAACGACGAGCTGAACACGGTCGTGCTGGGCGCGGAGTTCGGCCGCGCCGCCACGGCGATGTTCGAGCGCGACCTGCGCGACGCGCAACGGGTCGATCCCGCGGCGTGGCGCGACCGCGGCGTCGGTCCGCGCGTCGAAGAGTCGGTCGCGCGGCTGTTCGCGCACATGCTCTAGCCGCGCTCCTCGAGCGCCGCCCCGGTCCAGCGCACGGCCACGTCGTCCCCGCGCACATCGCGCCAGTCGAAGCGTTCGCGCAGGCCAGCCAGCTCGGTGAGCCGCGCGCGCGCTTGCGCGCCCGACCACGCGGCGGCCAGCGCGCGCCAGCCCACCGCGCCGTGCAGCTTCGCGAGCTTCCCGCCGGACTCCTCGAGCAGGAGGAAATGGTGTCGGTACACCGGGGTGTGTAGTCCGAGCGCGCGCTGCAGCAGCACGTGCGTGGCGGTCGAGGTGGCGAGGTCGCGGCCGCGCACGATGCGCGTCATGCCGGCGCGGCCGTCGTCCACCACCGCGGCCAGGTGGTAGGCGATCGCGCCGTCGCGGCGGCGCAGCACCGGATCGCCCATCTCGGTGCGCACGTCCTGCGACAGCTCGAGCCCGCTCTCGTCCGTGAGCTCGACCGTGCCCTGGGGCACGCGGAAGCGCAGCGCGGCCTCGGCCGTGCGCCAGCCGCGCGCGGGCAGGCGGTTCGCGCGACAGCGCTCGGTGTAGCGCCAGCCGCCGTCGGCCGCGCGCCGGCCGCCCTTCGCGATCTCGGCGCGGCTGCACGTGCACGGGTACAGGAGCCCGAGCTCCGCCAGCCGGTCGAGCGCGCCCTCGTGCGCGGCGCGGCTCGCGCTCTGCAGCTCCTCCGCGTCCCAGTCGACGCCGAGCCAGCGGAGCGCCGCGCGCATGTCGTCGGCCGATTCCGGCGTGCAGCGCGTCGGGTCGACGTCTTCGAGCCGCAGCAGGAAGTGCGCGCCCCGCGCCCGCGCGTCCCCCCATGCAAGCAGGCCGGCGAGGAGCGTGCCGGGGTGCGCGGGTCCGGACGTCGTCGGCGCGAAGCGACAGCGCTCCATCGCACGACACCTTGACGCATCACGGGGATTCTTCAATCTCGAAGCCCCGCCCGGTGGAGAGGTGAATGGCCGCGGAGCAATCCGCCCGCAAGCGCGACGGCAAGCCCGTCGCCTACGACGAGAAGGCGATCCAGACGCTCGACGCGCTGGAGCACATCCGCCTGCGCACGGGGATGTACATCGGCCGCATCGGCGACGGCTCGCATCCTCAGGACGGGGTGTACGTGATGCTCAAGGAAGTCATCGACAACTCGGTCGACGAATTCATCATGGGCCACGGCAAGAAGATCGAGATCGAGCGCGAGGGCGCGACGGTCTCGGTGCGCGACTTCGGCCGCGGCATCCCGCTCGGCAAGGTCATCGAGTGCGTGTCGCAGATCAATACGGGCGGCAAGTACAACGACGACGTGTTCCAGTTCTCGGTGGGGCTGAACGGCGTGGGTACGAAGGCCGTGAACGCGCTGTCGTCGCACTTCGAGGTCGCGAGCTTTCGCGAGGGCAAGTACCGGCGCGCCAGCTTCGAAAAGGGCAAGCTCGAGGCCGACAAGTCGGGCAAGGACGCCGAGTCGCCCGACGGCACGTTCGTGCGCTTCACGCCCGACCCGTCGATCTTCAAGCACTGGTCGTGGAACGACGAGTTCGTCGCGAATCGGCTCTGGTACTACGCATATCTCAACAGCGGGCTGTCACTCACTTACAACGGCAAGACGTTCAAGAGCCCCGGCGGACTCAGCGACCTGCTCGCGAAGGAGATCGGCGACGAGCCGCCGATCTACGAGATCTTCCACTCGCGCGAGGATCGGCTCGAGTTCGCGTTCACGCACACGCATCAGTACGGGGAGACGTACTTCTCGTTCGTGAACGGCCAGTTCACGAACGACGGCGGCACGCACCAGGCGGCCTTCCGCGAGGGCGTGCTGCGCGGCGTGAACGAGTTCGCGCAGAAGGATTTCGCCGCCGAGGACGTGCGCGACGGCATCGTCGGCGCCGTGGCGGTGAAGATCCAGGACCCCGTCTTCGAGTCGCAGACGAAGAACAAGCTCGGCTCCACCGACGTGAAGCCGTGGATCACCAAGGAAGTGAAGGAGCAGGTGATTCTCTGGCTACACCGAAATGCGTCGTCGGCCGAGGCCCTGCTCGACAAGGTCAAGACGAACGAGCGCATCCGCAAGGAGCTCTCGGCGATCAAGAAGCAGGCGCGCGAGCGCGCGAAGTCCGTCGCCATCCGCATTCCGAAGCTCGTCGACTGCAAGGCCCACTACGACGACCCGCAGGACCTGCGCCGCGACGAGACCACGCTGTTCCTGTGCGAGGGCAACTCTGCCGGCGGCCCGATGATCTCGGCGCGCGACGTGCACACCCAGGCGATCTACACGCTGAAGGGCAAGCCGCTGAACACCTACGGCCTGCAGCGCGACGCCGTGTACAAGAACGAAGAGCTCTACAACGTGATGCGCGCGCTCGGCATCGAGGACGGGCTCGAAGGGCTCCGCTACAACCGCGTGGTGATCGCCACCGACGCCGACGTCGACGGCATGCACATCCGCAACCTCCTGCTCACCTACTTCCTGCGCTACTTCGAGGAGCTCGTGCTGAAGGGCCACCTGTACATCCTGGAGACGCCGCTGTTCCGCGTGCGCAACAAGAAGGAGACGCGCTACTGCTACAGCGAGAAGGAGCGCGACGCTGCGGCGCAGGAGGTCAAGGGCCCGGAGATCACGCGCTTCAAGGGCCTGGGTGAGATCTCGCCGTCGGAGTTCGGCCAGTTCATCGGCCCCGAGATCCGGCTCGTGCCCGTGTCTCTCGCCAACATGGGTGAAGTCACTTCGAGCCTCGACTTCTGCATGGGGAAGAACACGCCCGAGCGACGCGACTACATCGTCGACAACCTCTTGTACGACGTGAGCTAGAGCCGGCGTGTCGAACCTCGCGCCGCTGATGAAGCGGAACTTCCTGGAGTACGCGAGCTACACCATTCTGGATCGCGCGCTCCCCGACCTCCGAGACGGCTGCAAGCCCGTGCAGCGCCGCCTCCTGCACACGCTGTGGGAGATGGACGACGGCCTCTTCCACAAGGTGGCCAACGTCATCGGCGAGACGATGAAGCTGCATCCGCACGGCGACGCGTCGATCGGCGATGCGCTCGTGGTGCTGGCGAACAAGGACTACTTCGTCGACCGCCAGGGCAACTTCGGCAACCCGATCACGGGCCACGAAGCCGCCGCCGCGCGCTACATCGAGTGCCGGCTCACCGAGCTGGCGCGCGAGACGCTGTTCAACCCGAACCTCACCGAGTATTCGCCGAGCTACGACGGGCGCCGGCTCGAGCCCGTGTTCCTGCCTGCGAAGCTGCCCGTGGTGCTCATGCTCGGCGTCGAGGGCATCGCCGTCGGCATGGCCACGCGCATCCTGCCGCACAACTTCGTGGAGCTGCTGCGCGGACAGATCGCCATCCTGCAAGGCGAGCGGTACCGCATCTATCCCGACTTCCAGAGCGGCGGCCTCATGGACGTGTCGGAGTACGACAAGGGCCGCGGCAAGGTGAAGGTGCGAGCGCGCATCGAGGCGCGCGGCGAGAAGATCATCGCGATTCGCGAGATCCCGTTCGGCACCACGACGGAGTCGCTGATCGCTTCGATCGAGAGCGCGGTGCAGAAGGGCCGCGTGAAGATCAGCGGCATCGAGGACTTCACCACGGACAAGGTCGAGATCGAGCTCTCGCTTGCGCGCGGCGTGTACGCCGAGGAAGTCATCCCGCAGCTCTACGCGTACACCGACTGCGAGGTCACCCTGCAGTCGTCGCTGCTCGTGATTCGCGACCAGAAGCCCGTCGAGCTGACCGTGCACGAGGTGCTCGAGGACGCGACCGAGCGCCTCAAGAAGCAGATCAAGGCCGAGCTCGACTGGGAGGAGCGCCAGCTCGTCGACCGCCAGCACTGGATGACGCTCGAGCGGATCTTCATCGAGAACCGCGTGTACAAGAAGATCGAGACGGCGAAGACGCAGGAGAAGGTGCACGAAGCCGTCGTGTCGGGAATGGCGGAGTTCAAGCGCCAGTTCGTGCGGCCCATGATCGACGACGACGTGGCGAAGCTGCTCGAGATCCGCATCCGACGCATTTCTGCGTACGACATCGAGCGCCACAAAGAGGAGCTCGCCGAGGTCGAGACCCAGCTCGACACGGTGCGCAAGAAGCTGAAGCAGCTCACGAAGACCGTGATCGCCTGGCTCGAGGGGCTGATCGAGAAATACGGCGAGCGCTACAAGCGGCGCACCAAGGTCGGGGCGATCGAAGAGGTCGACAAGAAGGCCGTCGCGAGCGCGAACGTGAAGCTCAGCTACGACGACGAGTCGGGCTTCTTCGGCTCCGACGTGCGCGGCTCGGAGTTCCAGCTGCAGGTGACCGAATACGACCGCGTGCTCGCGGTGTCGAGCGACGGCACGTACCGCATCATGGCCGCGCCGAAGAAGGTGCTGCTGCCCCGCAAAGTGCTGTGGGTCGGCGTGTTCGACCCCGAGAAGGGCCAGGACTTCACGCTCGTGTACCGCGACGGCCAGCGCAACGCGTTCGGGAAGCGCGTGCACATCGAGTCGTTCATCCACGACAAGGAGTACCGCTTCTTCAAGGACGAGAAGGGCCGGCTCGACCTGCTCCTGCCCGGCGACGCGCCCCCGGGCAAGGTGCACCTCGCGTTCGTGGCGCAGAAGCGCCAGCGCCAGAAGGAAGCGGAGTTCGACCTGGGCGAGCTCGAGTTCGCGGGAATCCACGCGCGCGGCCAGCGGCTGGCGCCGAAGCCGGTCGCGCGAGTGAAGCACCTGGAGGACTAGCGCTCCGCGCTACTCCGCGCGCTGCTTCTCCTGCCACTCGAGCAGCGCGCGCTCCGCGTCGGCACGCGTGGCGTGCACGGTGATCTCGAAGCCGCCCTTCTGCAGCATCTTCTCGACGGAGCGGCTCGCGGACATCTTCGACACGGTCTTCTCGGGCGCGACCGCGGCCTCGTAGGCGGCGCCCGCGCGGATGAACTCGGGCCAGAACCAGGTCTCGATCCACTTCACGTCGGCGGGGTCGATGACCGCGAACTTGCTCGCGTCGGCGAGCCACGGCGCGCCGGGCCGCGCGCGCGCGGCGTCGATGCACGCCTGATAGGCGCGCTTCAGGTCGGCGCCCTTGCGGAACACGGGCAGCCACTCCGACAGGTAGTACTCGTGCACCTCGTGCCAGTATATTCGCAGCACGGCGTCCTCGTACACGAGCGTCATTGCGGCCACGGCGGTGCCTCCTCTGCTCCGTTCTTCGGAATCGGCCGCGAGCGGCTACACTCGGCCGATGCTCCGCCGCGTGCTCCTGGGCATCGCCGCGCTCTTCGCCGCGGCCGTCGCGTTCGCCGCGCTCGGCCTGTGGCTCGACAAGCGCGCGAT
The DNA here is from genome assembly GCA_035499075.1 of Myxococcota bacterium. Lineage (GTDB taxonomy): Bacteria > Myxococcota_A > UBA9160 > SZUA-336 > SZUA-336 > VGRW01. Next base: position 83,355 of record DATJZN010000006.1, on the reverse strand, counting down.
CAACGCGATCAACCCGACTCTGCCGTCGGTCGACGAGGTGCTCGCGTTCGATCCCGACGCGGACCTGCCCGTCCGGCTGTCGTGGCTCGACACCGCGACGCAGCCGATGCCGCGCGCGGACGTGCTGGAGCCGAGCCTCGACGCGACGCCCAACGCGCCGTACGTGATGAGCTACCCGGCGTTCGTGTTCGAGTGGGCCGACGGGCGCATCTTCCTGGTCGACCTCGGCATGGAGCCGGAGTTCGCGCTCTCGTTCGGCCGGCCGCTCGAGCTCATGGGCGGCGCCGCGAAGATCAAGCCGATCGGGACGGTGGCCGCGCGGCTGGGCGACGCGCTCCTGCGCGTGAAGGGCGTCGCGTTCACGCACGAGCACCAGGATCACACGAACGGCGCCGCGGAGCTGTGCCGGCTGCACCCGGGGAAGATCCCGCTGTTCCAGGGGCGGCTCCAGGTCGACGAGACCAACTACACCACGCGGCCCGCGCAGAGGGAGATCTCCGCCGCGAAGTGTCTCGACCGGCGAGTCATGGACGGCTCGCGCCTGCTCGCGATCCCGGGCTTCCCGGGTCTGTCGTTCTTCGCGGCGGGCGGCCACACGCCGGGCTCGCAGGTGTTCGTCGCGCACGTGCGCGGGACCGACCGCGTGCGCACGTGGGTGCTCGTCGGCGACCTGGCGAACAACATCGACGGCGTGCGCCAGAACGTGCCGAAGCCGCGCTACTACAGCCTGTTCATCGTGCCCGAGTCGACCGCGCGGCTCGACGTGCTGCGCCGTTTCCTCGCGGGGCTCGAGCGCGACCACGGCGCGGGGATCCTGGTCTCGCACGACGAGCTCTCGCTCGAGGCGAGCGGCCTGCCGAAGCTGTGAACCCGGCGGTGCTCGCGTCGCTGCTCGTCGCGCAGACGTGCGGCGGGCTCACGCCGATTCTCACCAAGCTCGCGCTCGCCGGGCTCGGCCCGTGGACGCTCGTCGCGGTGCGCCAGCTGGTCGGCATCGCCGTGCTGTTCGCGCTCGCGCGCGCGACCGGCGCGAGCCCCGGCCCGCGCGTGCCGTTCACGCGGCGCGACTGGGGCCTGCTGCTGACGGTCGCGTGGGCGGGCTTCGCGCTGCCGCAGCTCTTGCTCGCGAACGGCATCGCGCGCTCGACGGGCACGAACGGCGCGCTGCTCTCACCGCTCGAGCCGATCGGCATCCTGGTCGGCGGCGCGCTGTTCTTCCGCGAGCGGCTCACGCCGTGGCGGCTCGTCGCTGTGGCGCTCGGCACGCTCGGCGCGGTGTTCATCGTGCTGCAGGGCGACGTCCGGCCTGAGCTCGGTGATCCGCTCGGCGACGCGCTCATCGCCGCGGGCCACGTCGCGTGGGCGATCTACACGCTGGCCGCGAAGCCGCTGCTCGAGCGCCACGACCCGGGGCGCGTGTCGCTGTGGGCGGTGGCGCTGTCGCTGCCCTTGCTCGTCCCGCTGGCGCTCGGCGAGCCGTTCGACTGGGCGCGCGCCGCGCCCGCGCTGGGCTGGGTAGTGCTGCTGGCGGTCACCGCGACCGCGATCGGGACCTTGACGTGGAACTACGCGCTCCGCTCGCTGTCGGCGGGCACCGTCGCGGCGTTCATCTTCGTGCAGCCGCTCGTCGGCCTGGCTGCGGGCCGGCTCGCGCTCGACGAGCCGGTCGGCCCGCTCGCGCTCGCGGGCGCCGTGCTGATCACGCTGGGAGTCACTCTGGAGGCGCGACGGGCGGCTCCGGAGCCAGCGGGACCCGCGGCAGAACGGGCGTAGCCTCGACTGCGCCAAACGAGTCGAGCGTGAACACGGCCACGCCGAGCCAAATGAACCCGAGCGCCACGGCGCGCGCGCGTCCGAACGGCTCGCCGTAGGCGAGCACGCCGAGCGCCACCGACAGCGTCGGCGCCAGGTACTGGAACAGCCCCAGCAGCGACAGCGGCAGGCTGCGCGCGGCGCGCGCGAACCAGAGCAGCGGGAGCGCCGTGATGGCGCCCGACAAGATGAACAGCGTGCGCAGCCACGAGTCACCACCGGTGAAGTGACTCGTTTCGCCCTGCGCCAGCACCACCAGCACGAGCAGCGCCACCGGCGTGGCGAGCGCGGTCTCGACGAGCAGGCCGACGAGCGACGACACGGGCGTCTTCTTCCGCACCAGCCCGTACAGTGCGAACGTCACGGCCAGGAACATCGGCACCCACGGCGGCTTGCCCGCCGCCAGGCCCAGCACCGCCACGCCGCACGCCGCCAGCCCGATCGCGAAGAGCTGCGCGCGCCGCAGGCGCTCGCCCAGCAGCGCCACGCCGAGTGCCACGCTGACGAGCGGGTTCAGGTAGTAGCCGATGCTCGCCTCGACCAGCCGCCCCGCAGTGACCGCCCAGATGAACACGCTCCAGTTCACCGCGATCAGCACGCCCGAGGCGCACAGCGCCCAGCGGCGCCGGCCCTCGCGCAACACGTCGCGCAGCTCCGCGCCGCGGCGCAGGATCGCGACCCAGACCACCGCGAACGCGAACGACCAGACCACGCGGTGCGCCACGATCTCGAGCGGCGGCACGTCGCCGTAGAGCTTCCAGTACGCTGGCACGATGCCCCACCAGCCATATGCGGCGAGCGCGAACCCGGTTCCCGACCCGCGTCCGCCTTCCATCGCGGCATTCGATGCGCCGCGCGGGCCGGCGTGTCAACGGCAGCGCTGAAGCGCCCCGCGGCCGCGCGCGTCGGAAGGGCCGTGCGCCGCTGGTCATTCCGGGCTTCCGTTCTCTTCCTCGCGGCGTGTCTCGTCCCGCTGGCGGTGCGGCTCGTCTTTCGCGACCGGATCGCCGGGCTGGCCGCGCTCACGTACGCGACGCCGGTCTGCGTGCTGGCGGCGCTGGCCGCGCTGGCGTGCGCACTCGCCGCGTACGGCGGCCGGCGCCGGCTCGCCGCCGCCACGGCCGCGCTCGCCGGCGCGCTCGGGGTCTGGGCCGTGGCGGGCGAGGTGTCGCTCCACCCGAACGCCGGGTCGGGCCGCTACCGCGGGCTGCTCTGGAACGTCGACCACGGACACCTGGGCTGGGATCGCGTGGCGGCGCGCGTGCGCGCCGAGGACCCCGACATCGCCGCGTTCATCGACGCCGGCCGCTCGCCGGGCGCCGCGTCGACCGCTCTCGCGAGCGTGTTGCAGGACCGCAACATCTACTGGTGGAACGACGTTCTCGCGCTCGCCGTGCGCGGGCGCATCACGGACGCGCGCTACTACCCGCTCGGCCTCGGCAGCCACGCGGGCGTGGCACACGTGGAAATCGACGGCCGGCGGCTCACGGTCGTCGTCGTGCATCCGCGCTCGTCGCCGACGGAATCGCGCGGGCCCGCGTTCGCGCAGCTCGAGAGCCTGCTCGCGTCACTCGACGGCGAGCCGCTGCTCGTGCTGGGCGACTTCAACACGCCGTCGGACTCGGTGTTCTTCGATCCGCTGCGCGCGCACTTGCACAGCGCGTTCGAGACCGTGGGCATGGGCTTCGCTGGGAGCTGGCCGATGCCGATTCCGCTGCTCGCGATCGACCAGGTCTGGTCGAGTGACTCGCTCTCGATGCGGAGCTGTCACTTGTCGGGGTCGAGTGCGTCCGACCACCGGCTCGTGGCGTTCAGCTTCGACTGAGCGCCGCTAGACTTGCGCGCGCCAGAAGGCGAGCGCGCCGAGCAGCGAACGGCGCGCGTCGACCTGCGCGGCATCGCGGAGGCCGGCCTCGCGGAGCTGTTGCAGCAGCTCGCGATTCGCGCCTGCGAAATCGAGCACGTGCAGGGATCCGCCGGCGCGCAGCACGCGCCGCAGCTCGCGCAGCACGGCGGGCTTGGCCGCGCTCTCCAGGTGGTGGAGCACGAACGACGAGATCGCGCGGTCGAAGCTCGCGTCGGAAAACGGCAGCGCGTCGCCGAAGCCCGACTCGAATGCGAGCGCCGCGCCGGCGCGCGCCGCCTTGCGCCGCGCGCGCGCGAGCGCCTTGGGGTCCGGGTCGAGCGCGACGAGCTCGATGCCCGGCTCCGCGCGCTTCGCGACGAGCGAGAGCGCGCCGGTGCCGCAGCCCAGATCGAGCACGCGCTGACCCGGCGCGAGCCGAGCCTGCGCGATGAGCTGCCTCTGCGCGGACCGCGCGCCGAGCAGGCGCGTGAACGGGTCGTAGAACGGCAGCAGCCAGTCGGCTCCGGCTGCGGGGATGAAGTGCCGGTGACTCGCCGCCATCGCACTTCAGCTCGGCGCCGGCAATCCGAGGTCCTTGGCGAGGAGCTGAGTCACCGTGTTGTTGGTCTCGAACGGCGAGTCGGCCGGCATGACGCCGTAGTGGACCATCTGCTGGGCGATCCGGCTCATGATCACCGCGAAGCGGAAGCCGGCGAACACCGAGTAGAACTTCTGCCAGCGGGTCTTCCGCCCGGTGAGCTCCTCGTAGCGCGCGATCGTGGCCTCGTAGCTGGGGAAGCCGGGCAGGCGCGGCAGCCCGATGCCCTCGCTGTGGTGGCGGTCCAGGAAGATCGCCCAGGCGAGGTCCTCCTCGCCGTTGCCGTGCGTGACCATCTCCCAGTCCAGCACCGCGGCCACCTTCGTGCCGCCGGGCTCGAACAGGATGTTGCCGATGCGCGCGTCGCCCCAGACCAGCGAGTCGGGCTCGTCGCTCGGCTTGTGCCTCTGCAGCCACTCCCACGCGGCCTCGGCGGTCGGCTGCGGCTTGCCGCGCGCGGCCCAGCGCAGGTAGCGCTCGTAGTACGCGAGCTGCTGGTCGAGGCCGGTCCTGCCCAGCTCGGGCTTGTCGACGAAGCCGAAGCCGAGCGTGCGCCAGTCCAGGTTGTGGATCGCGGCCATGGACTCGATCCCGCCCCACCACACGCGCGCCTGGTCGGACGGAGGCAGCTCTTTGAGCCAACCCTCTTGTGTGTAGAGCGGCCGGTCCGCGGCAGCGCGGCCATCGACCTTGGCCATCACGTAGAACGGCGCGCCGAAGACGTGCATGTCCCGGGTCTCGAGCCAGAGCACGCGCGGCACGGCGATGCCGGCCGTCGCGAGCAGGCGCATCGAATCGAACTGCACGCGCATGTCGTAGTCGGGGAAGACCGCGAAGCCCGTCGGCTGGATGCGCACGACGAGTGACTCTTTCTTGTGTACGCCGGCCTCGGTCCAGGCCAGGTCGAAGAGGAGCGTCTCGTTCGAGAAGCCCGACGCCTGCGGCGCGGTGAGCTCCGAGAGCTGCAGCTCGGTCGCGCCCGGCAGCTTCGCGCGCAGCCAGCGCTCGAGCTCGGCGCGCGCCGCAGCGAGGTCGCGCTGCCAGGCAGTGGGCACTAGCGGCGCGGCAGGCCGAGCACCCGCTCGGCGATGATGTTGCGCTGGATCTCGCTCGTGCCGGCGAAGATCGTCGGCGCGCGCGACTGCAGCTCCCGCTGCGCAGCGCGGCCGCGCTCGGGCGCGCGCGGCGTGTCGCCGAGCAGCTGCCCGTACGGGCCGAGCAGGTCGTTGCCGAGCCGCGCCAGCCGTTGGCCCATCTCGGAGTAGTAGAGCTTCTGCAGGCTCGACTCGGAACCCGGCTTGTGGCCGTTCGCCAGCGCGGTGAGCGAGCGCAGCGAGTTGAGCCGCAGCACCTCGAGCTCGACGAACGCCTGCGCTACACGCTGGCGTGTAACACGATCCTGTGTCGCCGGGCGGCCGCCGCGGCGCACCTGCCGGGCGGTCTCGACCACCTGGTCGAACTCGCGCCGGTAGCCCGCGTAGCGCGACAGGGTCGACGCGCCGCGCTCGTAGCCGAGCACCGTGTTCGCGATCTGCCAGCCCTGCGTGGGCTTGCCGATCAGGTTCTCCGCCGGCACGACGACGTCCTTGAAGAAGCACTGCGAGAAGCCGCGGTTCCCGGTCATCTGCACGAGCGGCGCGACCTCGATGCCCGGCGTCTTCATGTCGATCAGCAGGAAGCCGATGCCCTCGTGCTTGTCCGCCTTCGGGTCGGTGCGCACCAGACAGAAGATCCAGTCGGCGCGGTGCGCCTGGCTGGTCCAGATCTTCTGGCCGTTCACCACGTAGCGGTCGCCGCGCAGCTCGGCCGTGGTGCGCAGGTTCGCGAGGTCGGAGCCCGCGCCCGGCTCCGAATAGCCCTGGCACCACATCTCCTCGGCGCGCAGCATGGGGCGCAGGAAGCGCCTCTTCTGCGCCTCGGTGCCGTGGTGGACGATCGCGGGCCCGCACAGCCCGATGCCCAGGCCGTTCGTCGCCGGCGGCGCGCCCGCGAGCACGAGCTCTTCCTGCAAGAGCGCGTTCTCCACGTGCGTGCGGCCCTGGCCGCCGTACTCCTTCGGCCAGGTGACGCCGACGTAGCCGGCGTCGTAGAGCTCCTGGTGCCAGCGGCGGATGCCGTCGAAGGTGGCGTCCTCGCTCTCGAACTCGTCGCCCTCGTGGTTCTCCCACCAGGACGGGATGTGCGCACGGATCCACGCGCGAGCCTGGTCGCGGTACTCGAGCTCGGCTTGCGAGAAGCGGAAGTCCATGCCCGATTGTACCGCGGTTGGCCGACGACTATGGGTACGAGAGCGCCCGCAAGTAGGCGGGGCCACCGAGATGGTCGACCTCGCCGAGGATGTGGTCGACGCGATCGCGCACGTAGTCGGACGGGCGGTCGGCGTGCATCCGCAGCGGCGAGGGCAACACCGCGGCGAGTCGGGCCGCCTGGTCGCGGTCGAGCCGCGCGGCGGTGGTGTCGAAGAAGCGCGCCGACGCCGCGCCCGCACCGAAGATGCCGTCGCCGAACTGCGCCACGTTCAGGTACACCTCGAGGATGCGCCGCTTGGGCCACAGCGCCTCGAGCAGCACGGTGAAGTAGGCCTCGATCCCCTTGCGCAGCCAGCTGCGCCCGGGCCACAGGAACAGGTTCTTCGCGACCTGCTGGCTGATCGTCGACGCGCCGCGCGCAGGGCCGCCGTCGTTCTTCTCTTCGATCGCGTCCGCGATGGCGTCGAAGTCGAAGCCCGCGTGCACGGGGAACTTCTGGTCCTCCGCCGCGACGACGGCGATCGGCAGGTTCGGCGAGATCTCGCCGTACGGCACCCAGCGGTAGTCGGTGCGGTAGCTCGAGTCGCGGTCGAGCACGGCCTGTACGCGCGCCTCGAGCATGAACGCGGTCGTCACGGGCCGGATCCAGCGCAGCGCCAGCACGGACGCGACCGACCCTACAAGGAAAAGCGTCAGCGCGCGCGCGACGAAGCGCAGCACCGGGTTGGCGATCAGCACCCGGTTGCGCGTCGCGCCCCTCGGCGGCACGCGCCGATTCCGCTTCCGGCGCGCGGCCGCCATCGCTAGCGGCCGGTGAACTTCGGCTTCTCTTTGCCCAGGAACGCGCGCACGCCTTCGGCGAAGTCCTCGCTGCGGCCGGTGTACATCATGGCCTCGGCCTCCAGGTCGAGCACGTCGCGCAGGTTTCCGTGCAGCGCCAGGTTCAGGTGCCGCTTCATGTAGCGGTACGAGAGCGGCGGGCCGTCGGCGATGCGCCGCGCGAGCGCGTCGACCTCGGCGCGGAACGCCGCCGGCGCGAACACGCGATAGAGCAGCCCGATGCGCCGCGCCTCCGCGGCGTCGATGCGCTCGTTCAGGAGGTACATCTCGCGCGCCTTCGCCGAGCCGACGAGCTTGGTCAGGAAGTACGAGCCGCCGAAGTCGCCGGAGAAGCCGATGCGCGCGAACGCGGTCGCGAAGATCGCCGTCTGGCTGGCCACGCGGATGTCGCACGCGAGCGCCATGGACAGCGACGCGCCCGCGGCCGCGCCGTTGATCGCGGCGAGCGTCGGCTTGGCCATCGTGTGCAGCGTCCACGACGCTTCCTGCAGGCGCTTCAAGGCGTCGTACGACTCCTCGAGCGTCTGGCGCGCACGCGCGGTGCGGTCGGCCGGGCTCGGACCGTCGGTCGGCGCGAGGTCCGCGCCGGCCGAGAAGGCGCGTTCGCCGGCGCCCGTCAGCACGACCACGCGCACGCCCGAGTCGTCGGCGAGCTGGCGCAGGGTGCGCTCCAGCGTCTGCAAGAGCTCGGTCGTGAGCGCGTTCATCTTGTCGGGGCGGTTCAGGGTGACGGTCGCGACGCCGTCCTTCTGCTCCACGAGAACGGTTTGGGACATGGTGCGGGGATTATACGGGCTCGCCGCGCGCGGGTTTTTCTGAGATCGTTCTCGCGCCATGTGGGTACCGAGCCACCTCCTCTCGATCCAGGCTGGCGTCTGCGTCTTCCTCGGGGTGATGCTCTGCATCGAGGTCGGCCGGCGGATCGGAGTGGCGCGCCACCTCGCCGACCCCGAGCGGTCGCGCGACGGTGCGGCGGCATTCGAGGGCGCGATCTTCGGCCTCGTGGGACTCGTCATCGCGTTCACGTTCGGCGGCGCGTTGACGCGTTGGGACGGGCGGCGCGGGCTCATCGTGCAGGAGTCGAACGCGATCGGCACGGCCTGGCTGCGGCTCGACCTGCTGCCGACGCCGGCGCAGCCGGAGTTGCGCGAGCTCTTCCGAAGCTACCTCGACGCGCGCATCGAGGTGTACGCGTCGCTGCCCGACGTCGCCGCGGCGAAGGCGGCCCTGGGTCGCGCGCGCGCGCTGCAGAACGAGATCTGGAAGACGGCGTCTGCCGACTGCCAGGGCGTCGCCGACGCGCGCACGTGCATGCTGCTCCTGCCCGCGCTGAACGACATGATCGACATCACGTCGACGCAAACGATGGCGCTCGAGACGCACCCGCCCGGCGTCGTCTACGCGCTGCTCGTCGGGCTCGTGCTCGCGAGCGCTCTCATGGCCGGGCTCGCGACCGGGACCGCGGGCCAGCGCAGCTGGACGCACATGGTCGGCTTCTCGCTCGCGATGTCGGTCAGCGTGTTCGTCATCGTCGACATCGAGTACCCGCGCGCGGGCCTGATCCGCATCGACTCGGCGGACCGCATGATGGTCGAGCTGCGCCAGAGCATGAACTGAGGCGGCGAGCGCCCGCCTCACGGCACGGGTGCGGGGCGCGGCTCACGAACCGATGCCGGCCGCGCGGCGCGCTTTGGCCTTCGCGGCCTCGAGGTCGTACGTGCGGTTCATCATCACGCGCTGCGCGGGCAGCCCGCCGCCGGCCTGCAGCGTCGTCACGAGCTGCCAGCCGCCGTACGCGTCCGCCGTCAGGTCGCGGATCAGGTTGTAGATGCGCATGCGCTCTTCGACGTCGACGTCGGGCGTGGTGTGGAGATACTTGCGGAGATATTTGCCGCTCTCCGGGTTCCGCAGGTCGGCTTCCTTCGGCAGCGTGAGCACGAGCCCGCCGCCCAGGTCGTGGAGCCGCTGCACCACCGAGTGGTAGTTCGCCGCGAAGTAGTACTTGCCGACGTTCACGCCCAACACGTTGGGGTGCACCATGCCCGACGGCGTGCGCTCGTAGTTGCGGCACGCCCAGTCGAGGCTCATGCGTATGAGCTGCGCGTAGCAGACGAGCTCCGCCACGGCGGCCTGCACCTCGTCCTTGCCACCCTTCCCCTGCTGCTCCGACACGAGCAGCGCGAGCCCGACCAGGATCTCGGCGCGCTCGGCGGCCTCGACCATGCCGAGCGTGCGCTCCCACAGCCCGAGCGAGCGCGCGAACACGCCCGCCAGGCGGAACTCGCCGGCGAGGAACACGCGCTCCCACGGCACGAACACGTCGTCGAAGATCACGAAGCCCTCGGGCATCGAGTGGTGCGCGCTCGCCGGATAGTCGAACTCGGGCTGCTCCGCGGGCGCGAAGCTGCGGTTGATGATCGCCACGCCCTTCGTGTTCGTGGGGATCGAGAACGACACCGCGTAGTCGGACTCCTCGTGGCGCATCGATTTCGTCGGCATGACCACGAGCTCGTGCACGAGCGCCGCACCCGTGATGTGGAGCTTCGCGCCGCGCACGACGATGCCCTTGTCGCTCTTGTCGACGATGCGCAGATACAGGTCGGGGTCGTCCTGCTGGTGCGCGCGGCGGCTGCGGTCGCCCTTCGCGTCGGTGATGACTTCGGCCGCGCGCAGGTCGTGGTCGCGCGCGTAGCGCCACAGGTTCTCGATGTTCTCGGCGTAGCGCGGGTTCACCGCAGCGACTTCGTCCTTCACCGACTGCAGCGCCATGTACACGCCGGTGACTCCGCCGACGATGCTCATCTCCGTGGCGAGCTCGAGGCGCTTCGCCAGATCCTCCTCGCTCTTCGGGATCTGGAACACGCGGTGTGCGAGCGTCCCGTCCTCGGTCGTGTAGGTCATGCGATCGCGGCGCTTCGGGTCGTCGTACTCGTAGTCGCGCGAGGCGACGGCGAGCGGCACGCGGAAGCGCGGATCCGCCGCGATGTCGGGGATCTTGTCGCCGTCCCAGTAGAGGACGCGCCCGTCGCGGAGACTCTCGACGTACTCGGCCGGTGTCTTGAGAGACATCTGCTTGGCTCCTCCTTCGCCTCGCGAAATTCTACCCTTCGCCGAATTCCCGCGCGTAGCGCACCCGCCCGCGTGCTTTCGCGAGCGCGCCGTGCGCGAGCTCCAGCGCCATGAACGCGTCGCGCGCGGGCCCGGTGCCGAAGTGGAGCCCGAAGCGCGACGCGGGCACGAAGCCGAACTTCGGGTAGTACGCCGGGTGGCCGAGCACCACCACGAACGGCGCGCCGCGCGCGCGGCAGGCCTCGATGCCTGCGCGCGAGAGCGCGCCGCCGATGCCACCGCGCTGCAAGCGCGGAGTCACTGCGAGCGGGCCGAGCCCGAACGGCGGCGGCTCGAGCGTGCAGCCGTCGACCGACACCGGGCTCACGAGCAGGTGGCCGACGACCGCGCCGTCGCGCTCGGCGACGAGCGAGATACAGCGCGGCTCCCGCGCGGCCAGCGCGCGCGCGAGCCGGGCCTCGTCGGGACGGCCGAACGCCGCTTCGTGCACCGCGGCGATCGCCTCGGCGTCGCGCGCTTCCGCGGCGCGGATGCGCGTCACGCCAGCGTCGTGGTCACCACGCGCGTTGCGCGGGTCAGCTTGTGGCGGCGCGCGAACTCGGGCCGGCCCACGTCGGCGCGCGACTCCTCCCAGGTGGCCAGGCTCGCGTAGCGCGTGAGCAGCTGGAAGCGCGCGTCGGGCGCCTTCGGCTCGGCGCTCTTCCACAAGCCGATGATGTTGGCGTCGTACTTTCCCTCGAAGTCCGGCCACGCGCGCTCCGACAGGTCGACGAACTCGGCGGAGTCGGCGTCGCGGATCTCGAAGCTGCGGAACGCGTACACGCCGGGCGCGCGCGGGCCGGTTGGCTCGACGGGACGCACGGTCGCGACCATGCGCTCGCTCTTCACCTCGCGCGCGCCGGCGAGCGCAGAGCCGAGCTCCGCCGGCAGCGCGGTCACGAGAATCCCCTCGTTGGCCTCGAGCCCGATCTGGCCGCGGAACAGCCCGAACAGGGCCCGGCCGGCGGCGGCGCGCAGCATCGCCGCGCGCCCGTCCCACTCGCCCGGTCCTACACAGAAACGTGTCAGCTGGTAGGCTTCGTGCATCGCCATCTCACGGCAGCGCGAACGCCATGAGCGCGTCGCCCGGCTGCGACCAGCCATGGCCCCCCGACGCGACCACGACGAACTGCTTGCCGTCCTTGCGCAGCCGGAAGGTCATCGGCGTGGCGTTCGCGGTGTAGGGCAGACGCTGCGTCCAGACCTCGCGGCCCGTCTCGGAGTCGAACGCGCGCAGGAACTTGTCGGTGGTCGCGCCGATGAACACCAGCCCGCCCGCCGTCGCGAGCGCGCCGCCGAGGTTCGGCGCACCCAGGTGCAGCCAGATGGGAAACGGCGCCTGGTCGCGCGTGGTGCCGAGCACGGACTCCCAGAGCGTCTCGCCGCTGGTCAGGTCGAGCTTCGAAATCGTGCCCCACGGCGGCGGGTTGCACGGCGCGCCCAGCGGCGAGAGCAGCGGCCCGCGCCGCACCGCGTACGGCGTGCCCTTCATCGGGTACAGCTCGTTCGGGAACTTCCACTTGCCCGAGTCCTTGGTGCGCTCGTACTCGTCGCGCGGGATCAGCTGCACGACGGACGGCACGCGCATCTGGTTCACGTAGAGCGTCTGAGTGCTCTCGTCGACGACCACGCCGCCCCAGTTGGGCCCGCCGGCCGGCCCCGGAAACTCGATCGAGCCGCGCAGGCTCGGCGGCGTGAAGATCCCGTCGGAGCGGTACTTCGCGATCTCCTCGGCGCACGCCGCGCGGTCCCAGCGCGTGAAGCCCCACGCGTCGGAGGGCTCGAGCCGCGCGGGATGGATCGGCCGCGGGTGCGTCGGGAACGGCTGAGTGAGCGAGAGTGACTCGCCCGCGACGTCGGTGTGCGGGACGGGCTTCTCCTCCACGGGGAAGAGCGGCTCGCCCGTGCGGCGGTCGAGCACGAAGATGTGGCCCATCTTCGTCACCTGCGCGAGCGCAGGCACCGGCCCGAGCTCGGTCTTCAAGGTGAAGAGCGCCGGCTGCGCGGGCACGTCGTAGTCCCACACGTCGTGGTGTACGGTCTGAAAGGTCCACGCGACCTCGCCCGTGTCGGCCTTGAGCGCGATCACCGAGCTCGAGTACGCGTCCAGGCCGTTGCGGTTGGCGGCCCAGTAGTCGGGCGCGGCGTTCCCCGTGGGCACGTACACCAGCCCGAGCTCGGGATCCGCCGACATGATCGACCACACGTTCGCCGTGCCCGCGCGGTACTTGGGCGCGCCCGGCGCGTTCGCCGCGGCCATGGCTTCGGGCGGCACCGGATCGAACGCCCAGGCGAGCTTGCCCGTCACGGCGTCGAACGCGCGCACCACGCCGCTCGGCGCGTCGGTGCGCAAATCGTCGGCGACGAGCGCGCCCACGATCACCTTGTCGCCGACCACGAGCGGGGGTGAGGTCGGGTAGTACTCCCACGGCGGCGCGTCGCCGATCCCCTCGCGCAGCGCCACACGTCCGCCGACGCCGAAGTCGGCGCACGCCTCGCCGGTGCGCGCGTCGATCGCGATCAGCTCCGAGTCGATCGTGCCGGTGAACACGCGCGTGCCGCACGGGCGCGTCGAGCCGCTGTGGTCGCCCGGCCAGTACGCGACGCCGCGGCACGTGCGCGGGTACGGCCCCTCGAGCTTGCGCAGCTTGGTCTTCGGGTCGAACGTCCACAGCTCGCGGCCCGTCTCTGGGTCGAGCGCGATCACCCGGTTCTTGCCCGTGCAGAAGTACAGTGCGTCGTCCACCACGATCGGCGTCGCATTGAACGACGTCCGCGTCGTGCCGTCCGTGCCGTCCGACACATCTCCGTGGTGGTACACCCAGGCGACGCGCAGATCGCGCACGTTCGCGCGCGTGATCTGACTGAGCGGCGAGAAGCGCTGCCCGCCCTTGGTGCGGCCGTAGTCGGGCCACTCGTCGATCGGGCCGGAGTAGTCGATCGGCGCGCGCGGCCTGCACGCGCACACCAGCAGCGCGAGCGCAGCGAGCGCGATCGCTCCCCTCCCCGGCATCGCGCGAGTCTATCAGAGCGGAGTCACTGCGCCGGGCAGGCGGCTCCCTCGCAGGCGAGCGGGCACGTCGCGCAGGTCGGCCCCGGCTGCTTGCCCAGCAGGCTGCGGAACACGTCCAGGTCGCCCTGGTCGATCGTGTCGCCCGTCTCGTCCAGGTCGAACACCGCGCACGAACTGTCGCGCGTGAGCCCGCAGGTGTGGGCGTCCACGGGCTGGCCGAGCGAGAGCCGCATCGCGGCCAGGTCACGCGCACCGACCGACATGTTGCCCGCGCCGCGCGCGTCGCAGCGGTTGCCGTAGCCGTCCGCGTCGTCGTCGCGCTGGCCGCCGGTGAGCGTGGCCCACGGGTGCGCGGCGGGCCAGGCGTCGGGGGGGCGCGGGTTCGCCACGAGCACGCAGTTGTCGCACGCGTCGCCCACGCCGTCGCCGTCGGTGTCGCGCTGGTCCGCGTTCGCGACCGTGGGGCAGTTGTCCTCCGAGACGTCGATGCGGTCGCCGTCGTCGTCGCGGCCCGGAATGCCGTAGCCGATCCACGCCGACAGGAGCGCCTCGCCCGCGACGTCGGGGAACACGGCGAGCGGCGGCATGCCCTGGTCGAAGTCGAGCGACGCCACGCGCGCGATCAGCACGGACAGCCCGGGGTGGCCCGGGTGGATGCGCAGCGCGCCCGGCACGTCCAGGTCGCCCGCCGTCGCCGGCACGAACAGGGTGTTCGTCTGGTCCGCGGGCGTGTCGAAGCGCAGGTCCATTCCGGTCGCGCTCGGCGAGCCGGGCGCGTGGCAGCTCGCGCAGTTCACGTCCAGGTACGTGCGCGCGGAGCGGTCGAGCGAGACCGTCCCGACCCGGTCGGGGAAGTGGTCGTAGCTCGCGCTCGGGCCGATCTCGTCCGCCAACAGGCCCAGGCAGGCGAAGCGGTCGAGCTGGTTCTGCGCGCCGAAGCCGGCGTCGAACACGCGGTTCACCTGGCGCGTGCGCAGGCCGAGCGCGCTGCCGCCCGCCTGCGTGTGGCAGTCGGTGCACTGCTCGGGCGTCGGGTAGTACCAGTCGACCGTCGACTGGCCGCCGCCGAAGTCCACCGCGTACGTGTAGAAGAGCGAGCCCGTGATGAGCTCCGCGTGCGTCTGCTGCGGGGTGCCCGGCGGCCACCAATACGTGTAGCCGCGCCAGCCGACCGTCTGGCGGATCAACACGCGCGTCTCGGCGTGGAACGGGCCCGAGTCGCCGGGCAGGTCGAACTGCTGCACGAGCGCGGTGCCCACGGGCAACTCCCACGCGCCCGTCGGCGAGAAGCCGATCTGCAGGTTGCCCGGCAGCGCGAGCCAGCGGCGCGTCGACGCGAAGCTCGACCAGGCCGGCGCGTTCACCTCGTACTCGACGAGCCCCGGCGCGGGCTCGAGGCTCGCGACGTCGGCGAAGAGCCCCGTCGCAGCGAGCGTCTGCGGCACCGCGGGATCGAGCTCGCTGCCCGCGGCGACGAGCCGGTAGACCTTGCCGTCGCCGCCGCCGAGCACGATCAGCCCGCCCTCGCGGTCCTGCAGGAACGCGGTAACACCAGGAAGTGTAGTGATCAGCGCCGGCGCGGAAGCGCTCGACGGGTCCCACGCCCAGACGTGGCCCGTCGCGTCGTCGCCGTATACGTAGCGACCGTACAAGGTCGGCAGGTCCGCGCCGCGGTAGACGGCGCCGCCCGCGACGCTCGAGCCGCCGGCCGGGCCGTGCGGGTACACCAGGACGGGTGCCGTGAGGCCGGGCGCGCCGCAGCCGGCGCCGCTCGCGTCGCGCGTGCCTTCGCACAGGTTCCAGCCGAAGTTCTGAGCGCCGCCCGCGCCGAAGGGCACGACGTCGATCTCCTCCTGGCTGACCGAGCCCGAGTCGCCGATGAAGAGGTCGCCCGTGAGGGGATCGAAGCCGATGCGGCGCGGGTCGCGCAGGCCGACGGCGAAGATCTCGCCGCGCGCGCCCGGCACCGCGGCGTACGGGTTGTCGGGCGGCACCGCGTAGACCGCGCCGCCGCGCACGTCGATCCGCAGGAGCTTGCCGGCCAGGCTCGCGAGGTCCTGCGCGGAATTGGCGGGGTCGCCCGGGGCGTCGCCGTCGCCGGTGGCGATCCACAGCATGCCGTCGGGGCCGAACGCGAGCGCGCCCGCCGAGTGACTCGTCACGGGCTGCGGCACATCGAGCAGCGTGACCGCGCTGCCGGGGTCCGCCGTCAGCGTGTCGCCGTCGGTCGCGTGCAGCCGCGCGACGCGCAGGCAGTCCCCCGCCGAGCCGCAGGCCGAGCCCGCGACGTCGTAGGCGACGTAGAACCAGCCGCTCTCCGCGAAGTCGGGCGCGAACGCGAGGCCGAGCACGCCGCCGCCGTTCGGGTCGATCGGCGCAAGGCTCGGATCGAATGCGCCCAGGTCGACGAGCGGGTCGGCGCCGAACACGAAGTAGTCGTTCGCGAACACGAACAGCTGGCCGTCCGCCTGCGCGACCGCGAAGCGCTCCGTCTCACCGGGAATCGCCGCGAGCGCGACGGGCTGCGCGAACGCGAGATAGGGGAAGCCCGGCACGAGCACGGGCGCCGGATTCACGGGAAAACCGTGTCCCGCGAACAGAACGCGCGACTCTTGCGTGCAGCTCTGCTGCGCGCGCGCCTGCGAAGTCCACAGGGCTACGCAGAAAAGTGAAACCAGGGCCAGGGAAGGAGACCGACCGAGCGAGGCCGAACGGGTCATGGCGTGGCTCCATGAGCCTCCGCCCACCGTTTCGGAGGATCGCCGACCGGCATGAGTGACATGGCTCACGAAGTCGGGGTTCGGACGTGCTTTGCATCACTATGGCGCGCCGAGCGAGAATTCTGGCGGCAAGACACCGGAAGGAGCGCGGCATGGCGGCCATCGCGACGACACGCCAAGGCAGGGTCGATGGCGTCGAGCAGGGCGGGCTCGTCCGCTTCCGCGGCATTCCGTTCGCGGCGCCGCCCGCCGGCGCGCTGCGCTGGCGCGCACCGCAGCCCGCGCGGCCGTGGAGCGGCGTCCGCCGCGCCGCCGACTTCGGCGCGTGCGCGCCGCAGAGCCCGCTGCCGCTCGACATCCTGCCCGCGTTCAAGATCGCGGAGACGCAGAGCGAGGACTGCCTGTTCGTGAACGTGTGGACGCCCGGCGTCGACGGCGCGCGGCGGCCGGTGCTCGTGTGGATCCACGGGGGCGCGTTCGCGATCGGCTCGGGCGCGCAGTCCATCTACGACGGCGCGCCGCTCGCGCGCCGCGGCGGCGTCGTGGTCGTGACGGTGAACTACCGGCTCGGCCCGCTCGGCTTCCTGCGCCTGTCCGAGCTCACCAACGGGCGGATCCCGTCGACGGGCAACGAGGGGATCCTCGACCAGGTCGCAGCGCTCGAGTGGGTGCGCGAGAACATCGCGGCGTTCGGCGGCGACCCCGACAACGTGACGATCTTCGGCGAGTCCGCGGGCGGCATGAGCGTGGGCACGCTGCTCGGCCTGCCGAGCGCGCGCGGCCTATTCCACAAGGCGATCCCGCAGAGCGGCGCCTCGAGCACCGCCAACACGCGCGAGCGCGCGGCACTGGTCGCCGAGCGGTTTGCAAAACATCTCGGTGTAGGCCGCGACGCGGACGCACTGCTCGCCGCGACGCCCGCGCAGCTGCTCGCCGCCGCGACCGCGCTCGGCGGCACGCCCGGCCTGCCCAGCGACGAGATCGGCGGCATGCCGCTTCAACCCGTCGTCGACGGCGAGGTGCAGCCGCAGCTCGCGCTCGAGTCGGTCGCGCGCGGCTCGGCCGCCGGCGTGGCGGTCATGCTCGGCACCACGCTCGAAGAGTGGAAGCTCTTCATGCCGGCCGATCCGAGCAACCTGACGCTCGCCGAATCGCAGCTCCTCGCGCGCTGCGAGCGCCGGCTCGGCCCGGCCGCGCGCGGCATCGTCGACGCGTACAAGAAGTCGCGCGACGAGCGCGGCGTCCCGACGAGCGCCGCCGAGCTGTGGAGCGCGCTCGAGACGGACCGCATCTTCCGCCTGCCCGCGCTGCGGCTCGCGGAGACGCAGGCGAAGCACGACGCCCGCGTGTTCTCCTACCTGTTCGACTGGCGCTCGCCGATGTTCGGCGGGGCGCTCGGCGCGTGTCACGCGCTCGAGCTCGGCTTCGTCTTCGGCACCTACGGGCAGCCCGGCATGACGGAGTTCTCCGGCACCGGGCCGCAGGCCGACGCGCTGTCGGCTGCGATGATGGACGCCTGGCTCGCGTTCGCGAAGAGCGGGGACCCGAGCACGAAGTCGCTGCGCTGGCCGCGCTTCGACGCCGCGGAGCGCGCGACCTGCCTCTTCGGCGCCGACTCCAGAATCGCGCGCGCGCCGTATGACGAGGAGCGCCGCGCGTGGAGCGCCGCGCCGGAGTCCGCGCTGGGCGCGGTATAGGAGAGGGAACCATGAACCCCGTGGTGGAGATCGAGTCGGGAAGGATCGAAGGCGAGCAGCGCGGCGCGCACGAGCGCTTCCTCGGCATTCCGTACGCGGCTCCGCCCGTCGGCGCGCGGCGCTGGCGCGCGCCGGAGCCCGCCGCGAAGTGGAGCGGCACGCGCGCGTGCGTCGCCTTCTCGGGCTCGGCGCCGCAGACGCCGAGCGCGCTGCCCGGCATGGCGGTCGGCGCGCAGGACGAGGACTGCCTGTATCTGAACGTCTACACGCCGCGCGCCGACCGCGGCAAGCGCCCCGTCTTCTTCTGGATCCACGGCGGCGGCTTCACCACGGGCTCGGGCTCGCAAGCGCTCTACGACGGCGGCGCGCTCGCGGAACGCGGCGACGTCGTCGTCGTGACGATCAACTACCGGCTCGGCGCGCTCGGCTACCTGACGCTGCCGGGTGCGACGCCCAATCTGGGCCAGCTCGACCAGATCGCGGCGCTGCGCTGGGCGCGCGCGAACGTCGCCGCGTTCGGCGGCGACCCCGATCAGCTCACCATCGCGGGCGAGAGCGCGGGCGGCATGGCGGTCGCGACCTTGCTCGGCATGCCGGCGGCGCGCGGGCTCTTCCGCGGCGCGATCCCGCAGAGCGGCGCCGCGCACAACGTGCACTCGCACGAGAGCGCGGCCCGCGTCGCCGCGACGTTCCTCGACGCGCTCGGCCAGCCTGCGGCCGACGCCGCGGCGCTGCGCGAGGTCCCCGTCGCGAAGCTGCTCGAGGCGCAGGGCCGCGTGCTCGCCGAGCGGCGCGCCCTGGGCCTGCTCGCGTTCGCTCCCGTCGTCGATCCCGCGAGCCTGCCGGTGCGCCCGCTCGAGGCCGTGCGCAACGGCTCGGCCGCCGGCGTGGCGCTGCTCGTCGGCTCGAATCGCGACGAGGTGAAGCTGTTCCGCCTGGGCGTCGCCGAGAGCGCCGGGCTGGGCGAGGACGCGCTGCGGAAGCGCGTGCGCACGGGGCTCGCCGCGAGCCGCGTCGACGAGTCGCACGCGGAGAAGCTCATCGACGCGTACAAGAGCGCGCGCAGCGGCCGGGCAGCGACCGAGCCGGGCGAGCTGCTGGACGCGATCGACTCGGATCGCACGTTCCGCATTCCGGCGATCCGCCTGGCGGAGGCGCAGACCCGTCACGACCCGCGGACGTTCATGTACCTGTTCACGTGGCCGTCGCCGGCGCGGCGCGGCACGCTCGGCTCCTGCCACGCGCTCGAGCTGCCGTTCATGTTCGGCACGCTCGGCGCGCCGACGATGGACCGCTTCGCCGGCAAGGGTCCCGAGGCCGACGAGCTCTCCGGGCGCATGATGGACGCTTGGCTCGCGTTCACGCGCACCGGTCGGCCGGGCCATGCGGAGCTGCCCGATTGGTCCGTCTACCGCGAGCACCAGCGCGCGACCCTGGTGTTCGACCGCCGCTGCGAGCTCGTGGACGGGCCGCTCGACGCCGAGCGCGCGGCCTGGGACGGGCTGATCTAGCCGGGCGCGCGCGCGAAGTCCGCGCGAGCGTGCACCCGGCCGCTCGGGTTCTCGACGACGGCCGCGCCCACCAGCCCGGCCTCGATCGGCAGCCCTGCCTCTACACAGATCTGGATCGCCTGGCCGACCTGCTCGGGCGCGAGGCCCGACGCGATGGTGCAGTGCGGCACCCAGGCGCCGGGCCGGTAGTAGGCCCAGGGCTTCACGGCCGCCGTCTCGAAGATGGGGAAGCAGCGCGCATGCAAATCGAGGAGCTCGCGCGTCGC
This sequence comes from Myxococcota bacterium, assembly GCA_035499075.1. Lineage (GTDB taxonomy): Bacteria > Myxococcota_A > UBA9160 > SZUA-336 > SZUA-336 > VGRW01. The sequence goes on along the minus strand of DATJZN010000006.1, from coordinate 63,695 downwards.
GACGGCGCCGAGGAAGACCACGCCGTCCTTCGTGCCGAACACCGACGCGTGTGCCAACACGACGCGCGGCGCGGGCTCGCGCGCCAGGAGCGCCTCGAGCCGCGGCACGAGCGCGTCCACGTCGAGTCCGTCGGCGACGGCGAGAGACACGTGCGGCGAGTGACCCGCCGCCAGGAGCGGCGACGGAAGGCCGCGGTCGGCGAGCGCGCGCCAGATCGCGCGCACGCGCGCATCCGCGGTCGAGTCGAGTAACATCTCCACCGCGAAGATCACCGCGCCAGAGTCGCCGGCCAAACACGCACCCGCCACCGCCGCCGCGCGAGAACTGACCGATCGGTGTAAGCTTCACCCCCCCGAAATCCGCGGTTGCGACCCGCGACGTAGCGTTTGGCGGAGGTCGGGGTCGGAGCCGGGCTCGTGGTTCACTGCATCGGCCTGGATGGCGTCGGCAACGGGTGCGCGGGCGGAGCGAGGCGGGTTGGCAGAGCGCCGCGACGACCTGACCCTGATGGAGCTCGTAGCGCGGCGCGATGCGTCCGCACTCGATGCGCTCTACCTCCGTCACGCATCTCTCGTTTTCGCGCTATGCCTGCGAATTCTGCGCAATCACGCAGAGGCCGAGGAAGTGTTGCAAGAGGTGTTCTGGGAGCTCTGGCGCTCGAGTAGCCGCTACGCGGCAGAGCGCGGCAGTGCGCGCGTGTATCTGGTCCAGCTCGCGCGCAGCCGCTCGCTCGATCGCGTGCGGCTGCGCCGCCGCCGCGAGGCTCTCCTCGCAGATGCGGGTGGCCCGTCCGTGATCGCGGCCGAGCTGGGCGGAGACGGCCGCGCAGCGAGCGGGCTGGCGGCGGCGCTCTCGAGCGAAGAGCGCAGCCAGGTATTCGCGGCGCTGCGCTGCCTGTCCGAGGCCGAGCGCAAGGCGGTGACCCTGTCGTTCTTCGACGGGCTGTCGCACGCCGAGATCGCCGCGCAGCTCGGCGAGCCGCTGGGCACGGTGAAGACGCGCATCCGCCGCGCGCTGCTGCGCATGCGCGTCGCCCTCGTGTCGGGCGATGGAGAGGCGTCGTGACCTGCGGCGAACGCCAGGACGCGCTGTTCCTCTTCGCGATCGACGAGGCCGAGCTCGAGCAGGCCGAGCGCGACGAGCTGCGCACGCACCTCGCGACGGGCTGTCCGCGCTGCGCCGGCGCGCTGGCCGAGGCACAGGCCGCGGCGGCGCGGCTCGCAGGCGCACTGGCGCCGGTCGCGCCGCCCGAGAACGTGCGGCGCGCGATCGCGTCGCGCGTCGGGCTCGAGGCGCGGCTGACCGAGCTGCCTGCGGCGCCACCGCGTGCGCAGCGCAGCTTCGCGCGCACTGCGCTCGCGGCCGGGCTGGCGGCGATCGCCGCCGCGGGCGTGACCGCGCTGGCGACACGGAATCGTGTAGCCTTCGCCGAGCACGAGGCGCAGACGCGCCACGAAGCGCTCGAGGTGATCGGCTCGCCGTACATGCGCGCGATCCGCCTGTCGGGCCCGGCGCTCGGCTTCCAGGGCAACGGCCACTTGTACTGGGACTACCACAGCGGCGGCTGCTACCTGCGCGCCACCGAGGTCGCGCGGCCCAAGGCCGGCCAGGTCTACGTGCTCTGGTTCACGGACGCCGACGGCGCGCCGCTGCGTGCGGGCATCGTGCAGGTCTCGCCCGAAGGCGAAGCGACGCTCCTCATCCAGATGCCGCGCCAGATCGACACGACCGGCCCCGTCGCGGTGACGGTCGAGACCAACGCAGCCACCGAACGCCCGAGCGCCGCACCCGTTCTCCAGGGGCAGATGCAGGACTTCTGAGCCCGGGCGTCGGCCGTACCCGCCTGGCGCCCGGTTGTGTTCTACTCTCCGCGCGCCGTGCGGAATCGGGCCCGCTCGAGCAGTGCAGGGAAGTCGATGGGTTCTTGGGCGGACGGAGCGATCCTGCTGACGGGCGCGACCGGCTTCGTCGGAGGCGAGCTCCTGCCGCGGCTGCTCGCGGCTGCGCCGGGGCGAACCGTGTACTGCCTGGTCCGCGCGCGCGATGCCGCGCACCTCGAGCGGCGCGCGGTTGCGCTGCTCGCGGACGCGGAGGTGCCCGCGCCCGAAGCGGCGCGGGTTCGGGTGCTCGCGGGCGACGTGCGTTCGCCCGACCTCGGGCTCGGCGGCGCCGCGCGCGCGGGGCTCGCGGGCGCGGTGCGCGCGGTCGTTCACGCGGCCGCCAGCACGCGCTTCGACCTGGAGCTGGACGAAGCGCGCCGCAGCAATGTGGCCGGCACGCGCAACGCGCTCGCCTTCGCGCGCGACGCCGGCGCGCACTTCCACCACGTGTCCACCGCGTTCGTCGTGGGCGATCGGAGCGGCGTGCTCGGCTCCGCCGAGCCGCTCGGTCCGCCGCCTGCGTTCCATAACTCCTACGAGGAGAGCAAGTGGGAGGCCGAACAGCTCGTGCGCGAGGCCGCGCGCGAGCTGCGCACCACGGTGTACCGGCCGAGCATCATCGTGGGCGACTCGCAGACCGGCCGCACGCGACACTTTCGTGTGTTGTACGACCCGTTCAAGTGGGTGATCTACGGCAAGACGAGCCTCCTGCCCTGCCGCCCCGACGTGCGTGTCGACGTCGTGCCCGTCGACTTCGTATGCGACGCGATCGTCGCGCTCGGCGCGCGCACCGATGCAGCGGGTGCCACCTGGCTGCTGTCGGCCGGGCCCACCGGCGCGCTGTCGATCGCCGAGATCCTCGCGCGCGCGGAGCCCATCGTGAACGGCTGGCTCGCGGCGCACGGCCAGCCGGCCGTGCCCGTGCCGCGCATCGTCTCGCCCGACCAAGCCGCGCCCGAGCAGGCCGACCTGTTCGCGCTCGGTGCCGCCGTCATGCGCACTCACGTGCCGTACATGATGAGCGAGCTCCTGTTCGACGCGCGCGACACCGAGCGCGCGCTCGCGGGCACCGGCGTCGCCTGCCCGCCGCTCGGCGCGTATCTGCCCGCGCTGCTCGAGTATGCGCTCGAGCGCCGCTTCGGGACGGCGTAGATGCTCACGCCGATCGAGTTCACCCTCGTCGCCGGCGCGGTGCTCGGCGCAGGGGCACTCGTCGCGCTGCTCTGGCCGGAGTGGATCGTCGACTACCCCCGCACGGTGCTCGCGATCCTCGCTGGAATCACGCTCGCGTTCGGCGCCGCGATGGTGACCCTCCACCCGCTGGGCTTCCGCATCGGCATCGACGCGTCGAGCGAGCCGCTCCTGCCCGAGAACGACCCCGGCGAGCCCGTCTACCAGAAGGCGATCCTCGACTTCGGCGACGACGACATCTACGTGATCGCCATGGAGGCGGACGACGTCTTCACCCACGAGAATCTGGCTACACTACGTGGTGTCAGCGACGAGATCCGCAAGCTGCCGGGCGTACGCGGCACCGAGAGCCTGGTCGACGTGTACTCGTACCGCTGGAACGCGGCCACGCAGATCGTCGAGATGGGCCGCTTCATCGACGTCGTGCCCACCGACCCGGCCGCGATCGCCGAGCTGCGCAAACGCGCGCTCGCCGACCCCATCTACACGCGCACGATCCTGGCGAAGGACGCGCGCGCCGCCGCGATCAACGTCACGTTCAAGTCGCTCAGCGACGACGAGTTCGTGAAGTTCGACCTCGACGACCGCATCGCGCACATCCTCGAGTCCTACGCGCGTCCGGGCATTCGTTTCCACGTCACGGGCCGGCCGCACGTGCGCGCGCAGGCGCACGTGCTGCTCGTGCACGACCTCGTGCGGCTGGTGCCCATCGCGGTGCTCGTGTCCGTCATCGCGCTCTGGCTCATGACGGGCTCGCTGCGCGGCACGCTGGTGCCGTTGCTCTTCAACCTGATGTGCGTGTTCTGGTCCTACGGCGCCATGGCCGTCATCGGCGCGAACATGAACCTGATCACGCTGGTGATGGGCCCGGCGCTGATCACGATCGGCGGAGTCACCGTCGTGCACTGCTACACGTGCTACCAGGAGTTCGCGGAGAAGAGCAAGAGCGGGCGCGAGGCGGGCCTGCGCACGCTCAAGTACACCGCTGAGGTCGTGCTGATCTCGGGTCTGACCACGATGGTCGGTTTCGGCGCGCTCTTCATCAACTTCATCCCCGCGACCAACGAGCTCGGCGGCTACTGCATCTTCGGCGTCGCGGCGATCACGGTGATCGTGCTGACGGGCCTGCCCGCGCTGCTCTCGCTCTTGCCCCTGCACGCGCACACCGGGAAGGCCTTGTTCGAGCCGCAGACGCAGCTGGCCGAGGCGTTCCACCGCGTGATCGCCAGGCACCTGGAGCGGCTGGCAAACTGGGAGATCCGGCGCCGCACGCTCGTGCTCACGAGCTGGACCGCGCTGGGGGTCGTCGCCTGCGCGCTCATGCCGCGGATCGTGACCGACACCGACTTCATCACGTTCTTCCGCAAGAGCTCCGCAGTGCGTGTCGACTTCGAGTCGGTGAACCGGCTGCTCACGGGTGCGGTGCCCATCTACGTGGTGCTGAGCGGCTCGAAGGAGGGCACGTTCCGCGAGCCCGCGGCGCTGCGCACGGTGGAGCGGCTCGAGGACCGCATCTCGAAGCTGCCCGGCGTCACCGCCGTGCTGTCGGCCGTCGACCTGGTGAAGGTCGCGAAGCAGGCCCTGGAAGAAGGCGACCCCGCCCAAGCGCGCGTGCCCGACACGCGCGCCGAAGTCGCCGAGCTCATGTTCATGATCCCGAAGGAGAAGCTGCGCGCCTTCGCGACGTCGAATCACTCGAGCGCGAACCTCCTCGTGCGCAGCGACCGGCTCGGCTCCGCGGCGCTGCGCGAGCTCGAGGACGCGATCCACGCGGAGCTCGACAGGGAGAAGCTGCCCGAAGGCGTGACGGGTGACGTCACCGGCAACGCGATCCGCATCAACCGGGGTGCGGACGGCATCGCGGGAAACCAGGTCGCGCAGTTCACGCTCACCACCGTGCTCTGCCTGGGCATCGTGATCGCAGTGTTTCGCAGCCTGGGGCTCGGCATCCTGGCGATGCCCACGAACCTGCTCCCGGTGTTCTTCTTCTACGGCGCGCTCGGCGCCGGGGTCGCGCCGCTCTCCATCCCGATCAGCCTCATCGGCTCGATCGCGCTCGGCATCACGGTCGACGACACCTCGCACTACCTGCAGGCGTTCCGCCACCGCAGGGCCGAGGGAATTCCCGCCGAGCAGGGCGTGGTCGCGTGCACGATGGAGGTGTGCCGCGCGATGGTGGTCACCTCGACCATGCAGATCACGGGCTTCCTCGTGATGACGGTGTCGAGCTTCGCGACGCTGCAGCAGTTCGGCTACCTGACGGCGATCACGATGACGCTGTGCCTCGCGACCGACGTGCTCATGCTGCCCGCCCTCGTCGTGCGCTTCCAGAAGCTCGTGCAGCCGCGGCCCGCGCAGATCGCCGCGGCGGAGCTCGAACGCCGTTCGAGCGACGCGGCCTGACTACTTGTCGCCCTTCACCGCTTCCTTCGCCTTCTCGTAGTCCTCGTCCATCTTGCGGCCGGCCTTCTCCATCGGGCCTTCGTTGGGGTGCTTGAGCTTGTCGAGCGCGTCGTCGATCTTCTCGCCCGCCTTCTGCGCGGCGCCCTTCTCGGGACAGGCGGTCTGGCCGAATGCGAGCCCGGCGATGACGAGCGCGAGTGCGATCCGTTTCATGTTTCACCCTCCGTGTGGACTCGAGCTTGTATGGCCGATCCTCGGCGCGCGCGCCAACTCGCGTATCCTCTCGCGGTGAGCGACGAGGAAGAGATCCGCCACGCGTACGACGGCTCGAGCCCCGCGTTTCGCGCGCTCGAGGCATGGGGCTGGGGCGAGTTCGTGAACCTCGGCTTCTACCCGTGGCTCGCGCTGCCACAGCTGGCGTTCGGGATGGCGCCGTTCCAGCGCCGGCTCGTCGAGCGCGCACTCGACCTGCTCGCGCCCGCGCCGGCGGAGCGCGTGCTCGACGCGGGCTGCGGACGCGGTGGCACCACGGCGCGCATCGCAGCGCGCGGCGCGAGCGCGCTGGGGCTCGACCTCCTGCCCGAGAACGTCGCCGAGGCACGAAAGCGTTTCGGCGGTGCGCCGGGGCCACGCTTCGACGTGGCCGACGTGACGCGTCTGCCCGCGCGCGCGGGCGGCGCGGACCTCGCGCCGGGATCGTTCGACGCAGTTCTGTGTCTGGAGGCGGCGTTCCACTTCGGCGCGGCGGGCCGGCGCGAGTTCCTCGCCGAAGCGTGGCGCGTGCTGCGGCCCGGCGGACGGCTCGTGCTGGTCGACTTCGTCTGGCGCGACGCCGACCCCGCCCGCATCGCTTCGCTGGACCCCGACCGCCACGTGCGCGGCACGTGGCGTTTCGACGAGTTCGAGCCACTCGAACGCTACCGCGCGAACGCCCGCTCGCTCGGCTTCGCGGAAGCGGCGCTGCGCGACTGGACGCGCCCCGTGACCGACACCTTCCAGCACGTCGCCGCGGCGCTGGCGCGCGCGGGCACGATCCCGCCGGTGCGCCTCGCGCTCGGCTGGCTGCGCCCCGGCCTGCGCAAGATCCGCCCCGACGAGTGGCGCTTCCTCGTCGAGCTCATGCGCGCACACGACCGCGTGCGAAAGGCGTCGCGCTATGTGGCGTTCCGGTTCGAGAAGCCGGCGTAGCGCGGCCGCACTCTTCGCGTTGGCGCTCTTCGCGGCGGGCGCACGCGCGGACGAGTGGCACCCGGTATTCACCGACGACGGCGTGGCCGTGCGCGAGCGCGAAATGCCCGGCCGTGCGCTGCCCGACTTCGAGGGCGAGGTCGAGATCGCCGCCGACGCGTACCGGATCTTCGCGGTGCTGCTCGACGTGCCAGCGCAGACGGCATGGATGTGGCAGTGCGAAGAGAGCCGCGTGCTGGCGCGCGACGGCGACGACCCGATCGTCTACCACCGGCTGAAGGCGCGCTGGCCCGCGACGGACCGCAACGTGGTGTTCCGGCTCGTCCCGCGCGTGGTGGAGCCCGACCGCCGCCTGTCCGTGCGCCTCCTCTCCGAGGCGAACGCCACGGCGCCGCCGAGTCCGGATCTGATGCGCATGCCGAGCCTCGCTGCCGAGTTCGATCTCGTCTCGCTCTCGCCTACACGCACGCGTGTCCGGTACACCGTCGCGGCGGATCCCGGTGGCTTCCTGCCCGCGAGCTACGACGACGTCGCCGCCCGCTGGCGCGCGCGCCGCTAGCTCTCGTCCTGCAGCTGGCGGCCCGCGGCGTGCAGCTCGGTGCGCTCCTTCTTGGAGACCTTCGGGTAGCGCAGCTTCAATCCGTCGAGCCCGTCGATCACCGCCGCCGCGACGACGATGCGCGTGTACCACTTGTTGTCCGCGGGCACGACGAACCACGGAGCGTGCTCGGCCGCCGTGTTCTGGATCGCGTCCTCGTACGCGCGCATGTAGTCCTTCCAGTAGTGCCGCTCGCGCACGTCGGCGGCCGAGAATTTCCAGTTCTTCTCCGCGTTCTCGATGCGCTCCAGAAAGCGCCGCTTCTGCTCGCCGCGCGACACGTTCAGGAAGAACTTCAGGATCAAGACGCCGTTCGCGGCCAGGTACCGCTCGTGCGCGCGGATGTCGCGGAACCGCTCCTCCCAGACCCCCTTGTGCACGAGCTCTAGCGGCAGCTTCTGCGCGGCGAGGATCTCCGGGTGCACGCGCACCACGAGCACCTCCTCGTAGTACGAGCGGTTGAAGATGCCGATGCGCCCCCGCTCGGGCAGCTGCTTGTTCGCGCGCCACAGGAAGTCGTGGTCGAGCTCTTCCTTGCTCGGCTCCTTGAACGAGGCGACCTGGCAGCCCTGCGGGTTCACGCCCGACATCACGTGCTTGATGACGCCGTCCTTCCCCGCGGCGTCCATCGCCTGGAAGATCAACAGCACCGCCCATTGGTCCTGCGCGTACAGGCGGTCCTGCAGCTCGGCGAGCGCCTGCACGCCGGCTGCGTGCATCTCCTTCGCGCGCGGCTTGTCTTCCTGGGTGAGATCGCCCGTGTCGCCGGGGTCGAAGTGCTTCAGGCGGAAGCCCTTGCCGTCCGCGATGCGATACGTCTTGGCGAGCTTGCGAGCCGCTTTGATGATGGATGGAAGATTCATCTCGGTGTAGGGTACGGCTTTCGCGAGGGGAGCGGCGCATGAGTGTGCTCAGTGACTTCCGGGACTTCATCAACCGCGGCAACGTCATGGACCTGGCGGTGGGCGTGATCATCGGCGCCGCCTTCGGGAAGATCGTCTCTTCGCTCGTGGGCGACATTCTGATGCCGGTGATCGGGCTCATCATGGGCGGCGTGAACTTCTCGGGACTCGCCGTGCAGATCGGCGGCACCGCCGAGGCACCGACGCTCCTCAAGTACGGCTCGTTCATCCAGTCGATCGTCGACTTCCTCATCATCGCCGCGTGCGTGTTCGCGCTCGTCCGCATGGTGACGGCGCTCCAGGGGGCGAAGGCGGCTGCCGGGCCGACCGCGACGGAGAAGCTCCTCACCGAGATCCGCGACCTGCTGCGCGCGCGCTCGTAACGGCGCAGCTCGGCGGCAGCTCGCTCGCATTTCGCGTTTCGCGCTGGAAAGCGTAGGATCTCGCCGCCCAGAGGAGCCCCCCGAAAATGCGCTGGTTCGTCTGCGCGCTGCTGCTCGCCGCGCTGCCGTCCGTTTCGCTCGCGAATCCCGTCGTCTCCATCACGAGCCCCGTGGACGGGGACACTCTGACGACCTCCACCGTCTCGGGCACCGTCACCGGCGGCGCGGGCCTCGCCGTCACCGTGAATGGCGTCCCCGCCGACACGGTCGCGATGACGTTCACCGCGAAGAACGTCCCTCTCACGCTGGGCGCGAACACGCTGACGGCGACGGCGACGGACGTCGACGGGACGACTCAGGCGAGCGTGATGGTCACCGCGAACCTCTTCATCACGAGCCCGCTGGACGGCGCCACCGCGACGAGCACGGGAGTCACGGGGTCGGTGCAGGGCGGCGACAACCTGACGGTCTCGGTGAACGGCGTCGTCGCACAGCTCACGTCGAACAACACGGGCTTCCAGCTCGCGAACATCCCGTTCACGGTGGGGCAGAACGTGCTCACGGCGACGGCGACCGACGACACCAACGGCACCCGCACGTTCAGCGTGACGGTGAACGCGCCGCTCGTCGTGAACTTCACCAATCCCGCGAGCGTGTTCCTGTTGAACACGGACTTCGCGGGCGTGCAGGCGCAGGGCGTCGTGGCGGGCGGAGTGCCTCCCTACACGTTCAGCCTGCGCAACGGGCCGTTCAACACGATCTCGACCACGCTCGACCCGAACACCTACACGTTCGACGCGTTCGTACCGGCGACGGAGGGCAGCAACACGATCCTCGCGGGCGCGCAGGACTCGACGCCCCCGGCCAGCGGCGGGCCCCTCTCGTTCCAGACGCAGTTCGAGCTGAATCGCACGATCGTGTGCACCGACAACGTGCCGGCCGACGACTTCCCGCCGGTCAACAACAGCGATCCGAACTCGCCGCAGTCGTACACCGTGGACCGCGCCGACGACCTGCCTGATCCGATTCCCGACGACGGCATCTGCGACGTGCGCCCCGACTGGCGGCCCGCGCCGGCCATGGGCCAGCCGCCGCTCTTCGATCCGCCCGGCCTCACGCACTGCACGCTGCGCGCGGCGATCCAGACCGCGAACGCGCACCACGCCGCGCACCCGCAGATGGTGGGCGGCGACAGGATCCTGCTGGGCGCGCGCACGGTGCAGCTGCGCCGCACGGGCCCGCACGAGGGCGCCGCGGTGACCGGCGATCTCGACGTGACCAGCGACCTGCGCATCATCGGCGCCGGGCGCGACATCTCCATCATCGACGGCAACGGGCTGGGCGACCGCATCTTCGACGTCGCGCCGGGCGTCACGCTGCAGATGCTCGATCTCACCGTGCGCAACGGCCGCACGCCGAAGGCCGGCACGGGCAAGGACCCCAACGACCCGAACGCGCCCGCGGAGCTCGAGCAGGGCGGCTGCATCCGCAACCAGGGCACGCTCTACGTCAACGACGTGGCGCTGTTCTCGTGCAAGGCGGACGCCGACGGCGGCGTGCTCGCGCAGATCGGCGGCAGCGCGACGATGACGTGCGCGATCGTCGCGCGCGGCAGCTCGAAGACGAGCGGCGGCGGGATCTCGGGCACCGGCGACGCCACGCTCGAGCTGCGCAACTCGACTCTGTCGCTCAACACCGCGGCCACGCGCGGCGGCGCCATTTCGCAGCAGGGAACGGCGTTCACCTTGACGAACGGCACCGTCGTGGAGAACAGCGCGAAGCAGGCCGGCGGCGCACTCGACCTGGGCGAGCACACGACCACCGCGATCAACAACTGCACGTTCAGCCTGAACAAGGCGAAGGCGGGCAGCACGTTCGCGGGCGGCGGCGACATCACGATCTCGAATTCGATCCTGGGCGACTCGGGCAAGTCGTCGTGCGATCCCAATGCTCCCGAGATCCTCACCTCGGGCGGCGGCAACGTGGAGCGCGACACCTCGTGCCTGGGCTCGGCGATGGACATGCACGACCTGGTGAACACCGACCCGAAGCTCGCCAAGCTGGCCAGCAACGGCTCGACCGCGCCCACGCAGAAGCTCCTGCAGTCGAGCCCGGCGATCGACTTCGCGGGCGTGCAGACGGCGTGCACCGACCTGGACGCGCGCGATACCACGCGCTTCGACTGGCCGAACCTGGGCGACCCGAACGCGGTCCAAGCGCCGCCGTTCTGCGACGCGGGCTCGTTCGAGCTGACCGCGCCCTCGCCCGCGCCCTAGCCGCGCGCCAGGATCTTCTCCAGCACGGGCAGAAGCGCCGCGCGGAAGGCCTCGGGGTGCTCCGCCATGGGGAAGTGGCCCAGGCCGGGCAGCGCCACGAACTCGGCGCCCGGGATCGCGTCGGCCAGCGCGCGCGAGAGCGCCGGCGTGGCCGACCAATCGTACTCGCCCGACAGCACGTACACAGAAGTGCGTTGCGTGTCGATCCGCGCGGCCTCGTCCGTCAGGTCGTGCTCCTCGGCGTAGAACGCCAGGTCGCCGCGGAACACGCCCGGCGCGCCCTGCGAATAGCCCCAGCCGACCTCGCGGCGTGCGGCCTCGGGGCTGGTCGGGCTGGTGAGCCCGACCATGAGCGCAGCCTTCATCTCGTTGCCGACGCGCGGGTGGTCGAGCCACTCCAGCCCGCCCGCGGGCGTGCGCGAGGCGGCCTCGACGCCGATCACGGCGCGGCACAAGCCGGGCCGGAAGCGCGCGAGGTCGACCGCGACGTGCCCGCCCATCGAGCAGCCCATGAACACGGGCCGCTCGAGCGCGAGCTCCGCGGCGAAGCGTGCGATGAAGTCGAGGAAGAAGCCGAGCGTGAGCCGGTACGGGCGCTCCCACCAGGTCACGCCCGCCGGCGGCAGCGACTTGCCGTGGTACGGCAGGTCCCACGCCAGCACGCGGAAGCGCTCCAGGAGCCACGGGTCCTCGAGCAGGTGGCGCCACTGCCGGGCGTCGGAGCCCGCCGTGTGCTGCAGCAGCAGCGGCACGCCGTGGCCGGCCTCCTCGAAATAGACGCGGTGCTCGACGCCCGCGACGGAGAGGTGCAGGTAGCGGCCGACGGCGCGGTCGAAGCGCGCGGTCACGCCCGCGCCTCGCGCAAGAGCTCGATCACGCGCCGGATCGCCGGATAGTACGCGTAGAGCGTCTCGAAATCGCCGCCGAGCGACACCGGATGGTGTAGCGACGCGCCGAACACGTCCTGGTAGAACGGGCCCGGCACGGCGGCCAGCAGCTTGCGCCACTCTTCGGGCGCGGCCGAAATCGACACGTCGCGTGGCCCGACGGCGCCCGGCGCACGCTCGACGCGCGGCGCCCGGCCCGGCGAGAAGCGCAGCGCCTGCCGCGCGCCGCCCGCCTCGAAGAGGAGCGCGCCGTCCCAGAAGCGCGCCGCGAGCGAGAGCTCGGCGTCGTCGAGCCGGCCTGCGAGCGCAGCGAGATCGGGAAGCGCCACCGCGACCAGCCTACCAGGTATGATCGGCGGACGAGGAGCACGCGATGCACGGACTCATCTTGTCCGCCGACGGCCACATCGATTTCCCGCTGCTTCCGGAGCACCTGTGGCGCGATGGCGCACCCGCCGCGCTGCGCGAGCGCATGCCGCGAGTCGTCGACACGCCGCGCGGACGCACGTGGGTGTCGGCGAAGGGCGCGCCGCTCGGGCTCGTGGGCGGCATGGGCTCGGCGGGCCGCCCGTACGTGCCTGGCGAGATCCACCGCTCCGACCGCATGGCCGAGCACGGGCTCTACCGCGACCAGTCGCGCGGCGTCATGCGCCCCGCGATTCCCGAGCTGCGCGTGCGCGACCAGGAGACCGACGGCGTGTGCGGCGAGGTGATCTACGGGATCCTCGGCGCGGCGAGCCGCCTCGAAGACCCGGAAGTCACCGACTGCGTGACTCACGTGTACAACGGCTGGCTCGCGGAGTTCTGCCGCAAGGCGCCCGGCCGCTTCGCGGGCATCGGCTGTCTGGCTTCGGCGCAGCCGGAGAAGGCCGCGCTCGAGCTGCGCCGCTGCGCGGAGCTCGGGCTCGCGGGCGCGGAGCTCGGCATGTCGCACGACATGCTGCCGCTGTGGCACCCGTCGTGGGAGCCGATCTGGCGCGCGTCGAACGACACCGAGCTGCCCGTGCACATCCACACGATCGGCCCGCGCGCAGACACTCGCTTCATGAACGAGCCGAGTCACTACCGGCACTGGCTCGCCACGCACATCACCGCGTTCCAGATCCCGATGATGGCCGTGTGCGGCGCCGTGATCTTCGGCGGCGCGCTCGAGCGCCATCCCAAGCTTCGCGTGGTGATCGGCGAAGCGGGCATAGGCTGGCTGCCGTACGCGCTCGAGCGCTTCGACTACGAGTGGGAGGACCAGTTCCGCGATCTGATTCCGCGCCCACCGTCGTACTACTGGCGCCGCCAGATGTTCGCCACGTTCCAGATCGATCGGACGGGGCTCGAGAATCTCGATCGCATCGGACCCGAAACCGTCATGTGGGGCTCGGACTTCCCTCACCCCGACGGCACGTGGCCCGACTCGCGCGAGATCCTGCGCCCGCAGCTGAGTGCGCTCTCACCCGCGCACCAGCGCATGATCCTGTTCGACAACGCGGCGCGCCTTTACCGCTTCCCGATCCCCGGCTAGGCTGCCCGGCCATGAAGACACGCAGCTCTCGACAGGCCCGTGTGATCGCGCTCACGATTCTCTGTGCGTTCGGCGCGAGCGGTTGCTTCGGCACATTCGCGACGACCCACAAAGTCTACGAGTGGAATCGCACCGTCGATCCCAGCAAGTGGGCGCAATGGGGCGTATTCGCGGTGACGATGATCATGCCGATCTATCCGAGCGCCGTGATCTTCGATCTGATCTTCGCGAACTCCGTCGAGTTCTGGAGCGGCCGCAACCCGATGACGAGCGAAGGCGCGCCGCGCACGATCCACACGGAGAGCGGCGAAGACGTGAGTCTGTCGCTGCGCCGCGACGGCAACGTCGACGTCGTGGTCCGCGCGCCCGGCAAGCCCGACGCGCACCTCGTGATCGTGCCCGAGGGCGACGTCGTCGCGGCCTACGACGAGCAGGGCCTCGCCGCGATCGCGACGCCGCAGCCCAGGTAGCGCGCATCGGCAGCCCCGCCGCATTCGCGACATGACTGCGCCGGGGCTCTACTACGAACCCGAGTTCGCGACGCCGGGCGACCGCGCGGAGATCGCGCGTTGGCTGGCGTCGATCCAGCCGCTCTGGGAGAACCGCTTCACGGCCGCGCGCGCGGCGAGCGCGGGCGGCCAGCGGCGGCTGTTGCGTCCGGTGTACTGGCTCGGCGGCTGGCAGTTCGCGTGCCTCGACTACTACCGCCCGCCCGAGAGAGTGCGCGACCGCTGCGTCGCGGCCGAGCCGCATCCGCCCGCACTCGCGGGTCTCGTCGCGGAGATCGAGCGCCGCGCGCGCAAACGCTACTCGGGCCGCGACCTGCCCGACGGCTGGCGCCTCAACACCTGCCTCGTGAACCTGTACGGCGCGCGGCACGAGGACGGCAAGCGCGTCGACTGCGCGCGGCTTGGCGAGCACCGCGACTTCGAGCCCGGGCCCGTCGCGTCGCTCTCGCTCGGCGAGCGCGCGCTCTTCCAGTTCGTGCGGCGCGGCGCCAAGCACGAGCCGACGCGCGTGGTCGCGCAGGAGTGGCTCGCCGACGGGTCGCTGCAGCTCTTCGGCGGCGACGCGTGGAAGAAGCGCGCGCTCCACCGCGTGCTGCGCGTGGAGAAGAAGGGCGGCTTCTCATTCTCCGTGCGCGTGCCCGACTTCGAGACGCGCCGCGTGAACCTGACGTTCCGCTTCGTGCCCGACGCGCACATCGCGCGCTTCGCCGAGCTGGCCGAGCCGGCGAAGCGGGAGGTGCGCGGCTACGTCGAGGAGCTCGCGCGCTCGTCGGAATTCTTCGCGCGAGAGCTGGCAGGCGCGTGACCGGCAGCCGATCACGCGGGAGAAGCATGCGCGAGCTCGCCCGCTTCGCGGAGCTGCCGGCGGGCCAATTGGCCTGATTGGCCTGGTCATATTGGCCGGTTTTTGGCCAGTGTGAATGGGATTTGACCCGGCCAATCCAGCGCGCGACCCTCTCGCGCATGCTGATCCCCATCGAGCGGCGCGCGCGGGAGCCCATCGCCGAGCAGATCGTCGCCTACCTGCGGCGCGCGATCGAAGCCGGGCGGCTCGCGGCCGGCGCGAAGCTCGCACCGATCCGGGTGTTGGCGAAGGAGCTCGGCGTGAACCGCGAGACGGTCGCCACGGCGTACCGCGAGCTCGAGACGCTGGGTCTGGTCGAGGCCACCGTGGGCCGCGGCACGTTCGTGCTCGACCGCAAGCCGACACCCAATGGTGTCGATGCGCGCCCGCGCGCCGCGGAGCGCCCGTTCGAGCCCGCGCTGGCGCGCGCGACCGAAGCCGCTGCCGCGCTGGCGGCGGCGCGCGTCGACTACTCCGCGCCTGCGGGCGCGATCCGCTTCGAGCGGCTCATCCCCGACGCGTCGCTCTTCCCGCACGAGGAGTTCCGCAAGACGCTGCAGCGCGCGCTCGCGAAGGGCGGCGCCGCGCTCTACGACTACGGCGATCCGCGCGGCGACCTCGGCCTGCGGAAGGCGCTCGTCGAGCGCATGGCGCGCGCCGGCATCGAGGCCGACCCCGAGGACGTGCTCATCACCGCGGGCGCGACGCAGGGCTTCGCGATCGCGACGCGGCTCTTCTGCGACCCCGGCGACGCAGCCGTGGTCGAGTCGCCGACCTACCCGTGGGCGTTCGGCACGCTCGCCGCGATGGGCGTGCGCGCGGTGCCCGTGCCGATGGGCGCCGAGGGCATGGACCTGGAGCGCCTCGACGCGGCGCTCGCGCGCGGCGCGGCCCGGCTCGTGTACACGATGCCGAGCTTCCACAACCCGACCGGCTTCTCGACCGCGCTGCCGCACCGGCGCCGGCTGCTCGAGATCGCGGCCGCTCATGGGGTGCCCGTGCTCGAGGACGACTTCGAGAAGGATCTGCGCGTGCGCGGCCGCGCGGCACCGCCGCTGCGCGCGCTCGATCGCCGCGGCCAGGTGCTCTACATGGGCACGTTCTCGAAATCGCTCTTCCCCGCCGCCCGCGTGGGCTGGCTGTTCCTGCCGCCGAGCCTCGGCCGCGCCGCGCAGCTGGCGAAGCGCTCGCTCGATCTGACCACGAGCCCGCTCGTGCAGGCCGGCCTGGCGCTGTTCCTGCGCGAGGGCCGCTACGACCGGCACCTGCGCCGCGTGGTGCGCGAGCTCGCGCTGCGGCTCGACGCGGCCGAGCGCGCGCTCGCGCGCGCGCTGCCCGAGGGCTCGAGCGTGGCGGCGGTCGACGGCGGCTTCCTGCTCTGGGTGAGCCTGCCCGCCGGCGTCGACACGGCGGCGCTCTTGCCCGACGCGAAGCGCGCCGGCGTGGTGTACGCCCCCGGTGCGCTGTTCCACCCGGATGGGCACGGCCAGTCGAGCCTGCGCATCTCGGTGGCACACAGTTCTGTGGCGGAGATCGAGAAAGGCGTGCGGATCCTGGGCGAGGTCGTGCGCGCGGCGCTGCCCGGCAAGAGCCGCGCAGGTCGGCGCGCCCGCGGCGGGGAGTCGGTCCATGTCTAGCGCGAAGGGCCTTGCGTACGAGGTGTGGGACGTGTTCGCGGAGACGCCGCTCCAGGGCAATCCGCTCGCGGTGGTGTTCGGCGCGGGCGCGCTCACGGGCGACGAGATGCAGGCGCTCGCGCGCGAGACGAATCTGTCGGAGACGAGCTTCGTGCTCGGCGCTGCGCCGCGCGGCGGCGGCTTCGCGGTGCGGATCTTCACGCCGATGAACGAGCTGCCGTACGCGGGCCACCCGACGCTCGGCACCGCGTCGGCGCTGCGCGCGCGGCTGGCGCCGCCGGCGGACGACGTGGTGCTCCAGCTCGGCATCGGCGCGGTGCGCGTGCGCTTCGAGGACGGCGGGCTCGCGTGGCTCGAGTCGCCCGCGGCGCACTTCGAGCCGTGGGACGACCGCGCGGCGGTGGCCGCGGCGCTCGGCGTGCCGCTCGCGGCGCTCGATCCGGCGCTGCCGGTCCTCGTGCAGACGCGCGGACCACGCCAGCTCTTTGCGCCGCTGCGGGACCGCGCGGCGGTCGAGTCGGCACGCGTCGACGCTGCCGCGTACGAGCGCCTGTGCGCGGCGGGCGCACCCGGCTCGCTCTACGTGTTCGCGCGCGGTGCGCGCGCGCCGGAGAACCAC
Organism: Myxococcota bacterium; assembly: GCA_035499075.1. GTDB lineage: Bacteria > Myxococcota_A > UBA9160 > SZUA-336 > SZUA-336 > VGRW01. The sequence goes on along the minus strand of DATJZN010000006.1, from coordinate 46,861 downwards.
TTCACTGTGCGGCTCTTTGCGCCCGCGTACGGCGTGCCCGAGGACCCGGCGACGGGCAGCGCCGCGGGGTTCCTCGGTGCGTATCTGGTGCGCCAAGGCGAGCGCGCGCTCGACGTGCGGCTCGAGCAGGGTCACGCGATCCGGCGCCCGTCGCTCTTGCGCGTGCGTGCCCGCGGTGCGGCGATCGAGGTCGGCGGGCGTGCGCTCCGCGTGGCACGGGGAGAGTGGCTTTGAGCACGCTTTCGCTCTCGACGGACCGCGGGCGCCTCGACGTGGACTTCGTGCACGCCGCGCTCGGGCGCACCTACTGGGCGAAGGACATCGGCCGCGCGCGCGTGCTGCGCTCGCTCGACGCGTCGCTCTGCTTCGGCATGTACGAGGCCGACCGCCAGCTCGCGTTCGCGCGCGTGGTGACCGACTTCGCGACGTTCGCGTACCTGTGCGACGTCGTCGTGCACGAAGACGCCCGCGGACGCGGGCTCGGCAAGCAGCTGGTGGCCTCGATCGTCGCGCACCCGGAGCTGCGCGACGTGCGCCGCTTCGTCTTGTGGACGCGCGACGCGCACGGCCTGTACGAGAAGTTCGGCTTCGTGCGGCTCGGAGAGCAGCCCGGCTTGATGGGCATCCTCCAGCCGTTCGGATATCGAGATGAGGAGTGAGTCATGAGTGAGTCACAGGCATACCGGTTGAAGGTGGGTCTCGCCGAGATGTTGAAGGGCGGCGTGATCCTGGACGTCACGAACGCGGAGCAGGCGCGCATCGCCGAAGACGCGGGCGCGGCCGCGGTGATGGCGCTCGAGCGCGTACCCGCCGACATCCGCCGCGAGGGCGGCGTCGCGCGCATGGCCGCGGTCGAGGTCATCGAAGCCGTGCGCGCGGCGGTGAGCGTTCCCGTGATGGCGAAGTGCCGCATCGGGCACACCGTCGAGGCGCGCCTCCTCGAGGCGCTCGGGGTCGACTTCGTCGACGAGAGCGAGGTGCTGACGCCCGCCGACGAGGAGCACCACGTCGACAAGAGCGCGTTCCGCGCCCCCTTCGTGTGCGGCGCGCGGGACCTCGGCGAGGCGCTGCGGCGCATCGGCGAGGGCGCGGCGATGATCCGCACCAAGGGCGAGGCCGGCAGCGGCAACATCGTCGAGGCGGTCCGCCACTTGCGGCGCGTGGGCCGCGAGATCCGCGCGCTCGTGCACGCGCCACGCGACGAGTGGATGGCGCGCGCCAAGGAGTACGGCGCGCCGTTCGAGCTCGTGGTGCGCGTAGCCGAGGCCGGCAAGCTGCCCGTGCCGAACTTCGCTGCGGGCGGGATCGCCACGCCGGCCGACGCAGCATTGTGTATGTCGCTCGGCGCGGAAGCGGTGTTCGTCGGCTCGGGGATCTTCAAGTCGGCCGACCCCGCGGCGCGCGCGCGCGCGATCGTGCGCGCGACCACGCACTGGCAGGAGCCCAAGGAGGTGCTCGAGGCCTCGCGCGGGCTCGGCGCCGCGATGCCGGGGCTCGCTCTGGAAGCGATCCCCGAGGCCGAGCGGCTGGCGAGGCGCGGCTGGTGAAGGTCGGCGTGCTCGCGATCCAAGGCGACTTCGCGGCCCACGCGCGCGCCCTCGCGCGCGCGTGCGCGGAGCCGTTCGCCGTGCGCACCGCCGCCGAGCTCGCGCGCGCGGACGCGCTCGTGCTGCCGGGCGGTGAGTCGACCGCCATGCTGCGCGGCATTGCCCGCGACGGCCTCGAGCCCGCGCTGCGCGGCTTCGTCGCCTCGGGGAAGCCGGTGCTCGGCACGTGCGCGGGCGCGATCCTGCTGGCGCGCGAGGTGTGCTCGCCCCCGCAGCGCTCGCTCGGCGCGCTCGACGTCGCAGTCCAGCGCAACGCCTACGGCACGCAGCTCGACTCCTTCGTGTGTACGGCGGAGGTCGACGATCCGCGGAACGAGCTCGCCGGGCTCGAGTGCGTGCTGATCCGCGCCCCGCGCATCGTGCGCACGGGTCCCGGCGTGCGAGTGCACGCGCGCGTGAAGGGCGACCCCGCGCTGGTGTCGCAAGGCGCGGTCTTCGCCGCCACCTTCCACCCCGAGCTGACGGACGACCCGCGCGTCTACGCGCTGTGGCTCAGAAGCGCGACGCCGCGAGCGTGACGTCCGACGCGGCCCACGCGGCCGCGAACCGGTGCTCGACCTCGACGACGGGCTTCTGCTGCGCGCGCAGGCTCGCGGCCAGACCCCACAGCGACCAGCCGTTCTCGGGATACTCCACGAGGTCGTCGCGGAACGCGGTCTCGGCGTCGCCCGGCTTGCCAAACTGCAGCAGCGCCGCGCCCTGGTACTGGCGCACCGGCAGCGGCCAGCCCGGCGGCTCGGTGTAGCGCAGCGCGTACTCGGCCTGCTGCGCCGCGGCGAGCTCCGCGAGCGCGGTGTCGCCGTCGTTGTTCACGCGCGCGATCTCACCGGCGAGCATGTGACTCGCCACGTCCAGCAGCTGCGCCGCGGAGCCCTCGAGGAACTCGAGCTTCGCGACGGCGTCCCCCTTCGCCAGCTCCGCCAGCGCGGCGCGCTCGTGCTCGGCAAGGTCGAGCTTGGCCGTGTTCGCGAGCGCCATGCCGCGCGCCCAGTGGTACATGCCGAGCGCGTACGGCAGGTCGTCGGGCGGGGCGGGCTCGGCGAGCACCTGCTCCCACTTGCCGAAGCGGACCGGCGCGAAGTAGCGGATCGCGAAGATCTCCTGGGCCGGCGGCGCCTGGCGCGCCACGTCGGCCGTGACGGTCTCCGCGAGCTTCTTCGACGTCGCGAGCGAAGCCGCGCTGCGCCCCTCGAAGCTCTCCGACGTCCACAGGAAGTGCAAGTTGTGCGGGTAGTACGCGAACGGGTAGAAGCCGCCCTGCTTACACCAAGCCATGTAGGCCTCGTCCGCGCGCGCGCCGCGCTCGTTTGCGACCGACGCCTCGTGATAGCGGCCCACGCGCATGTACGTGTGCGCCGACATGTGCACCAGGTGCCCGGCGGTCGGCGCCAGGCTCTCGAGCCGCTGCGCGCTCGCGAGCGCCTTGCCGGGCTCGAGCGACGCCTCGGTCGCGTGGATGTAGTAGTGGTTCGCGCCCGGGTGGTTCGCGTCGACGGCGAGCACGTGCTCGAGCACCGCCAGGAGCTCCGGCGTGCCCTCGTTCGGCGTGCCGTCCTTCTTCCAGTAGTCCCACGGGCGCAGGTCCATGAGCGCCTCGGCGTAGAGCACCGCTGCGTCGAGGTCGTCCGGGTACTGCTTCGCGAGTCCGGCCATCGCGTCGGCGTAGGCCTTGTCGAGCGCGGCGCGATCGGCGCCCGCGTCGGCGGAGTAGCGCTTCGCGACGGCGGCGATGTACGCCTGCTCGCGCGCGCTCGCGTGCGGCGCGCGCTTCTGCGCCTCCGCGACGGCCGCGAGCGCGGGCGGGTTCGCGTCGGGCTCCATCGGCAGGTTGATGTTCGGACCCAGCGCGACGGCGACGCCCCAGAAGCACATCGCGCACTCGGGGTCGAGCTTCTGCGCGGCCTCGAAAGCTCGGACGGCCTCGGCGTGGTTGAACGCGTAGATCAGCCGCAAGCCCTGGTCGAAATAGCGCTGCGCGAGGGGCGCGCTGGTGGTGATCGCCATGTGGTGCTCGGAGAGCCCCTCGAGGAGCGGACGCGCGCCCGCCGGTGCCTCGAGCTTCTTCTCGCCCTTGCATGAGACGAGCGCAGCAGCCAAGATGGCGCACAACACAGTTCGGTGTCGGATCAAGATCGGGCTCCTTCTCGAATCGAGCGCCAGGCGGCGCGCACGGCCGCGGGCGCCACGCCGTCGCGCAGCACGACCGCGCCCACGCGCTCGGGCAGCACGAAGCGGATCTTCCCGGCTGCGACCTTCTTGTCGAGCGCCATCGCCTCCAACAGGCGTTCGTCGTCGGGGAGCTCCGCCCTGCGCGGCAGCCCCGCTCGCGCTACCACGTCCTCGACCTCGCTGCGCAAGCCGCGCGCCGCGACGCCGAGCTCGGCGGCGAGCGTTGCCGCGGCCAGGAGCCCCAGCGCCACCGCCTCGCCGTGCAGGATGCGCCCGTAGCCGACGGTCGCCTCGATCGCGTGCCCGAACGTGTGGCCCAAATTGAGGTGCGCGCGGACGCCGGTCTCCTTCTCGTCCGCGGTCACGACCGCGGCCTTGATGCGCACGTTGCGCGCGACCAGCTCGACGAGCGCGGCGGGCTCCTTCGCGAGCAGCGCGGGCATGTGATCGCGCGTCCAGGCGAAGAGCTCGGCGTCGGCGATCACGGCGTGCTTGATGCACTCGGCCAGTCCGCAGCGCAGCTCCCGCGCGGGCAGTGACTCGAGCACGAGCGGATCGGCGACGACCGACACCGGTTGGTGGAACGCGCCGACCAGGTTCTTCCCCTGCGGCACGTTGACGCCGACCTTCCCGCCCACGGACGAGTCGACCATCGCGAGCAGCGTCGTCGGGCACTGCACGAAGGGCACGCCGCGCAGGAACGTCGCGGCCGCGAAGCCGACCGTGTCGCCCAGCACGCCTCCGCCCAGCGCCACGAGCGGCGAGCGGCGCTCGAAGCGGTGCGCGAGCAGCACGTCGTAGAGCGAGCGCACGGTGTCGAGCGTCTTGCGCTCCTCGCCGCCTTCGAAGGGCACGAGCACGGCCTCGAAGCCGGCGGACTCGAGCGACGCGCGCGCGGGCGGGCCCTGCTTCTCGGCGATCGCGCGGTCGACCACGAGCAGCGCGCGCCCGGCGGGCGCGACGGCGCGCAGCTGCGGGCCCAGGCGCGCGAGCGCGCCCGGCTCGATCACCACGTCGTAGCGGTGGTGCGGCAGCGCGATGGAGACGGCCGGCATGCCGCGCAAGGCTAACGCGCGGGGCCGCCGCGGACGAGCGCTACCCTGGCCTCGTGTCGCCCCGCTCGCGCCTCTGCCACGCCCTCGCGGCGGCGCTCTGTCTCGCGTTTGCGGCGCAGCCCGCGCGCGGCGGCGAGGACGAGCTGCGCGACGCGCTCGCCTCGGTGCGCTTCGTCGCCTATACACCGCGCGGTTTCGACCCGGGCGCGGGCGCACCGGGCCCCGCTGCCGACGCGCTGCGCGCCGACCTGGCGCTGCTGCACCGCCACTTCGACGGGCTCGTCACGTACTCGGCGTCGAACGGGCTCGACGCGGTGCCGCGCCTGGCGCGCGAGGCCGGCTTTCGCGCCGTCGTGGTCGGCGTGTGGTCGCCGAGCGACGCCGCCGAGCTGGCGCGCGCGCTGGCCGCGGCGCGCGCCGAGCCGCGCGTGGTGGTGGCGCTCGCGCTCGGCAACGAGGGCCTGTTCTTCCGCCGCTACGATGCCGACGCGTTGGCGCAGGCCTTCGCGCGCGCGCGGCGCGAGCTGCCGGGGCTGCCGCTCGCGACGACCGAGCCGTTCTCGGTGTATCTCGACGACGCGCAGGCGCGATCGCTGCCGCGGCAAGACCTGTTGCTGCCCACCGTGCACCCGGTCGATCAGCCGTGGTTCGGCACGGCGCCGCCGCGGACGAGCGTCGACTTCGTGGCCGACGTCGTCGCGAAGCTCGAGGAGCGCTTCCGCGTCCCGGTGCTCGTGAAGGAGACGGGCGTGCCGAGCGGCCCGGTGGAGGCGGGCTTCACGCCCGAAGCGCAGGCGGCCTTCTGGTCCGCGCTCGCGAAGCGCCTCCCGCCCACGCGCGCGCACGCGTTCGCGTACTTCGAAGCGTTCGACGGGCCGTGGAAGCCCGCGCGCTCCCCCGATCCCGTGCCCGCACGGCGCGCGCGCGAGGCACACTGGGGCTTCTTCGACGCCGCGGGCGTGGCGAAGCCGGCCGTGCGCGAGCTCGCGCGCTGAGCCTCGCCGAGCCGGCCAGGTGGCGCGCAGGCGCGGCTAGGGCTTCGGCGCGGCGAGCGCCTCGATCAGGCGCCACAGGAAGTCCTGGCCTTCGTAGAACTGCCGGACGCCCACGCGCTCGTCGCGCCCGTGCGCGCGCATGTCGTCGATGTCGACGAAGATGCCCGACACGCCGTACGCGGGAATGTCGGCGATGCGGAAGTACTTCGAGTCCGTCGCGCCCGAGCTCATCGTCGGCACGACGGGCACGCCGGGGAACACGTCGGCGCTCACCGCCTCCACGGTGCGCAGGAACTCGGGGTCGACGGCGGCGCGCGGCCCCGCGACCTCGGCTTCCGTCGCCTTCACCTCGACCTTCGAGTCGGCGATCGCACGCACGAGCGCGGCCTGCACCTCGGCCGCGGAGTGGCCGGGCAGGATGCGGCAGTTCACGTTCGCGTGCGCGCTCTGCGGCAGCGCGTTCGGCGCATGGCCGGCGTCGACCTGCGTGGCGACGCACGTGGTGCGCAGGAGCGCGTTGTAGCGCGGCTCGCGCACGAGCCGACGCGCGGCCTGCGCGTCCTTCTCGTTCGCAGCGAGCGCGCGCATCGCGGCGCCGATTTCCTTCGACTCGGTGCCCGCCGCGCGCACCAGGAACGCGCGCGTGACCGGGTTCAGCTCGACGGGGAACACCAGCTTCTGCACGCGCAAGAGCGCCTCCGAGAGCCGGTAGATCGCGTTCTCGGCCGTGGGCAGGGAGCTGTGCCCGCCCTTGTCGGTCGTGCGCAGCGAGAAGTCCATGTACGTCTTCTCGCTCGACTGCACGGGCAGCACGAGATACTGGCCCTGGCGCAGCCAGCCGCCGCCGCCTTCGTTCAAGACGAGTCCGCCGTCGACCAGCTCGCGGTGCTCGCGCAGCAGCCAGTCGACGCCGTTCTCGCCGCCCGACTCCTCGTCGGCGGTGAGCGCGAGGATCACGTCGCGGCGCAGCGGCGCGTGCTCGCGAGAGAGGCGCATGACGCTCGCCGTGAAGATCGCGGCCATGGCCTTGTCGTCGAGCGAGCCACGCCCGTAGAAGTAGCCGTCCTGCTCGAGCAGCATGAAGGGATCGACCGACCAGTCCTCGCGCTTCGCTTCGACGACGTCCAGGTGCGCGAGCAGGACCAGCGGCTTCTCCGACCCGTCGCCGTGCAGGCGCGCGACCAGGTTCCCCTTGTTCGGCGACGGCCCGAGCAGCGCGACGTCGGCGTCGGGCACGCCGGCCGAGCGCAGCCGGGCCGCCATCGCTTCCGCCGCGCGCGTGGTCGAGCCCGTCGAGTGAGTCGTGTCGATCTCGATGAGCTGCTTGTAGATCTCGCGCACGAGCGCGCGTTCGGACTCGGGCACGGGCGCGTCGGCGCGCGCGGCGAGCGCGAGTCCGAACGCCAGCGCGAGTGCGACGATGGACTTCACGCGCGGGAGTCTAGTGCAAAGCGGCCGCTTCGTTCTCGAGCACGCCGTCGTGGAAGAGCGACCAGGCCGCGACCACGCGCGGCACGTTGCGGTTCGCCGACACCGCGAAGAAGCGCAGCCGCAGGTGCTCGCGCGGGCCCGAGCCCACGAGGTCCACGCGCGCGAAGCCGGTCGAGGCGAGCTGCCAGATCTGGCCCGGCAGCGGGCGCTCGCGCGACTCCTTGCCGCCGCCGCCGCCCGACACGAGCTGCAGCGCCGGATAGGGCGGCTCGAGCGCGCTCGCGCGCAGGTCGTGGATGTGCCCGGCGAGCAGGAGGTCCGCGCGCACGTCGGACTCCGCGAGCGCGCGGACGATGCCCTGCGAGGCCTGGTCCGAGTCGAGCGGGTGATGCGCCACCAGCACCCGCCACGGCCCCTTCGACTCGCGCAGCGCGCGCGTCAGCTTCGGCAGGTCGGGCGCGCCCGACGGCAGGCGCAGCTTCGTCGAATCGTAGAACACGAAGCTCACGCCCTCGGGCAGCTCGAGCGTGTCGATCGGCCGCCCGAGCAGACGCCAGTTCGAGACGAGTGCGGGAATGCCCGAAGCCTCGAGCTCGCGCGACTCGGCGCTGTGGTGGTCGTGGTTCCCGAGCACGGCCCAGAGCGGCACGGGGTGGCGGTCGGCCCCCGCGGGGCAAGCCCCGCCCATGCTCTCGAGCGCGCGCTCCGTCAGCTCGACGAAGCGGCAGTAGGGCGCGACCAGGTTGCCGCGCACGCGCAGCTCCAAGTCGGCCGCCGCGAGGCCTTTCGGGTAGAAGTTGTCGCCGACGAAGACGATGCCGTCGACGGGCGCGTGGCGGTCCTCGTCGGCGAGCGCCTCGGCGACGCGCAGCTGGGCGTCGGGCGCCTTGCCGTCGCTGTCGAGCCGGCGGCCCCAGTCCCCCAGCACGAGCAGCGAGAGCCGCACGTCGGGCGCCCGGGCCTCGTAGACGCGCGGGACGACCGTCGCACACGCGAACGCGAGCGCGGCCGCGACCGCCGCGGTCCGTAGGGCGGGAAGCTTCGTCCGTCGCGGAGTTGCCAGAGCCACGTGCCGGCGCAGTATACGCGTGCCGGCGGCGGGGGGCTCCGAGCGAAGCGAAAGCGTGCCGATCAAAGGTGTTTCGAGGGGTCGTGAACACGAGCTAATCCACGCGCCGCTTGCATGAAGCTCGAATTCCAGCGACTAATCAGGGTGCAAGGTTCCCCCGGGCCTTTGGGGAGAGGCCCTCTCGGAGGCGATCTTTGAAGTCGGCCTGCACCGGGCTCTTGTGTGCGCTCGCGCTCGTGGCGGCCGCGCCGCTCGCTCGAGCGGACGCGCCGCCTGCGCCCGCGGCCAAGGCCGTCGCGCCGCAGCTGCCACCCGCGGTGGAGACCCCCGCCCCCGCGGCCACCGATAGCGACGCAGTCCTGGACGAGCTCGACAAGGGCGAGGTCACCTCGTACTGGGACCCGATCGAGCCCGTGAACCGGGTGATCTTCGACTTCAACGAGCTGGCCGACCGGTGGGCGATCGGACCGGTCTCGCAGGTCTACGGCTTCCTCATGCCCGACCCCGCGGAACGCGCGGTGCGCCGCGCCTTCCGCAACCTGACGGAGCCCATCTCGGCAGCGAACCACTTCGTGCAGTTCCATCCCGACCAGGCGGGCCGCTCGTTCGTGCGCTTCTGCTTGAACTCGACCGTCGGGATCGTGGGGCTCTTCGACGTCGCGAACAAGATCGGCATCGCGCCTGCGCCGACGGACTTCGGCGGCACCTTGTACCGCTACGGCATGCCGGCGGGCCCGTACATCGTGGCGCCGCTCCTCGGCCCGAGCACCGCGCGCGACACGATCGGCGGCGTCGTCGACGACATCGTGATGCCGCAGCGCTATCTGCCCGGCGTGGTGCAGTTGCTCTTGTTCGGCGGCAACGGCATCACGGCGCGGCGCGAAGCGGACCCGGGTCTCGCCGCACTGCGCGATGGCGCCGTCGACTTCTACGCAGCGCTGCGCTCGGCGTACTACTTCAACCGCGAGTCGGAGTTGCGCGAAGCGGGCGCGCCCGGCGCGTCGGCGATCTTGCGCTCGAGCGCGGACACCAGCGCGTCGAAGCCGTCCCTCTCGAACACCGAGGTGTACTCCGACCTGCGCAGCGCCAGCTCCGAGACCGTTCCGCTCAAGTAGACGTCGATCACGCGGAAGCCGGCCGGAGTCGAACGCAAGCGATAGTCGAGATGCACGTCCTCGTCCGAGCTGTGCAGCACGCTCCGCACGATCACGGTGCCCGCGATCGACGGCTCTTCACCGAGCGTTTCGAATCGTTCGCCGTCGTAGCCGTCGAAGCGCGTCGCGTAGGTGCGCAGCGTCATCGCGCGGAAGACCTCGATGAAGCGGTCGCGCTGCGCGGGCGTGAGCTCCGCCCAATGAGTCGAGAGCGAGCGCTGCGCCATGCCGGAGAAGTCGTAAGTCTCGTCGAGTGCGGGCGCGAGCTTGGTCTTGCGGCCCTCGAGCCCGAGCGTGCCGGCGTTCTTCATCACGTCCAGGAGCAGCGCGTGGAAGCGATCGATCACCGGCGTGGCCGCTGCGGCATCCGCCGACTTCGCGGGCGCGGCGTCCGCGGCGTGCGCGCGGGGCGGCGAAACGACCGCGGACACAGCGAGCGCCGAGACGAAGAGACACAGGGCCGCCCTGCGGCCGCGCCTGGAATGATGCATGGTTCGGCGCAGCATAGCCGATCGGGGGTGAAGGCAGAATGGACGAGCTGATCGGGAGCGCGGTCGCGCGCTGGGTCGACTTCGTCCGCTCGCGCCCGATTGCGACGCTCGTCGCCGCCGCGCTCGTGACGGCGGTGCTCGGGCTCTACACGTACGAGAAGCTCGGCATCAACATGGACCTCGCGGCGATGCTCTCGCCGGATCTGCCGCACCAGAAGACCTGGAACGAGATCACGCGCGCGTTCCCGGAGTCGAACGACCCGCTGCTCGTCGTCGTCGACGCGGCCACGCCCGAGCGCGCGCGCGACGCGGCGCTCCGGCTGCGCGACCGGCTGCGCCAGGAGACGAAGCTGTTCCGCAGCGTCGAGGTGCCCGGCGAGGGGCCGTTCTTCGAGAAGAACGGCTTGTTGTACCTGTCCACCGACGAGCTCTCGAAGCTCGCCGACCACCTGGCCGAAGTGCAGCCGTACCTGGCCGAGCTGCGCCGCGACTCGAGCCTACGCGGCCTGTTCGTGCTGCTCGACCGCGCAGCGGACTCGCTGCGCAAGGGCGACGCGACCGTCGTCGAGCTCGCGCCCGTGTTCGACCGGCTCGCGCGCGCCGTCGACGCCGAGCGCGTCGGCCACTCCGCGCCCGTGTCGTGGCGCGAGGTGCTGCTCGGCGAGTCACTGCCCGAGACCAAACGCCGCGTGGTCGTCGTGCAGCCGATCGTCGACTACACCGCGATCGTCCCCGCCGAGGCGTCGCTCGCGCGCATCCACGAGCTCGCGCACGAGATCGGGCTCGGCGAGGGCACCGACGTGCGCGTGCGCGTCACCGGCGAGCTCGCGCTGTCGTCGGAGGAGCTCGAGACCGTCATGAACGGCACGGCGATCTCGGGGATCCTCTCCTTCATCGCCGTCACCGCGATCCTCTACTTCGGCCTGCGCAGCTGGCGGCTCATGGCGTGTACCACCCTGGCGCTGTCCGTCGGGCTCGTGTGGACGTTCGCGTTCGCGACCGTGACGGTGGGCTCGCTCAACATGGTGTCGGTCGCGTTCGCCGTGCTGTTCATCGGGCTCGGCGACGACTTCGGCGTGCATTTCTGCTTGCGCTGGCAAGACCTGTACGGCCACTCGCGCGACTCCGCGGCCGCGCTGCGCGAGACGGCCAAGGACGTCGGGCTGTCGCTGCTGCTCGCGGCGGTGACGGTCGCGATCGGCTTCCTGGCCTTCGCGCCCACGGACTACGTGGGCGTGGCGGAGCTCGGCGTGATCTCCGCGGGCGGAATCATCATCTCGGTGATCGCGAGCCTGACGCTGATCCCGCCGCTGATCATCCTGCTGAAGCCGCCGCTGCCGAAGCCGCGCGCCGAGAAGCCCGCGAGTGCGTGGTCGCAGCGCATCGTGACCTTCCCCATGCGGCACGCGCGCGGCGTGCGCCTGGGCGCGCTCGGCCTCGCGATCGCGTGCGTGCCGTTCGTGCTGAAGGTCCGCTTCGAGTACAACCCGCTGCGCCTCCGCGTGCAGACCGCCGATTCCGTGACCGCGTTCAACGACCTGCTCTCGACGGACGGGCTCTCGCCGTGGAGCGTCACGGTGCTCGCGAAGGACCGCGCGTCCGCCGACGCCGTTGCCGATCGGCTGAAGAAGCTCGACACGGTCGACCACACCATGACGCTGTCCGACTTCATTCCCGAGGACCAGGAGCAGAAGCTCGCGATCCTCGAGGACGTGGCGCTCATGATGGCGCCGCCGCCGGCGGCGGACTCCGTGCCGCGGGCGCCGACGCCCGACGACGAGATCGCCGCGCTGCGAAGCTTCCTCGCGAACACGGCCGAGATGCCGCCCACGCTCGACGCGAAGACGCGCGCGGCGCTCGACCGCCTGCGCGGCGCGGTGAGCGGGTTCGTCGACGAGCTCGCGGCCGCGGACGAGCCCGCGCGCGCCGAGGCGCTGGAGCGGCTCGAGAAGAGCGTGGTCGGCTCGCTGCCCGACCAGGTGCACCGCGTCGAGACGGCGCTGTCGGCGCAGCCGGTGTCGGCGCAGGACCTGCCGCCCGAGCTGATCAAGGACACCGTCGCGGCCGACGGCCGCGTGCGCGTCGACGCCTATCCCAAGGCGGACCTCGGCCGCGACGACAAGGAGCTGCAGCGCTTCGCCGACGCCGCGGTCGCCGTGCTGCCGCAGGCGACGGGCATCGCGGTCACCACGGTGGAGTCCGCGCGCGTGGTCGTGAAGGCGTTCCGCGAGGCGCTCGCGGGCGCGGCGCTCGCCATCGCGCTGCTGCTCTTCGTGCTGTGGCGCCGCGTGGTCGACACCTTGATCGCGCTGGCGCCGCTCGCGCTCTCGGCGGCGATCCTCGCGGCGATCGGCGTGATCTTCAACCTGCCGTTCAACTTCGCCAACGTGCTGGTGCTGCCGGCGCTGCTCGGCATCGGCATCGACAGCGGCATCCACCTGGTGCACCGCTCGCGCCACCTGCCCGCCGGCGAGAAGCTGCTCGAGACGAGCACGGCGGCGGGCGTCGTGCAGTCGAACCTGACCACGATCGCGAGCTTCGGCACGCTCGCGATCTCGCCGCACCCCGGCATGGCGAGCCTGGGCGTGCTGCTCACGCTCGGCCTGTCGCTCATCCTGCTCACGAATCTGGTGCTGATCCCCGCGCTCGTCGCGAACCGCCTGCACGCCGAGTGAGCCGCACTCACTGCATGCCGTAGCGGCGGAGCTTCTTGTAGAGACACTCGCGCGTGATGCCGAGCTCGCGCGCGGTGGCGATGCGGCGCTCCTGGTTGCGCTCGAGCGCTTGCTTCAAGTACCAGGACTCGAAGCGCGCGATCGCCTGGCGCAGGGTCTCGCTCGCCGCGGCGCGCGGCAGCTCGGGCGCGCCGCCGCGCAGGCGCGGCGACAGCATGCGCGCGGTGATCTCGGCGCCGGCTTCGGCGTGAGTCACGATGCGCGCGACCTCGTTCTCGAGCTCGCGCACGTTGCCGGGCCACGGATACGTCTCGAGCAGGTGGCGCGCGTCGGCCGCGACGCCGCGCAGCGACGTCAGCTCGCCGCTGCGCTCCAGGAAGTGCAGCACGAGCGGCACCACGTCTTCGATGCGCGCGCGCAGCGGCGGCAGCGAGATCGGGAACACGTTCAAGCGGAAGTACAGGTCGCGGCGGAAGCGCCCGGCCTCGACCTCGGCCTCGAGGTCGCGGTTGGTCGCCGCGATGATGCGCGCGTCGACGGGCGACTCGCGGTCGGCGCCGAGCGGCCGCACGCGGCCCTCTTGCAGCGCGCGCAGCAGCTTCACCTGGAAGCCGAGCGTGGTCTCGCCGATCTCGTCGAGGAACAGCGTGCCGCCGTTGGCCTGCACGAAGTGACCCGGCCGCGAGCGGCTCGCGCCGGTGAACGCGCCGCGGTCGTGACCGAAGAGCTCGCTCTCGAGCAAGGTCTCGGGGAACGCCGCGCAGTTGATCGCCACGAACGGTCCGCGCGCGCGGCGGCCGCCCTCGTGCACGGTGCGCGCGAGCACCTCCTTGCCCGTGCCCGTCTCGCCGAGCAGCAGCACCGTCGCGTCGCTGCGCTGCGCCTTGCGCACGAGCTCGAGGCACGCGCGCATGGCGGGGCTGCGCGCCGCCACGCCGCCCGCCGAGCCGAGCGGGCGGGACGGTGCGCGCGGCGCGACCAGGCCCGCGAGCCGCGTGCGCAGGCTCGCGTCGCTCGACGCGTCGCGCACCACGATCTCCTGCACGCCGACGCTGAACAGCTCGTGCGCGCGCGCCACGTCGCCCGTGTCGACCAGCGCGATCACGGGCAGGCGATTGCGGCGGCGGCGCAGCCAGCGCGCGTCGGCGAGCGCCTCGTCCACGCGCGTGCGGTCGAGGCAGATCGCGCTGAACTCGCGCTCGCCGAGTGCGGCAGCGACGTCGTCGCGCAGCGCGACCGTCGCGCCCGCGTAGAGCGAGGCGCCGTCGCCCTCGCGCACCGGCGCATCCGAAACGAACAGGATCGACTCGTCCATGACTCACCTCCCCACGGGCCGCAGCCGGGAGAGCAAGTCATGTGCCTTGCGCGACAACGCGCGTGCGCGCACCGAGTGACTCGACTCGCGCGCGCCCGCGGCGAACGGCGGCCAGAGCAGGCTGCGCTAGGAGACGGCGCCGCGCGCCAGCTCGGCGAGCTCGGCGAGACCCTGCGCGCCGAAGAAGTGATCCGCCTTGGGAATCACGTCGAGGTTCGCGTTGGGCAGACCCTCGAGCAGGGTCGACAGCTCGTCGAGCGGCGCGAACTCGTCGCGCCCGCCGACGATCACGTGGATCGGCCCGCGAAACGTGTCGAGCGGCAGGGACTCGATCATGCCCGCGGGCGGCGCGACGAGCAGGAGCTCCGAAACGCGCGGGTCCTTGAGTCCCACGCGCAGCGCCGCGGCGGCGCCGAACGAGTAGCCCGCGGCGATCACGGGCGGCGGCAGGGTCGACGCGACCTGCTCGAGCGCGGCCAGGTAGTCGTCCTCCGCCGCGGCCCAGTCGCCCGTGATGCGGCCCTGGCTGCCGCCGACGCCGCGCCAGTTGAAGCGCAGCGAGGCAATGCCGGCCTTATACAGGCCGTACGCGAGCTCGGACACGACCGGGTGCTCGAGGCTGCCGCCGTACAGCGGGTGCGGCGGGGCGATCACGGCGCCGCGGCCCGCGCCCTTCTGCCAGACACCCTCGAGCACGAGCCCGCTGCCGGGCACGGCGATCGGGGCCATCTGTTCCTTCCACGACATGCGCGGAAGGGTACACGACGCGGGGCGCGCGCTAGCGGGAGAGCTCGGCCTCGAGCAGGACCTCGGCCCCGAGCGGCGCGAGGCCGAGCTCGCGCGCGAGCGCTTCGAGCCCGTAGCTGCTGCCGGTGTTCCAGAGCTCCTTCAACAGCTCGCCGGCGCCGCGCGCCTTCCACCACTCGCGGCCGAAGCGCGCGCGCTGCGCGCCCGCGAAGAGCGCGCCGAACGAGGCCGCGCGGAGCTCGTCGACCGAGGACAGTGCCGGACCGAGCGAGGCGAGAAAGCCGGCAGGGCCGAGCTGCGGCGCGCCCGCACCGGGCGCGAGCTCCGCCAGCGCGAGCTCGCCCGCGACGCGCTCCGCGGTGCGGCGCAGCTCGAGCAGGCGCGCGCGCAGCGCGACCGCGGCGAAGTGCTCCTCGGCCACGCCCGCGAGCGCGGCGCCGAGCCGCGCCTCGCGGAGGAGCGCGCGCAGCGCCTCGCCGAAGCCGCCCGGGAGCGCGGGGTCGCCGAGCGCGCGGCGCTCGAGCGGCAGCGCAGGCGACGTGAACGCGGCGTGGAGCGCGCTGCCCGCCGCGGCAAAGAGCGCGCCGTGCGCCGCGAGCCCCGCCGCCGGCGCGTAGACCAGCCGCACGTCGCCCGGCACGCGCGGCGCGCCGGCAAAGGCGAGCGGCGCCTTGCCCGCACGCGGCTCGCCGTCGCTGTCGAGATCCGGCACGCGCTCGAGGTCGAGGCCCAGACCCTCGAGCGCGTAGTCGAGCGCGGCGCGGAGCCGCGGCGCGGGCAGCTCGGCGGCGAAGCTCGGCTCGGCGCCGGGCGCGCCCCCGGCGTCGCGCAGCGCGGGCTCGAGCGCGGCGAGCGCGCGCGCCGCGCCGGCGGACCAGAGCGCGTAGTCCACGCCGGGACGCAGCGCCTCGGCGAAGGCTCGCGCGCTCGCGAAGCCGAGCTTGGCGAGCGCGGTGCTGCGCAGCGCGATGCGCTCGGAGCGCAGCTCGTCGAGCTCGTCGGGCTCCGCACCGGCGCGCCGGCGCGCCTCCACGTGCGCGTCGGTCTCGCGCAGCGACGCCGCGAGCGCCGCCTGCGCCACCGCCAGCACGAAGCGCGTGCGCGCCGCGCGCTCGCCCGCGAAGTGAGCCGCCTCGGCATCGGCGCGCAGCGCGGGCAGCGCGTCGCCGCTCGTCACGTCGGCGTACTCGGCCTCGATCCGCTCGGGGTCGAACGCGTCGGCGAGCCCCGCCGCGTGATCCAGCCGCGCGCGCTCGCGCGCCTCGCGGAACGACTCGAAGCGCGCGCGCAGATCCGCCATCGCGCGCCGATTCTAGGCTACGCTGCGCGCCCATGGCCCTCGTGGAACGCCGCGTCCTCTGGGAAGGCAACGTCGGCTCGTTCGGGCTCGACACGGTCGACCTGCCGTCGGGCGAGCGCGCGACCCTGGCGCTGTTCCGGCACCCCGGCGCGTCGGCGGTCGTGCCGTTCCTCGACCGCGAGCGCATCGTCTTGCTGCGCCAGTTCCGACATGCCGCGGGCGGCGTGATCTGGGAGGTGCCCGCCGGCAAGCTCGACCGCGGCGAGGACCCGGCACACTGCGCCGCGCGCGAGCTCGAGGAGGAGACCGGCTACCGCGCCGGCCGCGTCGAGAAGACGGGCTCGATCCTCACCACGCCGGGCTTCACCGACGAGCGCATCCACCTGTTCTGCGCCTACGACCTCGTCGCGGGACGCGCCGCGCCCGAAGCGCACGAGGTGCTCGAGAGCGAGGTCGTGCCGCTCGAGCGCGCGCTCGCGATGATCGACAGCGGCGAGATCTGCGACGGCAAGAGCATCGCCGCCCTGTTCCTCGCCGCGCGGCGCGGCCGCCCGTGAGCCCCGCGGGCGCGGCGCCGCTCGGCGTCGCGTTTACGGGCCACTGGCTGCGGCTCGATGCGCTCCTGCGCCTCGCCGCGCGCGCCGAGGCGCTCGGCTACGCACTGGTGCTCGTCGACGGCGACGCCGGGGTCGCCGCGCCGTCGGCCGATCGGCCCGTCCACGATCCCACGGCCGTCGTCGCGGCGCTCGCGCGCGAGACGAAGCGCGTGCAGCTCGGCGCCATCCACGTGGCGCACTTCTGGAACGCCGCGCTGCTCGCCCGCAGCCTGGCGACCACGCAGGACCTGGCCGCCGGCCGGCTGGTCGCCCTGTTCGGCGTCGGCGCCGCTCGCGAGACGCACCGCCTCGGCCTGCCCGAGCCGGGCGCGGGCGAGCGGGTCGCCCGACTCGCGGAGACCGTGGCTGCGGTGCGCGCGCTCCTGCGCGGCGAGACGGTGACCGCGAACGGGCGCTTCGTCGCACTCGATCGCGCGCGCGTGACTCCGCCGAACCGGCCCGTGCCGATCGCGATCTCGGCCGCGGGCCCGCGCGCGCTCGAGGTCGTGCGCGAGCACGCGGACGTGTGGGACGCGAACGTGCCGCCCCTGCGCGCGCGCTTCGAGGCCGCGCGCGCGCGGCTCGGCCGCGCGCTGCCGACCTGGCTGTGGGTGTTCGCGCGGCCCGGCGGGGCTCGCGACGACACCGTGGCGGCGTACCGCCGCCACGCGCCGTGGTTCGCCGAGCTCCCGCCCGACGAGGCCGCCGACGCGGTGCTGTGGGGCGAGCCGGCGCGCTGCCGCGCGGAGCTCGAGCGCCTGCGCGGCGAGCTCGGCCTGGCGCTGCCCATCGCGGATCTCGCCGGCCTCGACGAAGCAGCCGCCTCGCGCGCGCTCGAGGCGCTCGCGCCAGCGCCGGCCGGGCGAATTCCCTAGCCTCCCCGCGTGTACGGGCGCAATCGAGGCAGAGGCTTCGGCTCGGGCATCCCCGGTGCGACGCCGATGGTGCAGCGGATCATCGTCGCCAACGCGGTCATCTGGCTGCTGCAGGTGGTGTTCGCGCGCACGGGCATTCCGCTGACCGAGCTCGGCGCGATCTCGGTGCACGGCTTCTTCCACGGGCTCCGCATCTGGCAGCCGCTCACCTACATGTGGCTGCACGAGGTCAGCTCGCCGTGGCACGTCGCGCTGAACATGCTGTTCCTGTGGATGATCGCCCCACCGCTCGAGATGGTCTGGGGCTCGGAGCGCTTCCTGCGCTTCTACCTGCGCTGCGGCATCGGCGCCGGCTTCGTCATCCTCGGCTGGAACGCGCTCGCGTCGACGTGGGACCCCGAGATGGCGTACGTGCCCACGCTGGGCGCGTCGGGCGCGATCTACGGCATCGCCACGGCGTTCTCGCTGCTCTGGCCCGATCGCACGATCCTGCTGTTGATTCCGCCGATTCCGATCCGCGCAATCTGGTTCGTCCCCACGTTGTTCCTGCTGCAGTTCGTGATGAGCAGCGGCGCGAACATCAGCTACGTCGGTCACCTGGGCGGCGCGCTCGTCGCCGCGTTCACCCTGCACAGCGAGCTGCGCCGCGCGCTCGGCTGGCGCTCAATCAGCTACCGCTGGCACCGGCTGCGCATGCGCAATCGGCTCCGCGCCGTGCGGCGCGACGAGCGCGACCCGCGCCGCGACGAGGACCGCCCGACCTACCACTGACCGAGCGGACGACCGTCGTCGGTGCAGTCCGCGGCAGAGTCGGAAAAGGAGACGGGCCCTGCGACCTCTCGCCGCAGGACCCGTCGCTGGACTCATGCCAGGCTGATCTCTCCGACCCGCGGGGGAACGACTCGCAGCTCCCGACGCCCGATGCGAGAACTTCCGATGCCCGACTTCCCGATGGCGCTGCTCCGCACGCTCGCCCGTTGCCCCGCTCGCTCACTCTCGACGGGCGGATTCTATTTTTCGTATTGACGAGAAGTCAATCCGCCTCGAGCCGAGCCACGAGCTCCACGTGGTGCGTCTGGGGCAGCGCGTCGAGCAGCACGAGCCGCGCGACGCGAAAGCGCGCGCCGAGGCGCGCCAGATCGCGCGCGAGCGTCGCGGGCTCGCACGAGACGTACACGACGCGCTTCGCACCGCACGCCGCGAGCGCGTCCGACACTTTTCTGTGACACCCCGGGCGCGGCGGGTTGAGCAGCACGAGCTCCGGTGCGCGCTTCGCGAGCTCGCGCGGCGCCCAGCGCTCCGCTGCTTCGCTGACGATCTCCGCGCCAGGCGCATTGCGCGCGGCGGCGGCCGCGGCGACGGCTTCGCCTTCGAGCGCGACGACGCGCGCAAAGCGCTCCACGAGCCCCGCCGTGTAGAAGCCGATGCCGCAGTAGAGCTCGACCGCGCGCGCGCCGCTGCCGCACAGCTCGAGCACCGTCGCGAGCCAGCGCTCCCAGAGCGCCGCGTTGGCCTGGAAGAAGGCGCCCGGCGGGAGCGAAAGTCGGCGCCCGCCGACTTCGAGCGCGTCCCGGCCGCGGAGCTCGCGCTCGCCCGAGCCGCGCGGGGGCGCGCGCCGCAGGGCGTCCAGCGCGCTCTGCGCGGCCGGCTCGAGCACGGCGCAGCGCTCGACGTCGACCACCTCGCGCGAGCCGCGCGAGCGAAAGCCCACGCGCCCCGGCTCGTAGGCGACGCGCGCCCGCGCGCGGTAGCCGAGCGCCCGCGGCGAGGCCACGAGCTCGAGCTCGGGCAGCGCCGCGATCCCGCCGATGCGCGCGAGCGCCTCGCGGGCGATCGCGGCGCGCGCGCGCAGCTGCTCGGCTTCGTCGAGGTGCAGCCAGTCGCAGCCGCCGCAGCGACCATAGTACGGGCACGGCGGCTCGCGGCGGGCGGGGCCGGGTGCGAGGACTTCGACGATCTCGGCGCGCGCGAAGCGCGGGCGCGAGTCAGTGACTCGTGCGCGGACGCGGTCGCCGGGCGCGCTGCGCGGCACGAACACCGCCAGGCCGTCCGCGCGCGCGACGCCGTCGCCGCCGGCGGCCAGGCTCTCGATCGAAAGCTCGAGCTCTTCGCCGGGCGCCGCGCTCAAGGAATCGGGCGCACGACGCGGCTCGTCGAGCCGACGCGGAGCTCCACGGCGCCCGGGTCGATGCGGTACACGAGCACGCCGCCGACGACGTCGCCCTCGTGCGCGTCGTTCACGTTCTGCTGCTCGAAGCGCAGGTTCACGAGCCGCCGGGCGGACAGCGGGTGCCAGCGGATGCTCGTGACTCGCACGGGCGGGAACGGGTCGGCCGCGTCGGGCGTGGTGTTCGCCACGACGTCGGGCTGGATCTCGGGCACGACCGGCTTCGCCTTGGGCTTGGCGGCGCGCTTCGGCGCCGCGGCGGCCTTGGGCTTCGGCACGGCTGCGGGCTTCGCTTGAGGCGCGGGCTGCGCCGGCGGCGCGGCCTGCGCGGTCTGCACGGGCGCGGCCGCAGGAGCGGGCGTCGGCAGCGGCGGTGGCGCGGCTGCCGCGGCCTGGGCCGCCCCCTGCTGCGCGGCGGCTTGCTGCTGGGCGGCGGCCTCCGCCGCCTGCTGCGCCTGCAGTGCGGCGAGCGCCTGCTGCTGCGCGGCCTGGAGGCGCGTGCGCTCGGCCTCGGCTTCGGCCTGCGGCGTCGGCGGCTCTGCGGGCGGAGGCGTCGGATTCGCGGCGACGGGGGGCTCCGGCTCGGGGTCGGCCGCCGTGGCGGCGTCGGCCTCGCGCTCGGCCGCTTCGAGCTCCGCCTCGCTCGCGCCCTGCCCCTCTTCCTCGGGCTGTGCCGCGGGCGCAGCGGCCTGCGCGACGGCTCGCGGCCCCGCGCCGCCCAGGTGCGGCAGCGTCAGCTTGCCGCTCCTGTACAGCCAGAAGCCTGCGCCGCCAGCGAGCGCGAGGCACGCCACGAGCACGAGCGCGAACGTCGCGACGCCGCCCCGGCCGCGCCGCCGGCCGCGCGCCGCGCCGAACTCGTCCGTGACCGAGCCGCGCAGGTCGCGCGGCGGGCTCACGGCCTGCTTCTCGCGCTGCAGCTTGCGCAGCGCTTCGAGGATCGTGCTCACGACTCGTCCCCTGTCGGGTAGAGCCGCGGCGTGGTGTAGTCGAGCGCCTGATACAGGGCGATCAGCGTCTCGGGCCCGACCTCGCCCGACGGCGCGAGCGAGCTCGCGCTCTGGAACGCCTTCACCGCGCTGGCCGTGAGCTCGTCGTACTCGGCGCTCGCGTCGCCGGCGTGCAGGTAGCCGAGCTCGGTGAGCCGCGCCTGCAGCCAGCGCACGGCCGTGCCCTTCATGCCGGAAGACAGCGCGGGCACGGACTCGAAGTTGGTCCACAGATAGAACATGCGGCCGGTCCACACGCGCTGGAGCTCGTCGCGGTCCATCTCGAGTTGGTCGCCCGCCATGCCCAGGCGCGCGCGGCCGGCGTCGTCCATCGCGATCAGCGCGACGTAGCGGCGCTCGCCGCTCTTCGGCTCGAGCTCGAGGATGGCCGGCAGATCCAGCGCCGCCAGCATCTCGGGCGTGCCGCGCGTCGCGAACACCGACAGCGGCGAGACCGAGCGCACCGCGTCGGGATAGAGATTGGGGTCGATCTCGCCGCCCACGGTCTGCCGGTAGCCCCACGCGCCGAGCAACGCTTCCAGGGCGTCGGCGGCACTGGCGTTCGTCGACAGCCCGTCGATGCGCGACGGCAGCGGCGGCGCCGAGGAGACGGGCGTCGTGGCCGGAGCGGGCGCCACCGGCGGCGCGACCGCCGCGGGCAGCGCGGCGGCGTGCGTGCGCGGCAGGAACGCGGTCGCCGCGAACCCGGCGACGAGCCCCGCGCAGACCAGCCCCACCGCGAGCCCGCGGCGCAGCCCGAGCGTGTCGCGCCAGCCGCCGAGCTCGGTGGCGGGCAGCTCCTTCGCGGCACGGCGCACGAGCCGCGCGTCGATCTCGCGACACCCTTCTGTGTAGCCCGCGAGGAGCGCGCGATCGCCCAGCGCGTTGATGAGCCGCGGGATGCCGCGCGAAGCGCGCGTCATTGCGCGCAGTGCGCCCGGCGTGAAGAGCTGCGGATCGGCGCGGCCCGCCACGCGCAGCCGGTGCTCGAGATACTCGGTCACTTCCGGTCCCGTGAGCGGGCGCAGCCGCCAGCGCACGGTGATGCGCTGGCGCAGCTGGCGCAGGTCGGAGCGCGACAGGTTCTCCTCGAGCTCGGGCTGCCCGATGAGGACGATCTGCAGGAGCTTCGCGCGGTCGGTCTCCAGGTTCGAGAGCAGCCGCACCTGCTCGAGCACGGCCGGGTCGAGGTTCTGCGCCTCGTCGATCACGAGCAGCACGCGCCGGCCGGACGCGTTCTTCTCGACGAGGAACTGGTTCAGCGCGTCGAGCAGATCGGTGCGCGTGCGCGCCGCGGTGGGCAGGCCGAACTCGCGGTTGATGGCGGAGAGGAGCTCCACCTCGCTCGGACTCGGATTGAAGATGTACGCGATCTCGGCGTCGCTGCCGATGCGGTCGAGCAGCGTGCGGCACAGCGTGGTCTTGCCCGTGCCGACCTGGCCGATGACCTCGATGAAGCCCTCGCCCTCCTCGATCCCGTAGAGAAGGTGGGCGAGCGCCTCGCGGTGAGAGCCCGACAGGAACAGGTACCGGGGATCCGGCGAGAGCTGGAATGGCTTCTCGCGCAGCCCGTAGAACCCCAGGTACATCGCGGCGTCTCCCCTAGCTCGTCCAGCAGGGCCCCGTGGGGGGGCAGGGTGATATTCTGCGCCGCGTATGTCCAACCAAATCCGTGCCGCGGGGCCCGGAATGGGCGCCACGGTCGGCGCCGACGCCGGCGCAACGCTGTGCAAGCTCGTGCTCCCCGCTCCGACGGGTCTTCATACGATGAAATTCCCGTCGACCGATCTGGCCTCGGTGCGCGCGTGCCTGGGCGAGTGGCGGCCGCGGCGCGTGGTGGCCACGGGTGGCGGGGCAGCGCGCCTGGCGCGGGAGCTCGGCGACCTCGTCGTGCGCACCGTGCCCGAGTTCGCGGCGTGGGCGCGCGGCGCGCCCCTCCTTGCCGAGCGCACCGGCCTGGCGCTGCCCGAGCGGTATCTCGTGGCGGTCGTGGGCACGGGCACCTCCGTGCTGGCGCTCGACCGGAGCGGCGCCAAGCGCATCGGCGGGAGCGCGCTCGGCGGCGGCACGCTGCTCGGGCTGGGACGGCTGCTCCTGGGCGTCGACACGTTCGACGAGATCTGCGCGCTCGCGGCGCGCGGCGACCGCCGGCGCGTCGACCTGCTCGTGCGCGACATCTACCCGGGCGGCGAGATCGCGCTGCCGGGCGAGCTCAACGCGGCGAGCTTCGCGAAGCTCGCGTCGCGCGAGCCGCAAGACCTGGCGCACGCGCTGGTCGGCATGCTCGGCGAGAACATCGGGCTCATCGCCGGCAACCTGGCGCGCTCGTTCGGCGCGAGCGCAGTCCTGTATTGCGGCTCGACCTTGCTGCACAACGCGGGGCTGCAGGACATCTTGAGGTGGGTCACCGCGATGCATGGCGCGACGGCGGAGTTCCCCGAGCACGGCGCGTTCTGCGGCGCGCTCGGCGCGGTCGCGATGGCCGACTCCGACGGCGCGCATCCGGCCTAGCGCGCCTCGTCGCGGCGCCGCTCGACCCGGTGCAGGCGGTCGCGCAGCACCTTCAGCTCCTCGCCTGCCTGTGCCAGGCGCTCCTCGAGCGCCACGCGCGCGCGCACTTCCTCGTCGAGCCGCTGCTCGAGCACGGCCGTCGCATCGGCCGCGCCGCGCAGCTCGGCGGGCGAGAACGAATCTACACCCATCGGTGTCAGATCGGCCACGGGCGAGCGCGGCAGCTTCGGGCGCTTCGGCGTGCGTTCGAGCAGCCGGCCGCGGAAGTACCAGGCCGCGCCGAGCACGGCGATGAACGCCGCCGTGCCGAGCGCCAGCGACCACGGGAACCCCGGCGCCGGCTCGGGGGGCGCAGCAGGCGCAGGCGGGGGAGTCGGCGGCTGAGCGGCCTGCGGCTCGGGCGCGGGCTCCGGCGCCGGCGCGGGCTCGGCCGCGGCGGCGTTGGGCTCGCCGCTCTCGGCCGGCGGTGACTCCGCGGACGCGTTCGGCTCGGCTTCCGCGGGCGCTTCCGCTTGCGCGTCGGGCTCGGGCTCGGACGGCGCTTCGGCCTGCGGCGCGGGCGACGGCTCGTCGGGCGGCCCGATGGGCCCGACCTCCTCGGCGGGCGGGCCCTTCTCCGGCTCCGGCTCCGCTTCCGCGCCCGCCGTGCCGCCGGCTTCGGCGCCGGCTTCCATCACGGGCGCGACCGAGCTCGCGGGTGTGAGCGCGGTGACGCCCTTCGGTGTTGCGAACGGCTCGGCCCCCGGCGGCGCGACGTCGATCACGAGCCTCGTCGGCTTCGCCAGCACGTACGCGCGGACCCGGCGGTCGCGCGGCTCGAGCGACAAGCGCGTACCCACGCGCATCGCGGTGAGGGTGACGTCGCCGACGCGCGCGAGCCCCGTGTGCACCACGCGCGAGCGTTGGCCGAGGTCCGCGTCCACGTAGAAGCTCTCGGCGTTCTGCGCGCCGCGCTCCCACGCGACGTCGGTCGCGCCGTCGAGCTCGACGACGACGCGGTCGTAGTCGCCGTGCGAGCCCACGCGGACTTCGTGCACGTGCACGCGGTGCTGTGCGAGCGCTGCGCGCGCGGGCGCGAGCGCGGCGAGCATGGCGAAGAGTGTCAGCGCGCGACGCATTCTGTGCCTCGGAACGAGACTCGAAACTCAGGATCAGGAGTCGGCAAGTCGGGGGCTGAACTATAGTCGCCGCGTGGCGGGGGCGAATTCGGGCGAGACCGGCATCGCGGTGATCGGCGCGGGCGTCGTGGGGCTCGCGTGTGCCGCGGCGCTCGCGCGCGCCGGCCACGAGGTGCTCGTGCTCGAGCGCCACGGCGCGCCCGCGCTCGAGACGTCGTCGCGCAACAGCGGCGTGATCCACGCGGGGCTCTACTACCCGACGGGCTCGCTGAAGGCCGAGCTCTGCGTCGCCGGGCGCGAAGCGCTCTACGCGCGCTGCCGCGCGCGCGGCATCGCGCACAAGAACACGGGCAAGCTCGTCGTGGCGGCGAACGAGCGCGAGATCGCGGCGCTGGAGAGCCTGGTGAAGCGCGGCACGGCGAACGGCGTGCCCGGCCTGCACGTGGTCGACGCGCGCGAGGTGGCGCGCATGGAGCCGCGCGTGCGCGCCCATGCGGCGCTCGTGGTGCCGGCGACCGGCATCGTGGACGCGCACGAGCTCTGCGCGAGCTACCAGGCCGAGCTCGAGTCGCACGGCGGCCACGTGGTATTACACACTAAAGTGTCGGGTCTCGAGCGCGCGAGCGGCGCGTGGCGGGTGCACGCGGAGTCCTCGGGGCGCGAGCGCGCGATCGTCGCCGCGCGCGCGGTCGTGAACGCGGCCGGGCTCGAGAGCGACGCGATCGCCGCGCTCGCGGGAGTCGACGTCGCGCAGGCGGGCTACCGGCTGTGGCCGTGCAAGGGCGACTACTTCAGCATCGCGGCGTCCGCCGGGCGGCTCGCGGAGCGGCTCGTCTACCCCGTGCCGCACGGCGCCGGGCTCGGCGTCCACCTGACGCTCGACCTGGGCGGCCGCTACCGGCTCGGCCCCGACGCGGAGTACGTCGACGCCGTCTCCTACGCCGTCGACCCCGCGAAGGCGGCGAGCTTCGCCGAGGCCGCGCGACGCTATCTGCCGGACGTCGACGCCGCGCAGCTCGCGCCCGAGGGCGCGGGCGTGCGGCCCAAGCTCGCCGGCCCCCGCGACGAGTTCCGCGACTTCGTCATCGCCGAGGAGTCCGCGCGCGGGCTGCCCGGGCTCGTGAACCTGGTCGGCATCGAGTCGCCGGGGCTCACGGCCGCCGGCGCAATCGCCGAGCGGGTCGCTGCTATGATCGACGCGTGAGACTGCGCACCCCCATCTGCGACCTGTTGGGCATCGAGTACCCGATCTTCCTCGCCGGCATGGGCGGGGCCAGCACGCCGAAGCTCGCCGCCGCGGTGTCGAACGCGGGCGGGCTGGGCATCCTCGGCGCCGCCGCCTGCCAGCCCGACGAGCTGCGCGCCTGGATCGCGGAGACGCGGCGGCTCACGAGCAAGCCGTTCGGCGTCGACACGCTGCTGCCTGCGTCGGTGCGCCGCGAGAAGCCGGCCGGCGCGACGGGCCCGTCGCCGCTCGAGCAGGTGCCCAAGCTGCAGGAGTTCGCGCGCGAGTTCATGGCGAAGGAAGGCCTCGCGCTGCCGCACGTCGAGCGCCCGCAGCCCGCGCCGGGCGCCGAGCGCGGCCGGCGCGCCGTCCTGTCGAAGGAGTTCTTCGAGGCGCAGATGGAGGTCGTGATCGAGGAGCGCGTGCCCGTCTACGCGGCGGGCCTCGGCGACCCAGGCCCGTGGCTCGACCGACTACACAAGAATGGGACGGTGGTGATGGCGGTCGTCGGCGCGGTGCGCCACGCGCGCAAGGTGGCGGCGAGCCGCGTCGACCTGATCGTCGCGCAGGGCCACGACGCGGGCGGGCACAACTCGCCGATCGGCACGATGGCGCTGATCCCGCAGGTGGTCGACGCGGTGTCGCCCATTCCCGTGCTCGGCGCCGGCGGCATCACCGACGGCCGCGGCGTCGCGGCCGCGCTGATGCTCGGCGCGCAGGGCGCGTGGATCGGCTCGGCGTTCCTCGCCACCGACGAGGCCGGCATCCAGGACTTCCAGAAGCAGGCGATCGTCGACAGCGACGAGGAGAACACCGTGGTGTCGCGCTCGGTCACGGGCAAGCCCGCGCGCCTCATCCGCAGCAAGTGGACGCAGGCCTTCGCGGAGAGCGGCTACGAGGCCCTGCCCATGCCCTTCCAGAGCATGGTCTCGGGCCCCGTCCTCCTGGCGGGCGCCATCGCGAAGCGAGCCGACATCGTCCCCGGCTTCGCCGGCCAGGGCATCGGCATGATCCAGTCCGTGCGCCCCGCCCGAGACGTCCTCGCCGACATCGTGGCAGGAGCAGAGAAAGCCCTGGCTAGCGCGCAGCGTTTCTCGTAGCGCCCCTCCGCTCTTCCGGTTGACCGAGGATCGGTTTCGCGTACACTCGGCCACCCCCATGTACGCAGTGGTGCGCTCCGGCGGCAAACAGTTTCGCGTCTCGCCCGGCGACGTCGTCGACGTCGAGCGGGTGGAGGGCGAGCCCGGGCAGTCGATCGAGCTCGGCGAAGTGCTGCTCGTCGGCGGGGACAAGCTCGTGGTCGGTAAGCCGCTCGTGGCCGGCGCGAAGGTCATGGCCAAGATCGAGGGCGACTCGGCCGGGCCGAAGATCCGCATCTTCAAGTACAAGCGCCGCAAGCGCTATCGGCTGACCAAGGGCCACCGACAGCACTTCACGCGGGTGCGCATCGAGTCGATCGAGGTCTAGGCGGCGATGGCACACAAGAAGGGCCAGGGCAGCACGCGCAACGGCCGCGACAGCAACTCGCAGCGGCGCGGCACCAAGATCTACGGCGGCGAGGCCGTGCGCGCCGGGCAGATCCTCGTGCGCCAGGTGGGCACCGTGATCCACGCCGGCCGCGGCGTCGGCATGGGCCGCGACTTCACCCTGTTCGCGCTGAAGGACGGCGTGGTGAAGTTCTACGAGTCGCGCAACCGCAAGCACGCCTCGATCGAGCCCGCCCGGTAGCTCCCGCGGCCTGCGGGCCGCCCCGTTATCATCCCGCGGCCATGTCCTCGCCCGACTTCATCGACGAGTGCCGCATCTTCGTGCGCAGCGGCGACGGCGGGCGCGGCTGCTGCTCGTTCCGGCGCGAGAAGTTCGTGCCGCGCGGCGGCCCCGACGGCGGAAACGGCGGCCGCGGCGGCGACGTCTGCCTGGTCGCGGACCGCGGGCTCGCGACGCTCCTCGACACGCGCCACCGCAAGTTCTACCGCGCGGGCCGCGGAGCCCACGGCTCGGGCGCGCGCAAGGACGGCAAGTGGGGCGACGACGTCGAGATCCACCTGCCGCTCGGCACGGTCGTGAAAGACGACGACACGCACGAGGTGCTGGTCGAGCTGCTGGAAGACGGCCAGCGCTGGCTCGCCGAAGCGGGCGGCCGCGGCGGCCGTGGCAACGCGATGTTCGCCACGCCGACGAACCAGGCGCCGCTGACGGTCGAGCCGGGCGAGCCCGGCAACGAGCGCTGGCTGCGGCTGGAGCTGAAGGTGCTGGCCGACGTGGGGCTGATCGGCTTCCCGAACGCGGGCAAGTCGACGTTCATCTCGCGCGTGTCGGCCGCGCGGCCGAAGATCGCGAGCTACCCGTTCACGACGCTGCAGCCGCACCTCGGCATGGTCGAGAGCGGCGGCGCGCGCTTCGTCATCGCCGACATTCCGGGCCTGATCCCCGGCGCGCACCAGGGCGCGGGGCTGGGGCACCGGTTCCTGCGCCACGTGGAGCGCACGCGGCTGCTCGTGCACCTGCTCGACCCCGAGCCCGCGCTCGCGGGCGGCGATCCCGAGCGCTCGCCCGAGCGCGACTACGAGGCGCTGCGCGCCGAGCTCGGCGCGTACTCGGAAGACCTCGCGAAGCGGCCCGAAATCGTGTGCCTCGCGAAGGCGGATCTGGTGCGCGACGCCGACGAGCGCGCCGCGCTGGCCGAGCCGCTGGTGCGCCGCGGCCTCGCGCCGCGCTGGATCTCGGCCGCGACGGGCGAGGGCATGGAGGCGCTCGTGCAGGTGCTCGCGCGCGAGGTCGGCCGGCGATGAAGCGCGCGGAGCTCGCGCGCGCCCGGCGCGTCGTGGTGAAGCTCGGCACGTCGCTGCTCACGCCCGCGCGCGCGGGTGTCGAGACGCGCCGCTTCCACGCCGTCGCGCGGCAGGTCGCCGCCGAGATGCGCGCGGGGCGCGAGGTCGTGATCGTGGCGTCGGGTGCCGTCGGGCTCGGCAGCTTGCGGCTCGGCCTGGCCAAGCGGCCGAGCGCCATTCCCGCGAAGCAGGCCGCCGCCGCCGTCGGGCAGATCGACCTGTGCCGGCGCTTCGAACGCGCGTTCGCGCGCGAGAAGCTCGTGGTGGGCCAGATCCTGCTCGACCACGCCGGCTTCGCCGACCGCGAGCGCTTCCTGAACGCGCGGCGCACGCTGGCGCAGCTGCTCGCCGACCGCGTGGTGCCGATCATCAACGAGAACGACTCGGTCGCGACCGAAGAGCTGCGCTTCGGCGACAACGACCAGCTCGCGGCGCAGGTGGTGAACACGTGCGGTGCGGACCTGCTCGTGCTGCTCACCGACATCGACGGGCTGCGCGATGGCGACCCGCGCGCGGGCCGCGCGCGCCGCATCGCCGAAGTCGACGAGGTGACGCCGCGCGTGCTCGCGCTGGCCGGCGACGACTCGACGGCGCTCGGCACCGGCGGCATGCGTTCGAAGCTGCTCGCGGCGCGCGCGGCCAGCCGCTTCGGCGTGTCGACGGTGATCGCCGACGGGCGCAAGCGCGACGTGCTGCGCCGCATCCTGGCGGGCGACGACGTCGGCACGTGGGTGCGGCCCGCCGAGGCGCAGCTGTCGTCGCGCAAGCACTGGATCGCGTTCACCTTGAAGCCGCGCGGCGCGCTGTCGCTCGACGCGGGCGCCGTGCGCGCGCTGCGCGAGCGGCGGGCGAGCCTGCTGCCCGCGGGCGTGACCGAGGTGTCGGGCCGCTTCGGCGTCGGCGACCTCGTCGCCTGCCTGACGCCGGAGGGCGACGAGGTGGCACGCGGGCTCGTCTCGTACGACGCACGCGAGATCGAGCGCATCAAGCGGCGCAAGACGGGCGAGATCCACGAGGTGCTGGGTTACTCGAACGGCGACGAGGTCATCCACCGCGACAACCTCATCGTGTTCTGAGCGCGGCGTGACTTGCTGGACGGCGGCGGTGGCTCTCGTGCTGGCGGCCGGCTGTGTCCCGCCGCATGCGAGCCGCGGGCGCGACGAGCCGGCCGCGCCCGCCGCGCGGCTCGTCGTGTACCGGCTCGACTCGCCGTACAACCGCTCGCCGCGCGAGCCGCTCGCCGTGCACCTCGACGCGCGGCCGCTCGCGGCGCTCTCGCGCAGCCAGTTCGTGTCCGTCGAAGTGGCCGAGGGCACGCATCTCCTGGCCGTCCCGGGCCGCTCCGTGTCGCTGGAGCTCGCCGCAGGCGAGCCGACCTATTGCCGCCTGTCGGCGATGTCCGGCAGCGCCGTTCTCGCCTGGGAGATCGGCTGCGGCAGCGCGAGAGACGCCGGCCGGGACCTGGACTCCTGCACGCCGGGCGTGCTCGATCCCACCGTCGACTGGAGGAAGTGAGTCGCGCTTTCTACGAGTACGCGCGCGGGCGCAGCATCGGCGGCCCTGCGCGGCCGCCCGCAGCCCCGCCGCCGTGAGCTGGGGGGCTTCGCCCGGGGGCCCCGAATGCCGCTAAGATAAGCAGGCGATGACGCAGGCCGAGCTGGTCGCCGACATCGTGCGCCGGGGCCGGGCCGCTTCCGAGCGGCTGGCCGAGCTGCGTGCGGACGTGAAGGACGCAGCTCTCCGGCAAGCCGCCGACGCGCTGGAAGGCGCCGCGGAGGAGATCGCCGCCGAGAACACGCGCGACCTCGAGGCGGGCCGCGCCAAGGGGCTCGCCGCGCCGCTCCTCGACCGCCTGCGGCTCGACGCCGAGCGCATCGGCGCCATGGCCGCCGGCCTGCGCGAGGTCGCAGCGCTGCCCGATCCCGTGGGCGAGGTCACGCGCATGTGGACGCGCCCGAACGGCCTGCAGGTGGGCCGCATGCGCATTCCGCTCGGCGTGATCCTGGTCATCTACGAGTCGCGCCCGAACGTGACGGCCGACGTCGCCGCGCTGTGCCTGAAGAGCGGCAACGCGGCGATCCTGCGCGGCGGCTCCGAGGCGATCCACTCCAACCGCGCCATCGCGAAGGTGCTGCGCGAGTCGATCGCGCGCGCCGGCGTGCCCGAGGACGCGCTCCTGCTCGTCTCGGACAGCGACCGCGCGCTCGTCGACGCGCTGCTCCTGCGCGACGACGCGATCGACCTCGTGATCCCGCGCGGCGGCGAGGGGCTCATTCGCAGCGTCGCCGAGAAGTCGCGCATTCCGGTGATCAAGCACTACAAGGGCGTGTGTCACGTGTACCTGGACGAGTTCGCCGATCCGAAGCGCGCGACCGAGCTCGCGGTGAACTCGAAGGTGCAGCGCGTGTCGGTGTGCAACGCGGCCGAGACGTTGCTCGTGCACGCAAAGCTCTCCGAGCGCGTGGTGGCCGACGTGCTGGGCGCGCTCGCCGCGCACGGCGTCGAGCTGCACGCGTGCGCGCGCACGCGCGAGCACTTCCCCGCGGCGCTCCCGGCGCGCGACGAGGACTACCACACGGAGTGGCTCGCGAAGGTCATGTCGGTGCGCATGGTCGATTCGCTCGATCAGGCGATCGAGCACATCCGCCGCTACGGCTCGAACCACACCGAGACGATCGTCACGCAGGACGTCACGCGCGCGCGCGAGTTCGTGCGGCGCGTGAACTCGAGCTCGGTGTTCGTGAACGCGAGCACGCGCTTCTCGGACGGTTTCCAGCTGGGTCTCGGCGCCGAGGTCGGCGTGTCGACGACGAAGCTGCACTGGTACGGACCGATGGGCCTCGAAGGGCTGACCACGCAGAAGTTCATCGCGTTCGGAGAGGGAACGATTCTCGAGTGAAGCTGGGCGTACTCGGCGGCACGTTCAACCCGGTCCACAACGCACACCTGCGGCTGGCCGAGGAGCTGCGCGAGACGCTGTCACTCGAGCGCGTCGTGCTCGTGCCGGCGGGCGATCCGCCGCTGAAGCGCCGCGGCGTCGCGCCCGCCGCGCACCGGCTCGAGCTGGTGCGGCGCGCCACGGCGGCCAACGCGGCCTTCGAGGTCGACGACCTCGAGATCCGCCGCGCCGGGCCGAGCTACACCGTCGACACGCTCGCGGCGCTCCGCGCGAAGCACGCGGGCGCCGAGCTGTGGTTCCTCGTCGGCGCCGACACGCTCCCGGAGCTCGGCGCGTGGCGCGAGCCCGAGCGGCTGTTCCAGCTGGCGAGCTTCGCGGTCGCCACGCGCCCGGGCTATGCTCGCGACCTGCGCCAGCTCCTCCCCCCGCAGCTGGCCGCCGCGTTCCGCGACGGCGCTTCGGGGCTCGTGCACGCGTCGGGTCACGAGCTGCGCAGCGTCCCCTTCACGCCGCTCGAGATCTCGGCGCGCGACATCCGCGCGCGGGCCGCCCGCGGCGCATCGATCCGGTACCTCGTCCCCGACGAGGTTCGGGAGTACATCGCCAAACACCATCTGTACACGGAAAGAGAGGTCGATTGACGGCGAAGGATCTGGCTGTGGCCCTGGCGAACGCGATGAACGACAAGAAGGGCGAGGAGGTGCGCGTGCTCGATCTGCACGGAGTCTGCGGCTTCGCGGACTACTTCGTGATCGCGACTGGAGGGTCGGACCGACACGTGCGCACGCTCGCCGACGCCGCCGTCGACGCGGCGACGAGCGGAGGTGCGCGCGCGCTCGGCGTCGAGGGACGCAACGTCGGACGCTGGGTGCTGGTCGACCTGGGCGACGTCGTCGTGCACGTGTTCAGTGAGGAAGGCCGCGACTACTTCGGCCTCGAGCGCCTGTGGGGCGATGCCGAGGAGCTGCAGGTGGACCGCGCCGTCGGAGCGGCTTCGTGAGAGCTCGCGGCCCCGTCGTGCTCGTCGTGCTGGACGGGTACGGGATCGGCGACGGCGGACCGGGCGACGCCACGGCGCTCGCCCGCGCACCGTTCTTCGCCGAGCTCCAGGCGCGCTATCCGCACGCGCGGATCGAGACGTCGGGCGCCGCGGTCGGTCTGCCGGACGGGCAGATGGGCAACTCCGAAGTCGGCCACACCACGCTCGGCGCCGGGCGCGTGATCGACATGGACATCGTGCGCATCAAGAAGTCGATCGACGCCGGCGAGCTCGGCTCGAACCCCGCGCTTTCGGAGCTGCTCGCCGCGGCGAAGCGCGCGGGCGGCGTGCTGCATCTGCTGGGGCTCGTGTCCGACGGCGGCGTGCACAGCTCGCTCGAGCACGTGTACGGGATCCTGCGCCTGCTCGACGAGCGCGGCATCCAGCCGATCGTGCACGCGTTCACCGACGGGCGCGACACGGCGCCGCGCGTCGCCGCGAGCTTCGTCGGGCCGCTCGACGCGCGCTGCCGCGCGCTCGGCGGCGGCATCGCCACGGTGTCGGGCCGCTACTTCGCAATGGATCGCGACAAGCGCTGGGACCGCGTGGCGCGCGCGTACCGGGCGCTCGTGCAGCGCGAGGGATTCCAGGCGCCGAACGCCCTTGCGGCCGTCGAGGCGGCGCTCGCCCGCAACGAGGGCGACGAGTTCATCCAGCCCACCGTGGTCGCCGGGCAGCCGGGGCTGTCGGACGGCGCCGCGGTGTTGTTCTTCAACTTCCGCGCCGACCGCGCGCGCGAGCTCACCAACGCGCTCACGCGCGTGCGCCCCGACCAGCTCGGCGCCGAGGTCGCGACACTTCCGCGTGTACGGCTCGGCGGCTTCGCCACGCTGACCGAGTACGACGAGACGTTCGGCCTGCCGGCGCTGTTCGGCCCGGTCGACGTGCGCGCCAGCTTCGGCGAGCTCGTCTCCGACGCCGGCGCACGGCAGCTGCGCATCGCCGAGACCGAGAAGTACGCGCACGTGACGTACTTCTTCAACGGCGGCCGCGAGGAGCCGTTCGCGCACGAGGACCGCGTGCTGGTGCCGTCGCCGCGCGACGTGCCGACGTACGACTTGAAGCCCGAGATGAGCGCCGTGGCCGTGACCGACGCGCTGCTCGCGGAGCTCGGAAAGCGCGACTACGCGTTCGTGCTCGTGAACTACGCGAACCCCGACATGGTGGGCCACACCGGCGTGATCCCGGCCGGCGTGCGCGCGGTCGAGACGGTCGACGCCTGCCTCGCGCGCCTGTGTCGGGACGTGCTCTCGCGCGGCGGCGAGCTCCTCATCACCGCCGACCACGGCAACATCGAGCAGCTCGTCGATCCCGCGACCGGCGGCCCGCACACCGCGCACACCACGAACCCCGTGCCGATCTGGTGGGTCACCCCGCGCCCCGCGGGGAAGCGCCTGCTCGACGGCGGCCTCGCCGATCTCGCCCCCAGCCTCTGCCAGCTCCTCGGCCTGCCGGTCCCGCCGCAGATGACGGGGCGGAGCTTGCTCGTCCCGGGCGTCTAGCGCGCGGCGTGCGCGGGCTCGCGCGCACCCTCTTCGAGCTCTTGGTGCCGAGCGTCTGCCCGGGCTGCGACGCCCCGCGCGAATCGACTGACACGGTACTGTGTAATACGTGCGCGCTGCGGGTGCGGCGGGTCGTGCGCTTGCGCGCCGTGCACGTGGCGATCGCCTACGAGGGCACCGGGCTCGAGCTCGTGCGGCGCTTCAAGTTCGAGCACCGCCGCGACGCGCGCGCGCTGCTCGTGCACTGGCTCGCGGAGCGAGTGCGCGGGCTGCCGTTCGACGCGGTCGTGGCCGTCCCGCGCCATCCGCAGCGCGTGCGCAGCGAGGGCTCGGACCCCGCCCACGAGCTCGCCGCCGGCGTCGCCCGGGCGACGGGCGCTTGGCTCGCCGCGCGCGCTCTGACGCGGGCGCGGCCCACGGCGCCGCAGGCGGGGCTCTCGATCGGCGCGCGGCGCGCCAACGTGGCGCAGAGCTTCGCCGCCGAGCCCGGCGCGCTGACCGGCGCGCGCGTGCTGCTCGTCGACGACGTCGCGACCACGGGCGCGACCCTGGCCGAGGCCGCGCGCACCCTGCGGCGGGCCAGCGGGGCGAAACGGATCACGCTGGCCGCGGTCGCCGCTACGCCGCCCCCTGTGCTATGAAGCGGCCATGGCAGATTCGATCCGAATGAAGTCCGCGGTCATGCTGAAGCACCAGGCCAACCTGGGCGAGGACCTCGAAGAGGTCGAGCTCGCCGCGGGCGACGAGCTCGCCGTGCTGCAGGAGTGGGACGGCGCGTGGCTCGCGAAGACGAGCGACGGCAAGCTCTTCAACGTCAAGAAGGAGCTGGCCGAACCCGCGTGAGGATCTCCGCGAGCGTCTTCACCAGGCGCTCGGGATTGATCGGCTTCTTGAAGATCACGCCGTCCAGCCCCTCGAGGCGGCTGCGCTTGATGACGTGGTCCTGGTCGTAGTAGAAGGCCGTCATCAGCACGACGGGCGTCTCGGGCGCCTCGCGCCGCGCCGCCTGGAACAGCTCGTAGCCGTCCATCTCGGGCATGACGACGTCCGAGAGCACCAGGTCGAAGCGCTCCTTGCGCAGCCGCTCGATCGCCTCGCGGCCGTTCGCGACCTCGGCCACGTCCGCGCCCTCGGCGCGCAGGATCTCGGCGATGGAATCGCGCACGGCGTTGTCGTCGTCGACGACGAGGATGCGCCGGTCTGCGAGTGACAGCGCGCGCGCGGGGGGCGCCGTGGACAGGTCGATCATGCGCGCGCGGCCGAGGTAGGGTCGGCTCGAGTAGCCGCCGCGCTCGGCCATGTCGCGCACGCGCTGCAGGTGCGCCTCGATGCGGCGGATCTCGCCGCGGATCTTCGCGGTGCGGTCGAGCTGCGCGGTCTCGCCGCGGTCGGCGAGGTGGCGCTCGAGCAGCGCGACCTGGCTCTCGATCACGGTGAGCGGGTTGTTGATCTCGTGCGACAGCCCGATCGCGACCTCGCCGAGCACCGCGAGCTGGTCGCGCCGCTTGATCTCGGAGATGTCCTTCGCGAAGCCGATCGTGCCCTCTTCCTTCTCGTGCGCGTCGTAGAGGATGACGCCCGAGATCGCGACGGAGAGCTCGTGGCAGTCCTTCGCCACGAACGTGGTCGGGAAGTTGACCACTCGTCCGGGCCCGCCGTGCTCGGGCCCGCGCATGGCGGTCATCACGCGGCGCGCTTCCTCGAGCGACGGGTAGAGCGTGGCCACGTAGCGCCCGATGATCTCGAGCCGCGAGTAGCCCAGGTTCTCCCGCGCGCCGTCGTTGTAGTACTGAACCGTGCCGTCGGCCGCGGTCGCGACGACGATGTCGGGAGACGCCTCGATCAGACGCTCGAGCATCTCCTTGTCCAGCGGCATCGCGAAACTTTATCCCCTCCGACGCGCTGCGTCGAAGGCCCGCCGGCCCTAGGCCGGAGAGAGACGCAGCTTGCCCAAGGAGGCGCGCGCACTTCGCTTCCACAGCGCGACCGCGAGGTGGTTCTCTTCGTCGGGCGACAGCACGCCCCACGGCAAAGCGAAGCGGCGCTGCGGGCCGCGCTCGGGCCAATGGCGGCCGATGAGGCAGCCGTTCAAGTAGAGGTTCGCCTTGCCGCGGCCGGGGTCGAACGACAGCTCGAGCGCCGTGTGCTCGGGGTCGATCGCGTCGAGGCGGAAGTGGGTCTCGTACAGCGCGACGCCCTCGGGCGGGCCGGTCCAGCCGTGCGGGAGCACCAGCTCCTGGACGGCGGCGCGCTCGACGCCCGCGAAGTCGACGACCGGCGCCTGGCCCGCCTCGCCGCGCACGAGCCCGCCGCGGGCGCGCCAGCGCACGCGCGTGGCGCCCGTGTCGAGCGACACGATGCCGCGCGGGTTCGCGCCGTCGTCCGCGAACGCCTTGTTGTGGCCGAGGCTCTCGACCAGGATCACGAGCACGTGGCGGCCCGTGTCGCGCTGGGCTTCGCGCGGAACGCGGATGCGCTGCGCGCGCGCGCCGTCGGCGCCGACCCCGAGCGGGTTGCGCAGCTGGTCGCCGCGCCCGATCTGTCGTCCGTCGAGCCACACGGCGAACGAGTGGCGCGCGTCGAGGATCAGCCGGTCGAGCGCGCCCGTGAACGTGCCGCGGTACCACACGAAGCCCCAGTGGAGGCCGAGCGAGTCGACGTCGATCGCGCCCGCGGCGACGTCGCGCGGGTCGAGCGCGGCCCACGACGAGTCGTCGTAGTCGGCGGCCAGTTGGGGGCTCGCGTCCGAGAAGCGCCAGCGCTCGAGCCGCGGCAGGAGCGGCGGCGGGGCCGGCTTCGCGCGCGCGGGCGCCGGCAGCTCGGGGCTCACGGCGACGAGCGCGCCGCTCGCGCGCTCGTACACGCGGATCTGCGTCTCCCACGGGGCGAGCTCGGCGCGCTCGGGCTCCGGCAGCTCGGCTCTAACACTTTTCTGTGTCGGGTTGCGCAGGAACACGAAGCGGCGGCCGCGCGAGACGCGCGTGGCGAAGTGCTCGCCGCAGAGCGGCCGGTGCTCGGGGTCGGGATCCGTCGCCGCCAGCTCTGCCTCGTGCGCGGCGATGAACTCGTTCAGCCGCGCCACCGCCTGGTACCGCGCACCGGTCGCACCCGATTCGCCCACCGGCGCGCCGTAGTCGTACGAGCTGTACACGTCGGGGCTGGCCAGGTAGCCCCACGTCGTGCCGCCCGCGAACACGTAGTAGCTCCACAGGGTGGCCCGCGCGGCGAGCGCGGCCTTCGTGGTCGCGTCGATGCCGTCGGCGCCGAGCGCGTCGCGCACGCGGTCGTAGCCCGCGCCGCCCCAGCCGTCGTACCAGCCGGCCTGCAGCTCGGGATAGAAGACGGGGTGGTCGAAGCGGCCGTGCGCGTCGAGCGCCGCCTCGTCGCTCGCGAAGTCGTCGAAGGTGCGCGGGTCGCGGCGCCAGTCGCGCTCGAAGCCCGTGATCGGGTAGCGGTCGAGCGCGAGCAGGTCGACGTCGAGCTGCCGGCCGCGGAAGGGCGATACGTCGTTGTGGAAGATCGGCACGCGCACCCCGAGCGCGCGCGCCCAGCGGTAGAGCTCCGCCATGTAGCCGTGGTGCTGGCCTTCGGCGCGGCGCGGCGGGCGGCCGCCGAGCGCGAGCCGCCGCACCCACCGCGCATTCGCGAGCCGCGACAGCGTGCGCGCGCCGAGCCAGCGGATCGCGAGGTCCGCGCCCGACGACGCGAGCGCCGCCACGGGCGATGGCACCGCGAACTCGTTCTCGATCTGGAACAGGAGCAGGTTCTCGCGCGCCGCGATACGCGGCACGATCGCAACGAACCAGCCGCGCGCGGCCCGCATGTAGCTGCGCGAGTACTGGTAGCCCGCGCTCGTGCGGCAGCGCGGCACGAGCGCGCGGTCGCGCAGCAGCCACGCCGGCAGGCCGCCGAAGTCGAGCTCGGCGCACACGTACGGGCCCGGCCGCGCCACGAGCCACAGCCCCGCCGCTTCGATCAGGTCGTGCAGGTGGTCGACGTCGCGCAGGCCGGTGAAATCGAGCTCGCCTGGGCGCTCCTCGTGGAAGCTCCACGGGTAGTACACGTCGACGGCGTTGAGGCCGGCGTCCTTGAAGCTCTGGATGCGGTCGCGCCACAGCGCGCGCGCGGGCAGGCGGAAGTAGTGCAGCGCGCCGGCGCGCACGATCGCGCGCTTTCCGTCGACGCGCAGGCTGTAGCGGTCGAACTCGACCCGCAAGCGGCGCGCTACTCGTGCGCCGCGAGCCAGCGTTCCGCGTCGAGCGCCGCCATGCAGCCCGTCCCGGCCGCGGTGACGGCCTGGCGGTAGATGGGATCCATGGCGTCGCCGCAGGCGAACACGCCCGCGACGTTCGTGCGCGTCGAGCCGGGCTGCGTGACCAGGTAGCCCTGCGGATTCAGGTCGAGCACGCCACGAAACAGATCTGTGTTGGGCTTGTGGCCGATGGCGACGAAGAGCGCGCCGAGCTGGAGCGCCGACGTCTCGCCGCTGCGCACGTCGCGCACGCGCGCGCCCGTCAGCGCCTTCTCGTCGCCGAGCACCTCGACGACTTCCGAGTGCCACAGGAAGCGGATCTTCTCGTGCGCGCGCGCGCGTTCGGCCATGATCTTGCTGGCGCGCAGGTCACCGCGCCGATGGATCACGGTGACCTGGCTCGCGAAGCGCGTGAGGAAGAGCGCCTCCTCCATCGCCGTGTCGCCGCCGCCCACGACGCCGATCGCGCGCCCGCGGTAGAGCGCGCCGTCGCACGTGGCGCACGCCGACACACCGCGGTTCACGTACTTCTCCTCCGACGGCAGCCCGAGCCACTTGGCGTTCGCGCCCGTCGCGACGACGACGGAGTCGGCGCGGAAGTGCTCCGAGTCGGTCTCGATGAGGAACGGCCGCGACGAGAAGTCGATCGCCGTGGCGTCCTCGAAGTGCACGCGCGCGCCGAAGCGCTCGGCCTGCTTCTGGAACAGCTCCACCAGCTCGGGCCCCGCGACGCCCTCGGGGAAGCCGGGATAGTTCTCGACCTCGGTCGTGATCATGAGCTGCCCGCCGAAAGCGGCGCCTGCGATCACCACGGGCGAGAGCTCCGCGCGCGCGGCGTAGATCGCGGCGGTGTAGCCCGCTGGGCCGCTGCCGACGATCGCGAGCCGCACGTGCGCGACCGGCTTCTCGTGCTTCATGAATCCATGCGGATCTGCCGCACTTCGTACTCGCGCTTGCCCTTGGGCACCGCCACTTGCACCTGATCTTCCACGCGCTTGCCGATCAGCGCGCGTCCCACGGGGCTCGACACCGAGAGCAGACCGCGCGACACGTCGGCCTCGTCCTCGCCGACGAGCCGGTAGGTGACTTCGTCGCCCGTGTCCAGGTCCTCGAGCACGACCGTGGCGCCGAAGCGCACCACGTCGGGTGGGTGTCCGCCCGTGTCGACGATCTCTGCGCGCGCCAGCCGGTCCTCGATCTGCCGGATGCGCGCCTCGATCATCGCCTGCTTTTCCTTGGCGGCGTCGTACTCGGCGTTCTCCGAGATGTCGCCGTGCTCGCGCGCGCGTCCAATGGCGGCGGAGATCGCGGGGCGTTCGACGCCTTTCAAGCGGCGCAGCTCTTCCGACAGCTGCTCGTGACCCTGCCGGGTCATGTGCACTTTGTTGCTCAGGCGCGGCCTCCCGCGGGGCGATTCGCGATTCAAGGTTGTAGTGCAGGAAATCGACTGTCAACGCGACGGCGGCGTTTCCGGGGGCGCCGGAGCGCTGCTAGACTGCGGCACCCCGACGAGGAGATTCCAACGTGTCGACGCGACTTTCTGCCCTTCGGAGCGCGCTCGCGCTCCTGCTCGCGCTGTCCGCGTTGGGGGTCGGGTGCAAACGCGCCGCAGGACCGGCGGCGATGCCGGAAGTTCCTGCGTTCCGCTTCGCCGGCGTCGACGTCGAGTACGCGCTCCAGCGGATCTCGACCGAGGCGGGCTGGAGCCTGGGCCTGGACGAGATCCTGCCCGAGGACCAGAGCCCCGACCTGGCGATCGCGCGCGTGGACATCGACCTGCCGGCGGGCACGCTCGACGAGTCGCTGCGCGCGCTCAAGGCCGCGGCAGGCGGCTTCGACTACGCGCTCGAGAACGGCGCGGTGTACGTGCGCAGCAACCTCTTGGTGTCGAAGAAGACCGCGCTCGACGAGCCGTTCTTCGACGCCGACTCCTTCAGCGGCGACCTGGTGGATCTCGGCAAGTACGTCATGCGCCGCCATCCCACGAGCTTCATCACGATCGGCGGCGTGCAGGGCGGCTTCGAAGGGCCTCCCGCCAAGTTCGACATCCCCGCGAAGGCGTCGGTGCGCGACGTGCTGCTCGCCTACGCGCGCGCCTCGAAGTCCAGCTGGGTGATCCACCGCGCCGGCCAGTTCTCGCGCGACGCGTCGGGCAAGGTGAGCATCGTCGGCACCACCATCGAGCCCTTGCCGCCGCGCAAGAACATCGACCGCATCCCGGCGGTCTACGCGCAGCTCTCCGGCGTGTCGGCGCTGGCGGACGCGAGCGCGCGGCTCAAGCAGCCGCTCCTCGTGTACGACCGCAGCGTGCTCTTCGACACGCGCGGCATCCTGAACCTGGTGCTACAGCGCGACCCGAACCTGCCGCTCGACGCCACGCTCGACAACCTGGGCAAGTCCGGCTTCGGTCCCGCGAACTGGCACTTCCACTGGCGGATGGAAGACGGCGTGCCCGTGGTCCGCAGCAACCACTTCCTGTACTACCTGCGCGGGCGCGACATCTTCTCGGCCGAGCTGCTCGAAGGCGACTTCGAAGGGACGCTCGGCGACCTGGCGCGCTGGGTCAACACACATCAGCGTCACCCCACGGGCGAAGTGCTGATGGGCGGCGAGATCGTCGACGGCCAGCCGCGCGGCAAGTTCCACGTCGCGTCGGGCGACACCGTGCACAAGGCGCTGCTCGCGTTCGCGAAGTCGTCGGGCGAGTCGCCCTATCTCGTCGTGCTCGATCTCCTGAACCCGTTCTCGGGCCAGATGATCACGCCGCCGCGCACGTGGCGCGGGGCGTACCTGCAGGACCTGCAGGAGTGGCACACGAAGCCCGGCGACGAGCGCGCGAACGGCGTGGCTCCGCCTGCCGAGCCGACGCCTCCGACTAAGTGAGCCGCTCCTCGAGCACGCGGATGATGTACCCGATGATGAGCAGGTTCGGCAGCCGGCCGCGCAGCTCCTCGAGCTCGAGGCCCTTCTCGGCGCAGTCGTCGGCGAAGCGTTCGGCGTAGGACCCGAAGAACTCGAGCATGTCCATGCTCACGTTCTTCGCGAGCATGGTGTTGATGTCCTTGACGTCGAAGTCGTCGAACATCTCGGTGAATTCGATCGCGATCTCACGCCCGGTCATTTGGCCTCCGACGACGATGGACGACGACTCAGTACGACGCCGCACCGACGCCGTCGAGCCGGGCGATCATGACAGCGCGGCCTCGCGAGAGTCAACGCGAGAAGCGGAATTGCACGCGCGCCTTCGCCGCAAGTGAGCCGCTTACAGCGGCGCTGCGCCACGCGTTTCTCGTCGGAAATGCGTGCGCCAATCGATGTCGAGCGAAGGCTCGTCGCCGGGCGGCTCGGCGCTCTCGAAGAGCGACTCCTGCACGAGCATGGGCGCTCCCGCGCGCAGCGCGATCGCGATGGCGTCGCTGGGCCGCGCGTCGATCGAGATGCGCCGGCCGCGCAGCTCGAGGTCGATCTCGGCGAAGTACGTGCCCGCGCGCAGCTCGGTCACCACCGTGCGGCGCACGTGCGCGTCGAGCGAGTCGAGCAGGTTCTTGAGCAGGTCGTGCGGGTTCGGCCGCGCCGCGGGCTCGTGCGCCATCGCGCGCGCGATCGAGTCCGCCTCGAACTCGCCGACCCAGATGCCGAGCTTGCGCTCGGCGCCGCCGTCCTCGACGAGGTCGACGATGGGGACCTCTGCGCGCGGGTCGATGCGCACGCCGGCGACGTGCACGCTGCGCAGGTGCGCGTCGCCCCGGTCGCGCGCGCCGCAGGCGAGCGCGAGTGCGGCCGCGGCCGCGCTGAGCAAGCTTCGAAACGCCGGGCGGTGCATGGCGACGTGTTCCTCTCGCCGGCTTCCCCCGCGCGGCCAATCTACCACGGCGGGCACCGGTGAGTCCGCGGCGCAAACCGAGTAAGCTTGGCCGGATGCCCAAGACTGATGCGCGCGTGGGCAGCCGACCCGCGCGCGGACCGACCGCGCTGGTGCTCGGTTCGATCACCCGCGACGTGGAAGCGGGCGGGCGGTCCTCCCCGGGCGGCGTCGTGCACTACGCGGGCCTCGCCTTCGCCGCGCTCGGGGCGCGCACGCGCGTGGTCACGCGCAGCCGCCGGGAGGACGCCGCGGAGCTGCTCGCGCCGCTCCGCACGGCGGGCGTCGACACGCGCGCGCTCGCGAGCGCGAAGACCACCACCTACGCCAACGACTACACGGGCGAAGAGGACCGCCACGAGCTGCTCGCCGCCTCCGATCCGATCGCGCCCGCGGACCTGCCGCAGGCGTGGCGCAGCGCGGACGCCGTGCACCTGGGCCCGCTGCACCGCCGCGACCTGCTGCCCGAGAGCGTCGCCGTGCTGCGCGGCTTGGTCGGCATCGACCTGCAGGGGCTCGCGCGCCTGGGCTCGCCGGCCGGCACGCGGCTCGCCGCCAACCTGGAGCTCAAGGACTTCCTCGCTCACGTGTCCGTCGCCAAGGCGGCTGAAGAGGAGATCGCGGCGCTGCTCGAGGGCATGGCGCTCGGCGAGTTCCGCCGCGCGTACGGCCTGGACGAGCTGCTGGTGACGCGCGGTGCGCGCGGGGCCGTGCTCGTTACACAAAATGGTGTAGAAGAGATCCCCGCCGTGCCTGCCGTGAAGCGCTTTCCGACGGGCGCGGGCGACGTGTTCCTGGCCGCCTACCTGTTCGCGCGCGCGTCCGGACGCGAGGCGCGCGCGTCGGCGTCGTTCGCGGCGCGCGCGAGCTCGGCGCAGATCGAGCACGGCGCGCTGCCGCCGGGCTTCGCGCTCGAGCCGCCGGGATGAAGCGCCTCGCGCTCGCGGCCGTGCTCGCGGGGCTCGCCGGCTGCATCGTCAACATGGGCACGAGCACCACGGGCACGGCGCCGCCGCCGAAGGTCCCCCTGCCGGACAAGTTCACGGGGCCCGCGGCGCCCGAGCTCGTCGACGTGGGCGTCGACGGCTGCAAGCAGGCGCCGTCGCTCGACCCGAACCTCTACTACTGCGCCAGGGACGAGCACTGGTTCCGCTACGCGATGAACCGCTGGTATCTCGCGTTCGAGTGGGACGGCAACTGGTTCCCAACCGGCGGCTCGGAGCTGCCGCGCTCGCTCGCTGCGATCACGCCCAAGCCCGCCGAGGTGCAGAAATCGCGCGAGGAGCGCCTGAAGGAGCTCGACGAGAAGATGAAGGCGCTAGACGAGCAGGAGAAGTCGCAGGGCGGCCACTGACTCGCACAGCGAGTCGGGCTCCGCCCGCACGAGCTCTTCGCGCGTGCCGTAGCCCCACGCCACGGCGATCGACGCGATGCCGTTCGCGCGCGCGCCGAGCACGTCGTGGCTGCGGTCGCCGACGTGCACGGCCGAGCCCGAGTCTACACCAGATAGTGTCGCAAGCGCGTCGGCGATGAGCTCGCGCTTCTCGACGCGGCGCCCGTCGAGGTGGCTGCCGACCACCGCGTCGAAGTGCTCGGCCAGTTCGAAATGCGACAGGATGCGCTCCGCGAACACCGTCGGCTTCGCCGTTGCGAGCACGAGCCGCGCGCCCTTCCCGCGGAGCCCGGCGAGCAGCTCGGGAATCCCGTCGTACACGCGGTTCTCGCGCCAGCCGGCCACCTCGAAGTACTCGCGGTAGTCGGCGAGCGCCTGGCGCGCGTCGCCCGGCGACAGCCCCAGCAGCTCGCGGAACGACTGCTCGAGCGGCGGGCCGATGAACGGCTCGAGCGCATCCGCGTGGGGCACCGGATGCCCGCGCTTGCGCAGCGCGTGCTGGATCGAGTTCGTGATGCCGAGCTTCGGGTCGGTGAGAGTCCCGTCCAGGTCGAACAAAACGGCGCGCGTCAAGGCGCCTCTTCGTCCGTCCAGGCGAGCCCCGGCAGCCCGTCGATGCTCGCCGCGTTCTTCGCGCGCTGGTACTCGCGCAGCGCATCGGGTCCCTTGCGCGCGGCCCACTCGCCGAGCGCCGTGCGCTCGCCTTGGTAATCGTAGCGCGGCACGCCGTAGCCGCACGAGTCACTCGCGCGCTCGACGTGCACGACGAGGACCGCGCGCACGCCGGGCGCGTCGGGGAAGCGCGGGCGCAGCTCCGCGAAGCGCGCGTCGCCCGGCTCGAGCACTTCGCCGCGGCCGTGCAGCCGCACGATCTTCGGCGGCCCGTCGAACGCGCAGAACATGAGGACGATGCGGCCGTTCTCGCGCAGGTGCGCGATCGTCTCGACGCCGCTGCCGACGAAGTCGAGATAGGCGACCGTGTGCTCGTCGAGCACGCGCAGCGTGTCGAGCCCCTTCGGGGACAGGTTCACGCGCCCGCCGCGCTCCGGCGCGCTGGCGACGAAGAACAGCCTCTGCGCCTCGATGAACGCGCGGTGGCGGGGCGGGATGTGGTCGAAGACGTCGCTCATGGCT
This sequence comes from Myxococcota bacterium, assembly GCA_035499075.1. Lineage (GTDB taxonomy): Bacteria > Myxococcota_A > UBA9160 > SZUA-336 > SZUA-336 > VGRW01. Next base: position 2,460 of record DATJZN010000006.1, on the reverse strand, counting down.
AGCGCAGCGCGCGCCCCTCGGTGAGCTCGATCATGCGCTCGAGCGCGAGGCGCGCGTCGCCGGCCACGCGGGCCTGGCCCGCGGCGTCGAGGCGCTCGCGCGCGCCGGTGACTTCGTCGACGACGTCGCCCGCGAGCACGCGGTTCAGGTCGGGCGGCTTGCCGCGCCGCAACAGATCCAGCAGCGCCACCAGGTGCGGCGGATCGTTGCGCGACATGGTCGCGCAGCCGCAGCCGGCCATCGGCTCGCCCGGCACCTCGGCCAGGTGCACGACCTCGCTGCCGCGCAGCCGCGCCTGCTCGGCCAGGTTGCGCACGAAGTGGCCCTCGGTGCCGACGGCGAAGCGGCCGCCCGCCGGCGCGTCGAGCACGCGCTTCCACAGCTGGCTCGTCGAGCCCGCGCCGTCGGCCGCGGCCACGACCTCGCGCGGGCACTCGGGGTGAACCAGGACGGTGTAGCCCCGCTCGCGCCAGTAGGCCACGTGCGACGTCTTGAAGATCGTGTGCACGCCGCAGAACGAGCCCCAGAGCAAGAGCTGCGCGCCGTCGAGCTTACGCAGTTCTGTGTCGGACAGGTCGGCACCCTCGTGCCCCGCGGGCACGACGGCGGTCTTCTCCGGCGGAATCCCCACCTCCGCCGCGACGTTGCGGCCCAGGTGCTGGTCGGGCACGAAGAACACCTTCTTCCCCTGCCCGCGCGCCCAGCGCATGATCGCGCCCGCGTTCGAGCTCGTGCACACGGCGCCGCCCGTGCGTCCGGCCAGCGCCTTCACGCGCCCCGACGTGTTCATGTACGCGATGACCATGAGCCCGTCGCCGTAGCGCGCTTGCAGCTTCGCGAACGCCGGCGCGATCATGAACTCCTTGGCCATCATCTCCATCGTGCAGCCCGACTTCGGGTTCGTGATCCAGACCTGCTGCGTCGGCGACGCGAGCAGCGCGATGGCCTCGGCCATGAAGTGCACGGCGGACTCGACGAAGATGCGCTTCTCGGGGTGCAGCACGGCTTCACGCGCGAGCTGATACGAATCGGCGATGAGCCCGCCGTAGCGCTCCACCAGCTTCACGATCTCGCCGCCCATGTAGTAGTGCGCGAGCAGGACGAGCCCGGGCCCGAGCTCCGAGCGGGCGGGCACGATGTAGCGGTCCATCCACGGCAGCACCGTCGCCGGCAGCCGGTCCGGCAGCGCGAGATACTCCTCGGCGTACGGCTTGAACTCGGGCTGATACCAGTCGAGCGGCAGATCCGTCTGGCAGATCGGAATGTCCGGCTCGAGGATCATGCCGCGGGGGGTCGACATCCCCGCAAGCTAGCACGCCCCCGCGCGCCCGACGCGCGCATCCGACGGGTCACACGGGCCCCAGCGCCGTGAGATGCGCGACGCTGAACTCGGCGGGCTTCGCGAGCGCGGCCGAGCGCACCGGGCACGCCTCCAGCGCGCAGCCCGGGCAGTGCGTGCGCCGGCACGGGTCGAGGTGCACGACGAGGTCGCACTCCTCGCCGAGCGCGCGCGCGAGCTCGGCTTCGAGCGCGTCGCCCACGCGGTGCGCCTCGTCCATCTGGAAATAGCGCGGCACCACGAGATGCAGGTCGACGTGCTGGCGCCGGCCGACGAGGCGGCCGCGCAGCTGATGGATGTCGCACCACTCGGGCCGGCGCGCCGCTTCGAGCGCGGCGGCGAGCTTGCCGAGCAGCGAGAAGTCCGCTTCGTCGAGCAGCCCGGTCAGCGAGCGGCGCACCACGCGCCAGCCCGCCCACATGAGGTTCGCGCCCACGACGAGCGCCGCGAGCGGATCGATCTCGACGCGGCCGGTGAGCTGCACCGCGGCGAGCGCGGCGAGGCTCACGGCCGTGGTGACCGTGTCGGACAGCACGTGCAGGCCGTCCGCGCGCAGCGCCTCGGACCTCTCGCGCCGGCCCACCCCGAGCAGGTACAAGCCGAGCGCCAGGTTCGCGAACGCCGCCGCGGCCGAGATCAGCATGCCGCCGCCCAGGTGCTCGAGCTCGCTCCCGACCACCAGGCGCCGCACCGCCTCGACGGCGACGAACAGCGCCGCGCCGCCGACGAGCGCGCCCTCGACCGCCGCGGACAGCGGCTCGGCCTTGCCGTGGCCGTACGGGTGGTCCGCGTCGGGCGGCCGCCGCGACACGGCGACGGTGGCGGTCACGAGCGCCGCCGCCACGACGTTCACGCTCGACTCCGCCGCGTCGGCAAGGAGCGCCATCGAGCCCGTGGCGAAGTACGCCGCCAGCTTCGCCGCGAGGATCGCGACGCTCGCCGCGAGCGACACCAGCCCGGCCCGCACGGCCGGGCTCCGCTCCACCGTCATGGGCCGCCCGCCAACTGGCTCATGGCGAGACCTTAGCGCTATGCTGCCGCGCGCTTCGGGGCGTAGCGCAGCTTGGTAGCGCGCTTGGTTCGGGACCAAGAGGTCGGCGGTTCAAATCCGCCCGCCCCGA
>DATJZN010000005.1:0-98152 GCA_035499075.1 Myxococcota bacterium | reverse complement strand
TGGTGCTGAAGGTCGACACCGAGAGCGAGAAGTTCTCGCTGGGCCTGAAGCAGCTGCAGCCGAACCCGTGGGACGAGGTGCCGCGCAAGTACCCCGTCGGCTCCAAGATCAAGGGCAAGGTCACGAGCATCGCCGACTTCGGCGTCTTCGTGGAAGTGGAAGAGGGCATCGAGGGCCTCGTCTACGCCTCGGAGGTCGGCCGCAACGTCGAGAACATCAGCGACGTGGTGAAGGTCGGCGACGAGGTCGAGGCGCTCGTGGTCCGCGTCGATGCGGCGGAGCAGAAGATCGCCCTCTCGATGCGCGCGATCCAGGAGCGCGAAGAGCGCGCCGCGATCAAGCGCGTGGCCGCCCAGTCGGGCACGCAGAAGGCGACGCTCGGCGATCTGCTGAATCCCGACGCGCTCTCGAAGCTGCGCGGAGGCGGCTCCAGCAGCTCGTCGAGTGGCGAGGATTCGTGAGGTAAGAACTCTAGATGGACGGAGACACGCGGGTGGGGGATCTCTCCGGCATGACCAAGAGTGACTTGATCGAGCGTGTGGCGGTCAAGGTGCCGCACATCTCGAAAAAGGACACGGAGACCGTCGTCAACACCATCTTCGATTGCATGACCGAGTCCCTGCGCAAGGGCGATCGGATCGAGATCCGGGGCTTCGGCAGCTTCCAGGTGAAGGTGCGCGAAGCGCGCGAGGGACGGAATCCGAAGACCGGCGAGGAAGTGAAGATCCCCGCGAAGCGCACGCCCTTCTTCAAGGTCGGCAAGGAATTGAAGGAGCGCATCGAGGCCAAGCGCAAGCAGGAGGTCGGGGGCTCGGGCGCGCGGCCCAGCGCCGGAGCGGGACCGCGCAGCTGAGCGACGAACGCGGTTCGCGGCCGCTCTGGGCGCCCTGGCGCATCGAGTACATCGAGCGCGCGCGCGGCGGCGAGAAGCCCTGCATCTTCTGCGAGCCCGAGGCGAAGGTCGCCGACCGCGAGCGCCTCATCGTGCACCGCGGCAGGAGCGCCTTCGTGCTCTTGAACCGCTATCCGTACTCGGCGGGGCACCTCATGGTCGCGCCCTACGCGCACGAGTCGCGGATCGGCGCGCTCGACCCGGCCACGCAGGCCGAGATCATGGCGCTTCTGGGCCGCTCCGCGCGCATCCTCGAGACGACCTACAATTGTGACGGCCTGAACGTGGGCGCGAACCTGGGCGCCGCGGCCGGCGCCGGCTTCGCGGACCACGTGCACTTCCATCTCGTGCCCCGCTGGCGGGGCGACGTGAACTTCATGACGAGCGTGGGCGAGGTTCGAGTCATCCCGGCGCACATCGAGCGGATCCTCGACGAGCTCCTGGCCGCGTTCGCGAAGGGAGGCGAGCCGTGAGGTTCTGGGTCGGGCTGATCGCAGCGCTCTTGCTCCTGCTCGTGATCCTCTTCCTCGTGAAGAGCAACACGCAGGACGTGAAGGTCGATCTCCTCGTCGTGCAGTACGACACACAGGTGTGGGCCGCGATGGTCGGCGCCGCGCTGGTCGGCGCGGCCGCGACGGCGCTGTTCCTCGCGTGGCCGCTCGCGCGCCTGAAGCTCCACACGCGCCGCCACCGCAAGCGCATCGGCGAGCTCGAGCAAGAGGTGCACGGCCTGCGCACGCTGCCCATCGCGAGCGATCCGGCGCGCCCGTCGGACGAGCAGACGCAGAAGGTCTAGCGTGAGGGACTGGCTGCGCCGCCGCACCGCGAAGCCCGCGCCCGAGCGCACGGCCACGGCGCAGCTGCGGAGCGCGCTGCACCTCGTGCTGGCGGGCGACCTGTCGGGCGCGGAGTCGGAGCTGGCGGAGGCCGCCCGGCTCGACTCGTCGTCGTCGGACGTCTACCTGTCGCTCGCGAACCTGTACCGCCTGCGCGGCGACATCGGCCGCGCGATCCAAGTGCACCAGAACCTGTTGTTGCGGCCCGACATCGCCGACGAGCTGCGGCGCGAGGCGTTGCTGGGGCTGGCGCTCGACTTCCGCGCGGGGGGATTCCTGAAGCGCGCGGCGGCGTCGTTCGAGGACCTCTTGCGGCTCGAGCCCGACAACCTCGAGGCACTGCGTGCGCTCGAGCGGATCCGCATCGACAGCGGCGAATGGGAGGCCGCGCTCGAGGTGCGCCAGCGGATCGGCGCGCGAGATCCCACGACGCGCAAGGTGCTCGCGCACCTCCTCACGGGCCACGGCCGCGCGCGGGCTGCGCGCGGTGCCGAGGCCGAAGCCCGCCGCGCGTTCAAGCGCGCGCTGGCGCAGGACTCCGAGTGCGCCGAGGCGTATCTCGCGCTGGGCGACCAGCGCCTGCGCGAGGGCAGCGGCAAGAAGGCGATCGGTCTGTTCAAGCGCGCGTTGGGTCTGCACCCGGCCATCGGGCGGCTGCTCTATCCGCGTCTCTTCGACGTGCACCAGAAGCTCGCGAACCTGCCCGGGCTCGAGCGCATCCTGCGCGAGCGCCTCGACGCCGCGCCCGACGACGCCGACGCGTCGCTCTGGCTCGCGCGCGCGATCGCGGCGCAGGGCCGCGCGGACGAGGCGCTCACCTTGCTGCGCCGGCTGCTCGACGACCACCCGGGGGAGCTCGCGCTGCACGGCGAGATCGGGCACGTGCTCCTGCGCGAGCACCGCGAGTCCGAGGCGAACAAGGCGCTCGAGGAGCTGCTCGAGCACCTGCCGAACGAGCCGCGCGCGCTCGTGTGCCGCGGCTGCGGCGCACAGGATGTGACGCTGTACTTCCGCTGCCCGCAGTGTGGCGCCTGGGACAGCTTCAGCTGACGCCCGCGAGCGCGGCGCCCAGGCTCGCCGCCAAGCTCGTCGCGGTGAACGGCTTCTGCACGAAGCCCGCGATGCCGAGTGACTCGAGGCGCGCGAGCGCGTCGTCCTCCGCGTAGCCGCTGATCGCGAGCACGGGCATCTCGGGCGCGGCCGCGCGCACCGCGGCGAGCACCGCCTCGCCCGACTCCTGGCCGAGCTGCAGGTCGAGCACGATCGCGCGGATCGCCGCGCCGTGCTCGCGGAGCTGCGCGACCGCGGCGCTGCCGTCCGCCGCGAGGAGCACCGCGTAGCCGAAGCTCTCCAGCGCGCGCCGCGCCACTTCGCGAACGCCGCGCTCGTCGTCGACGACGAGGATCGTGCCGTGGCCGCGCGGCGCGGCGCGCGAGTCGGTGCTGCCCGGCGCCGCAGCGCCGACGCGGTCGCCCGCCGGCAGCAGCACGCGGATCCGCGTGCCCTTGCCGAGCGCGCTCTCGAGCTCCACGGCACCGCCGTGTGCGCGCACGATGCCGTGCGCCACCGCCAGGCCGAGCCCGCGCCCCGCCCCCTTCGTCGAGAAGAACGGATCGAAGATCTGCCCGAGCGCCGCGGCGTCGATGCCGTGGCCGTCGTCGGAGACCTCGACCGCCACCGCCGGCACGCCGACGGGGAGCGTCGCGTCCTGGCGCGTCACGGCGACACTCACGAGCCCGCCGGTCTCGGGCAGCGCCTCGCACGCGTTCACGATCAGGTTCATGACGACCTGGCGCAGCTGCGTCGCGTCGCCGTCGACCCACACGGGCGAGCTCGGCGGGCCCCAGTCGAGCTTCGCGCGCGGGGGCAGTGCGCGGCGCAGCGAGTCGAGCGTCTCGTCGACGACGCCGCGCAGGTCGATGCGCGCGCGCTGGATCCGCTCGCGGCCCGCGAACGCCAGGATCTGGCGCACCAGCCCGGCCGCACGATCGCCCGCGCGCCGGATCTCCTCCACGTAGTCGCGCAGCTGCGGGTCGGCGGTGCCGCGCTGCAGCGCGAGGTCGGCGTTGCCGAGGATGCCCACGAGCAGGTTGTTGAAGTCGTGCGCCACACCGCCCGCGAGCAGGCCGAGGCTCTCCAGGTGCTTTGCCTCGCGCAGACGCGCTTCGAGCTCGGCCCGCTCCGCCGCTTCCCGGTGGCGCGCGCTCACGTCCGCGACGACGCCGATCGCACGGCCGTCGAGCGCGGGCATGCCGTGGCCGCGCATCAGGATCCAGCGCTCGGGCTCGCCCTCGGGGCGCAGCAGCCGGAACTCGAGCTCGAACGGCTCGCCGCGCGCCGTCTTGCCGTAGGCGAGCTCGCGAGCCACGGCCAGATCGGCGGGGTGGACGAGGCGCGCCATCGCCTCGGTCGAGGTCGGCATCTGCTGGCCGTCGGGCAGCCCGAACACGCGCGCTGGATCTCCCACCCACTTCACGTAGCCCTGGGGCGCGTTCCACTCCCACGTGCACATGTCCGACGCCGCGAGCGCGAGCCGCAGGCGCTCCTCGCTCTGGGCCAGCGCCGCGTCGCTCGCGCGCTTCTCGGACAGGTCGGTGAGCGTCGCGAGCCAGCCCGCGAAGGCACCCGATTCGTCGTGCTCGGGCACGGCCTGCGTCAGCACCCAGCGCACTTCGCCGTCGGGGCGGAGGATGCGCTGCTCGACGCGCAGCGGCTTGCCTTCGAGGAGGGCACGGCGCGAAACCTCGAGGATCTTGCCGTCGTCTTCGGGGTGGAGCGGGCGCACGCCGGGGTTCGACATGGCGTCGGCGATCGAGATGCCGGTGATCTCGCTCCAGCGCTCGTTCAAGTAGACGTGCCGGCCCTTGTGGTCGATGCGGAAGATGCCGACCGGTGCGGCGCGCGCGAGGCTCTGGAAGCGCGCCTCGCTCCGGCGCAGTTCCTCGAGCGCGCGCTGTTGCTCGGTGACGTCGCGCGAGGAGAGCACCACGCGGTCCTCGCCCGGGCGCGTCTTGGTACGGCGGCCGCGCGTGTGCAGCCAGCGCCACTCGCCGTCGCGGTGGCGGATGCGCTGCAGGAGCTCGATCGTCTCCGGGAACTCGCCGGAAGCCATGAGCGCCTCGGCGCGCGGCAGATCGTCCGGGTGAGTGAGCTCGGCTGCGCGCGGGCCGAACTCGGCGAGCCACTCCGCTTGCGTGTAGCCGAGCACGCGCTCGACGCTCGGACTCACATAGACGAGCTCACCGCGCGCCGTGTATTCGCTGATGATGTCGGAGGAGTTCTCCGCGAGTCTGCGGTAGCGCTCCTCGCTCTCCGCGAGTGTCTCCTGCGCGCGCCGCGCGAGGCTGCGGTCCCGGCCGTGCACGAGGATGCAATCCGCGCCGAGGAAGCGCACCAGTGCGATCCAGACTTCCACGTCGAGCGGAGAGCCGTCGGCTGCGAGGAGGCGCACGTCGAAGAGCAGGTTCGCGTTGCCGTGCTCGTGGACCCGCGACATCTCGAGCCGCGCATTGTCGCGGTCGTCCGGATGGATGATCTCGTACACCGAGCGCCCGACCAGGTCCGAGGGCTTCGCGAGCCCGAGCATGCGAAGGGTCGCCGTGTTCGCAAACACGATCCGCTCGTCGCGGATCAGGCCGATCAGGTTCGGCGCCGCGTCGAGCATCTTGCGCAGCGCGGCGAAGTCGCCGCGGCGATCGCGTTTGCGGCCGAACCAGCGCTGCCACACCCGGGTCACGCGGCGATCCTACCACCACGCGCGCAGCGATCCGCTGCATTTCGGTAGCCGCGGCCCGGTGGAAGCTTCGCCGGCCATGGGGAAGACGCAGGGGCTCGCGGGAGGCTGTCTCGTCTGGGCGGGAATCTCGTTCTGGCTCGCCTGGTTTCTGATGCCGTTGCCCGGCACCACCGATCCCGCGTTCATTCTCGAGCAGGTCGGGCTCGCGTCCGAGAGCGTGTTCGCGTCGGTCGCCGTGCAGATGCTGTGCTGTGCGCTCTTCGTGCCGGGGCTGCTCGGACTCGCGCTGCTGCCCTCGACGCGTGACTCGACGGCGAGCTTCGTCGGCACCTCACTCACCGGGATCGGAGTCACCGGCTTCGCAGCGGATGCGATCTACCACCTGGCCGCGTTCGAGATGTCGCGCCCGGGTATCGCGCGCGAGGCCATGCTGCCCGTGATGACGCGCCTGCAATCGGCCGATCTCGCGTTCATCGTGCCGCAGCTCTTCGCACTGGCGATCGGCGTGGCCGTGCTCGCGCGTGCGGCGGCCCGCGCAGGCGTGGCACCTCCGCGCGTGCCGCGCGAGCTGTTGGGGGCGCTCGTGCTCGCAGTCGCGGGCGGCGCGGCGGTGCGCGCCCTCGGCGCGGGGCGGCGCGAGCTGGTGCTGGCGGTGCTCGCGCTCTTCTCGCTGGCGCTCGCGGAGCTCGGGGCCGCGCTCGCGCGCGCTAGATCGTGATCTGCATGCCGAGCTCGACGGCGCGGCCGGGCGGAATACCGAAATAGCCGGCGGCGGGTTGCGCCGTGTAGTGCAACGCCGCGAACAGGCGCTTGCGCCAGCCGGCCATCTCGCCCTTTTCCGAGGCGAGCACGGTCACCCGTCCGAGGAAGAAGCTCGTCGTGTCGACCCCGACCGGCACGCCGGTCGTCGCGATCTGGCGCACGATGTCCGAGATCGAGGGCGTCTGGGTGAAGCCGTAGCGCGCCGCCACGCGCACGAAGCCCTCGCCGAGGAACTCGACGCGCACGCGGTCGTTGCGCGGCACGACGGGCACGTGCTCGGTGGTGATCGACAGCAGCACGATCCGCTCGTGCAACACCTTCGAGTGTTTGAAGTGGTGGCCCAGCGCGAGCGGCAGGCCGTCCGGGTAGCCCGACATGAACACCGCCGTGCCCGGCACGCGCTGCGGCTTCTCGCGCGCGACGTCGGCGATGAACGCCGTGAGCGGCAGGGTCACCGCATTCAAGTGTTGGTTCAACAAGTCGGTGCCCCGCTTCCACGTCGTCATCACCGTGAAGAGCATGAGCCCCATCGCGACGGGGAACGCACCGCCGTGCGGCGTCTTCGGCAGGTTGGCACCGAAGAGCGACAGGTCGACGGTGAGGAAGAGCGCGCCCAGCGCGAGCGCGGCCGGCCAGCCCAGCCGCTGCGCCGCGACCGGCACGAACAGGAACGTGGTCACGGCCATCGTGCCCGTCACCGCGATGCCGTACGCCGACGCGAGGCCCGACGAGCCGCGGAACTCGAGCACCAGGAAGATGCACGCGAACATCAGGAACCAGTTCACGGCGGGCACGTAGATCTGGCCCTCCTGCCGGCTCGACGTGTGGACGATCTGCATGCGCGGCAGGTAGCCGAGCTGGATCGCCTGCGCGGTGAGCGAGTACGAGCCCGAGATGACGGCCTGCGACGCGACGATCGTGGCCAGCGTCGCGAGGCCCACCATCGGCAGCACGCTCCAGCCGGGCAACATGTCGAAGAACGGGTTGTCGATGCCGGCCGAGCCGACGTGCAACAGGTACGCGCCCTGGCCGAAGTAAGACAGGAGCAGCGACGGGAACACGACCGTGTACCACGCGATCGCGATGGGCGTGCGGCCGAAGTGGCCGAGGTCGGCGTAGAGCGCTTCGGCGCCCGTCACGCACAGCACGACGGCGCCCAGGATGAGGAACCCCGGGCCCGCGTGGTCGGCGAGGAGCGCGACGGCGTGCACCGGGTTCACGGCCGCGGCGATGGCCGGCTCGCGCACGATCCAGGGCACACCGGCGATCGCGATCGAGGCGAACCACAACAGCGAGATCGGCCCGAACCAGGCACCGATCCGCGCCGTACCGCCGCGCTGCACGAGGAACAGCCCGATCAGGATGAACAGCGCGATCGGCCACACGAGTGGCTCGAGCCCCGGCACGGCGACCGCGAGACCTTCGACCGCCGACAGCACCGAGATCGCCGGCGTGATCATGCCGTCGCCGTAGAGGAGCGCGGTGCCGGCCAGCGCCACGAGGAACGCCAGCGTCGCGAAGCGGCCCGTCGTGCCGAAGTTGCGGTTCACGAGCGCGAGCAGCGCGAGCACGCCGCCCTCGCCGCGGTTGTCGGCGCGCATGACCGTCAGCAGGTACTTCAGCATGACGACGAGCACGAGCGTCCAGAACACGAGCGACAGCACGCCGAGCACGCTCTCGTGCGTGGCCGCGGCGCTGTGCGGGCCGTTGAAGCACTCGCGCAGCGCATAGAGCGGCGATGTGCCGATGTCGCCGTACACGATGCCCAGGGCGGCGATCGCCAGCTGGCGGAGTGCGAGCGCCGAGTGGGACCCGTCGGACGCACCGTCATGCACGGGCCCTTCGGATAGCACGTCGAATGGGAGCGCGCAGCAGAGGGCGCGCGTTCGGTTGACCCCCGGGCGCGCGCGCAGCGAGAATCGCGCCGAGGGAGATTCCGCCATGACCGAGCCCGCGCGCCCGCCCGACATCCTCTCGCTCCACGCGAAGCTCCAGCCACAAAAGCTGGCCGTGATTCACGATTCGCCCGACGGCAAGCTCTTGCGCTGGACCTTCGCGGAGCTCGAGGCACAGGCGAACAAGCTCGCGAACGGGCTGGCCGCGCTCGGGCTCTCGCGCGGCGAGAAGCTGGTGTGGTGCGGCCAGAACTCGCCCGGCATCGTCCGCGTGATCCACGCCGCGCGCAAGCTCGGCGCCGTCGCCGTGCCGCTCAACTACCGGCTCTCGCCGGAGGAGGCGCAGTACGTGGTCGACAACTCGGACGCGGTCGTCGTGTACGTCGACGCCGAGTACGCGCCGCTCTTCGCGAAGATCCGGGGCGAGCTCAACAAGGTGCGCGAGATCGTCGTGTTCGACGGCCCGCCGCCCGCCGGCATGCGCGACGGCGACGCGCTGCTCGAGGTCGCCGCCGCGACCGAGCCCGTGATCCGCGGCGCAGCCGAAGCCGCCGGCACGATGATCTACACCTCGGGCACGACGGGGAAGCCGAAGGGCGCCGTGCGCGGGGCCGCGCCGGTCGCGCAGTCGGCCGCGCTGCTGCAGCTCGTCGGCTACGTGCCGGACGACGTGTACCTGACCACCGGGCCGCTCTACCACTCCGGCCCGGGCGGCTTCATGGCCGTCGCGCACGGGCTCGGCAACACGGTCGTGCTGCAGAAGAAATTCGACGCCGAGGACTGGCTGAGGCTCGTCGAGAAGTACCGCGTGACGACCACCTTCTCGGCGCCCACGCCCGTGCGACTCGTGTGCAACCTGCCCGCCGCCACCAAGGCGAAGTACGACAAGAGCTCCATGAAACGGTTCATCGCCAACGCCGCGCCCTGGTCGTTCGCGCTGAAGCAGATGTACCTGGCCGACTTCCCCGGCGACTCGCTGTTCGAGATCTACGGCTCGACGGAGCTCGGCGTGAACACCGTGCTGCGGCCCGAGGACCAGCTGCGCAAGCCCGGCTCGTGCGGCAAGCCCGCGCCGCTGGTCGAGATCAAGCTCTTCGACGACGAGGGCCGCGAAGTGACACAGCCGCGTGTACCCGGTGAGCTCGCCGTGAAGAGCCCCGGCGTGTTCGACGCGTACCACAAGGCCAAGGAGAAGTACGACGAGGACCGCCGCGGCGAGTACCACACCGTCGGCGACGTCGCCTACTTCGACGAAGAGGGGTACTACTACATCTGCGACCGCAAGAAGGACATGATCATCTCGGGCGGCGTGAACATCTACCCCGCCGAGATCGAAGCCGTGCTCGACGCGCACCCGAAGGTGCTCGACGTCGCCGTGATCGGCATCCCGAACGAGGAATGGGGCGAGAGCGTGCACGCGATCGTGGTGTGTCTGCCCGACCAGCAGCTCAGCGAGCAGGAGATGCTCGCATACGGCCGCGAGCACCTGGCGGGCTACAAGATCCCGCGCTCCGTCTCGTTCGCCGAGGAGATCCCGCGCAACGCCTCCGGCAAGATCCTGAAGAAGGTGCTCCGCGAGCCGTTCTGGAAGGGCCGCGAGACGCGCGTCTAAAGCCGGGCACGGCCGAGGGTGACAGCCTTCGCTCGGCTGCGCCTCGCTGTCAGCCGAGCGCGCGAATCACTTCGGACGGCGCCTGCACGAGCTCGATCAGCACGCCTTCGCCCGACGCGGGCGACTCCGGGCTGCCCTTCGGGTGGATGAAGCAGACGTCGTAGCCGGCGGCGCCCTTGCGGATGCCGCCCGGCGTGAAGCGCATGCCCTGCTGCTCGAGCCAGGCGACGGCGGCGCGCAGGTCGTCGACCCACAGACCCACGTGGTTCAACGCCGGGTCGTGTACGCGCGGGCGCTTCTCGGCGTCGAGCGGCGCCATGAGGTCGACCTCGACGGCGAGCGGTCCCGTGCCCGCCTTGGCGATGTCCTCGTCGACGTTCTCGCTCTCGCTCTTGTACGTGCCCGCGGGCGCGAGGCCGAGCAGGTCGATCCACAGGCGGCGCAGCGCGGCCTTGTCGGTCGAGCCGACCGCGATCTGCTGCACGCCCAACACGCGGAACGGGCGGGTCGTCATGGCCGCGAATCCTAGCAGGGTCGCGCTGCGAGCTCCGCCGCCGCTTCGCGCAACAGCGCCTCGGTGTCGCTCCAGCCGAGGCAGGGATCGGTGATCGACACGCCGTAGGCGAGCGGCGCGCCGGTGGCGAGCTCCTGGCGCCCGGGCGCGAGCTGGCTCTCGAGCATGGCGCCGAGGATCGGCGTGCCCGGCGCCGCGAATTGCGCGAGCACGTCGCGCAGCACGGCGGGCTGGCGCGCCGGATCTCTGCGCGAGTTTGCGTGCGAGCAGTCGATCAGCACGGGTCGCGCGAGCGCGAGCGGCGCGAGCTTCTCGGCCGCGCGCGCGACGTCGGCGGGCGAGTGGTTCGGGCCGCTCGCGCCTCCCCGCAGCACGAGGTGCGCGTCGGGATTGCCGTGCGTCTCGATGCGCGCGAAGCCGCCCGCGGCCGAGACGCCCAGGTGCCGGTGCGGGCTGCGCGCGGCCAGGATGCCGTCGAGCGCGGGAGCCAGGTCGCCCGACGTCGCGTTCTTGAGTCCGACGGGCAGCGGCAGCCCGCTCGCCATCTCGCGGTGGATCTGGCTCTCGCTCGTGCGCGCGCCGATGCACGCCCACGCCAGGAGGTCGCCGGTGTAGTGACGCACGATCGGATCGAGGACCTCGCTCCCGCAGGGCAGCCCGAGCTCGTTCACGGCGCAGAGCAGCGCCCGCGCACGCGCGAGGCCGAGGGCCAGATCGCACGAGCCGTCGAGCCGCGGGTCCGAGATGAGGCCCTTCCAGCCGAGCGCAGTGCGCGGCTTCTCGAAGTACGTGCGCATGACGACGACGAGCGCGTCGCCGAGCTCGTCGGCCAGGGGCGCGAGCCGGCGCGCGTAGTCGAGCGCGGCGTCGGGGTCGTGGATCGAGCACGGACCGACGATCGCCACGAAGCGCGGGTCCTTGCCGTGCAGCGCGTCGCGCAGCGCGCGGCGGCCGCGCAGGACGGTGGCTTCGGCACGCGCGCTGCGCGGCAAGCGCGCGGCGAGCTCGGCGGGCGAGGGCAGTTCGGTCTCCATGTCGTCTCCACGACCGCCCGGGCACAAAAAAGCCCCGAGAGGTCTCTCGGGGCTCCGCGGTTCGGCTGGCTCTGCGCGCTGGCTAGCGAGCGCCTCCCTGGGCCCCGATGCCGGGCCAAAAGTAGAAGCCGAAGTAGAAGCTCTGGGCACTCACGGCCGCAGCTTGTACCGCACCGGCTCGGCGCCCGTCAATCGCCGGCCAAGTTAGACTCGCGCGATGAGCGCGCCGCGCAGCGAAACGCCGATGATGCGGCAGTACCGCGAGCTGAAGCGGCGCGCCGGCGACGCCCTGCTGTTCTACCGGCTCGGCGACTTCTATGAGCTGTTCGACGCCGACGCAGAGCGCGCGGCGCCGCTGCTCGACCTGGTGCTCACCACGCGCGACCGCGACACGCCGGAGCCCACGCCGATGTGCGGCGTGCCGTTCCACGCGCTCGAGGGCTACGTGCGCCGCTGCCTGGCCGCCGGGCTGTCGGTGGCGATCGCCGAGCAGACCGAGGACCCCAAGACGACGAAGGGCCTGGTGCGGCGCGAGATCACGGAGGTGGTCACCCCCGGCCTGGTCGCGAACGCGGAGCGTCTCGAGGGCGCGGGCGCGAACTACCTGGTCGCCGTACTGTCGGACGGCGGCCGACACGGAATTGCGTACCTCGACCTGTCGACCGGCGAGTTCGCGGCCACCGAGACGGACCGGCGCGAGGTGTTCGCCGCCGAGCTCGACCGGCTGGCGCCGCGCGAGCTCGTGGCGCGCGACGCCGAGAAGGAGCTGCCCGCCGGCGCGCCCGTGCGGCGCGTGTCGGACGCCGACTTCGACCCCAAGCGCGTGGCCGAGCGCGTCGGCAGGCTGCCGCACGGGCTCGCGGGCGACGAGACGGCGGCAGCCGCGCGCGCCGCCGCGGCGCTCGTCGCGGCGGTGGCGGAGCTGCAGCCGGCTTCGCTCGCGCAGCTCGGCGCGCTGCGCCGCTACCGCGCGAGCGAGCACCTCCTGGTCGACCGCTCGACGCGCCGGCACCTGGAGCTCTTCCAGAACCTGCGCGACGGCGGAGTGGACGGCACGCTGTTCGCCGCGCTCGACCACACGCGCACCCCGCTCGGGCGCCGCAGGCTCGCCGCCTGGCTCGGCGAGCCGCTCGTCGACTGCGCGGCCATCGCGCAGCGCCAGGACCGCGTCGCCGCATGGCTCGAGCCCGACAGCCGCCGGCAGGCGCTCCGCGACGCGCTCCGCAGCGTGGGCGACCTCGAGCGCGCCGCGACGCGCGCGCTCCTGCCGACGGGCGGCCCGCGCGAGCTGGCCCAGCTGCGCAGCTGCCTCGCCGGCGCCGCGCGCGTGGCCCAGGTGACACCGATTGGTGACGCACTCGCGGACCTGCACGCGGAGCTCGAGCGCGTGCTCGCCGAGGAGCCGCCGCCGGCGCCTCGCGGCGAGCCGCACACGGGCTACGTGCGCGACGGGGTCGACGCCGAGCTCGACCGGATCCGGACCGAGTCCGCGGAAGGCGAGGACTTCCTCGCGAGCCTCGAGGCGCGCGAGCGCGCGCGGACGGGCATTCCCGCGCTGAAGGTCCGCTACAACCGCGTGTTCGGCTGGTCGATCGAGGTGACGCGCGCGCGGCTCGCGCTCGTGCCGCCCGAGTACCGCCGCAAGCAGACCACCGCCGGCGGCGAGCGCTACACCACGGACGAGCTCGAGCGTTGGGAGGGCGTGACCTTGCGCGCGCGCGAGCGCGCCGCCGCCGCCGAGGCGCGCGTGCTCGAGGCGCTGAGAGCGCGGCTCCGCAGCCAGTCCGAGCGCATTCGCGCGACCGCTGCCGAGCTCGCGGAGCTCGACACCGCGCAGTCGCTCGCGCACGTCGCCCGCGAACGCGGCTGGGTGCGCCCCGAGGTCGACGGCTCGCTGGTGCTCGACGTCGAGGCCGGCCGCCACCCGGTGGTCGAGACCTCGGCCCGCGACGGCTTCGTGCCCAACGACGTTCACCTCGACGGCGAGGCCCGCTTCGTGATCCTCACCGGCCCGAACATGGCTGGAAAGAGCACGCTGCTGCGCCAGGTGGCGCTCATCGCGCTGCTCGCCCAGGCGGGCTCGTTCGTGCCGGCCCGGCGGGCGCGGATCGGCGTCACCGACCGGATCTTCACCCGCGTGGGAGCCTCCGACTCGCTCGCCACCGGCGAGTCCACCTTCATGGTGGAGATGCGGGAGACTGCCACCATCGTGAGCGAAGGAACCGAGCGGAGCCTGGTGCTGCTGGACGAGATCGGGCGCGGCACCTCGACTTTCGATGGACTTTCGATCGCCTGGGCGGTCGCGGAATACCTCCACGATACCCCGGGCTTGCGCCCGCGGGTCATGTTCGCGACCCACTATCACGAGCTCGCGGATCTGGCCCGGACGAAGGCGGGAGTTCGCTGCTTCCACTTCACGTGCAAAGAGCAGGACGGCGAGATCCTGTTCCTGCGCCGCATGGAGCCGGGCGCCGCGAGCCGGAGCTACGGAATCGAGGTGGCGCGTGCGGCCGGTCTCCCCCCCAAGGTCATTCGGCGTGCACGGGAAGTCCTGCGCAATCTGGAAGGGGGAGAATTCGATGAACGCGGCGTGCCGCGTCTCGCCCAGGGTGATGGCCCCGCGGCCGAGCCCGCGCAGCTCGGCCTCTTCGCGCCGGCGCCCGATCCGCTCCGCGAGGCGCTGCGCGCGCTCGAGCCCGAGCACATGACGCCGGTCGAGGCGCTGGTGGAGCTCGAGCGGCTGAAGCGCAGCTTCGGAGGCGAGTCGTGAAGCCGCTGGGCGGGCTCGGGCTGCTCGCGTTCGCGCTCGCCTCGCTGGGCGCCGGCGTGCGGCCGGCCGGCCTCGAGGACGTGAAGTCGATCCAGGTCGTCGAGGAGCCCGCGCAGACGCGCGTGATCATCGAGCTCTCGGCGAAGCAGAGCTTCGAGCGCCACGAGATCGAGAATCCGAACCGCTTGTATCTCGACGTCGATGGCACGTGGATCAACGGGCCCGTCGCGGCGCCTCAGCCGGGTGGCGTCGGCTCGCCGCTGCGCGTGGTGCGCGGCGGCCAGAACACGCTCACGCGCTCGCGCATCGTGCTCGAGCTCGCGCGCGGCGCACCGCAGCCGAAGATCTACACGCTCGAGAACCCGTACCGCATCGTGGCCGAGCTGCCGAAGGCGAAGCCCGCGCCGGCGCGCACCGCGAAGCCCGCGCCCGCTCCGGTGCCCGCGCCCGCGCCGAACGTGGACGTCGCCGCGGGGCCGCCCGGCGTGACGCCCGCGCCGAGCACGGCCGTGCTCACGCCCGATTGGGACCAGCGCGCGGTGCGGCGCGTGGTCATCGATGCCGGCCACGGCGGCAAGGACCCGGGTGCCTCGGGCAGCGACGCGCTGCGCGAGGCGTCGCTCGTGCTCCGCATCGCGCAGGCGCTGAACCGCGAGCTGGCCGCGCGCGGCTTCGAAGTGCTGATGACGCGCGACGCCGACGTGTTCCTGCCGCTGCCGCAGCGCACGGACATCGCGAACCACCGCGACGCCGACCTGTTCCTGTCCGTGCACGCGAACGCCGCCAAGAACCGGAAGCTCTCCGGCGTCGAGACCTACTTGCTCGACACGCGCTACGACCGCCAGACGGCGCGCGTCGCGGCGCGCGAGAACGGCACGAGCGTGGGCCAGCTCTCCGAGCTGAATCTGTTGCTCGCGTCGCTCAAGCTCGGCAACAACGAGAAGTACGCGGCGCGCTACGCCAACCTGGTGCAGAGCTCGCTCGTGCGCCGCCTGCGCAAGAGCTACGACGACACGGTCGACCTGGGCGTGAAGCGCGGCCCGTTCCTCGTCTTGTTCGAGGCCGACATGCCGGCGATCCTCGTCGAGGTCGGCTTCGTGTCGAACCCGGCCGAAGGCCGGCGCATGGCGTCGCGCGACTTCGCGCAGGCCGCCGCGGAGGGCATCGCCGAGGGCGTGGCCGCCTACCGCGAGCAGCAGGAGCGCCGGATCCTCGCGAGACGCTAGTGCAGCCCGTCTGCGAGGACTTCTTCGCCGGCGCCGAGCGCGGCGCGCTGGGGCCGTCGTCGGCGCACCTGAACCCCTCGGTGAAGGCGTACCTCGACGCGGTGCGCGCGCACCTGCTCGAGCTGCACGACGGCGGCGCGCCCGCGCGCCGCGTGAACGGGGAGCACGCGGAGCTCATCGACCGGCTCGTGCGCAAGCTCTTCCGGCTCGCCGAGGACCGCTACTTCGACAACTTCCCGCGGCTCAACTTCCGCTTCGCCGTCGTCGCGGTGGGCGGCTACGGGCGCCGCGAGCTCTCGCTCGGCTCCGACGTCGACCTTCTGTTCCTGTACCGCGGCAAGGAGAACCCGTACGTCGAGACGATCACCGAGACGATCGCGACGCGGCTGTGGGACGCGCGCGTGGTGGTCGGCGCGGCGACGCGCAGCGTGACCGAGTGCCTGCGGGTCGGGCGCGAGGACCTTGCGACGCTCACGTCGTATCTCGACGCGCGCTTCCTGGTGGGCGATCCCGCGCTGTTCGCCGAGCTCGACCGCGAGGTGCGCGCGCACCTGAAGGAGAACTCCGACGCGTTCATGGCGGCGAAGCTCGCCGAGCAGACGAAGCGCCACGAGGCGTTCGGCGAGTCGCTGTATCTCCTGCAGCCGAACCTGAAGGAGAGCGTGGGCGGGCTGCGCGACTACCACACCGCGCTGTGGATCGCGCGCGCGGCGATCTGGGAGGTGCGGCGGCCCGAGCACCTGCGGGTGCAGGGTTTCATCGACGCCGAAGAAGAGCGCGCGCTCCTCGCCGCGCTCGAGTTCATGTGGCGCATGCGGAACCAGCTGCACCGCAAGGGCCGGAAGGACGACCGACTGCACTACGAGGCGCAGGCGCAGCTCGCGGAGTATCTCGGCTTCGGGGACGAGGACCCGCTGCACGCGGTCGAGGCGCTGATGCGCAGCTACTATCTGCACGCGCGCGCGATCCAGCGCGTGTCGCGCCGCGCGATCGACCACGCGCAGCAGGTGACGTCGCAACGCCGGACGGCCTCGTTCGCCAAGCCGCATCCGGTCGCCGAGGGCTTCGCGATCTCGAACGGCCGGCTCGAGATCCCGGCGGCGTCGCTGCTGGTCGAGCGGCCGATGCGCCTGCTCTCGGCGTTCGCGATCGCGCAGCACCACGACGTCGAGCTCTCTGCGCGCGCGCAGCGGCTGGTCCGCCAGCACCTGTCGCTCGTCGACGAGTCGTTCCGCGCGGACCCCGAAGCGAGCGCATTCTTCCGCCAGATTCTCGGTGCGCCCGCGCGCGTGTACCGCACGCTGCAAACGATGGACGAAGTGGGGCTGCTCGGCGCCTACGTCCCCGAGTTCGCGCACCTGGTGGGAATGTGGCAGCAGGACATGTACCACACGTACACCGTCGACATTCACTCGCTCTTCCTCGTCGAGCAGCTGCGCCGCATCCAGCGCGGGCGCTACCGGGTAGAGCTGCCGCTCGCGACCGAGCTGATGCGCGAGGTACGCAATCCGGTGTTGCTCTACCTGGGCTGCATCCTGCACGACATCGGCAAGGGCCGTGGCGGCGGTCACTCGGGAAAGGGCGCGGCGATGATCCCCGCGCTCGCGAAGCGGCTCGGCTTGTCGGACGACGAGGCCGTGATCGTCGAGTTCCTCGTGATGCACCACCTGACGATGAGCGCCATGGCCGAGCAGCGCGACGTGCACGACCCGCGCCTCATCCTGCGGCTCGCCAAGCTGTGCGGCTCGCGCCTCTTCCTGCGGCTGCTCTACCTGGTCACGGTGGCCGACATCCGCAGCGTGTCGCCGGTCGCGTGGACGTCGTGGAAGGCCGGCCTGCTCGAGCGGCTGTACCGCAACACCGCCGAGTGGCTCGAAGCGGGCGAGGAGACCGACCTCGCCGAGCAGTTCCTGGTCGAGCGCGCGATGAACCAAGCCTCGTCGACGGCGGCGCGCGCGGTCGAGATGCTGGCGCAGGACGGCATCGGCAAGCCCGACGCGGAAGCGCTGCTCGACCAGATGCCGCGCCGTTACCTGCTCGAGAACGCGCCGGAAGAAGTCGCTGCGCACATGCGCACGGCGTTCGGTTTCCTCGCAGACCGCCCGCGCGCGCGCGTCGCGCCGTTCCGCTCGGCGACGGGGAACGAGCAGCGCTCCTGGGGCCTCGTCGTCATCGCCGCGGATCGTCCGGGCCTGTTCGCGACGATCGCGGGCGTGCTGTCGGGCTGCGGGCACAACATCCTGGCGGCGTCGGCCTACACGACGCGCGACGGGCTGGCGCTCGACCTGTTCGACGTCGACCCGATCGCGGGTGGCCCCGAGGAAGAGGAGCTCGAGCGCGCGCGCCTCGAGAAGCGGCTGTCGGCGGTGCTCGCCGGCGAAGCGGAGATGCCCGCGCCGCGGCGCGTGCCGCTGCCGCGCGTGCTGCGCGAGAAGGCGCCGAACGCCCGCATCGAGAACGACGATTCGGACTTCTACTCGATCATCGACGTCGAGGCGACCGACCGGCCGGGCTTGCTCTACGACCTGTCGCGCGCGCTCTCGGACGAGGGGCTGTCGCTCGTCACGGTGCGAGCGTCGACGCGCGCGAGCCGCGCGCAGGACGCGTTCTACGTAACCACGCTCGACGGCCACAAGCTCGTCGACACCGACCAGATGCGGCGCGTCGAGGAAGCCGTGCTGCGGGCGATCGGGCAGGGCGGCGAGTGAAGCTCGACGCGGCGATCGACGCGTTCCTCGCGCATCTCGCGGTGGAGCGCGGCCTCGCCGCAGCCACGGTCGAAGCGTACGGGCGCGATCTCGCTCGACTGGCCGAGTCGCTCGGCGAGAGAGACGTCCGCGCGCTCGACGCGAACGCACTGCGCGCCCACGTCGATGCGCTCGAGCGGCGCGGCCTGGCCGCTTCGACGCGCGCGCGCGCCCTGTCCGCACTGGCGCAGCTCCTGGCGTGGCTGCGCGCCGAGCGCGTGCTCGACTGCGACCCGCTCGCGGACCTCGCCCGGCCGAAGCGCGGCCGCAAAGTGCCCAAGGTGCTCTCCGCCGAAGAGGCCGAGGCGCTGGTGCGCGCGCCCGACGAGAGCGACGTGGGCCTGCGCGACCGCGCGATCCTCGAGCTCATGTACGCCGCGGGCCTGCGCGTCAGCGAGCTCGTGACGCTGCGGCTCGCGGATCTCGAGCTCGCCTCGCGCAGCTGCCGCGTGCAGGGGAAGGGCAGGCGCGAGCGCCTCGCGCTCTTCGGCGACCCCGCGGCGCGCGCGCTCGAGCGCTGGCTGGCCGAGGTGCGGCCGCGCTGGGCGCACGGCGCCGAGGCGCCCGAGGTGTTCACGAGCGCGCGCGGGCGGCGGCTCACGCGCCAGGCCGTCTGGTATCGGATTCGCGCGTACGGGCGCGCGCTCGGGATCGCGCACAAGCTGACCCCCCACGTACTGCGTCACTCGTTCGCGACGCACCTGCTCGAGGGCGGCGCCGACCTGCGCGTGGTGCAGGAGATGCTCGGCCACGCCGACATTGGCACGACCGAGATCTACACACATGTGAGTCGCTCGCGGCTGCACGACCTGGTGAACCGCCGCCACCCGCGCGGCGACGCCCGGAATGCTGGCCGCGGGTCGGGTGATCCGTTAGCATCGCGCCCGTCGTAGGGGGTGCGACATCGAAGCCGTGGAAGGTGAATTCGGCCCAGGCTCGTCTCGGGATCCGCGCGACGCGCGTGAAGCGCCGAGCGCCGGTCGGTTCGCCTGTGCGGTCAAGCTGCCGTCGTTCGAGGGCCCGCTCGACCTGCTCCTGCATCTCTGCCGCGCGAACGAAGTCGACATCGCCGACATCCCGATCGCGCTGATCAGCGAGCAGTATCTCGCCTATCTCGAGATGATGCGGATGCTCGACATCGACGTGGCGGCCGACTACCTGCTCATGGCCGCGACGCTCGCGCACATCAAGTCGCGCCTGCTCTTGCCGCCGGATCCCGACCTGCTCGCCGACGAGCTCGAGGATCCGCGCGCCGAGCTCGCGCGCCGGCTCGCCGAGTACGCGCGCTACAAGGACGCGGCCGCCGAGCTCGCACGCCGGCCCCTGCTGGGCCGCGACGTCTTTGCGGGGAACGCCGACCCTGCCGAGCTGCCCGAACGCGAGGGCGTGCTGGTGGTCAGTCTGTTCGGGCTGCTCGAGGCCATGCAGCGGGTGCTCGAGCGCATCCCCGCCGGCGACGCCCGGCACGCCGTCGCGCGCGTCCGACTGACCCTGCAGGAATGCATGGTCTCGATCATGGACGCGCTGCGCGCGGCGGACCCGGCCAGCGTCCTGTTCGAGACGCTGCTCGCCGGCGACGCGCCCACGCGCGAGCGCGTGGTGCTCGCGTTCCTGTCGATCCTCGAGCTCGCCAAGATCCAGGCGCTCCTGATCTTCCAGAACTCCGACGAGTCGGGGCGGCCGGACGGACCGATCCGCGTGCGGCTCGCGGTCGGCGCGCTCGACGACGCGGCGATCGCCGACGCGGGCGCACGCGCGGACGCCGACATGGACGCGCGCGACGGGGGCGAGAGCGACGGAGGGAACGATGGCGGAGTTTGAGCTCGATCTGGCGGCGCTCGAGGCGCTGATCTTCTCGGCGGACGCGCCGATCGGAGCCTCCGCGCTGCGGCGCGCCTTTCCGCGCGCGACCCCTGCACAGCTCGCGGCCGCCGTCGCGGAGATCAACGCGAGCCTCCGCGCCACGGGGCGCCCCTACGAGATCGCCGAGGTCGCGGCCGGCTACCGCTTCCGCACGCGGCCGCAGTTCGCGGAGGTGATCCTCGCCGCCACGCCCGAGCGCAAGATCCGCCTGTCGCGGCCCGCGCTCGAGACGCTTGCGCTCATCGCGTACCGCCAGCCGCTCACGCGGGCGGAGATCGAAGACCTGCGCGGCGTCGACTGCGGCGCCGTCGTGAAGAGCCTGCTGGAGCGCGACCTGGTGCGCATCGTCGGCCGCCGCGACGCGCCGGGCCGCCCCGCGCTGTACGGCACGAGCGCGTCGTTCCTCGAGACGTTCGGCTTGCGCGGGCTCTCCGATCTGCCGGCGCTGCGCGAGATCGAAGCGATCGTGGCCGCGCCCGCCGAAGCGCTCCCCGCGGACGAGAGCGCGCTCGAGCCGCTCGAGCCCGCCGATGCGCGCGAAGCAGCGGAGCCCGAAGAGGCGAGCGCCGAGCTCGAGCCCGGGCCCCTGTCGCTTCACTAGCGCGCAGCTGCGACGGGCAACGCCGCGAGTTTCCTCGCGGTGCCCGGCATCTTTGATTTCTCCAATGAAACCGGAGACTTGCCGAGCTTTCTTGGAGTACAATGCGAGCGTGAAGTCGCGCCTGCTCGCGCTCTCGTTCGGTCTGCTCGCCGCCGCTCCGGCGCTCGCCGATACGACACTTTCCGGTGTATGCCCGGACGGCAGCTTCTTCATCGTGCAGAGCCGCGCAGCGGTGCCGTGCGCGAACGCGCACTTCGCGAAGCCGGACGAGCTGCCGCCCGTGCGGCCGTACCTGCTGCCGAAGCCGTACACCTGGTACGTCGACCAGGAGGCGCGCAACCCGAACAACCCGTACAACCTGGTCGAGGCGGCGCAGAAGATCCGCGACGCGCGGGCCGGCATCGCGAGCGACCCGGGCCAAGCGCAGACGCAGGGGGCGCGGCCCGGCCTGGCGCCCTCGCCGCAGGCGGCGCGCACTCCGCCGCCGCCGACCGGCGCCGTCGCGCCACCGGCGCCGCCCGCGCCCGCTCCTGCCGTCGCACTGCCCGACGGAGACCTCCGCGACCTCGTGCGGCTCGTTGCGCTGCGCCAGGAGGCCGCGCCGGCGACGCTCGAGATCGCCAACGTGCACGGGCAGAAGAGCCTCAAGATCGAGCTCGCGTACTCGTCGTCGTTCGAGTCGTTCGCGCTGCACGCGCTCGGGCGCCGGCCGGGCGAAGCGCACGTGCTCGTGTGGACCGCACAGGCCGAGCGCGACGCCGACTTCCACGCGAACTTCTTCGCAGTCCAGACCGGGCGCACGTTCCGGCCCGACCCCGCGAACCCCGCCGAGCTCGGCTTCTTGCTCGGTGCGCCGGGTCCGCTGCCGTCGGGCGAGATGGCCGTGGGCTACCTCGTGATGCCCGCCGGCTTCGAGCCGAGCGCGAAGCTCGACCTGTTCTGGAACGACCGCAGCGTCTCGGCGGTGCTCGCTCCGCCCGTGACCGCGGGCGGAACTCACTGACCCACGCGACTCACGGGCTCGGATAGGTCGCGTAGAGCTCGACCACGATCGTGCGGCCGTCCGGGGCTTCGACCACGGCGACGCCCGCCGTGTTGAACGCGGGATTGAGCACGTTTTCGCGGTGGTCGTGAGACTGCATCCACGCGTCGACGATCGCCTCGATGCGGTCGCCACCCACGCTCGACGCCCCGATGTTCTCGGCGAGGAGCGCGAAGCCGGACAGGCCCGCGGCCTTGGCGCGGTCGAGGGCGTTCTTGCCCTCGGGGCTCTCGTGCGCGAAGTAGCCGCGGCGCACCATGTCCTCCGCGTGTCCGCGCGCCACCGCCGCGAGCTCCGACGAGCCGCGCAGGGCGATCAAGCTGTGGTCGGCGCGCACTTCGTTCACGCGCGAGAAGAGCTGGGCCTCGGGCCCGACCAGCGCCTCGAGCGGCGAGGTCATCAGCCACACCACCGCCGCGAAGCCCACGCCGAAGAGGAGCCCTGCACGCGCGCCGCGACTCACTTGGCGCCCTCGTTCTCCCACTTCTCGAACACTTCGGCCGAGCTCGCCTCGCGGCTCACCAGCTTGCCGTTCTCGTAGTGGGAGACGACGTCGGGCGTGCCGTCGAAGTCGAGGTCCTCGCGCTTCTCGACGAGCTGGCCGTCGCGGTAGATCGACACGACGTCGGGCCGGCCGTCGCCGTTCCGGTCCTCTTCCTGGCGCGCGATCTTGCCGTTCTCGTAGATCGTGATCTCGTCGCGGAAGCCGTCGCCGTTCGTGTCGACTTCGGTGCGGATGAGCTGGTCGTTCTTGTAGAAGCTCCACGTGTCGGCCTGGCCGTCGCCGTTGGAGTCGGTGCGGCGGCGCACCAGCTGGCCGTTCTCGTAGAGGCTCGTCGTCTCCATGATGCCGTCGCCGTTCAGGTCCTCGTCGCTCGAGACGAGCCGGCCCTTCTCGTCGAAGTGGCGGATGCGGTCGACGCGACCGTCGAAGTCGTCGTCGAGCGCCTCGGTCACGGGCCGCCCGTTCACGCTGTAGATCCACTGGTCGGAGCGGCCGTCGCCGTTGCGGTCGTGCGTCTCGGGCACGCCGGGGCCGATGTCGCCGCGCGGCAGGATGGGCCGGCCTGCGGTCGGCGCGGAGCTCGACGGCGTGGGACTGGTGCGGCGCGCGAGCGAGCGCTCGAGCGCGGCGAGCTCGTCGCCGATCGCGGCGTGCGGGGCGTCGGCGGCGGCGACGGTCGGCGCGGGCTGGGCGCGATTCTCCAGCTCCTGGCGCAGCGCCTCGTTCTCGCGCACGAGCCGGTCGCGCTCCACGTCGTCGGGGCCGCTCGGCGCCGGACGCGCGCTCGCGTCGGGCTTCGGCTCCATCTGCTGCTGCTTGGCCTGGTCCGCTTCCTGGCCGATGGACTTGCCGAGGAACCAGAACGGGTAACCGAGGATCGGCCCGATCGGCAGGAACTCCTTGTTCGTGTGCTCGTTCGAGGCTTCCTCGGTGGTCTGCCCGATCATCGTCATGTTCGAGCTGGGCGGCGGGCTGCCGGCCGTCGCGCCCGGGCCCGAGCCGCCGGCTGCCGGCACGCCCTGGCCCGACGACGAGGACGAGCCGCTCGAGTTCCCCAGCCCGCTCGAGCCGGAGCTCTGCGACGACGAGCCCGAGGGGCCGATCGCGGTCCCGGGCATCACCGGTCCGGACTCGCCGGGATACATCACGGTGGCGCCCATGCCGGTGATCACCTCGGGGCGCTGCTCCTGGCCGTGGTTGCTGTAGCCGATGCCGCAGGCGCAGAGCAGGGGGAGTGCCGAGCAGAGGGCGATGGCGCGGGGAGTCATGCGACGGGTGGTGTGCAAGATCGGAGCCTCGGAGGCGCCGGACCGGGTGTCGCGGACCTAGGGGCTCGAGCTGCGCGACCCCTGCCGACGCACTGCGCTGTGGGTGTGAAGAACACTTCTCAGTCCGTGGAAAGCGCGCGACTCGATCGCCGCAATCCCCCGGATTCGAAGGGATTTTACCACAGCTTGCTGCAGACGAGGCTTCGCCATGGTGCGTCAGCGGGTGCAGTCGGACAAAACTGGCCGCTTAACCGGGACACGGCAGCGACGAATCGCTGCCGTGCCGAGCAAGCATCCCCCGGGTGCATCACGTCCGAGGGCGCCCATCTCAGGGCCTTTAATTGCTTCTCTTGGAGGGAACGACCCGAAAGTAGTCGACCGGTGAAAACGGTGCAACCGCGAATTTTCGCGCTCAGTTCGCGCCGCGAGTTGCCGCGCTCGTCAGCCACGCGCACACGTCGCGCTCCACTTCATCGCGATTCGTCTCGTTCAGCATCTCGTGACGCGCTCCGGTGTAGATCCGTTCCGCTACGTGTTCAACTCCTGCGGTGCGGAGCGCGGTGCCGAGCCGCACGATGCCGGTCCGGCCACCGACGGGATCGAGCTCGCCGCCGACGAGCAGGATCGGCAGCTTGCGCGGCACGTTCGCGAGCACCGCGCGGCGCTGGATTCGCAGCAGCGCACCCGCGAGCTCGCCCAGGCTGCCGGCGCGGAGCACGAAGCCGCAGAACGGGTCGGCGACGTATTTGTCGACCTCGGCGGCGTCGCGCGACAGCCAGTCGAATTCGGTGCGCGCGGGCGCGAAAGCGTCGTTGAAGCGACCGAACAGCAGCTTCTCGAGGAAGGGGCTGCGGCCGCGGACGCCCACGCGCAGCGTCTCGGCGCGCGCCGCGACGCGCAGCGCCCAGCCCAGCGCGCCGGCGCCGCCGCTCGAGCCCGACAGCACTGCCGCGTTCCAGCTGTCACCAAACTGTGTAAGCGCATCGAGCGCGATGAACGAGCCCATGCTGTGGCCGAAGAGCGCGTGTGGAACGCCGGGGTGAAGCTCCTCGATGCGCGCCGCGACGAGCCGCACGTCGGCGAGCACCTGGGTCCAGCCGTCGCGATCGGCGAAGTGGCCGAGCTCGGCCTCGCTCGGCGCCGTCTTGCCGTGGCCGCGGCAGTCGGCTGCGAAGACGGCGAAGCCGCCCGCAGTGAGGACGCGCGCGAAGCGCGCGTAGCGGGCGGAGTGCTCGCCCATGCCGTGCAGGATCTGCACGGTCGCCCGCACGGGCGCGCCCGCATCGGGCTCGAAGCGCCGCACGAACACGTCCGTGCCGTCGGGCGCGCGCAGGCGGAAGTCGCTCTCGATCACGGCCTCTCGTCCGCCCACTCGCGCGGGCGCAGGTAGTCGCGCACGAGCTCCTCCTCGCGACTGCCCGGCTCGGCGGTGAAGTCGTAGCGCCAGGCGGCGAGCGGCGGCATGGACGCCAGCACCGACTCGATGCGCCGGCCCGACTGCAGGCCGTAGCGAGTGCCGCGGTCGTACACCAGGTTGAACTCGACGTAGCGGCCGCGCCGGTACAGCTGGAACGCGCGCTCGCGCTCGCCGTGCGGCGTCGCCTTGCGGCGCTCGACGAGCGGCACGTACGCCGGCACGTAGTGGTCGCCGATGCTCTTCACCAGCGCGAACGAACGCTCGAAGCCGCCCTCCGCGAAGTCGTCGAAGAACAGCCCGCCCACCCCGCGCGCCTCGCCGCGGTGGGGCAGGAAGAAGTACTCGTCGCACGCCTTCTTGAAGCGCGGGTACAGGTCGTCACCAAACGGTGTACAGGCCGCGCGCGCCGTCCGGTGCCAGTGCACGCAGTCCTCCGCGAACGGGTAGTACGGCGTCAGGTCGAAGCCGCCGCCGAACCACCAGGCGCCGCCCGCGCGGAAATAGCGCAGGTTCGCGTGCGACGTCGGTACGTAGGGATTGCGCGGATGCACGATGAGCGACAGCGAGATCGCCTCGAAAGCCTGGCCGGCGAGCTCGGGCCGCCGCGCCGTCGCGGCGGGAGGCAGCGCGGCGCCGCGCGCGTGCGAGAACATCACGGCAGCGCGCTCGAGCACCGCACCCTCGGAGAGCACGCGCGGGCGCGCGAGCACGCCATCGGCTTCCTGGGAGCGCGCGTCGAAGCGCCCGCCGTCCTGCGCCTCGAGCGCGGCGCAGATGCGGTCCTGCAGCCCCCCGAGATACGCGCGGACCGCACCGCTCGCCTCGGCCCCCGGCGCTCGCTCCTCTCCCATGCGCGATCAAGATGGATTGCGCGCCCCCGCGCGTCCAGCCAGAATCGCGCGATGCCGCGGAAGCTGGAGATCGCCGGCCGTTTCCGCGGTCCGCCGGGCACGGCGAACGGCGGCTACCTCGCGGGCCTGCTGGCCGAGGGACTCGGCGGCGCGGTGGAAGTCACGCTGCGCGCGCCGACGCCCGTCGATGCGCCGCTCGAGATCGGCGAGAACGCCGACGGCTCTCGGTCGCTCTGGCACGAAGGCGCCGAGCTCGCGCGGGCTGCGCGCGGCGAGCTCGCGCTGGAGCTGCGCCCCGCGCCCGATCCGCGCGAGACCGCGGCGCGCGCGGGCGACTGCCGCGCCATGCGCACGCACCCGTTCCCCGAGTGCTTCGTGTGCGGGCCGGCGCGCGCCGTCGGCGACGGGCTGCGCATCTTCCCGGGTGTGGTGCCAGGCGGCGGTGCGGTGGCCGCGCTTTGGACGCCGGACGCATCGCTCGCCGACGAACAGGGCCGGGTCGCGCCCGCGTTCTTGTGGGCCGCGCTCGACTCGCCGTCGGCGTTCCCGCTGCTCGAGCCCGACTCGGCGCGCGCGCTCGAGCCCATGGTGCTCGGCCGCATCTGCGCGTCGCTCGACGGCGAGCTGCGCGCGGGCGAGCCGGCCTCGCTCGTCGCGTGGCAGATCGGGCTCGACGGGCGCCGCGGCGTCGCAGGCATCGCGCTCTACGGCGCCCAGGGCAACGTCGTCGCACGCGCGCGTGCGACGTGGATCTCGCGGGCGGGCCGCGCCTAGCTACACGGCGAGACGCCAACCCTCCTCGAGCAGGTCCTGTCGCGACGCGCGGGCGAAGAGCGGCTTCACGGTGCCGCGCTCGCCGTTCAAGCGCAGGAGCAGCTGGCGCGCGAGGTGCTCCGCCTCGGCGCGGTCGCGCACGAGCGGGCTGAAGAACGCGTACGCGCTGTGCTGTCCGACGAGCGTCGAGTCTTCGGCGCGCACCGAATCGGTGTAGGTGCGCGTCGCGGGGTCGAACGCGAAGTACACGCGCACTTCGTTGTAGACCTTCGAGGCGCCGAGGCCCGTGCCGTACTCGGGGTCGATCGCAGCGGCTCGGCCGCAAGCAGGGCAGGTGAAGTCGAACGCGATGGGTACCAGCAGCACGAGCTTCTCGCGCTCGCGGCAGTTGCTGGTGCGGCAGTGCGCGGCGCCGCGGCGAATCCGGATCATGTGAAGAATCCCTCCAAAATGCGGATGGCTCGACCCTCTTCCAAGATCCGTGCCACGCGGAGCGGTGCGAAATTGCAACCGGCGCGTACCGCACGCACGTGCAAACCGCTCGGCTACTCAAAATGGGAAGCACGCGTGCGCACGAGAAAAAGGTCTCGACTCGCGCGCCGGAGTGAGTAACCTGCGCCGGACGATGCGGACTCTTCGACTGGCGATCGCGGGCGTGGGGAATTGCGCCAGCGCGCTCCTCCAGGGCCTCGAGTACTACCGGACGCACGACCCCGCGAGCACGAGTGGGCTCTTGCACCCGCAGATCGGCGGCTACCGGCTCGAGGATCTCCGCGTCGTCGCGGCGTTCGACGTCGACGCGCGCAAGGTCGGCCGGCCGCTCGAAGAGGCCGTGTTCGCTGCGCCGAACTGCACCAAGATCTTCGCCGAGAAGCTGCCGGCGTCCGACGTCGTGGTGCAGATGGGTCCCGTGCTCGACGGCGTCGCGGCGCACATGGCCCACTACCCCGCGGAGCGCGCCTTCCGGCCCGCGGACACCGCGCCCGTGGACGTGGCGCGCGTGTTGCGCGAGTCGGGCGCAGAGGTGCTGGTCTGCTATCTGCCGGTCGGTTCCGAGCGCGCCGTGCAGGCCTACGCGGAAGCGTGTCTCTCCGCGCGCTGCGCGTTCGTGAATTGCGTACCCGTGTTCATCGCGAGCGATGCGGCGTGGGCCGAGCGCTTCCGCGCGGCACGACTCCCGCTCGTCGGCGACGACATCAAGAGCCAGGTCGGGGCGACGATCGTGCACCGCAGTCTCGCGCGGCTGCTCGCCGACCGCGGTGTGTCGCTCGACTCGACCTACCAGCTCAACACGGGCGGCAACACCGACTTCCTGAACATGCTCGAGCGCGCGCGCCTCGCGAACAAGCGCCGCTCGAAGACCGAGTCGGTGCAGTCACAGCTCGAGCTGCCGCTCCCTGCCGAGCAGATCCACATCGGCCCGTCGGACTACGTCGCCTGGCAGAACGACAACAAGGTCGCGTTTATCCGCATGGAGTGGCGCGGCTTCGGCGACGTGCCGATGAACCTCGAGCTGCGGCTCTCCGTCGAGGACTCGCCGAACAGCGCCGGCGTCGCGATCGACGCGATCCGCTGCGCGAAGCTCGCGCTCGATCGCGGAGAGAGCGGGCCGATCGAGGCGATCTCGGCCTTCGCGATGAAGCGCCCGCCGGTGCAGATGCGCGACGTCGACGCCGCGCGCGCGCTCGAGGCCTGGCTCAGCCCTTAGCCGCGGACAGGTGCAGCGGCTCGCGCATCGCCTTGTGGAACTTCTGGCTCTTCGGCGCGACCGGCGTCGGATTGGCTTCCGTGAGCAGCTCGCGCGCGCGCTTGCGGTCCGCGTCGCCGAACTCCGCGGTGGTGGTGCAGAACTCGACGAGCGTGCCGTTCGGGTCCTGCGTGTAGATCGAGTAGCACCAGTGGTGATCGATCTCCATCACGTCGTAGCCGGCGTCGAGCCAGCGCTGGCGGCGCGATTCGATCTCGGTGAGGTCGCGCGCGTGGAACGCGATGTGGTTCACCCAGATCGGCAGGCCGACGCCTTCCGAGAGGGCCGTCGGATAGTCGCTGCCGATCTCGTCGTCATGCAGCTCCCAGAAGGCGATCATGCCCTCGCTGCCGGTGTCGTAGAAGAGGTGCTTCGCCCAGCCCGACGGCGTGGAGCCGACCTCGACCTTCGTGAGCCGGAACCCCATGACCTTCTCGTAGAACACGTCGTTGGCGACCGCGTCCCGCGTCGCGACCGCGAGGTGATGAAAGCCCATGCACGACCTCCCTCGCCCGGAGTATATCCAGCGCAGGGCCGCTAGTTCTCCCCCGGCTTCTTGTCGACCGTGATCTTGAGCTGGCGCTCGAGCTCCGGATCGGAGCTCGGGCCAGGCGAGAGCCGCTTCGCGACATCGGCCGGTGTCAGGAAATCGATGCCGTCGTTCGCCTCGTGGTGCTCGAGCAGCACGAGCTCGGGCTTGTAGCCCTCGCGCTTCAGGTAGAGCGTGTGCGCGCCGTCGCGCCCCACTTCCAGCTCCGTGGGCGTCTTGCCGACGGCCTCGCCGTCCAGGTACACCGTCGCGCCCGGCGGGTCGCTCGTCACGCCCACGTATTGGTAGTGCGAGCAGCCGCACAGGCCCGCGGCCGCGACCATCCCTGCGAGAGCCCCGAGCGCTGCGCTTCCCCTCACCGCGGACAGTTTACAGCTCCCGGGCGAGCGGGCTAAGGTGCGCGTCCCTTGGCGCTCATCGACACCACGCAAATGCGGCAGGGCACGTTCGTCGAGATCGGCGGCGACCCGCACGTCATCGTCTCCTACCAGCATGTGAAGCCCGGCAAGGGCGGCGCGTTCGTGCGCATGCGGCTCAAGAGCCTGACGAGCGGCGCAGTGCTGGACAAGACGATCAAGAGCGGCGAGACCCTGCCCGCGGCCGAGATCGAGAAGCGCCAGATGCAGTACCTGTACGACTCGGGCGATGCGGTCGTGATGATGGACCAGCAGAGCTTCGACCAGGTCGAGATCCCGCGCGCGAGCATCGAAAACGCCGACCTCATGGCCGAGAACTGCCTCGTCGAGGTGCTGCTGCACGCGGGCCGGCCGATCGCGGTGGAGCTGCCGACGTTCGTCGAGCTCGAAGTCGCCGAGACGGATCCGCCCGAACGCGGTGGCAAGCTCAAGTCCGCCGTGCTGTCGAGCGGCGCGACCGTGCAGGTGCCGAGCTTCATCGCGCGCGGCGAGAAGCTGCGCATCGACACGCGCGAGCGGAAGTACGTCGAGCGCGCCTAGCGCGGCAGCGGTGCTTCCTCGCGGTTGGTCTGCGCGTTGAACACGCGCTCGGGCACTCGGAAGGCGGGCGACCCGGCGAGCTCGAGGAGCTCCGCGAGGTGCGCATCGGGCTCGCGTGCGAGCGCAGCGCCGCGGTCGAGGCGCGCGAGGCTCGCGTCGTCGAGCTCCGCGTCGGTCCGGCGCATCGCGCCCCAGACGTCCCACGGCAGCAGCTCCTGCTTCGCGAGCGCCGCCACGTCGCGCACCACGTTTCCGGCGGCGAACCAGCTGCCGAACAT
The DNA here is from genome assembly GCA_035499075.1 of Myxococcota bacterium. Classification (GTDB taxonomy): domain Bacteria; phylum Myxococcota_A; class UBA9160; order SZUA-336; family SZUA-336; genus VGRW01. The sequence goes on along the minus strand of DATJZN010000005.1, from coordinate 68,276 downwards.
GTCGAGCACGCCGAAGCGCGCCGGATCCGCGGAGCCCTCGCGGATGCGCCGCCACGCCTCTCCGGCCACGAGGAAGGCGTCGCGCGGCACGTCGAGCGGATCGAAGCCGATGCGGAACGCTGCGCGCTGAGCGCGGTCGAGCTGGGCATCGACCAGCCGCCACGCTCCGCCGGTCCACACCTCCGCGACCCAGTGGTCGACGAACCAACCCGGCTGGAAGTACGCGGCGAAGCCGCAGCGCGCCCGCACGGGTACCCCCTTTGCCCGGAGCAGCGCGGCGAGCAACACCGTGTGGTGTCGGCAGTTGCCGCAGAAGCGGCGATCGGGCGGGCGCGGCGCTCCGAACGGACGCGGGTCGCGGCCGCGCACGCGCGCGACGATGGCGGAGGCGCTCCGCTCCTGCAGATCCCCGAGGGGGAGCTTGTCCGGGGTGAGCCCGTAGAGCGCGGGCATGAACGGATGCAGCACCGAGCCCTGCACGACCGAGCAGAGCTCCGCCAGCGCCTCGGGAAGCGCCGCGAAGTCCGCCGCAGGCAGCGCGGTGTACGGACCGGGCCTCGCGAAGTACTCGAGCCCTTCGCGCCGCGTCACGCCGGCACCGCGCGGAACACCGGCAGCGGCGTGCCGTCGCCCGCGGACTCGAAGCCGAGCTCGACCCGGTCGCCCGCGCGCACGGCGGGCGCGCCCGCGGCGAGGCGCGCGGGAATGCGCGGGCCGTCGTCCAGGTCGACGAGGAGCAGCGTGAGAGGCAGCTTGCCGGCGTGCTCGGGCAGGCTCGAGCGCTCGAGCCGGCCGTGCGCGAACACGCGCCCCGCGCCGCGCGACTCGCTCCAGCGCAGCTCCTTCGAGCCGCACTGCGCGCAGCGCTCGCGCAGCGGGAACACCGCCGTGCCGCAGGCGGCGCAGCGCTGCAGCGCGAGGACGCCGCGCGCGGCGGCGGCGAAGTAGGGCGCGGCGCGCTCGCTCGCGTCCAACTTCAGCTCCGCGCGTGTGGCGACAGCACGAGCGTCGCGTGGTGGTTGAAGATGCCGCCGTTCCCCGACACCGCGATCAGGTCGGCGCGCTGCTGGCGGTCGCCGCCGTCGCCGCGCGCCTGGATCACGGCCTCCGAGATCGGCGTCATGCCCCACATGTAGTACGACGACAGCATGCCGCCGCCGGTGTTCGTGGGCAGCGCGCCGCCGGGCGCGAGCGCGCCCGAAGCCGCGAACGGGCCGGCTTCGCCGCGCTTGCAGAAGCCGTAGTCCTCGAGCGTCGTGAGCACCGTGAACGTGTAGCAGTCGTACATCTGGCACTGGCGCACGTCGGAAGGCGCGCAGCCGGCCATCTCGAACGCCGTGCGCGAGCTGCGCTGCGCGAGGCTCGGCACCGCGTCGTCCCACTGCAGCTGGTGGGCCTGGCCGACGCCCAGCACGTAGACCGGCGGACGCGCGAGGTCGCGCGCGCGCTCGGCGCGGCTCACGATCACGCAGATTGCGCCGTTCGACACCAGGCAGCAGTCGAGCACGTGAAACGGCGCCACCACCCAAGGCGAAGCGTGGTAGCCGTCCAGCGAGAGCTCGCCGCGCATCTGCGCCTGCGGGTTGCGCTGCGCCCACGCGCGCGAGCCCAGCGCCACGGCGCCGAGCTGGTTCTGTGTCGTGCCGTACACATCCATGTGTCGCTGCGCGTGCAGCGCGTAGAACGGGATCGGCCCGAGGAAGCCGAGCGAAGGCAGCACGGAGCCCAGCCCCGGCCGCCGCGCGCGCCCGCCCCCGTAGGCCTGGCCGGCGCGCTCGCCTTCGACGAGCGGCGCGTCGGCGAACACGCACGCCACGTGGCGTGCGAGTCCGTGGTGCACTGCCAGAGCCGCGTACTGGACCATCTGGCCCGCCGTCGAGCCGTACCCCTGCATCTGCGTCAGCAGCGAGAGGCGGCCCAGCCCGAGGGTTTGAGCCAGCGACAGGTCGATCCCCTGGCTGATCCCCGCGTTCAAGAGCAGCCCGTCGAGATCGGACTTCGCGAGCCCCGCGTCCGTGAGCGCGCGCTGAACGGCCTCGACGGCGAAGTCCGACGCCGTGCGCCCGTACACCTTGCCGAGCTCGGTCATGCCCAGCCCGCAGATCGCAGTTGCACCGGAGAACGAGTCAGTCACGAATCACTCCAGCTCCCGAAGGCTCTTGGAGAACGACAGGAGCACGATGAGCGCCGCCATGGTCACGCCCGCCGCGCGGCACGTGGCCAGCACGCCGAGCCGGGCCAGCAGGAGCCCCGACAGCGGCGCCCCGATGAGCCCCGACGCGCCCATCGTCGCCAGGCTGTACACCGAGAGGACGCGGCCGCGGTGGGCGGGCGGCGCGTGCGTCTGGAACAGCGTGCGGCTCGCGGTCATGAACAGCGCGCCGCCCAGCCCGAACACGAAGACCGCCGCGAGCGCGCCCGCGAACGGCGGCCCGCAGCCGAGCGCGATCATGCAGACCGCGCCGCCGCCCAGCGCCGCGAGCTGCGCCAGCCCCTTCCGGCGCAAGCCTCCGCCGCGCGCCAGGAGCGCGAGCGTCGTCGTGATCACGCCCAGCGGGAAGCAGCCGAGGAACATCGACAGCGACACCTTGTCGCCGTGGTAGAAGTCGCGCACGAGCAGCGGGAACGCGACGAGGAACGGGCCGATGAACAGCACGCCGAGCGCGGTCGCGAGGCCCGCGACCAGGCGCAGCACGGGCGAGCGCGCGACCTCGAGCACGCCCTCGCCGAGCTCCGCGAGCGTGATCGCGCGCCCCGGCTCGCCGTGTCGCACGTGCGGCGGCAGGCGTGAGCAGGCGAAGGCGCTGCACGCGACAAGCCCGACTTCACCGGCGAGGATCGGCGCGAAGCCGACCGCCTGGCCGAGGCTCGCACCGAAGTTTCCGACCGTTTGCATGCCCCACTGGACCATCGTCAGGAGCGAGATCGCCCGCAGGAGATCGCCGCCCGCAACGTCGGACAAGAGCGCGTCGCGCGCCGGCATCTGGAATGCCGCGACGACTCCGAGCGCCGACACGTAGGCGACCACGACAGCGAGCGACAGCTGCCCCGCACCCACGCGCGCCGCGAGCAAGCCCGTCAGGACCGCCGCGCAGGCATACAGCCCGACCAGCAGGGCGCGGCGATCCGCGCGGTCCGCGACGGCGCCGCCGAGCAGGATCAACAGCAAGGTGGGCACCTGACCCGACATCTGCGCGATCGCCATCGCGCCCGGTCCGCCGTGCAGCTCCTGCGTGACGAGCCCGGGGATGATCACGCCGTTCAGGCCGACCGCGAGGAACCAGGTCGCCGCCGAGAGGACGTACCACGTCCACGCGTTCGGCCGGGCCAGCGTGCCTGCGACTCGCAGCTCCACCGCGCGGGATTGTCGCACGCGTCGGCGCGCTCGACAGGTGCGCGCCCGCGCGCGACGTTTGGCGCGTGAGCTCCGCGATCCCCGAGTTCGACGATTCCTACGGGCGCACCACCGCGCGCTTCTACGACGCCGCGTACCACGACAACCCGAACGTCGGGCGGGACGCCGATTTCTATCGCGCGCTGGCGAGGGAGTGCGCCGGCCCCGTGCTCGAGCTCGGCTGCGGCACCGGCCGCGTGCTCTTGCAGATCGCCGCCGACGGCTTTCCGTGCACGGGTCTCGACGCCTCGCGCCACATGCTCGACGCGTTGCGCGCGAAGTCGACGTCCCCGACGCTGCGGCTCGTGCACGCGCCCATGCAGCGCTTCGACCTGGGCGCGGACCGCTTCGGCCTGATCTTCTCGGCGTTCCGCGCCTTCCAGCACATGTACACCGTGGAGGATCAGCTCGGCTGTCTTGCGTGCGTGCGGAAGCACCTCGCGCCCGGCGGGCGGTTCGCGTTCGACGTGTTCGCGCCGCGACTCGAGCGCATGGCCCGCCCCAGCGAGCCGGAGTTCCTCGAGCTGAGCTTCGAGCACGGCGGCGAGTCGGTGGCCCGCTACACGAGCGTGTCGCGCGACTACCCGGCGCAGCTCCTGCACGTGCATTTCCGCTACGAGCGCCGCCGCGGGAGTGACGTGGTCGGCAACGAAGAGGCGCACTTCGCCATGCGCTGGTTCTGGCGCTACGAGCTCGAGCACCTGCTCGCGCGCGCCGGCTTTCGCGAGGTCGAGCTCTACGGCGATTTCGACCGGCGGCCCGTCACCGCCGACACGCCCGCGTTCATCGCCGTCGCACGATGATGGAGCCGAACACGGCGCGGCCCTCGACGCGCAGGAGAGGCGGCTCCTCGTCGGCGGGCCGCAGCTCGCGGCGCTCGTGGACCTGACCCGTCGCGCGGCGGATCTGCTCGGCGATGAAGCCCTTCATGCCGCCGCCGTGATCGCGCTGCTCGACGCTGCCGAGCACCGCGGACGCGGCGACCTCGACCTCGAGGTCGTGCGGCACGAGGATCTCGACCGCGCCGAAGAGCGCGAGCACCTCGAGCGTCGTCTCGCCGGGCGCGAGGAGCGCCTTGCGGAAGTCGAGCTGCACGGCGCCGAAGAGCGCACGCACGCGCAGCTCTTCCGGGGGCAGCCACTCGCCTCGGCGTGCGGTGGCCGAGAAGACCGCCGTGACCGTGCCCACTTCCGGCACGTGCTCGTAGTCGCGCTCGCGCACGGGCTCGCTCATTCGCCGAAAGAATGCCACACCCCGCGCCTTGCGGCCCCGGGCCTCGCGGCGCAAGATGGCGAGCCCGGAACGCCTGCGCCGGGAGATCGGAGACATCCATGATACGGCGCCTCGCGCTCCCGACCCTGTTGCTCGCGTTCGTTTCCGCGCTCTTCGCCGCCCCGGCTGCGCGCGCGCAGAAGCTCGATACCGACGAGCAGAAGACCATCTACGCGCTCGGCCTGGCCGTCGCGCGCAACTTGAAGGCGTTCAACCTCTCGGCCGACGAAGTCAAGATCATGGAGGCCGGACTCACCGCGGGCCTCACCGGCAGCAAGCCGGCGGTCGAGCTCTCGGCGTACGAATCGAAGCTCGACCCGCTGGTGCAAGCGCGCACCGGCGCGCGCGCGAAGAAGGAGCGCGAGGCCTCGAACGGCTTCCTGAAGGCCGCAGCGGCGGAAAAGGGCGCGAAGACCACGTCGACCGGTCTCGTCTACCGCGAGCTCAAGGCGGGGACCGGTGACACGCCGACGACCAAGGACAAGGTCATGGTGAACTACACCGGAAAGCTGCGCGACGGCTCCGTGTTCGACAGCTCGGTCGACCGGGGCAAGCCGGCCGAGTTTCCGCTCGCGCGCATGATCCCGTGCTGGACCGAAGGGCTGCAGCTCATGAAGCCCGGCGGCAAGGCCGAGATCACGTGCCCCGCGGACCTGGCGTACGGCGACACCGGCGTGCCGCCGGGGGCGGGCGACCGGATCCCGCCGGGCGCCGCGCTGCGCTTCGAGGTGGAGCTCCTGTCGGTTCAGAAGAACGCGGCCGTCGAGGAGAAGCTGCCGGACAAGGCGCCGCTCGAGTGACTCGCTAGCCGCGGCGGCGCGCGCGCCGTGCACGCGCGCGAATGCCGAAGCCCTGGATCGCGACGATCGCGCCGCCGATCACAAAGAGCAGGTCGGTGACCGAGCTCCAGTGCGTGAAGCGCGCGCCCAGGGCGATGCCGATGCCGAGCCCGGTCAGCATGAAGCCGAGCCGGCGCCCGCGGTCCAGCGCGAGCCCGAGCCCGAGGCCGATCAGGATCGCGCCGGCGGTGGGCAGTAGCCCCGCGCTGGGAACCTGCAGCGCGGCGCTGCTCGAGAGTACGAGCCCGAGCGTGAGCAGGGTGGCGACGCTGGGCCGCAGCAGCGCTCCCAAGAAGCTGCTGCGCTCCGGCTCAGGCTCGACCGCGCTCGGGCGCGGCCGCGGCCGGCGCGCCATGCGCTCCTCGCGGCGCGTCGGCGGGCGGATGCTCGCGGGCGGGCCGCCGCTCGTCGCCACGAGGCTCGACGGCACGAGCGAGTAGATCCGCACCGGGTGCTCGATGTTCTTCAAGGTGCGCACGCCCTCGTCGCGGAACTCGGCGGCGATCTTGTTGTGCACCTGCTGGTAGACGGCCTCCGACACCAAAATGTGTCCCGGCTCCGCCAGCGACTCGAGCCTCGCGGCGATGTTCACGCCGTCGCCGTAGACCTTGTACTCCTCGACGATGACGTCGCCCACGTGCACGCCGATGCGCGTGTCGATGCGCTGCTCGGCGGGGACCGCCTCGTTCGCCTGCTCCTGCTCGCGCTGCACGGCCTGCGCGCAGCGCGTGGCGTTCACGACCGAGTCGAACTCCGCGAACACGGAGTCGCCGGCCGTGTCGACCACACGGCCCTCGTGCTCGCGCACGCACGCGTCGACTCGCGTGTGGAACGCCCGGATCTCGCGCGTGGTCCACTCCTCGTCGCGCCCCATGAGCCGGCTGAAGCCGGACACATCGATCATGAGAATGGCGGCGAGCTTGCGCCGCGCGCGCGGAGCCTCAGCCTCCAAGCCTCGCTCCCGAGCGGCGGAGCTCGCTCATGAGTCCGAAGAGCTCGAGCGCGTTCGCGACGCCGTGCGCGCCGCCGCTCCACTCGCGGTAGAGCGTGTGCACGTTCACCGCGATGCGCTCGGAGTCGCCCAGGCTCGCGAATCGGCCCAGCTCGACTTCGCGCGCGGCTTTCTCGGGGGGCAGGCCGGCGTCGTAGCAGGCGCGAGCGCGGTCGCGCACGTGCACGAGGTAGTCGCGCACGTCGAGCGCGCCGCGCGCGTCGGTGAGCGGCCCGTGGCCCGGCACGACGACGTCGGCGCCGAGCCCGGCGATCTTCTCGCACGCGGCGATCCAGTTGCCCACCGGGCCCGCCCAGACGATCGGCGTGCCGCCGATGAACAGGATGTCGCCCGTGAACACCACGCGGTCCTGCGGCACCCATGCGATCACGTCGCCCTTCGTGTGGGCAGGCCCGACCTCGAAGAGCACGACCTCCTTGTTGCCGACGCGCACGCGCAGCTCGCCGTCGAACGTCTCGGTGGGCGGCGTGTGCACGATGCCTTCGAAGTCGAACGGCGCGAATACCTCGGCCAGGAAGCGTCCGCCGGGGCCGAACGCGGCCGCGTTCTTCATCGTGCGCGCCATCGCTTCGGGGGGCAGCTCGTCCATCTCGGCGGCGCTCGCACGCGAGGCGACGATGCGCGTACCCGCGAGCAGCTGGTTGCCGTAGCAGTGGTCGCCGTTCGCGTGCGTGTTGACGAGCGTGGCGATGCGACGCGCCGCGGGCACGGACGCACGCATCGCCTCGAGCATCTCGCGCGTCAGTCTCACGTCGAACAGCGTGTCGATGAGGAGTGACTCGCCCGAGTCGGCCACGAGCCCCGCGTTGCTCCAGCCCCAACCGCCGTCGGGCTGGAGCCAGGCCCAGCAGCCGTTGCCGAGATCGTGCAGCCCGCGGGTGAAGCTCCGTGCCGGCATGGCGGAAGGTTATCATGGTAGAACCTCCGCCATGCTGCGCGTGTTGAGCTTGAACGTCTGGAACGACTCCGGCCCCTGGGCGCTCCGCGCGGAGCGCATTCGCGGCTGGATCGAGCGGCTGTCGCCCGACTTGATCGCGTTTCAGGAGGTCCTGCAGTCGCCGCAGCGCGACCTGGCGCGCGAGCTCGTGGGCCACCGCGGCTACCACCTGGCGTTCGCGCGCGCGTCGGGGTTCTGGAAGTCGCCCGAGGAGTCGTTCGGCAACGCGATCGCCTCGCGGTGGCCCATCGCGAAGACGGATTCGCTGCCGCTGTTCCAGAAAGAAGGCGATCACGAGACACGCGTCGCACTTCTGTGTCACATCGAGTCGCCGCACGGGCCGCTCGTGTTCTCTTCCACGCACCTGAACTGGAAGTTCCACCACGGCTTCGTGCGCGAGAAGCAGGTCGTGGCCCTCGCGGACTTCGTGCGCGGGCAGCGCGTGCACCGCGCCTTCCCCGCGATCATCGCCGGCGACTTCAACGCCGAGCCCGATTCGGACGAGATCCGCTACATGACGGGCCGCCACTCGATCGACGGGCGCAGCGTGTACTGGAACGACGCTTGGCTCGTGGCCGGGCGCGACGGCGACGGCGTGACCTGGTCGAATCGCAACGCGTACGCGCGCGAAGCGCTCGAGCCCGACCGGCGGATCGACTACGTGTTCGTCGACTACCCGCTGCGCGACGGCCGCGGCGTGATCGAGTCGTGCCGCGTGGTCGCGAACGACGAGCGCGCGGGCGTCTGGCCGAGCGACCACTTCGGCGTGTATGCCGAGCTGCGCACGGACCCGCTCTAGCGCGGAGCGCGCTCGGCGAGCAGGACCCAGAGCGGGTCGGCGCCCGCCGGCGAGCGATCGACCACGCGGGGCGCGGCGAAGCCGCCGGCGAGCTCCAGGTAGCGGGCGACCAGGCGCAGGCGGTCGTGCGGGTCGAGCGCTCGCCACGCCGCGATCGCCTTGGTGGGGAACAGCCGGTGCGAGGTCGCGATCAAGAGCTTGCCGCCGTCCGCGAGCACGCGGCTCACTTCGGCGAAGACGTCCACCGGCCGCACGAGATACTGCACCGACACCGCACACAGAACTGCGTCGAACGAGGCGCCGGGCCAGGGCAGGCTGGGCTCGGCGTTCAGGTCGCGCACGCAGCGCTCGTCCAGCCGCGGGTTCGCAGCGAGCTCGGCTGCGTTCATGCCGAGGCCCGCGACGCGCGCGAACGCCAGCTCCGCGGGCAGATGCGACACCCACGAGGACATGAGATCCAGCACGCGGCTGCCGGCGCGGAGCTCCTCCCGGTAGAGCTGCGTCAGCGCGGCGATCGTCGCCTCGTCCACGTGCAGGGCGAAGCGCGGCGCCTGGTAGAAGAGCGCGTCGTCGCTCTCGTCCACGCGCTCGAACAGCGCGCCGGGGAGCGCCGGGCCGGGTCGATCCGCCATGGGCCTGTCTCGCACGCGCGGAGGCGAATGCGCAACTCCGGCCTTGGACGCGCCTCTCGGGCTTCCACTAAGCTTCCCGCATGAAGCTCCGGCTGTTCGCGCTGCTCGATCCGCCGCTCTCTCGGCAGCCCGACAGCGGTGCGGCGAAGCTCGCCTGGGTAGTGCGGCTGCGCTGGATCGCACTGTGCGCGCAGGGGCTGTCGATCGTGCCCGCGCTGCGCTTCGACCTGCTCGAGCCCGCGCGCGTGCCCGTGTTCCTGGGCGTGGTCGCGGCGCTCGCGCTCTTGAACGGCCTCACGTGGGCGCGGCTGCGCCGCAAGAGCGACGTGTCGCAGGCCGAGCTCGCCGCGCAGCTCTTCGCCGACATCGCGGCGCTGTCCGCGCTGCTCGGCCTGTCGGGCGGCGCGTGGAATCCGCTCGTGCCGCTGCTCTTCTTTCACGCGGGCCTCGGGGCGCTCCTGCTCGAGGGCCGCGTGTCGCTCGGCTTCTTCTGGAGCCTGGTCGCGTGTCTCGCGTTCGTGCAGGCGTTCGGCCACGTGCCGCCGGGGCTCGCGGCGACGCGCGTCTCGCCCGCCGTGCTGTTCCCCGCGCAGTTCCTCGTCGCGGGCGTGTTCTGGCTGTTCACGACGTGGCTCTCGCACACGCTCGCGGCGCTGCAGGCGCACGTGCACGCGCGGCGCCAGGAGCAGGGCCGCATCGACCGCCTGCGCGCGGTCGGCGCGCTCGCCGCGGGGCTCTCACACGAGTTCGCGACGCCGCTCAACACGGCCATGTTGAAGCTGCAGCGGCTCGGCCGGAAGCTCGACCTGGAGGACGATCCCGCCCTCGAGGAAGCGCTCGAGTCGCTCGCTCGCTGCGAAGACGTGCTGCGGCAGATGGCGGGCTCGCAGCTGCGGCCCGACGCGCTGCGGCTCGAGGTCGAGGACGTCGGCGACCTCGTCGAGAAGGTGTGCGCGGGCCTGCGCGCGGAGGACCCGCAGGTGCCGCTGCGCTTCCGCCGCGAGCGCGGCAAGGCGCTCGTGCTGGTGCCCGCGGTCGCGTTCACGCAGGCGGTGCTGAACGTCGTGGACAACGCGCTCGAAGAGAGCAGCCCCGAGGCGCCGGCAGAAGTCAGCGTGCAGGTGACACCGGATCGTGTCGCCATCGAGGTGCGCGACTCGGGGCCCGGCTGGCCCGAGCTGGTGCGGACGCACCTGGGCGAGCCGTTCGTGACCACGCGGCCGGGCGGCGTCGGGCTGGGCCTCTACTTCGCGTATACGCTGATCGAGACGATCGGCGGCCGGCTCGAGCTCGACGACGCGCCAGGCGGCGGCGCGGTCGCGCGGCTCGTGCTGCCGGCGGCGCGCGAGGGCGCCGCCGAGGCGCGTGCATGAGCCAGGCGCAGCAGTCGCTCCTCATCGTGGACGACGACACGCGCTTCGCGGAGGCGCTCGCGCTCGAGTTCCGCGAGCGCGGCTGGCGCGTCGACTGCGTCGCCGACCTCGACGAGCTCCGCGCGCTCGCGCCGTTCGCGCACAAGTTCGCGAGCGTCGACCTGCGCCTGCGCCACCAGAGCGGCCTCGACGCGATTCCGCTCATCCTCGAGCGCTCGCCGCGCGCGCGCATCGTGGTGCTCACGGGCTACGGCAGCATCGCGACCGCCGTGCAGGCGGTGAAGCAGGGCGCGTTCAACTACCTGACGAAGCCCGTGCACGTCGAGGACCTGCTGCAGGCGTTCCGCAGCGAGCCGCTGCAGGCGCCGACGGCCGGCGCCGCCGCCGGCCAGACGCTCGCGCGCCGCGAGCGCGAGTACATCGAGTGGGTGCTGGCCGAGTGCGGCGGCAACATCAGCCGCGCCGCGCGCCAGCTCGGCCTGCACCGCCAGAGCTTGCAGCGCAAGCTCCGCAAATTCACCCCGCGGGTGTAGGCGCTACAGACCTTCCAGCTTCCAGGTGGTGCCGTCCCGCGTCGCGATGCCCTTGCGGGTCTCCTTCGCGACGACGCGCCACACGAAGAAGTGTCGCTCCTCGCGCGTGAGCACGATCTGCACGTCGATGCGCGGCGAGTCGAAGCCCGCGATGAAGTCGATCGCCATCGACTGGCGCGTGCTCTTGTCGGGGAAGAGCTTCTGGTACGCCTCGAGCTGGCCCGGGTGGAGATTCTGCACTTGCGCCAGTGCGTTCCAGTCGCGCGCGTTGAGTGCCGCGTTCCAGGACTCGAGCGCCTGCGTGATCTCGGCCTTCGCCGCGCGGTTGTCCCGCACCGGCGGGCGCGAGCCCGGCGCGTGCGCGGGCGCCTTCGCCGCGGCGGGCGCGGGGCTCGGAGCCGGCGCTGCGCTCGCGGCGGCTGCGGCCGGCGCTGCCGCAACGGGCGGCAGCTTCTGCGCAGGCGGCGCTGCGGCGACGGGCGCCGGCTTCGGAGGTGCCGCGGGCGCCGGCTCGGGTTCTGGCGCGGCCGCGGCGACGACGGCCGCGGGCGGCGCCGGTGCAGGCGGCGGCGGCTCCGCGTGCAGGGGCGCGTTGGCGGCGATCTTCACCGCGTCGGCGCGCACCGCCTCGGCCGCGAACAGGCGCGCGCGCTCCGCTTCGGCGGCGTTGCAGCCGGTGTCGGGCGACGGCTCGGGCAGGCCCTTCGCGCGCGTAGCCAGATCGCCGCTCGCGCTGCCGAGCGCCGCTACGGCAGCGACGGCGCTCTCGACCGACGCGCTCGCCTCGGCGCGGAGCCAGTGGTCGACGATGCTCTGACACGCGCGTGTGTAACCATCCAGCGCCCGTTCGAAGCGGTCCTGCGCGGCGCCATAGCGCGCCGACTGGAGCGCTTCCTCGGCCTCGTTCTGCTCCTCGGCCGCGTACTCGACGCGCCGCTTCGCGTCTTCGATCGCGTCGGCCGCGCCGGGGCTCGTGCGGCCCGACAGACCGCCGACGAGCGCGCTCACCTGCGCATGCGCGGCCTCGGCCGAGCTGCGCGCCGTGCGCGCGCCCGAGCGCTGGCTGTACGAGCCGAGCCCGAACCAGAAGCCGAGCGCGAGCACGACCATGCCGAGGAGTGCGAGCACCGGCAGGCTGGGCCCGCGGCGCGGCTCGGCGAGCTCCGCGGCGCGCGGCGGACGCGTTGCCCCGCGGATCGCGTCGGCCATCGTCTCGGCGCTGGGGTAGCGCTCGTCGGGGCTCATGCGGCAGGCCTGGCGCACCACCGCGCGCAAGGGCTCGGGTACCTGGGGCGGGAACTCGAACTCGAACTCCTGCGAGGCGCCCTGCAGGCTCCACAGGTGCCGGAGCACGGCCATGCTGTTGGTCGAATCTGCGCCGAGGGCGTTGTCGTACACGGTGCGCCCCGAGAGCACGCGGTACATCGACAGCCCGAGGGAGAACAGGTCGGTGCGGGTCGACGCTTCGAAGCGCAGCGACTGCTCGGGCGCCATGTAGAGCGGCGTTCCCGGCACGACACCTTTCTGTGTCTCGCCGGCGGCCGACGACAGCTTCGCGACGCCCAGGTCGCCCAGCACCGCGCGCCCGTGCGGATCGACGAACACGTTCTGCGGCTTGATGTCGCGGTGCACGATGCCTTGCTCGTGCAGGCGCGCGAGCGCCGAGAGCACCTCGCTGAAGTAGCGGCAGATCTCGTCGAGGCTGCGCGCGTCCGCGGGCGTGCCGCCGTCCGGCGTAGCGTCGAGCCAGTCGGGATGGATCTGCGCGAGGGTGCGGCCCTCGATGAAGTCCATCGTGTAGTACTGGCAGCCCGTCGCGGCGTCTTCGCCGAACTCGAAGATGTGCACCAGGTTCGGGTGCTGCAGGCGCGAGAGCAGCTCGGCCTCGCGGCGGAAGCGGCGCAGGGTCTCGGCGTCGGTCTCGCCGGGCTTGAGGAGCTTCAGCGCGCGCCGCGCGTCGAACAGGCCCGGGTCTTCGACTTCGAACACCCAGGCCATGCCGCCGCCCGCCAGATAGCGGCGCACCTTGAAGCGGCCGATTCTCTCGAGTTCTTCGGGCCGGAGCGCGTCGGGCATCCGCTCTCCGTCAGTGCTCGCGCAGCTCGAGCCGCGCGATCTGGTTGCGATGCACCTCGTCCGGGCCGTCGGCGAGCCGCAGCGTCCGGATCATGGCGAACATGCGCGCGAGGCCGAAGTCCTTCGACAGGGCTTTGACCTTGTCGGAATACGCGAAGTCCAAGAAGTCCTCCTCGGGAGTGGGGCGCGGCGACATTATACTGGCGCAGCGCGTCAGATTCGGGATGATGCCCGCCCCATGGCGCTCCGCTGCGGCATCGTCGGCCTGCCGAACGTCGGCAAGAGCACGCTCTTCAATGCGCTGACCGACTCGCGAATCGCCGCCGAGAACTACCCGTTCTGCACGATCGAGCCCAACTCGGGCATCGTGCCCGTGCCCGACCCGCGGCTCGCCGCGCTCGACGCGCTGGTGCACTCGGCACGGGTCGTGCCGGCCACGGTCGAGTTCGTCGACATCGCGGGGCTGGTGCGCGGGGCGTCGCAGGGCGAGGGGCTCGGCAACAAGTTCCTGGCCCACATCCGCGAGACGAGCGCGGTGCTGCACGTGGTGCGCTGCTTCGACGACGCCGACGTCGTGCACGTGGACGGCGCGCCCGACCCGCTGCGCGACGTGGAGACGATCGAGACGGAGCTCGCGCTCGCCGATCTCGAGACCGCCGAGCGCCGCGCCGACCGCGCGCGCAAGGTCGGGAAGTCGGGCGACAAGGAGGCCCAGGCCGAGGCCGCCTTCTTCGGCGCGCTGGTCGAGCACCTCTCGGCAGGGCAGCCCGCGCGCGCTTTCGCGGTGCCCGACGCGCAGCGCGCCGGGTTCCGCGAGGCGAATCTGCTCACCGCAAAGCCGGTGCTCTTCGTCGCGAACGTCGACGAGGCCGGCCTGGCGTCCGGCAACGCCTACACGCGCGCGCTCGAAGCGCTCGCCGTCGAGAAGGGCGGCGCATCGGTGCGCATCTGCGCGAAGGTCGAGGCGGAGCTGCTCGAGCTGGACCCCGAGGAGCGCCGCGCCTTCCTCGCCGACCTGGGCGTCGACGCGTCGGGGCTCGACCGCTTGATCCGCGCGACCTATCGGCTGCTCGAGCTGGTCTCGTACTTCACCGCCGGCCCGAAGGAGGTGCGCGCTTGGACCATCCGGCGCGGCACCAAGGCGCCGCAGGCGGCCGCCGAGATCCACACCGACTTCGAGCGCGGCTTCGTGCGCGCCGAGGTGATCTCGTTCGAGGACTACGTCGCTTCGAAGGGCGAGGTCGGCGCGAAGGAGAAGGGCCTCATGCGCGTCGAGGGCAAGGAGTACGTCGTCCGGGACGGCGACGTGGTCTTCTTCCGCATCGCGACTTAGTGGCTTCGCTCGCCTGCGGCTCGCTGCGCGGGCCTTCGGCCCTTGCCGCCTCGCTCAGGGCGGCCTTCGCTCGGCCTCTCCAGCGCTGAGAGCTGCAAGAACTCAGTCTCTGCGGAAGATTGCGCGTCTTCGCTCGCCTGCGGCTCGCTGCGCGGGCCTTCGGCCCTTGCGGCCTCGCTCAGGGCGGCCTTCGCTCGGCCTCTCCAGCGCTGAGAGCTGCAAGAACTCAGTCTCTGCGGAAGATTCGCAGCGGCAGGAACGAGACACTCACCAGCACCGCGGCCACGGCGAAGAAGCCGTGGTAGACGGCGAGCGGACTCGCGGCTCGCGCGAGCAGCGGGTCGAGCACGGCGCCCGCGAGCGCCGGCGCGAGCCCGCACGTCGTGCCCTCGACCACCGCGGTCACGACCAACACCTTCGCGGGCGCCTCCGCGGGCGTGAGCTCGAAGAGGAGCCGGGTGTCTGCCACGCCGTGGCCGGCGGCGAGCACCGCGTGAGCGAAGAAGAACGCGATGGCGATCGCGAGCGTCGCCGCGCCCGCGGGCCGGATGAACGCGAGCGACAGGTACAGCGCGCCCAGTCCGAGCGCCGTGGTGCGGAACACGAAGTACGCGCCGCGCCGGTCCGCGAGCCGGCCCCACGGGTACAGCGACACGAGCCCGCCCACGTAGACGGCGACGGTCGTGAAGACGGCGTCGGAGTTCGAGAAGCCGAGCGCCCGGCGGAGCATGACGAGCACGAAGGGCAGCGTCGCGAACCGCATCGCCTGGCCCCAGATCGAGCCCATCATGTAGCGGCGCAGGCGCCGGTCGCGGCGCAGCAGCGCGAGCGCGTCGCGCGCGCGAAGCCGCTCGCCGCCGCGCTCGCTGCGCTCGGGCAGCCGCGTGATCAGTGCGATGCGCAGCACGCCAAGGCACCACGCCACGCCGAAGAGCAGGCCGAAGCCGCTCTCGTGCCGCGCGAGCCAGAGCTGCGCGCCCAGGAAGAACGCGATCATCGCCGCGTGCCACGCGGTGCGGTTTGCGCCGAAGAAGCGGCCCGCGTGCTCCGGGTCGACGTAGCCGCGCAGCAGGGGGAACCAGACCAGGTCCGCGAGATCGAGCCCGAGCGCGGTCAGCGCCAGGCAGGCGAACGCCACCGCGACCGACGCGTCGGGGCCGAGCGCGTTGATCGAGCCGAAGAACACGAGCGGCAGAGCGCCGAGCTGCGCGAGCGACTGGCCGCAGATCAGGAGCGAGCGCTTCGGAAACCACGAGATCAGGCGCAGCGCGGGCAGCTGGACCGCGGCCAGCCCCATCTGCAGCCCGCTCTGCGCGCCGATCAGCGCCTCGCTCGCGCCGAGGGACACGAGCGCGAGCGTCGGCAGCTGGCCCGTGAACGCCGTCCAGAACACCATGGACGGCACGTTGCTCGTGATCGCGAGCCGCCGCCCCCGCGCGCGCTCCTCGTCGGAGAGCGGCGGAGCGGGACTCACCGGCGTAGGCTCGGGGTCAGCGCCGTTTCGAAGCAGACGAGGCCTGGAAGTCTTCGATCAGCTGCTTCTGGATCTCGGCCGGCACCGGCGCGTACTTCGCGAACTCGAGCGTGAATTCGGCCTTGCCCTGGCTGCACGAACGCAGGTCGGTCGCGAAGCCGAACGTCTCGGCCATCGGCACCTCGGCCTCGACCTGGCTGAAGCCGTCCATGTCGGTCGAGCCGATGATCACGCCGCGGCGCTGCATGATCACCTTGATGTACGCCCCCTGGAAGTCGCTCGGCCCTTCGACCGCGAGCTTCATGATGGGCTCGAGGATCACGGGCTTCGCCTTCGGATAGGCCTCGCGGAACGCCGAGCGCGCCGCCACCTGGAAGGCCAGGTCGGACGAATCGACCGCGTGCGACTGGCCGTCGTTCAGCACCACGCGCACGCCCAGCACCGGCGCCGCGATCAGGTCGCCCTTGGCGAGCGCCGAGGCGAAGCCCTTCTCGCAGGCCGGGATGTACTCGCGCGGGATCGCGCCGCCGCGCACCTCGTCGACGAACTCGAACTCGTCCGAGTTGGGGATCGGCTCGATGTAGCCGCCCACCTTCGCGTACTGGCCCGAGCCGCCGGTCTGCTTCTTGTGCGTGTACAGGAAGTCCGCGCGCTGCGAGATGCACTCGCGGTAGGCCACGCGTGGCGCGCCGGTCTCGACCTCGGTGTTGTACTCGCGCTTCATGCGCTCGACGTACACGTCCAGGTGCAGCTCGCCCATGCCGGCGATCAGCGTCTCGCCGCTCTCCTCGTCGACGGTGGTGCGGAAGGTCGGGTCCTCGCGCATGAAGCGCGCGAGCGCCTTCGACATGTTGTCGACCGTCTTGTTGTCCTTGGGCTTCACGGACAGCGAGATGACGGGCTTCGGCACGAACATGCTCGACATGGCCACGTTGTAGCCCTGCGCCGTGAACGTATCGCCCGAGGCGCACTCGATGCCGAACAAGGCGACGATGTCGCCCGCGGTCGAGCGGTCGATGTCCTCCATCTTGTCCGCGTGCATGCGCACGAGGCGGCCGACCTTGTGCTTCTTCTTGGTGCGCGCGTTCACGATCGTCGAACCCTTCTCGATCGTGCCCTGGTACACGCGGATGTACGTCAGCTGGCCGTAGCGGCCGTCGTCGAGCTTGAAGGCGAGCGCGACGAGCTGCCGGTCGGGATCGGCGACGATCTCGACTTCGGCCTCGTCGTGATCGAGGTCGACGCCCTTGTTCTTCACCTCGTTCGGCGCGGGCAGGAAGAGCGTCACCGCGTCGAGCAGCTTCTGCACGCCCTTGTTCTTGTAGGCCGAGCCCAGGAAGACGGGCGTCAGCTCGAGCGAGAGCGTGCCCTCGCGCACGGCGGCGACGATCTGCTCCTCGGTCGGCTGGCCCTCGAGAATGGCCTCCATCAGCTCTTCCGAGAACATGGACACGGCGTCGAGCATCTTCTCGCGCCACTCGGCCGCCTCGGCCTCGAGCTCGGCGGGAATCGGCTTCTCGACGACCTGGTTGCCGTCGTCGCCCTCGAAGTAGAACGCCTTCATCTTGATCAGGTCGACGATGCCCGCGAAGCGGTCCTCGGCGCCGATCGGGATCTGCATGAGCACGGCGTTGTGCTTCAGCTTGTCGCGCAGCTGCGACGCCACGCGGTAGGCGTTCGCCCCCGAGCGGTCGAGCTTGTTCACGAAGGCCAGGCGCGGGACGTTGTAGCGCCGCATCTGGCGGTCGACGGTCATCGACTGCGACTGCACGCCCGCGACGCCGCAGAGCACCAGGATTGCGCCGTCCAGGACGCGCAGCGAGCGCTCGACCTCGATCGTGAAGTCGACGTGGCCCGGCGTGTCGATGATGTTGATCTGGTGGCCAGCCCAGTCGCAGTACGTGGCCGCGGATTGGATGGTGATGCCGCGCTCGCGCTCGAGGTCCATCGAGTCCATCGTCGCGCCGACCTCGTCCTTGCCGCGCACCTCGTGCATCTGGTGGATGCGGCCGGTGTAATACAGGATGCGCTCGGTCAGGGTGGTCTTCCCCGAATCGATGTGGGCGCTGATCCCGATGTTGCGGATGGTCGACAGGTCGTTCGACATGGTCATGGGCTCCTCGAGTCCCGACGTGGCCGGATGAAGTCGCGAATGCAGCCAGGAGGCTGGTCCGGGGCGAAAAAACGGTCGCGCAGCATAACCCGAAACCCCGGGAAACGCTCGGGTCTATTCGGTGAGGCGGGCGCGCGCTCTGGAGCTCCGGCGGTCTCCGGACCCCGCCCTGACTAGGTACCGACGGGCTCGGCGCAAGTGTCCGTGGAAACGCTAGGCGGTTTGCGTTCCGTCCGGGGACTGGTGGGGATATGCTCCAGCCATGGCCATCCGGATCTCGGCGGCAGTCGCCGCGCTGGGCTGGATCGCAGCGGCGAGCCAGGCTGCTGCCGCGCCGTACACCTGGCAGCTCACGGGACACGTTGCGGAAATATCCGTGTGCTGCAGTTCCTCACCGGTGCCCGTGAGCGATCCGGTGCTCACCAGCCTCGGGGTATACCGGATTTGGATCCGAACTCGCAGCGTGGCGACTACGGGGTGCCGTGCTCGAGATGACGTTCACGGCGGGCGGCTACGCCGTCCAGGGTGCTCACCCCGAGGACAAACAACTTCTACACCAGCCCGTCGATCTTCGGGCTCGAGGTGAGCGCGAGCGTTCCGGGGACGTTTGCTTCGGATGCGCTCCCGATCCAGCCGCCGCCGCTGGCAGCGCTTCTGCCCTTCGAGCCGCTCCCGAACGACTCGCCCTTCGGCTATGGCACGAGCTTCGTCGTCATCGGAGACGGGTCCGTGACCGACGAGCAGATCCGCGGCGCGATCGAGACGTGGGTGCGGGTGCCCGAGCCGCCCGCGATGTTCCTGGCTGCGCTGGCCGGCCTCAGCGCGCTGCTCTGCGCGTCGAGCGCCACGGCTCGACTCCGGCGGGCTCGAGCCAGCGCGGCGCCCACCAGTTCCAGTCGCCGAGGAGCTGCATGGTGGCAGGAACGAGCAGCGCGCGGACCAGCGTGACGTCGATGGCGATCGCGGCCGCCATGCCCACGCCGATCTGCTTCACGTAGACGAGATCTCCAGCGGCGAACGCACCGATCACCACCAGGAGGATCAGCGCCGCGCTGGTGATGGTCCGCCCGGTGTGGGCCAGACCGAAGATCACGCTCTCCTGGTTGTTCCTGCTGCGCAGCCATTCCTCGCGGATGCGCGAGAGCAGGAAGACCTCGTAGTCCATCGACAGGCCGAAGACCACGGCGAACATCACCAGCGGGATGCTCGGGTCGATGCCGTCCAGCGGCTCGAAGCCGAGCAGTCGCGCGAAGTGTCCGTCCTGGAACACCCAAACGAGCAGTCCGTAGCTCGCCCCCAGCGAGAGCACGTTCATGAGCACGGCCTTGACCGGCACCACCAGCGAGCGGAAGGCGACGAGCAGCATCAGCAGGTTCCAGGAGACCACGAGCACGGCGGCGAACTCACCGTAGCGCCGCAGAGTGAGCTTGAGATCGACCATCTGCGCGGTCGCGCCGCCGATCTTCACGGCCAGCGCGGGATGAGGAATTGCGCGCACGGTCTCCAGCAGCGCGGCCGCTCGAGCCGAGCGCCACGGATACGCGCCGTTGGCCACGAGCAGCGATCGGTCCTGATGCGTCATGCGCGCCAGACGCGTGGCGGACGGATCGGTGGCGGCCGCTCGGACGAGCTCCTCCGGCGTCCGCGCATCGGGGTCGAGGTCGGCGAAGGGGGTGCGCACGGCCGTCACGCCGGGAACCGCGAGCAGGCTCTGGCCGTACGCCCGCAGCAGGCGCAGATTGCGTGGCTCGAGCGGCGCTCCTTCGGTCTCGACGACCACCTGCATCGCCGAGGCGCCGCCCGGATCGAAGCGCGCGGGGTCGCCCAGCGCCTCGTCGACGCGCCGCACCTCCGAGTCGCGCGGGAAGATCCGCGCGTCGGGCAAGACGCTCCGCATGCGGAGCACCGGGCTCGCCAACGCGAGCAGCAACGCGCTGCACCCGAGTGCCGTCGCTACGGGGTGGCGCATCGACAGGTGACCGATCCGGTTCCAGACCGGGCTCGCGCCGCCCGCATCCGGCGCTCTGCCGAGCGATCCGAGATTCACGTGGGGTCCGACCCAGGCGAGGAGCGCGGGCAAGAGGAGGAGCGCGCCGACCAGCGCGGTCGCCGTTGCCAGCACCCCGCCGAGCGCCACGCTCCGCAGGATCGCGACGGGAACACCGACGAGCACGATCAAGCTCACCATCACGGCGAGGCCGGAGATGAGCACCGACCGGCCGGCCGTGTCGACCGCCGTGATCACGGCTTCGCGCGTGGCCAGGCCGCGGGCGAGCTCCTCGCGGAAGCGCTGCACCAGCAAGAGCGAGTAGTCGATAGAGAGCCCGAGTCCGAGGAAGGCGGCCACGTTGAGCGCGAAGATCGCGATCTCGATGAAGTTCGAGCCCAGCCGTACGATGGCGGCGGAGGCGGCCAGCGCGAACGCGCCGATCGCGATCGGCACCAGCGCCGCCACGACGCTGCGGAAGAACAACAGCGTCAGCACGGCCGCGATCGGCAGGGCGATCTTCTCCGCGGAGGAGATGTCGGCGCGGGCGACGTCCTCCGCGAGAAGCGAGGCCATCACGTGCCCGCCGATCGCCGCCTCGATGGGTGGCTCTACCGCGCGCAGCTGCGACTCGATCCGCGGCAGCGTTCGGAGCTTGTCGGCGTTGGTCCCTGCGAGCGAGATGATCACGAGGGCTTCGTGACCATCGCGCGAGACGAGCTCTGCTTCGGCGGTGTCGAAGTAGGAGGAGACTCCGACCACGCCGCCGTGCTGCAGCAGCTCATCGCTGAGATCGAGCACCCAGGAACCGAAGCGAGCGTTGCGAATGTCCGCGCGTGGATCGCGATAGAGCACGAGCACGTCCGCCGAGCCGATCCCGAAGTGGTGCTCCGCGTCCTTGACGGCGAGGTCCGACTCGCTGCCCGGCACCTCGAAGCCGCCCGCGGGGAGATGCTCCGCCGCGGAGGCGCCGTAGAGCGCGGCGGCGAGCAACGCTGCCGTGAATCCGGCCACCACGGAGCGCGGCCGATCCGCAAGCGTCGCCGCGATTCTGGCAAGTGCGGAGTCGCGCGAGGCAACGCCCCGCATGGACACCTCCTACCGCTCCCCACTGCGTTGCGGGGGAAGATGCCCTTTGTGCAGCGCCAGCGCCGCCCGCGGCCCGGGCTGCGACCCGCCCGGAGAGCAACGAGCGGGTGCTCGTGGCCGAGCCGTCGACGCTCGACACTCGGGGCTAGAATCGGCACCGGAGGACCGCCGTGCGGAAGCGACTCGCGCTCAGTGTTCTCGCGCTCTCCTGGCTCTCTGCGTGCTGGACGCCCGGCGGGCAGATCAGCCCGCTCATGGTGAAAGTCGGCAAGGACGCGCGGACGCCGGTGCCCCTGATGGGCCAGGCGGTGGTCGAGTTCCTGCGCCCGAACGAGGACAACTCGCTCACGCAGTCCACCGTGTACGACATGCGCCGCGACGGCGACCACTTCGTGGGCGTGGTGTCGGGCTCGAGCCGCGTCGCCTACGTCGCGCCCGCGGGGGTGACCACGTTCATGGTCATCGGCGAGTCGGCGGACTTCATGTACGCGAACCTCGCGGAGGGAAAGACGTACTACGTGCTCGTCGACCCGCGCGTCGGCTGGTTCAAGTCGCGCTTCTCGCTCCTGCCCGTGCGCCGTCACCAGATCGGCACGCCCGAGTTCCAGCAGTGGGAGTCCGTCGAGATGCTCGCCCCGAGTCCCGACTGCGAGGGCTGGGTGCGCGACAACGTCGACTCGATCGTGCAGAAGCGGGCTCAGTACCTGCCGCGCTACATGAGCGACTCGGAGTACGAGCGCGAGAAGAACGGCCTGCACGCCGAAGACGGCTGGCCCTGAGCGTCACTGCCCCGGCAGCTTGATGCCCTGCTTCTCGAACTCCTTCGCGATCGCGCCGCCGTACTCGGCGATGAGCTCGCCGTGCTTCTTCTGCACGGCCTCGATCGTGGCCACGCGGCCCGCGTTGCGATCCTGGAAGCGCGGCATCACATAGCGCGAGAAGAGCTCGTAGCTCTGCTTCGTGTTCTCCCACGAAGCCCAGTTGTGCGCTAGCTGCAGGAAGGCGCCGAAGCCGCCCGACTCCTGCTGCAGGCGCTCGATCTGCTCGATGGCGTCGTCCGGCGTGCCGATCACCGCGAACTTCTGCGCGATCATGTTCTCGATCACCTCGTCGACCGAGCCGGCCATGCCGAGCGGCAGCGCCGCCACTTCGCGGAAGTAGAACAGCCAGTCGCCGAGGCCGAAGCGCACGTTCTGTTTGGCCTGCTCCCGCGTCTCGGCGATGTGCATCGGCCCGACCAGCCGCCAGCGCGAGCGGTCGATCGCGTGCCCGTTCGCATTACACGAATCGGTGTAGACCTGCCAGTTCATCCCGAGCATGCTGAAGCCTTCGAAGCTCGTCGCGCCGAGCGACAGCAGCCCCGCGCCGTGCTTGCCCGCGATGCGCGCGCCGGCCGGCGAGATCTGCGAGGCGACCGCGTACTCCAGGTTCCGGCTCCACGGCCGCAGCTGCAGCCGCGCTTCCCTGAGCGTGAACCAGCTCCCGTCGTGGGTGACGGTCTCGCCGCGCAGGAGCCGCAGGATCACGCCGAGCCCTTCGTCGAGCCGCTCGCGCTGCGTCGCGGCTTCGATGCCGAGCATCCGCGCGTCGGACTGCAGCGCGCCCGGGCCCGAGCCGAACATCACGCGCCCGCGCGTCATGTGGTCGAGCTGCACGATGCGCTCCGCGATCATGAACGGATGGTGGTAGGGCACGGAGATCACGCCGGTGCCGAGCCGGATGTGCCGCGTGTGCTGCGCGGCGATCGCGACGAAGATCTCCGGCGACGCGATGATCTCGTAGCCCGCCGAATGGTGCTCGCCGATCCACGCCTCGTCGAAGCGCAGCTCGTCGAGCCACTTCACGAGCTCGAGGTCGCGGTCCAGGCACGCCGTCGGGTCCTCCTTCACGGGATGGAACGGCGCGAGGAAGATCCCGAAGCGCAGCGGCGGATGGCTCATGAACAATCTCCTTGCGGGGTGTCTCAGGCCATCGTGCCACGCGGGGCCGATCTTCGCTCGGATGTCGCTTGGAGCGCCTCCGTCGCTGTGTTAGGGTCGCTTCATGCTTACACGCGCAACGGCCCTCGCGGCCGTCCTGACGCTGGGCATCGTCGGCACGGCTCACGCTACCTACATCACTTGGGAGTTCGACGGAACGCTCCAAGTCACCACCGGGACACCGGTGTCTCCCGAGCTCCAGAGCCTGGGCGTCGTGCCCGGCGCGGACGTGCACGGCTTCTTCCGTTTCCAGACCAACACGCCGCCGCTCTTCCCCGGCAACCCGTACGTCGGCAACTACGCGGGTGCCGTCGATGTCGCTTCGATCACGATCGGGAACTGGTCACTCGCGCGCAGCATCTTCGTGCCCGATCCGACGCAGACGGTGAGTGATTTGATCGTCACCGACCGACTCACTTCCGAGGGTCTCGGAGCCGAGCAGTCTTCCATCGACATGTTGGATCCGACCGGCACCTTCACGTTCTCTTCGATCCTCGCGCTGGAGCTGTCGACCAGGCAGCCGGACGTGTTCGACACCACCGCGATGTTGACGAACCCGCCGGACCTCTCGAAGCTCGATCCATTCGGCTTCGATCCGGACTCGGCCTTCGGGTACGGTACCGACGTCGCTTTGTACGCAGAAAACGGACCTGGGGGGACGGCGACGACGTTCCGCGCTTCGCTGACCTCGCTCATGCGTCTGGCGTTCACGCCTCAGCTCGCCGTGGAGTTGCCGGGCGGCATCGGAAACGTGCCGGAACCCGCGGGCGGCATCCTGATGGCTCTCGCAGCGCTCGCCTCGCTGGTCGCGACCCGCCGCTGCTAGGACTCGCCGCGGTCTGGCTGGCCGCGCGGAGCCTGGGCGTCACGCTGCTTTCGTTCTGACGTATGCTGCGCGCGTGAAGCTCGCCAAGCCGCGCATCGACGTCGGTCTCTACACGAATCGGCGCGACGAGATGCTCGCGTTCTGGCGCGACGAGGTCGGGCTGCCGTACGAAGAGCTCTTGCCCATGGGCGGCGGCGTGCAGCAGCACCGGCTCGGCTTGAACGGATCCGTTCTCAAGATCAACCACTCGCGCGAGCCGCTGCCGGACGAGCCGAGGAGCGGCTACGTCGAGCTCGCGATCGCGCGCGAAGGGCTCCAGGCGCCGCGCGCGCTGCTCGATCCGGACGGGAACCGGGTGGTGCTCGTGCCGCCCCGACACGATTCGGTGTCGGCTATCGGCGTGACGCTCGGCGTGCGCGATCCGGCGGCGTTCCGCGCCTTCTACGGCAAGGCGCTCGAGCTCGAGCCCGCGGGCGAGGACGCCTTTCGCTGCGGCGACTCGCTCTTGCGCTTCCGCGCCGACCGGGCGGCGCGCGAGGTCGGCCGCATGACGGGGCCCGGCTACCGCTACGTGACGATCCAGGTCCGGGACGTCGACGCCGAGCACGCGGGCATCCTGGCGCGCGGCGGCGCCGAAGGGCGCCCGCCGCTCACGCTGGGCAAGGTCGCGCGCATCTCGTTCGTGCGCGATCCCGACGGCAACTGGCTTGAGATCTCGCAGCGCGCGTCGCTCACGGGACCGCTGCCGTCGTGACGGCCACGCTCGACTGGTTCGGCTGCGCGACGTTCCGGCTCACGGTCGGCGAGCTCGTGATCTTCCTCGACGCCTACCTGGACCGCGTGCCGGCCGCGCCCCAGCCGGGGCTCCGGCCAGAGGACGTCGAACGCGCCGATTGGATCGTGGTCGGCCACTCGCACTTCGACCACCTGTGGGGCGCGGAGCGCATCGCCCGGCGCACCGGCGCGCGCATCCTCGGCTCGCACGAGACGGTGCGCGTGATGGAGGCGCAGGGCGTTCCCGAGGACCGGATGATCGCGGTGTCGGGCGGCGAGCGCGTGCGCCTCGGCCCGGACGTCGTGGTCGACGTCTACCCCAGCCAACACAGTTGTGTGTGGTCGCACACCGCCATGGCCGCCAGCGACGAGGTCTGCATCGGCGATCTCGGGCTCACCTGGCAGGAGCAGCAGGAGCGCTTCCGCGCGCTCGCCGCACACTTCGGCACGCTGGGCCCCGAGGCGCTCGCGCACCTGCGCGCCAGCGCGCAGGGCGTGCGCGGCGACGGCGGCGCGCTCGTGTACCACTTCCGCACGCGCGAGGGCTCGCTGCTCTACCAGGACACGTCGGGCCACTGGAGCGGCGTGCTGCGCGACCTGCGGCCGGACGTCGCGATCCTCGCGGCGGCGGGACGCGGGAACGTCGACGGCGAGCCGATCCAGGGCTCGCTCGCGCAGTTCGTCGCGCGCGAGGTCGACCTGTTGCGCCCGCGCCGCGTCTTCCTCGGCCACCACGACGACTGGCTGCCCGGCTTCTCGCGCGCGATCGACGTGAAGCCGATCCGCGAAGCGATCGCGCGCGCGCGGCCCGGCACCGAGCTCGTCGAGACGGGCTACGGCGCCGCCTATCCACTCTTCAGGGGGTTCGTATGAAGCTCTGGCTCGCTCCGCTCCTCGTCTCGCTCTGCCTTTCCGCCGGTCTGGCCGGCGCGCAGCAGACCAAGGAGTCGCAGTCCGCGCTGACTCCGGACGCCGCGCTCACCCGGCTGAAGGAGGGCAACGCGCGCTTCGCCGGAAACGCGCCGACGTCGCACGACTGGGCGAAGAGCGTCGCCGCCACCGCGGGCGGGCAGTACCCCTTCGCGGCCGTGCTCTCGTGCATGGACTCGCGCGTACCGGTCGAGATCGTATTCGACCAGGGCATCGGCGACGTGTTCAGCGTGCGCGTCGCGGGGAACGTCGTCGACGACGACGACCTCGGCAGCCTCGAGTACGCGGCTCACGTGGGCGTGAAGCTGATCGTGGTCATGGGCCACACGAAGTGCGGGGCCGTGAAGGGCGCGCTCGACGACGTCGAGCTGGGCAACCTGACGGGGCTCCTCGGCAAGATCAAGCCCTCGGTCTCCGCCGCGAAGTGCAACGACTCGCACGCTGACGCCTGCGTCGACGCCGTCGCGACCGAGAACGTGCGCGAATCGATGCGCGAGATCCGTGCACGCAGCCCTCTCCTCGCCAAGGACATCGAAGCAGGGAAGCTCGAGCTCGTCGGCGCCATCTACGACGTCTCGACGGGCAAGGTCACCTTCCTGTCGAAGTGACTCGCGCGCTCAGCGAGACGGCGGCGGAGGCGAGGGCTGCGTCGGGGCGGGCCCGGGCGTGGGCTGGATCTCGAGCTGCTTCTGCTGGTGCTGTTCCCGCTTCTGGCGCGCGCGCTCGGCGAGCTCGGTCTCGACTGCGCGGACCTCGAGCAGCTTGCGGAAGCGCGCCAGCTTCTCGGGGTCGGGCAGCGTCTTCTCGAAGCTCACCCAGCGCGTGATGGTCGCCTGCGCGCCGGCCTGCGACACCGCGGTGAAGCGCAGCTCGTTGCGGCCGTTCTGCAGCGGCGCGAAGCCGTCGAACGTGCCGTCCGGGAACAGCCGCACGGCGCGGCCGTTCTCGCCGCTGGTCGTGTTCTCGAGCCGGACGCTCGCGATGTTCGTCCACGAGAGGTAGGGCACGAACTCCACGATCTCGCCCGGCGCGTCCAGCACCGTGAGCTCGCCGCCGTTCGCGTCGACGATCTCCTGGAAGCTGTCCTTGTCCTGCGCGGCCTCGGGCCCGAGCGCGTACGCGTAGATGCGCGCGCTCGCGCGCGCGGCGTTGCGCGCCGCCGCCACGGCCGTGAGCTGCGCGGCGTACCAGGGAATGGGCGGCGCCGTGGGCACGCCGTCGGACAAGAGCAGGATCTCGCGCTGTCGCTTCGGCCCCGGCTCGGTCGGCGCGTTCACGAGGTCGTTGATCGCCTCCTCGATGGCGCCATACATGTACGTGCCGTTCTCGTTGGGCCGCGGGGGCAACGCGTCCAGCGTGGCCAGGAGCTGCTGGCGCGTGCTGCCCAGCGGCGCCTCGAGCTTCGCGTTGCCGCCGAACGTGACGATCGCCATCCGCGTGGTCTCGGGGTCGAGCCGCTCCACGAGCCGCCGCGCCGCAAGGGTCTCGGCCGACACGATCGTGTCGCCGAAGTCCGTGGTCCACGTGACGACCTCCTCGTGGATGTTCTCGGGCAGATCGTGGCCCACGCGGCCGTCGCCGTTCACGTCCATGCCGCTCGAGCGGAACGTGCTGGCCGAGCGGTCCAGCAGGATCACCACGTCGTGCTTGCCGCGCAGGCCCGTGCCGGCCCAGCCCTTTACCTCGACCAGCGCGATGGGCTCGGCCACCGCGTCGCCCGAGTGCGGCGCGTCCACGTCCAGGTAGACCCGGTCGGCGCGAGCCGGCGGCGCCACGAGCGCGGGCACCGACGCAACCAGTAAGATTCCAGCCCAGAGGCGGAGCACGCCCGGGAGGATCCCCGTGAAGTTCACCTGGTTCAACCTCATGCCCTGGCCGCACCTACCGGAGAACTTCCGCGAGACGCACCGCTCGGTGTGGGTGGACATCTCGAGCAAGCTCTACGACCCCGCGGAGGGCAACCGGGTTTATCACGAGTACATGGACCAGCTCGAGTATGCCGACAGCCTCGGCTTCGACGGCATCGGCGTGAACGAGCATCACCAGAACGCCTACGGGCTCATGCCGTCGCCGAACATCATCGCCGCCGGGCTCGCCCGGCGCACGTCGCGCGCGGCCATCGCGGTGATCGGCAACTCCATCGCACTCTACAACCCGCCCATCCGCGTCGCCGAGGAGTTCGCGATGCTGGACGTGATCTCCGGCGGGCGGCTGGTGGCCGGATTCCCCGTGGGCACGCCCATGGACACGAACTTCTGCTACGGCCAGATCCCCGCGCTCACGCGCGACAAGTACTACGAGGCGCACGAGCTCATCATGAAGGCCTGGCGCGAGCCGGAGCCGTTCGCGTTCGACGGCAAGTACAACCAGCTGCGCTACGTGAACTGCTGGCCGCGGCCCATCCAGAAGCCGCACCCGCCCATCTACATCCCCGGCGGCGGCTCGATCGAGACCTGGGACTTCTGCGTCGAGAACGACTACAACTACTCGTACCTCTCGTACGCCGGCTACAAGGCCGGCAAGGCGCTGCTCGACGGCTACTGGGAGCGCGTCGCCGCGTTGGGCAAGGACGAGTCGCCCTACCGCGCAGCTTTCGCGCAGGTCGTGTGCGTGGCCGACACGGACGCGGACGCCGAGAAGCTGTACGCGGAGCACGTGCTCTACTTCTATAACCGCTGCCTGCACGTGTATCTCGGCTTCGCCGACCCGCCGGGCTACCGCACGATCAAGACCATCCAGTCCGGCAAGCTGAACCAGTTCCGCGCCGAGAATCAGCGGCTGTTCACGTCGCTCACGTGGAAGGAGCTCGTCGACGGCGGCTACGTGATCGCGGGCTCGCCCGAGACCGTGCGCGAGCGCATGGAGCACATGATCAAGAGCCTGCGGCTCGGCTCGCTCTTCCTGTTGTTCCAGATCGGCAACATGCCGAACGACAAGGTGAAGCATTCGACGAAGCTCTTCGCCGAGCGCGTGATGCCGCAGCTGCGCGACCTCTGGCCCGAGTGGAAGAACGACGACCGCTTCTGGTGCAAGCCGCTCGAGACGCGCGTGCGGCCCGAGGAGACCTTCGCGGCGAGGAACGGGCGGTGATGCAGGAGCGGCAGATCGAGACGCGGCGCGGGCTGAAGTGCCGCGTGCTGGAAGCGGGGCAGGGCGCGCCGCTGGTGTTCTTCCACGGCGCAGGCGGGCTCTTCAAGGAGGAGCCGCTGCTCGAGCGCCTCGCCGCGCACTGCCGCGTGTACGCGCCCGAGTGGCCGGGCTACGGCGTGGAGGGCGGCGAGGAGAAGCTCGAGGACATGCTGGACTTCGCGCTGCACGGCTGGGACGTCGTCGACGCGCTCGGGCTCGACGAGTCGGTGCGGCTCGCGGGTCACTCGATGGGCGGCATGATCGCGGCCGAGATGGCGT
The DNA here is from genome assembly GCA_035499075.1 of Myxococcota bacterium. Taxonomy (GTDB): domain Bacteria; phylum Myxococcota_A; class UBA9160; order SZUA-336; family SZUA-336; genus VGRW01. Next base: position 39,496 of record DATJZN010000005.1, on the reverse strand, counting down.
GCATCGCGAACCGCTCGCTCGAGAAGCTCGCGCTCGTGGCGCCCGCGGGGCTGTGGCTCGACGCGCATCCGATCCCCGACATGTTCTCCATGCTGCCGTTCGAGCTCGTGGGCGCGCTGTTCGCCGAGCCGAAGAACGGCGAGAAGTTCCTGACGGGCGGGATCGACTTCTCGAATCCGCAGGCGCTGCAGAACTTCCTGGTGACGAACGCGCGGCGGCTCGGCACGGCGGGGAAGATCCTGTTCCCGATCCCGAACCGGCGGCTGTCGAAGCGGCTCTATCGGCTCGTCGCGCCCACGCTCATCGTCTGGGGCAGCGCCGACAAGCTGATCCCGCTGCCCTACGCCGAACGGTGGCAGAAGCTCGTGCCACACGCGCAGCTCTCCGTGATCGACGGCGGCGCGCACATGGTTCCCTACGAACAGCCCGAGCCCGTCGCGGCCGAGCTGGTGCGCTTCCTGGGCTGACGTGAGCGCCGCCGCCACGACGCGCCTCGGCCGACTGGAGGGCGAGCGCTCGCGGCGCGGGCTCGTCTTCCGCGGGATCCCGTACGCGGCGCCGCCGGTCGGCGCGCTGCGCTTCCGCTCGCCGGAGCCGGCGAAGCCGTGGTCGGGCACGCGCCCCGCGACGCGCTTCGGCGCGAGCGCGCCACAGGCGGGCGCGCAGAACTTCCTCGTGCGCCGCTTCGCCGGCGCGATGGCGCGCACGAGCGAGGACTGCCTGACGTTGAACGTGTGGACGCCCGCGGCCGACGCGCGCCGGCGCCCGGTGCTCGTGTTCGTGCACGGCGGCGCGTTCGTGATGGGCTCCGGCAGCACGCTCCTGTACAGCGGCGCGCGCCTGTCGGAGCGGGGCGACGTCGTCGTCGTGACCATGAACTACCGGCTCGGCGCGCTCGGCTCGCTCGCGCTCGACGGCGTCCTGCCCGACGGCCACGACGCGCCCGCGAACCTGGGCCTGCGCGATCAGCTCGCGGCGCTCGAATGGGTCCGCATGAACGCCGACGCGTTCGGCGGTGACCCCGAGCGCGTGACGGCGTTCGGCGAGTCGGCCGGCGCGATGAGCCTGGGCGCGCTGCTCGGCGCGCCGCGCTCGCGCGGGCTGTTCCGCCGCGCGATTCTGCAGAGCGGCGCGGCGCACAACGTCTCGTCGCTCGAGCAGGCGCAGCGCGTGGCGGAGGATTTCCTGGCGCGGCTCGGCGAGCACGGCAAGAGCGTCGCCGCGCTGCGCGCCGCGCCGCTCGGGGAGCTCTTGCGCGCGCAGGCGCAGACCAGCCTGTCGCTGGCGATGGAGCTGGGCGGCCTCGCGTTCCAGCCGTGCGTCGACGGCGACGTCTTGCCCGAGCACCCGAGCGAGGCGCTCGCGCACGGCGCGGCGTCCGACGTCGGCGTGCTCGCGGGGACCAACACCGAAGAGTGGAAGCTCTTCATGCTGGGAGACTCGAAGGCGCGCGGGATGGACGAAGCCGGCCTGCGGCGCCGCTTCGCGCGCGTGCTCGGCGAGGCGGGGGCGGAGCGCGCCGCGTCGGCCTACGCGCGCGCCCAGGAGTCGCGGGCGCCCGAGGCGCCGCACGAGCGCTGGTCCGCGTTCCAGTCGGACCGCATCTTCCACGGCCCCGCCGCGCAGCTCCTCGACGGCCACGCCGCGCGCGCGCGAGAGACGTACGCCTACTCGTTCGCATGGGCGCCTCCGCTCATCGGCGGGCGGATCGGCGCGTGCCACGGCATCGAGCTGCCGTTCGTGTTCGGCGCCATCCTCGAGCCCTGGCTGCGCCCGTGGCTCGGCGCGGCCGGGGGCGCGCGCAAGCTCGCGCACCGCGTGCAGGAAGCGTGGCTCGCGTTCGCGAAGACGGGCCACCCCGGCCACGCAGGGCTGCCGTACTGGCCGACGTACGACACAGAAAAGCGTCAGGCCATGCGTCTGGCGCGGAGCTGTCGGATCCAGCCCGACTACGGGCGTCGCGCGCTCGACTTCGGGCGCGCGCTGGCGTGACCGTGCGGGCACTCGACGCGCGCCGCGACTTCGAGGCCGCGGCCGGCCTCCTGCTCGACGCCATCGACACGGTGGCGCTCGTGCTCGATCCGGACGGCCGCATCGTGCTCGCGAACCGGGCGTGCGAGGAGCTGCTGGGCACGCCGGCCGCGAAGATGTACGGCCGCAAGCCGCTCGAGCTCGGCTTCGGCCCGCGCGAGGCGTGCGGCGCCGACGCGACGGGCGACGTCGAAGTCCGCGACGCGCGCGGCGAGGCGCGTGTGATCGCGTGGTCGAGCCGCGTCGTGTTCGAGCCCGACGGGGCCGTGCGCTGCGTCGTCGCCACCGGCACCGACGTCACGCAAGCGCGCCTGAACGAGCAGCGGCTGCGCGAGAGCGAGCGCCGTTTCCGCGAGCTCGCCGAGAACGTGAACGACCTGGTCGCCGAGGTGACGTGCGACGGCACCTTCACGTACGTGAGCCCGCGCTTCGAGACGGTGCTCGGCTTCCCGCCCGAGCGCTACCTGGGCCGTTCGATCTACGAGCACGTGCACCCCGCCGACCACGACGACGTGCGCGCGGCGATGACCGACCTGGCGCCGGGCGTCGCGCGCCGCAGCACGTCGCGGATCCTGCGCAGCGACGGCGGCTACAGCGCGCTCGAGTGGGGGGCGCGCGCGTTCGCGGCTCCCGACGGCGTGCGCCTGGCGGTGATCGCGCGCGACATCTCCGAGCGCACGGCCGCAGAGCTCGAGCTGCGGCGAGCCGACCGGCTGGTGACGCTGGGCACCTTCGCGGCCGGAGTCGCGCACGAGATCAACAATCCCGTCGCGGCGATCCTGCTCGCCGCCGACCTGGCGCTGGAGCGCGCGCACGAGGGCGCGCCCAACGGCGCGGCGGCGACGGTGCTCGAGCGAATCGCGGGCCACGCGCGGCGCTGCGGCGCGATCGTCGGCTCGATGCTCGATTTTGCCGCGCAGGGGCGTCGCGAGCGGCGTCCGTGCGGCGTGAACGAGCTCGTGCAACAGGCGGCCGCGCTGGTGCGCGGCTACGCGCGGGAGCGCGGCGCGCAGCTCCGCCTGGAGCTCGCGCGCGAGCTTCCGCCCGTGGCCGCGAACGCGGTCGAGATCGAGCAGGTGCTCGTGAACCTCTTGCGCAACGCCGTCGAGTCCCGACACGGCGCGGTGTCGATCGACGTGTCGACCGAACGCGCCGGCAGCGCCGTGCGCGTGCGCGTCTGCGATGACGGCGAGGGCGTCCCCGAGACCGCGCGCGCGCGCGTGTTCGAGCCATTCTTCTCCACGAAGAGCGCGAGCGGCGGGAGCGGTCTGGGGCTGGCGATCTCGCGGCGCATCGTCGCCGACCACGGCGGCGAGATCCGCGCCGAGGCCAGGCCGGCCGGTGGCACCTGCTTCACCGTGGAGCTGCCCGCCGCCGAGAGCCCCGGGGACTAGCGGATCGTGGCGCGGGTGCTCGTCGCCGAAGACGAAGCGGAGCTCGGGCAGACCCTGATCGAGGTGCTCGAGGGCGCGGGACACGAGGCTTGCTACACCACCCGCTGCGACGCCGCGCTCGAGCTCGCGCGCAGCTTCGCGCCCGACCTCGTCATCTCCGATTGGGCGCTCGCCGGGCCGTCGGACGGGCTCGCGCTGATCGAGTCGCTGCGCGCAGAGCGGCCGCTCGTCCGCGCGATCCTCATGACCGGCTATCCGTCCGCGCGCCTGCGCGAGAGGGCAGCGGCCGACGCGGCGCTCGGGCTGCTCGAGAAGCCGTTCTCGCTGGCCGAGCTGCGCGCGGCCGTGGCGCGCGCGCTCGCGCCCTAGCTAACGGGCTTCAGATTCCAGATCGCGGTGGCGTACTCGCGCACCGCGCGGTCGCTCGAGAAGTAGCCCATGCGCGCGACGGTCAGCACCGCGCGCCGATCCCACGCCGCGCGGTCGAGCCAGTCGCGCCCGATCTGCTCCTGCACCTGGCTGTACGAGGCGAAGTCGGCCAGCACGAACCAGCGGTCCTGGTGCTCGAGCGCGTCGAGGAGCGGCGCGTAGCGCGCCGGCTCCTCGGGCGAGAAGCGGCCCTGGCGCACGGCGGCGAGCACCCGCGCGAGCGAAGGCGTGCGCGCGACGACCGCGCGCGGGTCGTAGCGGCCGCTCGCGCGCAGCTCGGCCACTTCCTCCGCGCGCAAACCGAAGATGTACAGGTTCTCCTCGCCGACGCGCTCGCGGATCTCGATCGTCGCGCCGTCGAGCGTGCCGATCGTCAGCGCGCCGTTCAGCGCGAGCTTCATGTTGCCCGTGCCCGACGCCTCCTGTCCCGCCGTCGCGATCTGCTCGGACAGGTCCGCGGCGGGGATGATCTTCTCGGCCAGCGATACGCGGTAGTCGGGCACGAACACCGCCCGCAGCCGCCCTCGCGTGCGCGGGTCCTGGTTCACCACGTGCGCCACGTCGTTGATGAGCCGGATGACGAGCTTCGCGGCGAAATACTCGGGCGCGGCCTTGCCGCCGAAGATGCACGCGCGCGCCGCCGTGGGCTCGCGGCCGTCGTCGACGATCTGGAGGTACGTCTCGATCACGCGAAGTGCGGCGAGCAGCTGGCGCTTGTACTCGTGGATCCGCTTCACCTGTACGTCGAACATCGTGTCGGGGTCGACGCGCACGCCCGTGCTCTGCGCGATCACGCCGGAGAGCCGCGCCTTGTTCGCGCGCTTCACGTCGCGGAACGCGCGGAGGAACTCGGCGTCGCGAGCGAACGGCTCGAGCTCGGCCAGCGCTTCGAGGTCGCTCTTCCAGCCTTCGCCGATGCGCGAGGTGATCAGATCCGCGAGCCCGCGGTTCGCCTTCATGAGCCAGCGGCGCGGCGAGACGCCGTTCGTCTTGTTCTGAAAGCGGCCGGGCCAGAGCTCCGCGAAGTCGGGCACGAGCGCCGTCTTCACCAGCTCCGAGTGCAGCTTCGACACGCCGTTCACGGCGTGGCTGCCGACGATGGCGAGGTGGGCCATGCGCACGTGCTGCGGCGAGCCCTCTTCGATGATCGACATGCGCCGCAGGCGTTCGACGTTGCCCGGCCAGCGCACCTCGACCTCGGCGAGGAAGTGCGCGTTGATCCGCTCGATGATCTGCAGGTGGCGCGGCAGCACGCGCTCGAGCATCGGCTTCGGCCAGCGCTCGAGCGCCTCGGGCAGCAGCGTGTGGTTGGTGTACGCGAGCGTGCGCTGGGCGAGCTCGAACGCGCGCTCGAACGGCGCGCCGTGCTCGTCGTGCAGCAGGCGCACGAGCTCGGCGACGGCGAGCGCCGGGTGAGTGTCGTTGAGCTGAATGGCGACCTTCTCGGGGAAGCTGTCGAAGCTGCGCCGCGTGGCGAGGTAGCGCGCCACGATGTCGCGCAGCGCGCACGCGACGAAGAAGTACTCCTGCAGGAGGCGCAGCTCTCTGCCGGCGTGCGTCGACTCGGGCGGGTAGAGCACCTTCGAGATGCGCTCAGAGTCGAGCTTCTGCTCGAACGCGCGCTGGTAGTCGCCCTGGTGGAAGATGCCGATGTCGAACTCGTCCGACGCCTGCGCGGAGTAGAGCCGCAGCACGTTCACCGTGCGGCCGCCGTACGAGACGATGGGCATGTCGTGCGGCACGCCGAGCAGCACGCGGGCGTGTGTCCACTGCGAGTCGCGCAGGCCGTGGCCCGAGCCGAGCTTCTCGATCCCACCGTACACAGGAACGCGTAGGGTCTCGTCGAGCTTCGGGATGAGCCAGGGCGAGCCGTGCGCGCGCCAGCTGTCGGGATACTCGCGCTGCTCGCCGTTCTCGATCGCCTGGCGGAACAGGCCGTGCTCGTAGTTGATGCCGTAGCCAAACCCGGGCATGTCCAGGCTGGCGAGCGAGTCGAGATAGCACGCGGCAAGCCGGCCGAGGCCGCCGTTGCCGAGCGCCGCGTCGGATTCGAGCTCGCGCAGCGCCTCGAGGTCGATGCCGAGCGACGCCAGGCTCGCGCGCACGGTCTCGAGCATGCCCAGGTTCAGCAGGTTGTTGCCGAGCGAACGCCCGATCAGGAACTCGAGCGACAGGTAGTAGAGGCGCTTCGCGTCCGCGGCGCGGTAGCGCTCCTCGGTGGCGAGCATCTGCTCGACGAGCGGCTCGCGCACGGCCAGCGAGACCGCGTTCAACAGGTCGCGGGGCGAGGCGTCCTGCCAGCGCTTGCCCAGCGCGTAGCGCAGGGAGTGCTGCACCCGGGCTGCGAAGTCGCGCTCGCTCATTCCTGCTTCCCTTCGGGAGCGGCGGCCCCGGTCTTGACGCGCGCGGCGCTCTCGCGCACCAGCGTCTCGACTGCGCCGTCCGCCGTCAGCTCGTCGAGCTCGCGGCGCATGCGGCGCGACCAGCTCCGGTGCACCTCCACAGGCACACCGGGAAGGTTCAGCGGCTCGCGCTCGCCCGCCAGGTCGTCGAGCCCGAGCGCCACGAGCCGACACGGCGTGTGCGCGAGGAAGCGCTGCGCGGCGGCCGACAGCGTTTCGGTGTCGGACGCGTCGGCGCCCAGGTCGCCTTCGGCGCGCAGCCGCTCGGCCAGCGCCGCGCGGTCGCCCGCGCGCTCGGCCTGCGCGGCGGCCAAGGCCTGGCGCGGCGGGAGCGCGTGCACCTCTGCGCGCAGCTCCAGGTCGCGGCCCTCGAGCCAGCCCGCGAGCGGCGGCAGGTCGTGCGTCACGACGAGCCCGAGCGCGCGCCGCGGATAGCTCGCGCTCGGCCGGAACTGCCGCTCGTCCCGCTCGAAACACAAGACCCGCATGGACAGGACCCCCCAGCTCTCGAGCTCCGGCCCCAGCTCGGCCGGAACGGTGCCGAGATCTTCGCCGATCACGAGGCTCCGCGCGCGCCTGCTCTCGAGGGCCAGCACGCCGAAGAGGTCTGCGGCCGGCTGCGCCACGTAGGTGCCCTCGCTGCCCGGCCGGCCGGCCGGGATCCAGAACTGCCGCTGCAGGCCCATCACGTGGTCGATGCGCAGCGCGCCCGACGAGCGGAACGCGGCGCGCAGCACCGCGCGCAGGAACGAGTAGCCGTCCGCCGCGAGCTTGCGCGGCACGAGCGGCGGCAGGCCCCAGTCCTGGCCCGCGGCGGCGTACGCGTCGGGGGGCGCGCCGAGGGACGCGCCGTCGGCGAACAGCGACCGACACATCCAAGTGTCGGCCGAGTCCGGCGCGCTGCCGATCGCCAGGTCCTTGCAGACGCCCAGACGCAGGCCGGCGGCGCGCGCCGCATCGGCGGCCGCCGCGAGCTGCAGCTCGAGCTCGACCTGCAGCCAGGCGCGGAAGCCGAGCTCCTCGGCGTGCGCGCGCGCGAACTCGGCCAGCACGGCGGGATCCGCGTCGCGCAGCTCGACGGGCCAGCGGCGCCAATCGGGCTCGCGCAGCTCGACCTGCAGCGCCTCGAACACGGCGAAGCGCTCGAGCTCCGGACCGAGGCGCGCGCGCATGTCCGCGTGCGCGCGGCCGCGCGCGGTCGCGCCGACGCGCTCGCGCGCCGCGAACGCTCGGTGCAGCTCGCGCAGCACGGCGAGCTTCGCGCTCTGGACCGCCGGGTGTTGCAGCTCGCGCGATTCGCGCAGGCGCGCCAGCGGCTGCAGTGCGGCGACGGCTCGCGCGCGCGGCGCGTCGGCGAGCTCGGGCACGGCCTCGACGTCGATGTAGAGCGGATTGCCGAAGATGCGCGAAACGGGGCTGTACGGCGCGATCGCCTCGCCGCGGTTCTGCAGCGCGTGCAGCGGGTTCACCGCCACGAAGTCGGCGCCGAGCGGGCCGGCCCATTCCGCGAGCCGCGCCAGGTCCGAGAAGTCGCCGAAGCCCCAGTTCGCGCGACTCCGAACCGTGTAGAGGTTCGTCCAGAGCCCGAGCGCGCGGCCGTCGCCGAGTGCGTCCTCCGCGCGCCACGCGGTCTCGGGCGCGACGACCAGCACCTGCCGCGCCGGCGCGCCCGAGCCGGAGTCGAGCGAGACTTCGTGCACGCCGGGCTCGAGCGGGCCCGGCAGGGCGAGCTCGAGCTCGTTCCCGGCAAGCGACACGGTCGTGTGTCGGCGCTCGCCGCTCTCGAGCACGACCGCGAGCTCCGCCTCGCGCGGCGTCGCTTCGAACCGCCGCACCTGCAGCCCGGGCGCCGCGCCGGCGCGCGCGCGGAACACCTGCACGGGCGCGAGCACGCGCGCGCGGTCCTGGGCCGCCAGCTCGTCCAGCCGAGCCCGCGCTTCGCTCTCGGTCGCGCCGGCGAAGCCCATGGCGGCACACAGCGCTTCGCGCGTCGCGTCGCTCGTCGGCCGCCGCGTGCCGGCGATGTCGTGGTAGTCGCGGTACACGCCCAGCCGGTCCGCAAGCTCCGCGAGCGCCGGGCGCGCCGAGTGACTCACCGCGCCGGCCCGCCTGCCGCGCCGAGCCATAGACACGACCACGGCGCCAGGTGCACGCGCCCCGCGCGCACGCGGCTCGGCTTCTCGCACGCCGACGAGAGCAGCACGCGCCAGCGCAGTCCAGCAGGCAGCTGGAACCGCGCACCCTTCGCGCCTGCGTTCACGAGCAGGAGCGCCTGCGTCTCGCCCGCGAAGAGCGCACCGAGCGCATGATGGGCCCCGTGCCAGTCGTCGCCTGCCAGCGGCGCGCCGTCGGGTCGCAGCCAGCGCGCGTCGCCGTTCCCCGACAGGAAGCCCGTGCGCGAGAAGACCGGGCTCGCGCGGCGCAGCGCGAACACGCGGCGCACGAAGTCGAGGAACTCGCGGCGCCGCTCGTCGAGCGACCAGTCGAGCCACGTCTCGGGGCCGTCCAGGCAGTACGCGTTGTTGTTGCCGAGCTGCGTGCGCGACAGCTCGTCGCCGTGCGAGAGCATGGGGACGCCGAGCGCGAACGCGAGCGTCGCGATGAGGTTCCTCTTCGCGCGCTCGCGCAGCCGCAGCACGTCGGCGTCGTGGCTCGGACCTTCCGCGCCCCAGCCGCTGCTCCAGTTCTCGCCGGCGCCGTCGCGGTTCTCCTCACCGTTCGCCTCGTTGTGCTTGTGCGCGTAGCTCACCAGGTCTTCGAGCGTGAAGCCGTCGTGACACGACACGAAGTTCACGCTGGCCTGGGGGCCGCGGCCCGACGCCGCGAACACGTCCTCCGAGCCCGCGAGGCGCGTCGCGAGCTCGGGGAGCGCGCCCGCGTCGCCGCGCCAGAAGCGCCGCACGCTGTCGCGGAAGCGGTCGTTCCACTCGGCGAAGGGCCGCGGGAACGCGCCGAGCTGGTAGCCGCCCGCTCCGGGGTCCCAGGGCTCGGCGACGAGCTTCACGTTGGCGAGCACCGGATCGCGCACGAGCTCCGCCAGGAACGCGCTCTTCGCCGAGAACGCGGGCGACTCGCGCGCGAGCGCGGGCGCGAGGTCGAAGCGGAAGCCGTCCACGTGGTGCTCCGTGACCCATGCGCGCAGGCTGTCCAGCACCAGCGCGCGCGTGCGCGCCTGCCGCAGGTCGAGCGTGTTGCCGCAGCCCGTGAAGTCCTCGTACTCGGCCGGGTTGCGCGCGTCGAGCCGGTAGTACGTCGGGTTGTCGATGCCGCGGAGCGAGTAGAGCGGGCCGTCCGGGCCGCCCTCGGGCGTGTGGTTGAACACGACGTCGACGAGCACCTCGAAGCCGGCCGCGTGCAGCCGGCGCACCATCTCGCGGAACTCGGCGACCTGTTCGCCGTGCGCGCCGCTGGCGAAGCGCGCGTCGGGCGCGCTGAAGGCGAGCGTCGCGTAGCCCCAGTAGTTCGGCAGGCCGAGCTTCGCGATGTGCGCGTCGGGGGCGCTCTGCGCCACGGGGAGGAGCGAGAGCGTGGTGACCCCGAGCGAGCGCAGGTGCTCGAGTACGGCGGGCGCGGTGAGACCCAGGTACTTGCCGCGTTCGGCCGGCGACACTTCCGGGTGTCGCATGGTCATGCCCTTCACGTGCAGCTCGTACAGCACGGTGCGGCTCCACGGCACGAGCGGCACGCGGTCGTCGCCCCAGTCGAACGCGGGGTCGACGACGAGCGCGCGCGGCACGAGCGGCGCACTGTCCGCCGGGTTGCCGCCGAGCAGCGCGTCGCCCCAGCGCGGCGCGCCCGTCACCGCCCGCGCGTACGGGTCGACGAGCAGCTTCGCCGCGTTGAACCAGAGCCCCCGCTCGGGCGCCCACGGCCCGGCCACGCGGTAGCCGTACGCCTGGCCGGGCCGCGCGCCGGCGACCCAGCCGCGAAACACGCCCGCGGGATCGCGGACGAGCTCGATGCGGTCGCTCTCTCGCGCGTCGCCCGCGTCGCGGAAGAGACACAGCGTGACGCCCTCCGCGTGCGCGGAGGCGAGCGCGAAGCTCGTGCCGGCGCCGTCCCAGGTGGCGCCGAGCGGCGCTCCCACCCTCAGATCCGCGCGCGCGCTTCGCGCGCCACGTCTTCGAGCACGGCCTCCCACAGCGCGGCGGGCCGTGCCCAACCGACGTCGAGCCGCAGCAGCTCGCGCACGATGCGCTCCTGGCCCCGCTCCTCCACGAGCTTCGCCGCGCGGGTCGCCGCCGCGACGAGTGACTCGGCCGTGAGCGGCGCGAACAGCACGCCCGTCTCGCCGTCGCGGATCGTGTCGGCGAGGCCGCCCGTACGGTGCGCGATCGGCAGGGCGCCGTAGCGCTGCGCGGTCAGCTGCACGAGCCCGCACGGCTCGAAGCGGGACGGCACGAGCAGCGCGTCGGCAGCCCCGTAGAGCCGCCGCGCGCCGCGCTCGTCCCACGAGATGGTCGCGTGCACGCGATCGGGAAAGCGCCGCGCCGCGGCCACGAGCGAGCTCGCGATCGCGCGGTCGCCGTCGCCGAGCAGCGCGAGAGTCGCGCCGTCGGCGACGAGCGCGGGGATCGCCTCGGCGAGCACGTCCCAGCCCTTCTGCGCAGTGAGCCGGCCGATGCCGACCAGGAAGCGGCCGGGCTCGGGCGTGCGCAGTCCCAGCTCGGCCAGTACGCGCGCGCGGCACGTGCGCTTTCCGGCGGGCGCGCCCGCGTAGAAGCGCTCGGGCAGCGCCTTGTCGGTGGCGGGATCGAAGCGGTCGACGTCGAGGCCGTTCGCGATCCCGCACAGCCGGCCGCGCCGCAGCTGGTACAGACCCTCGAGGCCGAGCCCGAAGTCGGGCGTCTGGACCTCGCGCGCGTAGTTCGGCGACACCGCGACGATGCGGTCGGCCCAGACGAGGCCGCCCTTCAACAGCGACAGGTCCCCGAAGAACTCGAGGCCGTCGGGCGCGAACAGCTCGCCGGGCAGGCCCGTCCACGCCATCGCACTCGCCGATTGCCGTCCTTGGTACGCATTATTGTGTAGGACCTGGACCGTGCCGACGCCGCGCGCCGCGCCCCGGTCGAACAACGTGCGCAGCACGGCGACCGACAGGGCCGCGGGCCAGTCGTGCGCGACGAGCACGTCGGGCCGTGCCTCGTACGCGCGCGCCGCGACCGCGCGCGAGAAGCTCGCGAAGCGCGCCGCCTCGTCGCCGTACGGGCCGGCGGCCTCGCCGTAGAGACCGGGCCGGTCGAAGAAGGGCGGCACGTCGAGGAGCAAGAGCTCGTGGCGCGGAGCCAGCGTGCCGGCGAGCCAGCGACCGCGCACCTCGCCGAACGGGCCCGAGAGGCGCAGCGCGCCCGCCTCGCGCAGTCTCGGACATGCGGGGTTCGCCAGCGTCGAGCGGTACGCCGGCAGGAGCGACACGACTTCGTGTCCCCGCGCCGCCAGCGCCGCCGCGAGGCCCGCGACCGCGTCCCCCAGTCCACCGCTCTGCGCCAGGGGCGTGAGCTCGCTCGTCGCGAAGAAGAGGCGCAATCCCGGCTCCTAGACGTCGAACTCGTCGCGCTGGCCGAAGTCGGCGCGCGACACTACCACGATGCCGCCGTCCGACACCGTGAAGCGCTTGCGGTCGCGCTCCAGATCGAACCCGATCTCTTCGCCCGCCGGAATGCGCACGCCCTTGTCGACGATGCAGCGGCGCAGCTTCACGCCGCGCCCCACGTCGACGGTCGGGAAGAGCACGCTCTCCGACACGTGGCTGTAGCTGTTCACGCGCACCCGGTAGAAGCACACGGTGCGCTCGAGCGTGCCGCCCGAGATGATCGAGCCCGAGCCTACGATCGAATCGATCGCGTGGCCCACGCGCCCGTCGCCCTCGTCGCCGAACACGAACTTGCATGGTCCCGAGGGCGGCTGCGTGCCGCGGATCGGCCACAGGTCGTTGTACAGGTTGAGCCGTGGCTCGACGGACACGAGGTCCATGTTCGCCTCGAAGAACGCGTCGATCGTGCCCACGTCGCGCCAGTAGCCGCGCGATGACTCGCTCTCGCCCGGGCAGACCTGCGAGGCGAAGTCGTACGCCACGACCTTCATGCGCTTGTGCGCGGTGGTGAGCACGTCGCGGCCGAAGTCGTGCGTGGTCTCCTCGGTGTCGGCGTCGCGCCGCAGCTCCGCCAGCAACAGCGAAGTGCGGAACACGTAGTTGCCCATCGACACGAGCGTCAGATCCGGGTGGCCGGGCATGGCGGGCGGATCGGCGGGCTTCTCCATGAAGTCCACCACGCGCCCGTCCGCGTCGACCTTCACGCAGCCGAACTCGCGCGCGGCGCTGCGCGGCACCGGCAAGGTGGCCACGGTGAGGTCTGCGCCGCGCTCGCGGTGGCTCTCGAGCATGGCCGAGATGTCCATCTTGTACACGTGATCGGAGCCGAAGATCGCCACGTCGCGCGGGCGCATCTCGCGCAACAGGTCCAGGTTCTGGAAGATCGCGTCGGCCGTGCCGCGGAACCAGAACGGCCCGATGTTCTGGCCGGCGGGCACGGGGTCGATGGATGCGTCGAGCACGCCGCCGCCGAGCGACCATGCGCGCGACAGGTGGCGGATGAGCGAGGTCGCGCGGTACTGCGTGAGCACGCGGATCTGCGTGTAGCCGCTGTTGACCAGGTTCGACAGCACGAAGTCGACGAGGCGGTAGCGTCCGCCGAAGTACATCGCCGGCTTCGAGCGCTCGCTCGTGAGCGGCGTCAGGCGCCGCCCCTCGCCGCCGGCGAGCACGAGCGCGAGGCTGTCGCGAACCGGGACCACGACGTTTCGTTCTAACCCGCGGTTGCAGCGCGGGCAAGCCGCGGGCACGATGAGGGCGGGAGGTGCCCTTGCTGCTGATTGCGGGAACGTTTCGGGTGGAGCCGGCGCATCGCGACGTCATGCTCGCAGCCGCGCGCGACATGATGCGGGAGACGCTCCAGGAGAGGGGCTGTCAGGCCTACCGCTTCACCGCGGACCTGGACGACCCGGGCTTGGTGCACCTGTTCGAGCGTTGGGAGTCCGACGAGGCGCTCGCGGCGCACTTCAAGATGCCGCACATGGCGCGGTTCCAAGCCGCCGTGGCAGCGCACCCACCGCAGATCGTGGAGATCCAGCGCTACGACGTCTCGAAGGTCGGGCCGGTGCGGCCGTGAGGAGGAGCTCGATGCCCCGGCTGCTGGTTTCGTTCGCCGTGCTCTGCCTCGTGCTCGCTGCACCGCTCGCGCGCGCCGAGCAGCCGCCGCCCGGCACCGCCACGGGTCCGTGCGCCGCCGACGCCAAGCGCCTGTGCGCCGACGCCGACCCGGGTCACGGCGCGATCATGCGCTGCCTGCAGCAGCACGAAGCCGACCTGTCGACGGCGTGCAAGGAGAGGATCGCCGCCGTGCGCGACAAGATGCACGAGCACGCTGCGGCGCTGCACGCCGCGTGCGGCTCGGACGCCGAGCGCCTGTGCCCGGGCCTCGAAGCGGGCACCGGCCTCGTGAAGTGTCTGTACGACCACGAGCAGGACATCACGCAGCCGTGCCGCGACGCCATGCGCGAGCGCGGACCCGAGCGGTAGCGATGGCCGCGCCGTTCAGCGAGCGTTTCGACGCCGAAGTCGCACAGGGGTTCGTGCGCGCGAACGACCGACTCACCGGGCTGCCGAAGTATCTCGACTTGCGGATCGTCGAGGTCGGCCCCGGCACCCTGCGCGCCGAGATGCCCGTGCGCGAGGAGCTGCTCACGCCGTTCAAGACGATGCACGGCGGCGTCATCTCGGCGATGTGCGACCATGTGCTCGGCTGCGTGTGCTACCCGCTCATGGCGCGCGGCCAGTGGGCGGCGACGACCGAGTTCAAGGTGAACCTCCTCGCGCCCGTGACGAAGGGCGTGCTCGCCGCGAACGCCACGGTCATCTCGATGAGCAAGGCGCTCGCGGTCGTGCGCATCGACGTGGTGAACGAAGGCCGCCTCGCCGCCATCGCGCAGGGGACGGTGACGATCCGCGACCCGAAGTGACTCGCAAGCCGCGTCCGAAGTGCGGTGAGGCACGTCGTAACGCAAGGCGCGACGACTGCGCCGAGAGTGGCGTTGCGCTTGGCACTCCGCTTGCCTTGTCTTCGAGACGGCTCCGTGAGTGCGCCAGATGGCTCGGAGACCGCGGCGTCTTGCGACAGCGCGGCAATCGGCCACAGGCAGGGCAAAGCACCCAATCGCAAGAGGAGTTCCATCGTGACCCCGAGAAGCGTTCCGACCGACGTCGTGGCCGAGCTCGCCGAGCTTCGCGCCCAGCTGGAGCAGGCCGCCGGCGCTGCGAATCCGCCGGCGGCGCCCGGCAGCGCAGCGACGCCGGAAGAGCCGGCCGATGGTCACGCGCAGATCGCGGGCTTGTTGCAGGAGCTGCAATCGCTCCTCAGCGGGGCCGCTGAAGGCGCCGAAGACGTCATTGCCGAGCACCCGTTGCCGTCGGTGTCGGCCGCCTTCCTGCTCGGGCTGGCCGTGGGCTGGCTCGCGGCGCGGGGCTAGGCCGTGGACAACGTCGTTCGTCACCTCCGCGTCCTCTGGCGCGCCGAGTCGATCATCGCGGACATCCGCTTGCACGTGCTGGCGGCCCGGTCGAGGCTGGTCTCGCTCGCGGGGCTGATCGCCGTGTTCGGGCTGGTGATGCTCAACGTCGCGGGCTACCTGGCGTTGGGACAGCTCTGGGGGCAGGCGTGGGCCGCGGTGGCGATGGCCGGGATCGACTTCGTCATCGCCGGTCTGCTGGTCTTCGTCGCCATACAATCGAAGCCGGGGCGCGACCTCGAGCTCGCTCACGAGGTGCGGGACATGGCGTTGAGCACGCTCGAGAACGACGTGTCGGCGGTGCAGGCCGAGCTGGTCGCATTGCGGAACGACTTCCGGGACGCGCGATCCAACCTGACGAGATTCGTGAAGCACCCGCTCGATGCCGCACTTCCCGCGCTGATCGGGCCGCTCGGGAGCATCCTCCTGCAGTCGCTCAAGAAGCGACGCGAGGGCAACTGATCCGAAGTGACCGAGCTTCGCCGCGCCCTGGCCGATCCGGGCTACACGCCTTCGCAGCGCGCGTTCGGGGCACTGCTGCCGCTGCTCGCCGAGCCCGAGCTCGCGGCGCGAGCGGAGCGCGCGCTCCGCTCCGCGGGTCTTCCAGCGGCGCTGTTCGCTGCCCGGGCGCTGCCGACGAGCCCGCCGCCGCAGGGCCCGGCGCTGGTCCGGATCGTCGGCCGCGCGCTGCGCTCGCACGACGAGGCGGCGCTGCTCGACGCGCTGCAAGAGGCGCTGCGAAGTCCGGATCCGGAGACGCGCCGGCAGGCGGCTCAGACGCTCGGCAAGAGCGGTCGCGCCGCGGCCGAGCCCGCCTTGCTGGCCTGTCTCGGCACGTCGGATCCGAGGCTGCTTCGCTCCGTGGTGGAGGCGCTCGGCAAGGTCGGCAGCGAGCACGCGCTCTCGCGGCTTCGGGCGCTCGCGGCACCCGCCAGGCTCGCGCCCGTCGTCGAGCGCGCCTGCCTGATCTTGGAGCGCACGCTGCAGCGGACCGGCGCCGCGAGCGCCCTCGCGCTCGACGTCGCGCTGCCGGCGACCGCGACGCTCGTCTTGTCCTGTCGCGCCGGCCTCGCCCAGCTCCTGGCCGAGGAGGCGCAGTCACTTGGGGCCCGCCGAGTCAGTGACTCGGAAGTGTCGCTCGAATGGGGCGGCACGCTCGGTGTCCTGCTCTCGCTGCGGCTCGCGCTGAGCGTCAGCCTGTCGTTTCGGCTCCGGCCGGCCAGCGCGACGCCCGACGCCGTCGTGCGCACGCTGCTGCAGCCGCAGCTCGTGGACGCCGTGCGCGCCTGGACGCACGGCACCCCGCGCTTTCGTCTGGTCTGGGCCGGCCGGGGTCACCGGCGCGCCGACACCTGGAAGGTCGCGCGAGGACTGCGTGACGCGGGCTCACCGCTCTTGAACGACCCGACGCGAGCGCCGTGGGGGATCGAGGCTCGCGACGCGCCGCAGCCCCGGTTGCTCTTGACTCCCGTCGTGAAGCCCGACCCGCGGTTCGAGTACCGCGGGCGCGACGTGCCGGGCGCGTCGCATCCGACGGTCGCCGCGGCGCTGGCGCGCGTCGGCGGAGTTCGCAGCGACGACGTGATCTGGGATCCGTTCGCGGGGAGCGGGCTCGAGCTGATCGAGCGCGCCAAGCTCGGTCCATTTCGCGCGCTCTTCGGCACCGACATCGACCCGCGCGCACTCTCCGCCGCCCGGGAGAACGCCGCGCGCGCGGGGCTCGAGAGCGCAGTTCAGCTGGTGCAGGCCGACGCCCGTGCCCACCGCGTCTCCGGGCTCACGCTGGTGATCACGAACCCGCCGATGGGCCGCCGCGTCCACCGCGCTCGAGGGCTCTCGACCCTCCTGGCGGAGGTCTTGCGCAACGTCGCGGAGCAGCTGACGCGAGGCGGCCGCATGGTCTGGCTGTCTCCATTCGCCGAGGCCACCGCCCGCGTCGCCGCCGACGCGGGCCTGCGCGTCGAGCGGCTTGGCGCGGTCGATCTCGGCGGGTTCGCCGCCGAGCTGCAGCGTTTCACGAAGCCCTAGCTCCGCCATCGAGCCGAGGGGATCATCATTCTGACGCGCCATCGACCGCAGAGAGGAGACACTCGATGAGACGGTTCCTTTTCGTGTTGCTCGCCAGCGCGGCTCTGCCCGCTGCGATCGCCGCGACTTCCGGTGGGGGGCAGGAGGCCTCCGACGCCGACACCGCGATCTCCGCGGGCAGGCTTCCGGCCGGCTACCGCGATTGGCGGCTGATCTCAGTGGCGCACGAAGAGGGCGACCTGCACAGCATCGGTGCGATCCTCGGCAACGACGTCGCGATCCAGGCCTACCGCGAGGGCAAGCTGCCCTTTCCGGACGGCACGGTCATCGCCGCCGTGCACTACAAGGACACGTCTTCGGACGAGAACGACCAGGTCTTCGGCAAGGCGCAGTCGTTCGTCGCGGGCTCACCGACGAACGTGCAGTTCATGGTCAAGGACTCGGTGAAGTACGCTGCGACCGGCGGCTGGCGCTTCGCTCACTTCGTGAATGGAAAGCCGGATCCCGCGGTGCCGCTCGAGCCCTGCTTCGCCTGCCACAAGCTCGAAGCTCGCGACATGGTGTTCACGAAGTACGCGCCGTGACGGAGGGTCTCTTGCCGCTAGAGCAGGGTCACTTCATGCGCGGCCGACGAGACGACGAAGCAACGCTCGTTGTTCGATTCCGGATCTGCGGGCACGACGAAGAAGCCAAGCCGGCCCGGCTGGTAACCGTGGGTCGTCCCGACGAGGATCTCGCCGTCGCGAAACATGACCCGGATCCCTCTGCCGGCACCGGGTCGCGGCGGTGGAAGCTCGACCGGGTCCTTCTGCGGGCGAGGCTTCCCGGCGAAGTCGTGCACGAAGAAGAGAGCCTTGACCTCGCCCAGCCGGACCTCGACGGGCTTGGAGCCCGACGGCGCATCGCCCGGGGACAGGTGGAGGAGGTCCTTGGTCGGAACGAAGTCGGCCGTGGTCCCCTTCATCAGTCGCCCGTCCTGGAATCGAACGACGACCTTGTGAGTGGGCATCTTGCATCCTCCAGCGGTCGCGAGAGAAGTTGCTTGCGACCCAGCGGACACGATCCGACTCTCCGCTTATCGACATTTCGACAGACGACCTGCAGCTCGCGCGCCGCTCGAAGTTGCTGACAGCGTCGTCGCAGCGAGGCCGCGCGCCAGCTCTACTTCCACCGGGCGAAGGTCGAGCGAGCTCTTGTTGCGGGCGAAGCACGCCGGGCCGTGGCTCCCGCCGCGAGCGCACCCAGCAACGCGAGCGCGCCGGTTGCCGGCTCGGGCACCCTGGAGGGGACGAACGTGACGTCGAAGGTGCCGACCTGCTCCGGCGCGTCGTACGCCACGAGGACACCCGAGAACTGACAGACCCCGGTCAGGAAGCACGAGTCACCGACCTGCCACGGCGACAGGACCGGCGTCGCTCCAGGCGGGACCGCGGGCGCGGCGTCGAGTGTCGCGAAGCCGAAGATCGGGACGACCGAGCCATTCGATTTCTGAGTGAGCCCGCTGATGGCGAAACCGGGGATGGCGTCGTTGCTCAGGTTGTTGATCTGGAACGGGTCGAAATCGACCTTCCCCGCTCCGGCTCCGGAGCTCTGAGACCCGATGTTCAACGTCTGTTCGATGTCGAAAGAGAAGTCGCTCAGCTCGAAGGTTCCGGCGCTCGCGGAGCCCGCGAACGAGCTGAGGTTCGCTGCGCCGGTGTAGTCGACGGAGAACCGGATCGTGCCGCTCGCCGGCAGCTCCGCTGCAGAAGCAGATCCGACGCAGAGGATCGCAACCGCAAATGCCTCGACCGCGCGCCGCAGGGTCACTTCCTTCCTCCAACGTGCGGTCCCACTCTGCACGCGCGGCCCCTCGAAGGCAACGACTAGTGAGGAACCGCTCCGCTCGGAACGTCGTGGCGCCGCTCCGTGGGCGTAGGCAGCGTAGCGAGCGTACGATCTGGACGAACTGACCCAGGGAAGGCGATGGCCGCGAAGGTGCGAGTGCTGTGTGCGCTTCTAGCCGGAGTCGCCGCTGTGGCCCGAGCCTCGGATGCTGACGAGTCCGCGCTCTCGGTTGCCAAGCTCTACCCGTACTTGGTGACTGACGCCTATCTCGAGCGTGGCGGTCGTGAGCTGTCGAAGGCGCTTGGCCACGGTGTGTCCATTGCTCTCGTCTTCGATCTCGGCCAGGTCGTTCAGAGCGCGACCAGCGACAATCTTCGGACGCTTCGGCTCTCCGTCGGTCAGGCCCACCAAGTCGCTCTCGAGAACCTTCAGCGACTCGTTCGTGCGAACGAGGTGAAGATGATGGTCCTCCCCACGGGCCCCGACTCGCGGCCCTTTGTCCTCGTTGGAGGGCACTGGGCGGCCGCAACGGCGATCCTACTTCCGAATCTGCTGCACATGGTCGCTGCGCCCTTGGGCACGCAAGACGTCTGCGCATCCATCCCGCATCGAGAAGCGATGCTGATCTTCGCTTGCGGGGATCGCGCCTATCGCGACCAGATGCGAGCACTCGTTCGCGAGAAAGAGTCCGATGGCGCCAAGCCGTTGACCTACGGTCTCTTCCGGGTCGGTGGGCACAGCGTAGTCCCACTCGTCGAGTAGCCGCAGCCCAACTGGGAGCAGCGACGGCCTCGGAGGCTGTGGGCGCAGCCTATGAAGCCGTAGAGCAGTTCCTGGTAGCGGGGACAGGATTCGAACCTGTGACCTTCGGGTTATGAGCCCGACGAGCTACCGGACTGCTCCACCCCGCACCGAGGTGGGCGGAGAATCGCGCGCGGCCGGCGCCGTGTCAATTCGCGCAGGAAGTGCGCAGGCTCGCCGCTGGAGCTGCACGAGCTTTTTCGCGCAACCCTGCGGCAGAGTGACACTTCTCGTCACTCGAGTGCCACTTCTCGGCAGTCCCCGTCCGTCGCGGGGCGCGAGGAGGGCAACGACATGACGGCTGGGAAGTGGGCGATCGCAGCGATGCTGGTGCTCGGGGGCCTGCCGCGGCTCGCCGGGGCGGACTACTGGCGCTACACGACCGACTCGGGCTCGATCGCGTTCACCGACGACGCGAAGAACATCCCGCAGAAGTATCGCGCGAGCGCGGAGAAGATCGCCGAGCAGCCGCTCGCCACGTACCCGCGGCTCACGGTCGTGGACCCGGCCGCCACCCCGACACGAAGAAGTGTCGACGCCGCCGCGGTGCCCGTGTTCCCGTGGCCCGCACCGCAGCCGCCGGCCTACGCCGCGGCGCCCGCGCGCAACGGCCAGGGCGACACGCGCGTTTCGATGGACGTGGAAGGCGTGCGCATCGACGTGGACGCCGACGCCGACTCGGGCGAGCCGATCACCGTCGACAAGCGCCAGTGGGAAGACGACGACGGCAACTACTTCATGCACGGCCCGTACATGGTGCCGACGACCGTGATCCGCCGCGGCGACAAGCCGCTCGCCTACATCGACGAGCGGTAGGCGTCGAGCGCCCTAGCGCCAGGTAGAACGGGACGCTTCCGGGATCTCGCTGGAGACCTGCGTGCGCAGCACGGAGATGTCGGGCGTGACGAGCCAGGCCTTCGCGTCGACGTCGTAGCGCCAGTGCTGGCGCTGCCGCACCTGCCGCTCCTTCACGGACGGCAGGCGGTAGTACTCCATCGCGACGAACAGGTCGAGCTCGGAGTGGTCCTTCGCCGTCTCCTCGCGCGACAGCTCGTCGACGGACGTGAAGTGGAACGGCGAGCTCGTGTCGTCGAGCAGGCGCAGGAATGCGCCGCGCTCGCTGGGCTCGACGTGCTGCGCCGCCTCGTGCCAGCGGGCCCAGCGCACGTCGTTGTTGAACGCATTGACCGCCTCGTCGACGGAGGGCAGATCGTGCGGCAGCGGCGTGGTCATGCAGCCGCCGAGGAGCACGAGACCGAGCGCGAACCAGAGCCGGCGAAGCTTCATTGCGATTCCCCCCGAGAAGACCAGCCGCTTCCGACGTGGCACTTTCAGAGCTTGTCGGCAGGAGGGCGCAAGAGCTTGGCAGGTGAGGGACCGAAGACCGGGCTCCTGCTCGGGATCGACGTGGGCGGCAGCAAGCTCCACGTGGCGCTCGGGCGCACCAATGGCGCGATCGTCCGCGAGGCGCGTGTCGACGGCTGGACCTCGGGCGATCCGAGCCGCGACCTCGAGCGCATCGCCGCGGTAGTGGGTGAGCTGCTGGCGGCGGCGGGCGTCGACGCCAGCGAGCTCGAGTCCATCGGCGTCTCCGCGCCCGGCCCGCTCGACCCCAAGGCGGGCGTGGTGCGCGACGCGCCCAACCTGCCGGGCTGGCACGAGGTGCCGATCTCGGCGCGCCTGGCGCGCGCGTTCGACCGGCCCGTGCGGCTCGAGAACGACGCGAACGCCGCGGCGCTCGCGGAGTGGCAGTTCGGGGCAGGGCGGGGCTCGCGCGCCTTCGCCTTCCTCACCATGAGCACCGGCGTCGGCGCCGGCTTCGTGCTCGACGGCGCGCTCTACCGCGGGGCGCGGTTCGGCGCAGGCGAGGTGGGCCACATGCCGGTGGCGCAGCACGGCCGGCCGTGCTTCTGCGGGCTCACGGGCTGTCTGGAGGCCTACACGGGTGGCGCGGCGCTCGCGGCGCGGCTGCGCGAGGACGCGGCGGCGGGGCGCGCGGGTGCGCTCGCAGCCCGCGCGGGCGGCGACCCGGCGCGGCTGCGCGCCGAGCACTGGATCGAGGCGCTGCGCGCCGGCGAGCCGTACGCGCGCGCGCTGGCCGACGAGTTCCTCGACGCGCTCGCGCAGGGGCTCGCGATCGTGGTGCTCGCGCTCGACGTCGACTGCATCGCGCTCGGCACCATCGTGGCGCGGAACGCCGACCTGCTGCTGCCGCCGCTGCGCGAGCGCTTCGACCGGCGGGTCTGGCCGCGCCTGCGCGACACGCGCATCGTGCCGGCCGAGCTCGGCGCCCGCCTGTCTGCCTACGCAGGATTGTGTACGGCGTCGCTCGAGCTCGCGTCGCCGGGAGCTTCCTCGGCGTAGCGCGCGCGCCAGCGCGACGCGAACGCGGTGAGCCTGCCGGCGCTGATCGCCTCGCGCACGTCGCGCAAGAGCTTCATGTAATACGCGAGGTTGTGCAGCGAGAGCAGGCGCGCACCCAGCGCATCGCCGCTCGCGATCAGGTGGCGCAGGTACGCGCGCGTGAAGCCCGCGCACGTCGGACAGCGGCACTCGTCGTCGAGCGGGCCGAGCTCGTCGCGGTGCCTCGCGTTGCGCAGATTGAGCCGCCCGCGCGAGGTGAACACCGATCCGTGTCGGCCGTGTCGCGTGGGCACCACGCAGTCGAACAGGTCCACGCCGCGTTCGACGGCCGCCACCAGGTCCTCGGGCAGCCCCAGGCCCATCAGGTAGCGCGGCGCCGCCGGCGGCAGCGGCGCGAGCGCGGCCGCCACCAGCTGCGTGCGCTCGTCGGCTGACTCGCCGACGCCGAGGCCGCCGATCGCGAACGCGCCGAAGCCGAGCGCCGCCGTGCGGGCGGCGCTCTCGCGCCGCAGCTCGTCCGAAGCGCCGCCCTGCACGATGCCGAACAAGAGCTGGTCGGCGCGTCGGTGCACGGCGCGGCCGCGCGCGGCCCAGCGCAAGGTGCGCTCGAGGCACGCGCGCGTCGTGCCCAGGTCCGGCGCCTGGCCGGGCGCGATCGCCTCGAACTCGTCGAGCACGACGACCAGGTCGGCGCCGAGCCGCTCCTGGATCTCGATCGCGCGCTCGGGCGACAGGAACACCGCGCGGCCGTCGAGCGGGCTCTTGAACTCCACGCCCGCCTCGCTGCGCCGGCAGAACGCGTCGAGCGAGAACACCTGGAAGCCGCCCGAGTCGGTCAGCACGGGGCCGCTCCAGCCGAGGAAGCCGTGCAGTCCGCCGTGCGCCGCCACGAGCTCTTCGCCGGGCCGCAGGTGCAAGTGGTACGTGTTCGCGAGCACGCCCTGTACACCGATTCGTGTCAGCTCCTCGGGCGTCAGCCCGCGCACCGCGCCGAACGTGGCCACCGGGAAGAACGCCGGGGTCTCGAGCAGCCCGTGCGGCGTGAAGAGGCGTCCCGCGCGCGCCTCGCCATCGCGCCCCTGCACCTCGAAGCGCGGGGCGGTCACCGGATCCACAGCGCGTCTCCGTACGAGAAGAAGCGGAAGCGCCGCTCGATCGCGTGCGCGTACGCGCGCCGGGTGGTTTCGACGCCCGCGAAGGCCATCACGAGGGCCAGCAGGCTCGAGCCCGGCAGGTGGAAATTCGTGACGAGCGAGTCCACGGCGCGAAAGGCGTGCCCGGGCACGACGAAGAGCTTGGTCTCGCCGGCACCCGCGGCGCCGCCCGTCGTCTCGAGCGCACGCACCACGGTCGTGCCCACGGCGATCGCGCGCCCGCCCGCTGCGCGCGCCGCGGCGATGGCCTGCGCGGTGGCCTCGGGCACCTCGAAGCGCTCGGCGTCGAGCTCGTTGTCCAGCAGCCGCTCGCAGCGCAATGGCCGGAACGTGCCGGGTCCCACGTGCAGCGTCACCCGCGCGACGCGCAGCTTCGCCGCGAGCGCCTCCGTGAAGTGCAGCGAGGCGGTCGGTGCCGCGACGGCGCCGGGCACGCGCGCGAAGACGGTCTGGTAGTCGGCGAGGTCGCGCGCGCGCGGCGCCGCGCGCCGGATGTACGGCGGCAGCGGCGCTTCGCCGAGCGCGCCGAGCACGGCGTCCACGTCGACACCATTCCGTGTCGCGAACGACAGCCGGCATGCGCCGCCGGGCAGCACCTCGACCACGCGCGCCGCGAGCGCGCCGAACTCGAGCTCGAGCCCGGGCGCGAGCCGGCCGCCCGAGCGCACCAGCGCGCTCCAGTCGCCGTCGGCGCGGCGCGAGAGCAGCAGCGCCTCGGCGCGCCCGCCGCTCTTCTTCCTGCCGCGCAGCTTCGCGGGCAGGACCCGCGTGTCGTTCACGACGAACAGGTCCTGCGCGCCCGCCGCGTCGGCGAGCTCCGAGAAGCGCAGCTCGTCGAGCGCCCCCGTCGCGCGCTCCAGCACGAGCAGGCGCGCGGCGTCGCGCGGCGTGCACGGCTCCTGCGCGACGAGCTCGGGCGGCAGCTCGAACTCGAGGTCGGCGCGCGTGATCACGGCCGCTCGAGCTCCGCCAGCGCGGCGGGCTTGCCCGCGAGCGCGTCCCAGGAGAACAGCGCGACGCCGGCGGGCTTCACCTCGCGCGCGAGCTCGAGCTGGTGCTGGATGCGCGCCGGATCTTCGACCGCGAGCCACGCGCCGATGCCGAGCCACACGCGGTCGCCGCCGATGCCGAAGCGCAGCGCGTGGGCGTGGTAGCGGAACAGCCGGTCGTCGCGCGTGTACGCCATGGCGACGGCGAAGTCGATGCGGCCCTCCTCGAGCCACGCGCGCCAGTCCTGCAGCGACGTCAGGTAGGCGCGGTCGGCGAACGCGAGCACCGCGGCCGAGAGCTGCCACTGCTTCGGAATGCGCGCGTGCAGCCGGTCGACGAGCTCGCCCACGCGCGCGCGGCGGAACTCGTCCCACGCGTCGCCGGTCGCGAACGCGCCGCTCTCGGCGGCGAAGCGCGTCTTCGCGATCTCGCCGTAACCGAAGTCGAGCCCGCGGAAGCGCGAGCCCGGGATCATGGGCAGCGCATACGGGTAGCGGATGTAGTCGAGGTGCAGGCCGTCGAGGTCGGGCGCCGCGTGCACCAGGTCGTCGACGGTCGCCGCGAGGAAGTCGACGACGCCCGGCACCGCGGGGTCGAGCCACAGCCCGGGCGCGTCCAGCTCGTAGTAGTCGCCGTCGGGCGGCGGCACCTTGCCGTCGGCCGGGTAGTCGAGCAGGCTGCGTCCCGCGCGGTCGACCTGCACGGCGTCGCGGCCGACCGCGCGAAGCACGGGCGCGTCGCGGTTCTGCGCGAGCGCGAGACAGTTGAACCACGCGTGCACGCGCAGCCCGCGCGCGTGCGCGCGCGCGATCAGGTCGGCGAGCGGCTCGGGCCCGTTGGGATGCGCGGCGCGCATGGCGCGGAAGGGCGCGTCGTCGGCGTGCGTCGACGGGAACCAGCTGCGCCCGGCGCGGTGCACCTGCACGAACAGATCGCTCGCGCCGAGCTGCGCGGCGCGGTCGACGAGCGACGCGATCTTCTCGGGCGACTCGAGCGTGCGCTCGCTGCCCTCCGCGAGCACCCAGAGGCCCAGAGGCCCCGCTGCGGCGGGAGGCCGCGCTCGCGTGCACGCGGCGGCCAGGACGGCGGCGAGAAGGACGCTCGTGAGCGCGCGCATCGAGCCGCGGAGCGTAGCAGAGGGCCGCTCGGGCGCCGTTCTCGCTCGGCGCCGCCGCGCCCGTTAGATTCGAGCCGGCGATGAGGGGGAACGGGCACAGCACTCGCCGCGCGCTCTGCGCGGCGCTCGTCGCGCTCGCGGCCGGCCGCGGCGCGCGCGCGGACACGAGCGACGCGGACCTGGTCGCGAAGCTGCGCGAGGCGAGCCAGCTGCGCGACTCGGGCCAGTACGAAGCGGCCGAGAAGAAGCTGGGCAAGCTGGAAGAGGGCGATCTGGCCGGCCCGCTCGGGCTCGTGCGCGCGCGGCTCCTCCATTCGAGCGGCGACCTGGACGGCGCGGCGCACACGGCCGAGGCCGCGGCGGGCAAGATCCCCGCCGCGGAGGTCCGCGCGCACCTGTACGGCGAGCTCGCGCGCATCTACCTGGAGCGCGGCGAGCTCGAGCCCGCGCGCGAAGCCCAGCGCGCCGCGTCCGACGCCACGCGCTCGGGCGAGGCTGCGGCGCGCCTCGAGCTCGAGCTCGCGCAGGCCTACGAATCGCACGGCCGCCCCGCCGAGGCGCTCGAGCTCTACACCAAACTGTGGCAGAGCTACCCGGCCAGCGGCGCCGCCGACACGGCGTTCGCGCGCGGACGCGCGCTCGCCAGCGCCGCGGGCACGCCGCTCGGGCCCGCCGTGCTGCTCGCGCGCGCCGACCGCCTGCGCGTCGCCTTCCGCTGCGACGCCGCGCTGCCGCTCTACGACGCGCTGCTCGCGCCCGACGCCGCCGATGCGGCGCCCGCTCCGCGAGCGAACCTGGAGCGCTCGCGCGCCGAGTGCCTGTTCCTCGCGCGGCGCTACGGCGACGCGGCGGCCGCGTTCCACGCGCTCGGCGCGCGCGACCCGAAGGACCTGGAGGTGCGCTTCCAGGAAGCGCGCGCGCTGGCGCGGAGCGGCGCGCGCGACCCCGCCGTCGCGCAGCTCGAGAAGCTCACGCGCACGAAGGACGACCTGTTGCGCGCGCGCGTGCGCGCGCTGCTCGCGTCGATCCTCGAGGACAAGGAGCCCGCGCGCGCCCGCGCGCAGCTCCACCAGGTCGAGCGCCAGACCGCCGAGCCGAACCTCGCCGCGCAGGCGCGCTGGTCGCTCGCGTGGGACGACCTGCGCGCGGGCGCCTCTGCGGCCGCGGTGCCGCGCCTGGACAAGCTCGCCGTCGGCCAGAGCGACGACGTCGAGGTGCAGCGCGCGCGCTACTGGCGCGCGGTCGCGCGCGTGGACACCGGGGACGAGCTCGAGAAGGCCGAAGGCGAGTCGCAGCTCGCGCAGCTCGCGGGCGAAGTGCCGCTCTCGTACTACGGCATGCTCGCGTCCGACCGCGTGGGCGCGCCGGCGTTCGAGCGCCCGTTCGTCGGCCCGCGCGTCGCGGATCCCGAGGCCCCCGCGCTGCGGCGCACGCGGCTGTTCCTCGACGGCGGCTTCCCCGAGCTCGCCGCCGACGAGATCGAGAGCTTCGCCGACGATCCGCACCTGTCGCGCGACGCGCGCGTCTCGGCCGCGCGCTTCCTGCACCGCACCGGTGACTCGTACCGCGCGCTGCAGGTGATCGACGACGGCTTCGGGCCGAGCCTCGAGCAGGGCATCGACCCGGTGTGGCGCGAGGCATGGGAGCTCGCGTGGCCGCGCGCGTTCCCCGACTGGGTCTCGGGCGCGACGCACGAGTTCAACTTCGACCCGGCGCTCGTGTGGGCGATCATGCGCGAGGAGAGCGCGTACCGGCCCGAGGTCAGCTCGCCCGCGGGCGCCCTCGGGCTGATGCAGCTCATCCCGCCGACCGCCGGCCGCGTGGCCGGCGAGCTCGGCCTCACGGGCTTCGTCGCAGAGCGCCTCTACGACCCCGGCACGAACATCCGCATCGGCACGTACTACCTGCGCTCGCTCGTCGAGAAGTGGGACGGCTCGCGCCCGCTGGCGATCGCGTCGTACAACGCGGGGCCCGAGGCCGTGGGGCGCTGGCTGGAGAAGAACGCCGACTCGCGGCCCGACGTGTTCGTCGAGTCCGTCACGTACGGCGAGACGCGCCGCTACCTGCGCCGCGTGCTGCGCTCGTACCGCATGTACCAGCTCTTGTACGGCGACGCCGTGGCGCCCGTGCACGCGCCCGCCGCTGCCGACGCTCAACGCCGGGTGTCCGCGGGCCGATAGCCCGGGGATGGGAAAGCTCCTGCTGCTCCTCGTCGTGCTCGTCGTCGCGGTCGCGATCGGCGCGGTGGCGAACTATCAGCGGAACGCCGGCCTCGACGCCGACGCGCACCTGCCGCGGCCCTACGCGGGCATCTCCACGCCCGACCTGACCAAGATGATCCAGGCCTACCAGGCCCAGATCGACCGCGCCAAGAAGCGGGTCGCCGCGGAGCCGACCGGCGCGAGCGCGATCGACCGCCAGGGCGACAGCGACGTCGAGGGCAAGGCCCAAGCCTTCGCCGGCTTCCAGCGCCAGAACGAGCGCTGGAAGGAGCAGCGCGGCGAGGTCATGGAGTACGAGGCCGAGCTCAAGAAGCTCATGTTCGAGAAGTCGATCCGCGACCGACATCTCGACGACCCGAGCTACGTCTTCAAGCAGCGCCTGCTGACCTTCTGACGGTCAGTCGTCGTCGTCGTCCGCGGGGGAGTCCTCTTCGGGCTCCTCGACTTCGGCGGGCTCGGGCACGGCGGCGGCGCCCCCGGCGGGCTCGTCGAGCTCGATGTCCTCGAACTCGAGATCCTCGGGGTCGATCGGCGTGTCGAGGTCTTCCGCCTCTTCGAGCGGAGGCGGCGGGGCGGCCTTCGCGGGCTTCTTCGGCGCCGGGGCGGGCGTCGCCTTCTTCGCGCGCGTGCGCTTGGGCTTCTCGAACGCCGGGCTCTGGCGCTGGTCGGCGCCGCACTTCGGGCAGCGCGGGTCGGGCTTCTGCAGGTCGTAGAACTTCGCCTGGCACGAGTAGCAGACCCACTTCTGGCCGAGCTTCGTCTTGCGGGCAGCATCCATCGGCGGAGGGCTCCTTCGAGGCGGGGGGTATATCACGGGGGGCGACAAGAGCAAGCGGGCGCGCGCACTCGGGTGACGCAGCCGTGAAGATTGACGCCGCGGAAGAGCTTCTCGCTCCGAGCTCCTGGGCATCACGAGCTCCTGGGCATCACCAGCGGCACGCTGAAACGTCGCGCCGCTCTGAGCAGAGGAGCGAGCGCCGGCGTGGCCGCGGCTCTTTCGACCCTTACCGATTTAACAGAATGCTCCTTATCGGAAGTTGAGTCCGAAGCGCAGGGCGACCCAGAAGCGCCCCCGGGCTCGAGCTCTACTTCGCGGGCGGCGCAGCTTCGGTCGCCGCGGGAGCCGCCAGCGCGGGCGGCGCCGCGGCATCGAGCTTCGCTTGCTGGATCGCCATGCGGTCGACCAGCCGAGCACCTTGCGCGAGGTCCGGCGACTCGGCGATCGCTTCGCGGTAGCTCGCGATCGCTCGCGCCGGCTCGTTGGCGCGCGCGTAGGCATCGCCGGCGGAGATCCACACCAGCGCGCGCGCGGCGTAGCTCTCGACCCGGGCGGCGGCCTCGTAGGCTTCGCCGGCCGCCAGCGTCTGGCCCTTCTGATCGAGCGCGTAGCCGCGCAGGCGCAGCGCGATCGCGCGCCGCGGGTCGTTCGGGTCGAGCGACTCGGCCAGCTTCTGCAGCCGCGTGTCGGCGGCGTCGAGCTGGCCCAGATCCACTTCGAGCTCGGCGGCCTTGATGCCCGCGAGCGCGGCCAGCGGCGTGCCGGCGTGCTGCGCCGCGAACGCATCGAACTCGGCCAGCGCCGCCTCGCGCGCCTTCTTCGCCTGCTCGGCGTTGGCGGGCTCCTGCACGTAGTAATCGTCGGCGGTCGAGCCCATGGCGGACGCGAAGCGTGTGCCGATCTCGGCGAACTCCGTCTCGGCGGCCTCGCGGCGCTGGCTGCGCCACTCGAAGACGCCCGCGGCAATCGCGCCCACGAGCAGCGCGATCAGGAGCCCGGCCGTGATCTCGCGCCCGTGCTCGTTCGCCCAGGCGAACGCGTCCTGGAGGCGTGCTTCGAAGCCCTCGAGGGGGGTCTGTGTATCGCCGTGCGGCCGGGGCGTGGACATGGCGCGCGGGATCTTAGCGAGTTTTGCCCTCGGATCCGGCGGGATTTTCGGCGTCCGGTTCGTCGCGGCGCCCGCGCAGCCGCACGCGCACCGGCGCGGAGCGGATCCCGAAGCGCTTGCGCATGAACGACTCGAGGTAGCGGTGATAGTTCCGCGCGATGAGCGTGGGGTCGTTCATGAACACGAGCACGGTGAACGGGTGCGCCGATACCTGGGTCGCGTAGAAGAAGCGCGCCCGCCGCTTGCCCCGCAGAGGCGGCGTGTTGCGCGCGATGGCGTCCTCGAGCGCGCGGTTCAGCTCGGCGGTCGGCACCTCGAGGTCCTGCGCCGCGAAGAGCTCGAGCGCTTCGGGCAGCACGCGCTCCAGCCCCGCGCCCGTGGTCGCGCTCGTGTGCAGCACCACGGGCTCGGGCACGAACGCGAGCCGCCGCTCGAGCTGGCGTGCCACTTCGGTCGCGCGCGGCGTACCCGCGATGCGGTCCCACTTGTTCAGCACGAGCACGAGCGGCCGCCCGCGGTCGAGCGCGAGCCGCGCCAGCTTGGCGTCCTGCTCGCCGACGCCCACCTCCGCGTCGAGCACGAGCAGCGCCACGTCGGCGCGCTCGAGTGCGCGCAGCGCCATGAGCGCGCTGCCGCGCTCGAGCCGATCGGAGCGCCTGCCGCTGCGCCGCAGGCCGGCGGTGTCGACGAGGATCACCTCGCGCCCGCCGACCGACACGCTCGAGTCGGTGGAGTCGCGCGTCGTGCCCGGCTCGTCCGCAACGATGTTCCGCTCCTCGCCGAGCAGCGCGTTCAAGAGCGACGACTTCCCCACGTTCGGCCGGCCGACGATGGCGAAGCGCGGCGGCCCGCTGCGCTTCGCGGCCGACTCGCGCGGCCCCGGCGGCGGCAGGTGTTCCGCGAGTGCGAGCTCGAGGTCCGGGATGCCGCGCGCGTGCGCGGCGCAGGTCGGCACCACCTCGCCGAGACCGAGCGCGTGGAACTCGCCGATGCCCGCCTCGATCGCCGGCGTGTCGGCCTTGTTGGCCACCACGACCACCGGCGCGCCGCCCTTGCGCAAGAGCTCGCCGATCTGCTGGTCGAGCGGCAGCAGCCCGGCGCGCGCGTCGACGACGAAGGCCACCACGGCCGCGTTCTGCACGACCAGCCGCACCTGCCGGCGGATGGCGGCCGGGATGCCCGCCTCGGCGTCGGGGTCGAGCCCGCCCGTGTCGACCAGCCAGACGGGCCGGCCTTCGATCTCGGTCATGACGGCGACGCGGTCGCGGGTCACCCCCGGCCGGTCCTCGACCAGCGCCCGCCCCTCGCGCAGGAGGCGGTTGAACAACGTCGACTTGCCGACGTTCGCGCGCCCGACGATCGCCACCAGCGGGAGCGTCGGGCTGTCACTTCGGGTCACTGCGGCGCCACTCCCAGGGGTCTCGGACAGTCCGTGGTTGACACTGCTAGCGGTTTTAGGCGAGGCTCGCCGCGACTCGACGCTCGGCGCACCACGTTCGGGGGCTGCAGGCTGCTGCCGAGATTGGGGAGGTCGGGGAGATGCAGGCAAGGTCCGTGCGCGTCCTGGTGTTGGCTCTGGCTCTCGTGGGAGCGCTCGGCTTCGCGCCGACCCCGGCGCGGGCCGATGCGTCGCAGCTCTGCCGCGGCGCGAGCAACCTGGTCCTGGCGCCGGCCGACATCGCGCTCGCGCCCTTCATCGCCGGCAAGGACGAGTACTACGGGCTGCGCGAGATCGACGACCCGTGGGAGCTGAAGGCCGTCGGCGTGGTGCCGGGCTACTTCCTGCTCCTGGGCCTGCAGACGGGCGGGACCATCTTCCGCGAGATCTCCGCGCTCATGGAGATTCCCATGGGCATGGTCACGCTGTTCCGCGAAGGCGCGCAGCCGCCGCTGTTCCGCTCGCAGCAGGACGCCTGGGCGCTCTACAACGACGATTTCGGGCCCTGCCCGGTCCGCTTCGGCACGTCCTACAACACGATCAACGACGGCTGAGCTCGGCCAGCGCGCGCGCGACCACCGATTCGGGCGCCGAGGCGTCCACCCACTCGAGCTCGCGCTCCGCGCGGAACCAGGTGCGCTGGCGCTTCGCGTAGCGCCGCGTCGCGATGAAGATCCGCTCGCGCGCCTCGGCTTCGGCGAGCTCGCCCGCCAGGACTGCGTGCACCTCGCGGTAGCCGATCGCGCGCATGGCGCGCAGCTCCGGTCCGTAGCCCTGGGCGCGCAGGCCCGCGACCTCGGCGACGAGGCCGAGCTCGAACATGCGCTCGGTGCGCGCGCGCAGGCGCTCGGCGAGCCGCTCGCGGTCGAGCGCGAGGCCGAGCCAGCGCACGTCGAACGGGCGATCGGCGAAGCGGTGCTGCGCGTGCTGCTCCGAGATCGGGCGAGCGGCGAGGCGCAGCGCCTCGAGCGCGCGCACCGCGCGCACGCGGTCGCGCGGCGGGATGCGCGCAGCCGCCGCGGGATCGGCGCGCGCGAGCTCGCTGCGCAGCGCCGCGTCGGAGAGCGCCTCGAGCTCCGCGCGCAGCGCGGGGTGCGACTCCGCGCCCGTGATGAGCCCGCCCGCGAACGCGCGCGCGTAGAGGCCCGTGCCGCCGACGAGCAGCACCGGCCGGCCGCGCGCGGCGACGTCGGCGGCCGCGGCTCGGGCGACGGCCGCCCACGTGCCGGCCGACATCGGCTCGTCGGGCGCGACCAGGTCGAGCGCGTGGTGCGGCACCTCGGCGCGGAGCGCGGCGCTCGGCTTCGCCGTGCCGACGTCCATGCCGCGGTAGACCTGCATCGAGTCCGCGCTCACGATCTCGGCGCCGCTGCGCCGCGCGATCTCGCAGGCGAGCTCGGTCTTGCCCGTGCCCGTCGGCCCGACGAGCGCGAGCACGCGCGGCCGCGCCGCGCTCATCCGCGCCGCAGGAAGCGCCGCTCGAGCTCGTCTTCGCCCAGCGACAGCGCGAGCGGCCGTCCGTGCGGGCAGTTCGCGAACCAGATCTCCTCGTCGAGCGCCGCGAGCAGCGCCGCGACCGCGCGCGGGTCGAGTCGGTCGCCCTTGCGCACGGCCGCGTGGCACGCCGCGGTGGCCAGCAGGTCGTGCAGCGCGCGCTCGAGCCCTTCGCGCGCCTCGCCCTCCGACGGCTCGCGCAGGAGCGCCGCGGTCTCGCGCAGGAGCTCGTCCCAGCGCGTGCCGGCGCGCTCGGCGACGAGCGCGGGCAACGCGCGCAGCCGCGCGGCGACGCCGCCCGCGAGCTTCGGCGCGCCGAGCTCGAGCTCGATCCCCGCGCGCGCGAGGAGCTCGGCGTGCGCGGCGAGCGTCTCCGCGTCGGCGCGCGCGAGCTCGAGCTCGAGCGGCAAGAGCAGCTCCTGGCGCGCGAGCGTTCCCTCGAGCAGCGCGCGGCGCAGCTGCTCGAACAGCACGCGCTCGTGCGCGGCGTGCTGGTCGAGCAGGACGAGCCCGCGCTCGTGCTCGAGCACCAGATAGAGACCGAGCGCCTGGCCCAGATAGCGCAGCTTGGAGAACGCGAACGGCGCGGGCGCCGCCGCGTACGGCTCACTCGGCTGCTCGGCCGCGAGCCCGCCGCCGAAGAAGCCGCGCGCGAGTGGGAAGTCCGCGGCGTCGGGCGCGGCGGTGCGCGGCGCGCTCGCGAACACCGGGCTCGGTGCGGGCGCCGTCCGCGAGCCGCCGCGCACGGCGGCGCCGATCGCGCGGCGCAGCAGGTCCGACACCGCGCGCGGGTCGCGGAAGCGCACCTCCCACTTCGCCGGGTGCACGTTCACGTCGACGAGCTCCGGGTCGACCTGCAGGAACACGACGGCGACCGGGTAGCGGCCGGGCGGCAGCGCGTCGCGGTAGGCATCGCGCACGGCGAACTGCAGCAGCCGGTCGCGCACGGGCCGGCCGTTCACGTACAGGTGCAGGTCGCTGGGCCCCGCGCGGAAGACGTGCGTGGGGCTCGCGAAGCCGCGCACG
The DNA here is from genome assembly GCA_035499075.1 of Myxococcota bacterium. Taxonomy (GTDB): domain Bacteria; phylum Myxococcota_A; class UBA9160; order SZUA-336; family SZUA-336; genus VGRW01. The sequence continues at coordinate 6,328 of DATJZN010000005.1, read as the reverse complement.
GCCAGGCCCGGCTGGGCGGCGTCGAGGGGCAGCAGCGCCGCGCCCGGGTTGGGCGACAGCACCGCGATCACCCGCTCGCGCGGGTCGGCCGTCGGCAGGAACAGGAACGCGCGCTTGCCGTCGCGCTCGAGCTCGAAACGGACGTCGGGTCGGACCAGCGCCATGCGCTCGAGCCAGCGGGCGACGTGACTCGCCTCGGTCGCGGCGCTCTTCAGGAACTTGCGCCGTGCCGGCACCTGACCGAACAGCTCGGCGACCTCGAGAGACGTGCCCTCGGCGCACGCCACGGCGCCGACCCGAGCGATTCCGGCACCCTCCCCCACCAGCTCCGTGCCCAGCGCTTCGCCCTGCCGGCGCGTGCACATGCGCACGCGCGCGACCGAAGCGATGCTCGGCAGCGCCTCGCCCCGGAAGCCGAGCGTGCCGATGCGCTCCAGGTCGCGCGCTTCCCGGATCTTGCTGGTGGCGTGGCGCAGGAACGCCCGCTCCGCGTCGCCGCGCGCCATGCCGCAGCCGTCGTCCTGCACCGCGATCTCGTCCAGCCCGCCGCCGCGGATGGCGACGCGAATCTGTGTCGCCCCGGCGTCCAGCGAGTTCTCGACCAGCTCCTTCACGACCGACGCCGGGCGCTCGACCACCTCGCCCGCGGCGATCTGGTTGACGAGCTCGTTGGGCAGGAGCCTCACTTCGGCCATCGCCGGCCGAAGGTATCACGCGCGCGAAAGCGGCCGAACCGGCGGTGACGTGACTGTTAAATTCCTTGACAGCCGTGACACCTTGGTCAACTTCTTGCGCACGAGGGGGGTTGCATGTCTGGAACGGTCACCGTGGCGGATGTGACGGGCAACGTCGCCGGGGCGGGTCCAGTTCCTGCGGGCACGACGCCGGGTCGCCGGCGCAGCGATCGGCTGGTCGGCGCGAGCCGCTCGGCGCAGCGCACGATCGAACAGATCGCCGTCGCCGGGCGCGGCCGCTTCCACCTGCACGTCTCGGGCGAGGCGGGCACCGACAAGGAGCTCGTCGCGCGCCTGATTCATCAGGCCAGTGAGTGGGCGCAGGGCGGCTTCTTCGCGCTCGACGCCGCGCTCGTCCCCGAGACACTCGTCGGGCGCGAGCTGTTCGGCAACGAGCGCGCCGCGATCGCGTCGCTGCCGGGCGAATCCGCCGGCGCGTTCGAGCGCGTCGGACGTGGGACGGTCCTCATCGACCACGTCGAAGCGCTGCCGAAGGAGCTGCAGCAGACGCTCGCGGGCGCGCTGGGCGACGGCCGCTTCCGCCGGATCGGGGGCAGCACGCCCTACGCACTCGAGTGTCGGGTGATCGGCGCGGGCTCGGAGCCCATCGCCGCGCTCGTGCAGTCGGGCCGCCTCTACCCCGAGCTCGCCGAGCGACTGCGCCTGCTCGAGATCCAGCTCGCGCCGCTGCGCGAGCGGCGCGAAGACATCCCCGCGATCGCCGCGCAGGCGCTGGCCTCCGCGCGGGAGGAGCTCGAGCGCGAATCCGGGCGTCCCTCGCGCGTGCGCGGCTTCACGCGCGACGCGCTGGAGCGCCTGCGCGACCACGCGTGGCCCGGCAACGAGCGCGAGCTGCGCGAGCAGATCCGCTCGTCGCTGCGGCTCGCGCGCGGCGAGGAGATCGCCGCGGACGACCTCATGCTCGGGCCGGAATCCGGCGACGACGTGCCCTCGTTCCGCGAGGCCAAGCGCCGCTTCGAGCGCGACTACGTGGCGCGCGTGCTGCGCCTCTGCAAAGGCAACATCAGCCGCGCGGCGCGCATCGCGAAGAAGGACCGCAAGGACTTCTACGACGTGATGCGCCGCAACCAGATCAATCCGGCCGAGTTCCGCTGAAGCCCGGCGGCGCGCGGCGCTATCCTGTCGGCATGATCGCCGCCGTCGTGCAGATGACCTCGACCGCCGACCTGGACCACAACCTGGCCCGCGCGGCCGAGCTGGTGGGCGAGGCCGCGGCGCGCGGCGCCGAGCTCGTGGCTCTGCCCGAGAACTTCCCGGTCATGCGCGAGGAAGGCGCGCCCGCCGAGAACCCGCACGCGCAGGTGCTGCCCGACGGCCGCGTGCCGCGCTTTCTGGCCGAGCTCGCCGCCGAGCACCGCATCGTGCTCGCGGGCGGCACGTTCCCCGAGCGCATCCCCGGCGACGCGCGCGTGTACAACACGTCGACCGTGTGGAGCGCCTCGGGCGAGCTGCTCGGCGTCTACCGCAAGATCCACTTGTTCGACGTCGAGCTCGCGGGCGCGATGCATCGCGAGTCGTCGCGCGTCGCGCCGGGCGGCGAGATCGTCGTGGCGAAGCTCGACTCGTGCACGCTCGGGCTGTCGGTCTGCTACGACGTGCGCTTCCCCGAGCTGTACCGCGCGCTCGCCGAGCGCGGCGCGCAAGTGCTGCTCGTGCCCTCCGCCTTCACGGTGCCGACGGGCCGGGACCACTGGGAGGTGCTCCTGCGCGCGCGCGCGATCGAGAACCAGTGCTTCGTGATCGCCTCGGCGCAGTTCGGCGAGAACGGCCCGACGCGGCGCACGTACGGCCGCTCGCTCGTCGCCGATCCCTGGGGCACGGTGCTCTGCACCGCCCCCGACGGCGAAGGCGTCGCACTCGCCGAGCTCGACTTCGCGCGCCAGGCCGACGTCCGCCGCCGCCTGCCCTCGTTGCGACACCGGCGCCTGTAGCCGGGCCGAGCCGATCAAGGCAGGCAGCGCCACTGCCGATGCCGAGCGCGATGGGGAAGCCCGCGCTCATCGTGCGCATGGCCGGCCAGCCGGACGAGGTCTTCGAGATCACGGCGGCCGAGACGCTGATCGGGCGCGCGCCCACGTGCGGCTTGCAGATCCCCGACGACAGCATGAGCCGCGAACACGCGGTGGTGTTGTGCGACGGCGAGGACGCGACGATCGAGGACCTGCAGAGCACGAACGGCATCCGCGTGAACGGGAAGCGCGTGCGCACGCACGAGCTGGCGCACGGCGACGAGATCGAGATCGGCCAGACGCACCTCGTGTTCACGCTGCGCTAGCGGAAACGACTTACCCATTTTGGGCCACCCCGAGGCGCGCAGGGGCCGCCGAGCCTCGCGCCGGACGCGGCGCCCGGGCACGGGCCTTGCTCCAGCCGCGCGCATGCACTTCCGCTGGCTCCCCCGCCGCGCCGCCCAGCTCGTGAGCGACACCCTGCTGCACGACGCCGAGACGGACGTCGACCGCCTGCTCGTCTCGGGCGCGGTCGTCGTGCGCGAGGGGCAGCACTTCCGCATCGAGAGCGGGGGCGAGTCGTGGCACGAGCTCGAAGCGCGGGCGCGCCGGCTCGAAGGCCGCTGCGAGTGCGGCGCCGTGCTCTCGGTGTCGGCCGCGCGCGCGCAGTGCCGCAGCTGCCTGCGCGAGTTCCCCGCGCCCTAGCCCGCTACTCGGGGTCGTCGTGCGCCGGCAAGTCGTTGCGCCGGCGCGCCCAGCCTTCGCGCACCAGCCGGCACACGTCCGCCGCGGTGTCGACGACCGTGAAGAGCCTCATGTCCTTCGAGGCGATGAGCCCTTCCTTGATGACCTGCGACTCGAGCCACGAGATCATCCCCGACCAGAACTCGCTGCCGACGAGGATGATCGGCGTATCGCGCGACTTGCCGGTCTGCTTCAGGGTCAGGCACTCGAACAGCTCGTCGAGCGTGCCGAAGCCGCCGGGCAGCATGACGAACGCGCAGGCGTACTTCACGAACATGACCTTGCGCGCGAAGAAGTAGTCGAACTGGAGCACGGTGTCGGCGTAGCCGTTGTCGTGCTGCTCGAAGGGCAGCTTGATGTTGAGACCGACGGACGGCGCTTCCACTTCGTGCGCGCCGCGGTTGGCGGCCTCCATGGCGCCCGGGCCGCCGCCCGTGATCACCGCGAAACCTTCGCGGCCGAGGCAGCGTCCGATCTCGCGACCCATTGCGTAGATCGGGCTGTCGCGCGGCACGCGTGCGCCGCCGAAGACGGACACGGCGGGAAAGATCGGCTGGAGGGTTTCGAAGCCCTCGACGAACTCCGCCATGATCCGGAAGATCGTCCAGGTGTCCTTGCTGCGGAATTCCGTCACGGCCGGGGTCGCTATCGGAGGGCCGTTGCGCGAAGTTGATGCGCCGAACGTGTGGTACGGTTCAGACGTGAGCGAGCGAGACACCACGGACGCCGCCGACAGCGAGGCCGCGCTGGTCGCGCGCCTGCGCGCGGGCGACGACGCCGCGTACGCGGAGCTGGTGCGCACGCAGGGCGGGCGCATGTTCGCCGTGGCGCGCCGGCTGCTGCGCTCCGACGACGACGCCGCCGACGCCGTGCAGGAAGCCTTCGTGTCGGCGTTCCGCGCGATCGCCAGCTTCGAAGGCGGGGCGCGCCTCTCGACGTGGCTACACAGAATCGTGGTCAACGCTGCGCTCATGAAGCTGCGCACGCGCGCGCGCCGGCCGGAAGTCTCGATCGAAGAGCTCCTGCCGCGCTTCTTCGAGGACGGCCACCACGTGGACGAGCCCGCGGAATGGCGCGACCCCGCGCCGCTGTCCGCGCTGGAGCGCCAGGAGACGCGCACGCTCGTCCGGGAACAGATCGACAGGCTCCCGGCCGACTACCGAACCGTGCTCATGCTGCGCGACATCGAAGGCCTCGACACCAAGGAGACGGCCGAGGTGCTCGGGGTGACTCCCAACGCAGCGAAGATCCGTTTGCACCGCGCGCGCCTGGCGCTGCGCACGCTCCTGGACCCCTTCATGCGCTCGCGAGGAACCGTGTGAACTGCCGGGAATGCACCGACTTCTTGATGGATTACTTGAATGGCGAGCTCCCGCCGGCGCAGCAGCGCGTGTTCGAAGGCCACCTCGAGCTCTGCCAGACCTGCCTCACGTTCCTGGAGAGCTACCGCAAGACCCAGAAGCTGGGTGAGCTCGTGAGCGAGGAAGCGCACGAGCCCCTGCCCGACGCGCTCGTGCGCGCGATCCTGGCGGCGCGCCAGGTGAAGGCCGACTAGCGCCGCAGCCGGATGAGCGTGCGCAACACGCGCGCAGCGAGCGGCGTGAGACGCGTTCTGGTGTAGGCCCCGGCGACGGTCTTCAAGAGCTCCGTCTGGGTGGGGTACGGCAGGATCACGTCGACGAGCTTGCCGAGGCCGACTCCGCCGGCGATCGCCGTGGCGAGCGGCGCGATGCCCTCGCCCGCGTGGCGCGCCACGAGCGTGGCGCCACGGATGCGGTCCGTGCCCTTCGCGACGTGCACCTTGAGGAAGCCCGCGGCGTCGCCGTCGGCGTGAGCGCGGTCGTTCCCGGCGAGCGGGGCCTGGAACGTGTCGAGCGCGACGCCGCGCTCCCCCGCTTCGCGCAGCGTGATGCCCACGTGTGCGAGCTCGGGGTCGGTGTACGTGCACCACGGCATCACGAGCCCGGCGGCGCGCCCGCGCCCGAAGAAGAACGCGTTGCGCACGACGAGCTTCGCCGACGCATCGGCCGCGTGCGTGAACTTCGCAGCGAGACACACGTCGCCCGCGGCGAACACGCGCGGGTTCGAGGTGCGCAGCCGCTCGTCGACGCCGACGCCGCGCGCGGGGTCGAAGGCGATGCCGGCGGCTTCCAGGCCGAGGCCCTCGACGTTCGGCGCGCGCCCGACGCCGACGAGGATCTCGTCGACGGCGACCTCGCGCGCCCCCGTCGGCCCCGCCACCCGGAGCAGCTTGGCGCCGCCGCGGCGCTCCACGCGCTCGAGCTTCGCGCCCAACAAGAGCTCGACGCCGTCGCGCTCGAGCGCGGCGCGGATCACCGCGGCGGCCTCGGGGTCTTCGCGGATCAGCACCTGCTCGGCGATCTCGACCAGAGTCACGCGCGAGCCGAGCCGCGCGAAGCTCTGGGCGAGCTCGCAGCCCACGGGCCCTGCGCCGAGCACGGCGAGCCGCGCCGGCCGCTCGACCAGCGAGAACACCGTCTCGTTCGTGAGGAAGCCCGCTTCCGCGAGACCGGGAAGCGCCGGCGGCGCCGCGCGAGCGCCCGTCGCGACGACCGCGCGCTTGAAGCGCAGCCGCGCGCCGGCGACTTCGAGTGAATCGGGCCCCGTGAAGCGGCCGTGGCCGAGGAACACGTCGACGCCGAGCCCCGCGTAGCGCTGGGCCGAGTCGTGCGGCGCGATCTCCGCGCGCACGCGCCGCACCCGCTCCATCACCGCCGCGAAGTCGACCTCGACCGCACCCACCCGAACACCGAGCGGTGTCGCCGCGCGGGCGTCCGCCGCGGCGCGCGCGGAGCGGATCAGGGTCTTGGACGGCACGCAGCCCACGTTCAGGCAGTCGCCCCCCAGCAGCGCACGCTC
>DATJZN010000004.1:0-35672 GCA_035499075.1 Myxococcota bacterium | reverse complement strand
CCCGGGCGCCCGCGCCGCGCTCGAAGACATTCGCACCGGCGCCGACACCGACGGCGACGGCGTGCCGGACGCGATCGACAACTGTCCGCTCGTCGCGAACCCGAGCCAGGCCGACACCGGCGGCATGGGCCCCGGCAGCCCACCCGACAAGATCGGCGACGCCTGTCAGTGCGGCAGCGTCGCCGGCGACGGCCACGTCGACGCGACCGACGTCGCGGCGTACCGCGCCGCCCTCGCGAACCCGACCGGCGCGCCGCTCTCCGCCGATGCGCAGACGCGCTGCCGCGTGCTCGGCCGTACCGGCGGCTGCGACATCCGCCAGGTCAGCGCCATCCGCCGCGCGATCGCCGCACCCTCGCTCGCGCCGATCCAGTCCGGCCCGGCAGCACAATTCTGTGTCGCAGCGCTCGGGTCCTAGGCGCGGCCCGCAAGCGAAGCGCAGGTGGCGCGGCCCTGCCGCGCCGGGCCCTGCTCAGACCCGGCTCGCGACCTGGTAGGTGACGAAGCTCGCGGTCCAGGCCAGCGCGAGCATGTAGCCGAACGCGAGCGCGGGCCAGCGCCAGGTGCCGGTCTCGCGCGCCATCACCGCCATCGTCGACGTGCACTGCAGCGCGAACACGAAGAACACGCACAGCGCCAGCGCCGCGGGCAGGCCGAACTCGGGCTTGCCGGTGGCGGGGTTCACGTCGGCGCGCAGCGCGTCGCGCAGACCGGCGAAGTCGTCCTTGCTCGCCACCGCGTAGGTCTGCGCCAGCGTCGCGACGATGACCTCGCGCGCCGCCAGGCTCGCGACCAGGCCGACGCCGATCTTCCAGTCGAAGCCGAGCGGCGCGATCGCGGGCTCGAGTGCGTGGCCGATTCGCGCGGCGGCGCTCGCCTCCAGGTTCGCGCGCGCGGTCTCGGCGGGCGTGCGCGCCGGGTCGGGCGCGGCGCGTGGGAACGAGAGCAGGCCCCACAGCACGATCGACGTGGCCAGGATGATCGTACCCGCGCGCTTCAGGAACGCGCGCGCGCTGTGCCACACCTGGCGCGCCAGGATGCGCGCGGTCGGCCAGCGGTACGGCGGCAGCTCCATGTAGAACACCGACGGCTTGCCGCGCAGGAGCGTCGAGCCGAGCAGCGCGGCCGACGCCAGCGCCGTGGCCGCGCCCAGCCCGTACAGCCCGAACAGCACGAGCCCCTGCACGCCGACGACACCGAAAAGTGTCGTGTGCGGCACGAACGCCGCGATGAGCAGCGTGTACACCGGGAGGCGCGCCGAGCACGTCATGAACGGCGCCACCAGGATCGTCGCCAGGCGCTCGCGCGGCGACTGGATCGTGCGCGCGGCCATGATCCCGGGCACGGCGCACGCGTAGCACGAGAGCAGCGGCACGAACGAGCGCCCCTGCAGGCCGACCCAGCCCATCACGCGGTCCACCACGAACGCCGCGCGCGCCATGTAGCCGACGTCCTGCAGCACGTGGATGAACGTGAACAGGATGGCGATCTGCGGCAGGAATACGAGTACCGCGCCCACGCCCGCCAGCACGCCGTCGGTCCACAGATCGGTGAGCCAGCCCGCGGGCAGCACCGCGCGCGACGCGCGCGCCAGCTCGCCGAACGACCCGTCGATCGCGTTCATCGCCGGCACGGCCCACGAGAAGATGCTCTGGAACAGGCACAGCATGACGAGCCCGAACACGGCCACGCCGAGCAACGGGTGCAGCAGCACGCGGTCGATCTTGTCGGTGCGCGTGTCGGGCTCGAGGTCTTCCGCGCCGGCCTTGCGGCACACCTCGTCCACCCACTGGAAGCGCGCCACTGCGTCGTCGGCCGCAGGCAGCGCCGCGACGCGCGACCACCTCTCGGGTGCCTGCAGGATCCGGAACAGCGGGTCCATCCCCACGCCGCGGTGGCCGACCACGCCGAGCACGGGTACACCGAGAAGTGTCGATAGCTTCGCGGGCTCGAGCTTTCCGCCGCGCGCGCGCACCTCGTCGATCATCGTGAGCACGAGCGCGAGCGGCCGCCCCGTCTTCGCCAGCTCGCGGAACAGGCCGAGCCCGCGGCGCAAGGTGGTGGCGTCGAGCACGGCGACGATTCCGTCGAGCTCCGGCTCGCCGGCCAGCCGGCCCGTGAGCGCCTTCTCGACGATCTGCTCATCGGGCGTCTCGCCCACCACGCTGTACGTGCCGGGCAGATCGAGCACGCGCACCGCGCGCGCGGCGTTGCGCAGCGTGCCGGCGCGGCGCTCGACCGTGACGCCGGGGTAGTTGCCGACCTTCGCGCTCGAGCCCGTGAGCGCGTTGAACAGCGTGGTCTTGCCCGCGTTCGGCGCGCCGACCAGCGCCACGTGCACGGGCCGCTCGTGCGCGCCGCGCTCGGCGAGCTCCAGCGCGGCGCTCACGCGGCGACCTCGGGCCGGGTCACGACACGCAGCGATTCGAGCTGCGCTGCGCGCAGGCACAAGCGGTAGCCGCGCAGCTCGAGCTCGATCGGGTCGCCGAACGGCGCGCGGCGCACGACGCACAGCTCGGTGCCGGGCACGAAGCCCAGGTCCGCGAGCCGGCGCGGGATCGGCGAGCCGGGCGGCGGCTCGGCAATCCGCGCTCGCGCACCGACGGCGAGCGCCAGGAGCGGCAGCTCGGCGGGGGGGGCAGCGGGAGGCATGGCGGCGTCCTTTTTGAGAACGGTTATCAATATCGGCGAGACCGCGCCGAAAGTCCAGGGCATTCGGGCTGCCGGCTCGAGCGCGTGCTAAACGCAGGCAGAGCGCATGTCGGACGACGTCTTCCACCGCCCCCCCACGCTCACGGTGCCGGTCGGCCTCGAGGACCACGTGCGCGGTGACGCCGGCGCGCCGCTCAGCCTCGTCGAGTATGGCGACTTCGAGTGCCCGCAGTGCGGCGAGGCGTTCGCCATCGTGCCCGAGGTCGAGCGCGCGTTCGGCGTCCGCCTGCGCTTCGTGTTCCGCCACTTCCCGCTCACGAACGTGCACCCGAACGCGCAGCGCGCGGCCGAGGCCGCCGAGTGGGCCGCGGCGCAGGGCGCCTTCTGGCCGATGCACGACCGCTTGTTCGAGAACGGCCGGCGGCTGTCGGAGCCGCGCGTGCTCGCGCTGGGCCGCGAAGTCGCCCCCGACGCGCCCCCGCTCGAAGACGCGCTGCGCGCGCACACGTACTTCGCGCGGGTGAAGGGCGACTTCCGCGCGGGGATACGCAGCGGAGTGTCGGGCACGCCGACCTTCTTCGTGAACGGCGTGCGCCACGACGGGGGCTGGGACGCCGCGGCGCTCGTCGAAGCGCTCGAACGCGCGGCGAAGGACGCGCGCTAGCGGTCGGGCTGCAGCGCTTCGAGGTCGAGCGCTTCCTGCACGCGCGACAGCACGTCCTCCGAGAGCCGGCCCTGGTTGCGCAGGTTCACCGCGGCGCGCCGCTCGGCGGCCAGCGCCTCGGCGCGCAGCCGGTGGTACGCGGCGGACTCGCCTTCGGTGAGGCGGCACTCCGGGTCGTCGCGCACTTCCGCGGTCAGCCGCTCGAGCCGCTCCTCGTACCCGGCGCGCACGCGTTCGAGCAGGAGCGGGTGGATCACGACGGTGTTGTCGATCTCGTCGAGTCGCGCCAGCGCGGCGCGGCTCGCCTCGATCAGCGCCTCGCGCTCCTCGCGCAGGTCGCTGTCGTCGCGTTCGATGCCGAGCCCGCGGATCAGCCACGGCAGGCTCAGACCCTGCACGACGAGCGTGGCGAAAATCACCGCGAAGGAGAGCACGATGACGGCGTCGCGCTGCGGGAACGGCGTGCCGTCGGGAAGCACGAACGGCAGCGCGAGGGCGAGCGCGAGCGAGACGATGCCCCGCATGCCCGTCCACGCGACCACGGCGACGGCCCGCCACGGCGGGTACGGGTCGCGCGCGCGCAGCCGCGGCGACAGGAAGCGCGGCAGATAGCTCGAGAGCGGCACGTAGACGAGGCGCGCGGCGATCGCCGCGGCGCTCACGAGAGCGGCTTCGCCGAGCAGCGCGGGACCGACTTCGATGTCGCGAATGGTCGCGAGCTGCAGCCCGATCAGGATGAACACGAGGCCGTTGAACAGGAGCAGGAGCACGCTCCACGTGCCGACCCCGCGGAAGCGCGTCAGCGCCGAGAGCAGCTGCGGGTTGTGCCAGCCCAGGTAGCCGCCCGCGGCCACGGTCGCGAGCACGCCCGACACTCCCAAGTGTTCCGCGGGAATGTACACGGCGTAGGGCGTCAGGATCGTGATCGCGATCTCGACCTGGAAGTCGTCGAGCCGGCGGTGGATCTGCGCGACGGCCCAGCCGACGGCGAGCCCGAACGCGACGCCGCCCACCGCGACGAGCGCGAACTGCTCCGCGGCCCAGGCAGTGCTGACGGCACCCGTCGTCGCCGCCATGAGCGCGAGCTTGTACGCGACGAGACCCGTCGCGTCGTTCACCAGGCTCTCGCCCTCGACGATCGTGACCACGCGCCGCGGCACCTTGAGCCGCTGCAGCACCGCCGTCGCGGCCACGGCGTCGGGCGGCGAGACGATCGCGCCCAGCACGAACGCGGTCGGCCACGCCATGTCGGCCACCCAATGGTGGGCGACCGCGGCGACGGCCGTCGTGGTGACCACGACCAGCCCGATCGCGAGCAGCGCGATCGAGCGCCGGTTCGCCGCGAAGTCGCGCCACGAGGTGAACCACGCGGCCGAGAACAGGAGCGGCGGCAGGAAGATCACGAGCACGAGCTGCGGCTCGATCGCGACGCGCGGCAGGCCGGGCACGAACGCGAGCGCGAGCCCGCCGGCCACCAGCAGGAGCGGATACGGCACGCCGAGCCGGTCGGCGACCACGGCGAGGCCCGCCGCCACCACCAACAGCACGACCACGAGCTCGAGGCCGCTCATGCGTTCGGGCGCTCGGCACGCAGCGAGATCGGCACGGACTTGTACGCGGGCGTGCGGCTGCCGGCTGCGAACGAGCCGACGGGCACGAGCGCGTTCGCCTCGGGGTAGTACGTCGCGGCGCAGCCGGGCGGGAGGTCGTAGGCGCGCACCCGGAAGCCGGTGAGCGAGCGCTCCTCGCCGTGCCAGTGACTCGTGATCGTGACGAGCTCGCCCTCCGCCAGGCCCGCGCGCGCGAGCTCCTCCGGCGCCAGCAGGACGACGCGCCGGCCGCCGTGCACGCCGCGGTAGCGGTCGTCGTTCGAGTACACCGTGGTGTTGTACTGGTCGTGACTGCGGATCGTCATCATGACGAGCCGACCCGCGGGCAGCGCGAGCTCGGGCGGCTCCTGCACCGCGAAGTGCGCGCGGCCCGACGCGGTGCGGAACGCGCGCGCATGCGCGGCGCTCGGCAGCACGAAGCCGCCCTGCGTCAGCACGCGGGCGTTCATGTCTTCGAAGCCGGGCACGACGCGCGCGATGCGGTCGCGGATCTTGTCGTAGTCGGCGCCCAGCTCCTCCCACGCGATGCCGTGGCGAGCGCCGAGCGCGGCGCGCGCGAGCCCGGCCACGATCTCGGGCTCGCTCTTGAGCTCGGGACCCGCCGGCTCGAGCCGGCCCTGCGAGCGGTGCACCGAGCGCATCGAGTCCTCGACGGTGACGAAGCGATCTACACCGTCATGTGTATCTCGCTCGGTGCGGCCGAGCGCGGGCAGGATCAGCGCCTCGCGCCCGGTCACCAGGTGCGAGCGGTTGAGCGTGGTGGACACCTGCACCGTGAGCGCCGCGCGCGCGAGCGCTTGCCAGGTGTGCGGCGTATCGGGCGTGGCGACGGCGAAGTTGCCGCCCAGCGCGACGAACACCTTGGCGCGGCCGGCGGACAGCGCCTCGATCGCCCCGACCGTGTCGAAGCCGTGGCGCTCCGGCGGCGCGAAGCCGAACTCGGCGCCCAGCCGGCCCAGGAACTGCGCCGTCGGGCGCTCCCAGATGCCCATCGTGCGGTCGCCCTGCACGTTGCTGTGGCCGCGCACGGGGCACGGGCCCGCGCCGGGCCGGCCGAGATTTCCGCGCAGCAAAAGCAGGTTCACGAGCTCGCGCACGTTGGCGACGCCGTGCTCGTGCTGGGTGAGCCCCATGGCCCAGCAGGCGATCACCGCGCGCGAGCGCGCGTACCGCTCGGCGAGCTCGCGCATCTCGGCGCGCGCGATGCCGGAGCCGCGCTCGAGCGCCTCGAACGGGCGCTTCGCGAGCGCGGCGCGCCACGCGGCGAAGCCCTCGGTGTGCTCGGCGAGAAAGGCGCGGTCGAGCACGCTGCCGGGCCGCGCGTCGTCGAGCTCGAGCAGCGCCTTCGCGACGCCCTGCAAGAGCGCCACGTCGCCGCCGACGCGCACCTGCACGAAGCGGTCGGCGAGCTTCGTGCCAAAGCCGAGCAGGCCCCGCGGCTCCTGCGGGTTCGCGAACGCGACGAGCCCGCGCTCGCGCAGCGGGTTGATGCTGACGATCGCACAGCCGCGGCGCTTCGCGGCCTGCAGAGTGGTGAGCATGCGCGGGTGGTTCGAGCCCGGGTTCTGCCCCAGCACCAGAATGAGGTCGCAGCGCGCGAAGTCGTCGAGCCCGACGGTGCCCTTCCCTTCGCCGATCGCCTCCGACAAGCCCGTGCCGCTCGACTCGTGACACATGTTCGAGCAGTCGGGCAGGTTGTTCGTGCCGAACGCGCGCGCGAAGAGTTGCCAGAGGAAGGCCGCCTCGTTGCTCGTGCGGCCCGACGTGTAGAAGATCGCCTCGTCGGGCGAGGCCAGGCCGTGCAGATGCTGGGCGATGCGCGCGAACGCGGCGTCCCACGAGATGGGCGCGTAGTGACTCGCCCCCGACGCGAGCCACATGGGCTCGACCAGCCGGCCCTGCGCCTCGAGCCACAGGTCGCTCTGCGCACGCAGCTCGTCCAACGAGTGGCGCGCGAAGAAGTCGCGGTCTACACGATTCAGTGTCGCCTCGTGTGCGACGTGCTTCGCGCCGTTCTCGCAGAACTCGAAGCGCTTGCGCGGCAGCGCTTCCGGCCAGGCGCAGCCCGGGCAGTCGAAGCCCTCCACCTGATTGAGCCGCGCGAGCACGCGCAGCCCGCGACCGACGCCCATCTCGCGCACCTGCCCGAGCGTCGACAGCACCGCGCCGGGGCCCGCCGCCGCTTTGCCGTGCGCGCGCTCGTGCGAGTCGGCCATGCGGGGATGCTACGATGCCCGCCCGCATGAGCCAAGAAGCAGGGTCCCGACGCGGGCCGCTCGCCGGCGTGCTCGTCGTCGACCTGACGCGCGTGCTCGCCGGGCCGTACTGCACGCTGGTGCTGGCCGAGCTCGGCGCACGCGTCATCAAGGTCGAGCGGCCCGGCGGCGGCGACGAGGCCCGCGAGGTCGGCCCGCACATCCGCGGGAAGTCGGCGTACTTCATGTCGCTGAACCGGGGCAAGGAGAGCATCGCGCTCGACCTCGCGAATGCGGACGACCGCGCGATCTTCGACAAGCTGCTCGCGCGTGCCGACGTGCTCGCCGAAAACTACCGGCCCGGCGTCCTCGCCAAGCACGGCTACGGCTGGCGCGAGCTCCACGAGCGCTGGCCGCGGCTGGTGCTCGCTTCGATCTCGGGCTTCGGACAGACGGGGCCCTACGCGCACCGGCCCGCGTTCGACATGGTCGTGCAGGCGATGGGCGGCGTGATGAGCTTGACGGGCCATCCCGGCGGGCCGCCGACGCGCGTCGGCACGTCCATCGGCGACATCACCGCCGGGCTGTTCGGCGCCATCGGCGTCTGCGCCGCGCTGCACGAGCGCGACGCCACCGGGCTCGGGCGCCACATCGACGTGGCGATGCTCGATGCGCAGGTCGCGATCCTCGAGAACGCGATCGCCCGCTACGCGGCGACGGGCCAGGTGCCGGGCCCGCTCGGCGCGCGCCATCCGTCGATCGCGCCGTTCGCGGCGTTCCAGACGGGCGACAAGCCGATCGTCGTCGCCGCCGGCCACGACCCGCAGTTCCGCAAGCTGTGCGAAGTGCTCGGCGCGCCGGAGCTCGTGGCCGACGCGCGCTTCTGCGGCGTGCGCGAGCGCGTCGAGCACGTCGACGCGCTCGGCGCCGAGCTCGAGACACGGCTGCGCGCGCGCGGCGCGGCCCACTGGCTCGAGCGCCTCGAACGCGCGGGCGTGCCGTGCGGGCCGCTCAACGACGTGGCCGCGGTGCTCGCGGATCCGCAGGTGCGCGCGCGAAACATGATCGTATCGGTCGACGACCCGATCGCCGGGCCGCTCGAGATGCCCGGCTTTCCGATCAAGCTCGACGGCGTGCGCGAGTCCGACACGCGTCCCGCGGCGCCGGACCTCGACGCCGACCGCGCGGCGATCCTGCGCGAGCTCGGCTAGAGCGCGGCGACGATCGCGACCGTCGCCACCGTGCCCGCGAGCGCGAGCCCGTAGCTCGCGAACGCGGCGAACGCCGCGACGGAGTGGCCGAGCAGATCGAGCATCAGGTGGCGCAGGTGGTGCGCGCAGTGCCACAGGATCAGGATCAGCACGGCGCCGAGGAACGCCTTGCCGACGAAGCTCGAGGCCAGCGCGTGCGCGCGCTCGTAGGCCAGGCCGTCGCCGAGCGCGCCGGTCGGCGCGAGGATCAGCACGCCGAGCAGGAGCGCGGGCAGGAAGAAGCAGGCGGTGAAGCCGCCGGCGCCGAACAGGATCCACCACAGCGGCTCGAGCTTGTGGATGAGCTTCACAGGAGCACCCCGCCGAGGATCGCGAGCAGGATCAGCCACAGCGTCACGAAGCCCCCGAGCGGCGCGACGCCGAGCACCGGCAGCGGCAGCGGCGGGCGCGGCACGGGCCCGACGCGCCCCGCGCCGATCTTGCGCCCGACCCAGCCGAAGCGGAACACGAAGTACAGCGTGAATGCCAGCACCACGAGCGAGAGCGCGAGCGCGCCGGGCCGTGCCATCTCGGCGAGCCAGGCGTTCCACGCCTCGGGGCCCTTGCCGAGCGCGTGCAGCCCTTCGAGCAGGCCGACGCAGCCGATCGCCATGAACACGCTCGTGGCCGCGAACGCCACGTAGTTGCGGTAGCGGTAGAACGAGAACGGGAAGCCCGCGGGCGCGCGCGCCGGCGCGGTGCGCGTCTTCTGGGGTACGGCGGCGTGCGCGCTCACGTGAAGCTCCGCTTTGGCAAGAGGTGCGACCACTGCAGGAAGTCCGTCAGCTTCGCCTGCTGGATCGCCATGGCCGGATCGACGTGCTTGGGGCAGACCTGGCTACACTCATTTGCGTAGGAGCACGCGTACACGCCGTCGTGAGAATCCAGCACGGCGAAGCGCTCGGCGTTGCCCTCGTCGCGCGAGTCCAGGTTGTAGCGGTGGCCGAGCGCGATCGCGGCCGGACCCACGAACTCGGGCTCGTTCGCCAACACAGGGCAGGCCGCGTAGCACAGCGCGCAGTTGATGCACATCGAAAACTGCTTGAACTCCTCCAGCTGCTCGGGCGACTGGCGATACTCGCCTTCGGCGACGTCCTTCTCGAGCTTGCGGATGATCCAGGGCTTGACGCTCTTGATCTTCTCGACGAAGCCGTCGAGCTCGACGACGAGGTCGCGCACGATCGGGAAGTTCGAGAGCGGCTCGACGCGGATGGTGCCCGAGTAGTTGCGCACGAAGGCGGCGCACGTGAGCACGGGGCGGCCGTTCACCAGCATGCCGCAGCTGCCGCACACGCCCATCCGGCACGACCAGCGGTGCGAGAGCGTCGGGTCGATGTCGTCCTTGATCGCGTTCAGCGCGTCGAGGACGACCCAGTCCTCCATGCACTCGACGTCGTAGCTCTCGAAGACCGGCTTCTCGTCCTGCTCCGGGCGGAAGCGGAGCACCTCGAACTTCACCTTGCGCAGCTGCATGTCAGTACTTCCGCTCCTCGAGCTCCCAACGCGTCTTCACCACAGGCTTGTACGACAGCCGAGGGCCGTCGGGCGCGAACTTCACCAGCGAGTGCTTCCACCACTGCGCGTCGTCTCGGGTCGGATAGTCGGTGCGCGTGTGCGCGCCGCGCGACTCTTTTCTGTGTACGGCGGACAGCACCACGGCCTCGGCCACGTCGAGCATGTGGCCCAGCTCGAGCGCCTGCACGACTTCCGTGTTGAAGATCGCGCTCTTGTCCGAGAGTCCTACGTCCGCGAAGCGCCCCTTGAGCTGCGTGACGGTCTCGAGCGCCGCGCTCATGGAATCCTCTTCGCGGAACACGCCGCAGCCGCTCTCGGTCGCGTGGTTCAGCTCACGGCGGATCTGCGCGATCTTCTCGCCGCCGTGCTTGCCGCGCAGGCGGTCGAGCCGCGCCTCTTCGGAGCGCGCCTGCTCGAGCGGCGCGTTCTCGGCGCCCGCAGACGAGCCGGCCGCGAACTCCGCCGCCGCCTGGCCCGCGCGCGCGCCGAACACGAGGCACTCGGTGAGCGAGTTCGAGCCGAGCCGGTTCGCGCCGTTGATCGAGACGCAGGCGCACTCGCCGGCGGCGTACAAGCCCGGCAGGTCCGTCGCGCCGTGCTTGTCCGTGTCGACGCCGCCCATCATGTAGTGCACGACGGGCCGCACGGGGATCGGCGACCAGACCGGATCGACGCCGACGTAGTTCTTCGCGAGCTCGCGCACGAACGGCAGCCGCTTGTCGATCTTCTCCTCGCCCAGGTGCATGAGCTCCAGGTGCACGTACTCGCCGTACGGGCCCTTGAAGCCGCGGCCCGCCTGGAACTCGCGGATCTCCGCGCGCGAGACCATGTCGCGCGGGCCGAGCTCGGCCTTGTTCCCGACGCCGTAGTCGTACTCGATCAGGAAGCGCTCGCCCTTGTTGTTCTTGAGGTACCCGCCCTCGCCGCGCGAGGCCTCCGTCATGAGGATGCCCGTGCCCGGCAGGCCCGTCGGGTGGTACTGCACGAACTCCATGTCCTTCAAGCCGACACCCGCGCGGTACGCGAGCGCCATGCCGTCGCCCGTCTTCACGGCCGCGTTCGTCGTGAACGGGAAGATGCGGCCCGCGCCGCCCGTGCACAGGATGACGGCGCGCCCGAGCACCGCGTGCATCTTGCCCGTGCGGATGTCGAACGCAGCGACGCCGACCGCGCGGCCGTTGTCGACGAGGATCTTCGTGGCGAAGTACTCGTCGTAGCGCACGATGCGGTCGTACTTCATCGAGGTCTGGAAGAGCGTGTGCAGCATGTGGAAGCCGGTCTTGTCCGTCGCGTACCACGTGCGCTTCACGGTCATGCCGCCGAAGAAGCGCACGGCGACGCGGCCGTCCTTCTCCCGGCTCCACGGACAGCCCCAGTGCTCGAGCTGCGTGAGCTCCTTGGGCGCGTGCTCGACGAAGTACTCGACGGCGTCCTGGTCCGCGAGGTAGTCGCTGCCCTTCAGCGTGTCATAGGCATGCAGGTCCAGGCTGTCGTCCTCGCGCACGGCGCCCGCGGCCCCGCCTTCCGCGGACACGGTGTGACTGCGCATCGGATACAGCTTCGAAACGCATGCGACGCTGAGCTTCGGATTCGCTTCGACGGCCGCGATCGCCGCGCGGAGACCCGCGCCGCCGCCGCCGACCAGGATGATGTCGTGCCGAATGGCGTCCAAACGCCCTCCCGTTTCGGCGCCGGACTCTACCCGATTTCAGCGGCGATTTCGCGAGCAGGCGCGCGGCCATTCTTCGTACAATCGGGGCCGGCCTTCGCGGGAGGTTTTCGTGGCCCGACTGGAGTTCTTCTTCGATTGCTCGAGCCCGTGGACGTACCTGGCGTTCCACAAGATCGAGTCGGTGTGCCGCGAGGCGAACGCCGAGCTCGAGTGGCGCCCCATCCTCGTGGGCGGCGTGTTCAACGCCGTGAACCCGAGCGTGTACGAATCGCGCGCGAAGCCCGTGCCCGCGAAGGCGCGCTACTACGCGAAGGACCTGCGCGACTGGACGCGCCACTACGGCCTGAAGATCGGCCAGCCGCCCGTGTTCCCCGTGAACAGCGTGAAGGCGATGCGCGGCGCGTTCTTCGCGCTCGAGCGCGGCGTGCTGCCGGAGTACGCGCGCGCCGTGTTCGAGACGTACTGGGGCGACCTCGAGGACATCTCGCAGGATGCCGTGCTCGAGAAGATCGTGGCGCGCGTCGGCTTGCCCCGCGACGAGTACTTCGCCGCGATCGCGAAGCCCGAGTACAAGGACAGGCTGCGCGCCAACACCGACGAGCTCATCGCGCGCGGCGGCTTCGGCTCGCCCACCATGTTCGTCGGCGGCACGGACATGTACTTCGGGAACGACCGGCTCGAGCTCGTGCGCGAGGCGCTCGTGCGCGGTGCCGTCGCGCGCTGACGCAGGCGTCGCACCTACACAGCGGCGTGTAAAGGCGCGCACGGGGCGGGTCGAAGAAAGCGGCCGGAGTCCCCCTCCATGCGTGTCGTCGTCCCCCTCGCGATCGCCACGGGTCTGCTCGCGTGCCTGTCCGGCTGCGCGGCGGAGCCCGTGCGCGTGGCGCGCTACCGCGGCGCGTACAGCACGCACTTCGAGGGCATCCCCGACCAGGCCGAGGCTTGCGCGCTCGTGCGGAACGACGGCACACGGCCGGTCGAGTGGCTCGAGCTGCGCATGCGCTCGCGCTCGAGCTTCGCGACGGGCCACGAGCACCCACTCCGCTCGACGTGGGTCTACCGCGGCCACATCGAGGCCGGCGCGGTCGTCGCGCTGCGCTTCGTGCGCCCGCCCTTCGCCGACGAGCTCGACGTGCGCGTCTCGCGCACGGGCACCGACCACGCGGGGCCCGCTTCGGGCCGCCCGATGGTGCGGGTCGACGAGTGCAGCGACGGCGCGCTGCAAGCCGTGCTGCGCGACGCCCTGCGCGGCAGCACGGCGCCCGGGCTGGAGCTCCGCGCGGCGTCGGTGGCCGAGCCGGATCCAGCGCAATCGCTCGTCGCGGCGCCTTGAGTCACGGCTTCGAAAGCGCGGACGCCACGCCGCCCGGAGCCAACGCTTCGTCCCAGCTCAGCGATCGTACACTGATCGGTGTCGGTTCGACGAGCAGCGCCAGAGCCAGGTTCTCGGCGGGCGCGCTCGCGAGCTCGGCGCGGGCGGCGTCGGGCAGGCGCGCGGCGAGGTGGGCGCGGAGGGCCTCGGGGTCGCGCACGGCGGCGCTGCGGCCGTGCGGGTCGTCGGCGTCGATCGCGACCAGCTTCGCGACGCGCGTCGGGGCGCGCCTGGCGAGCGCGTCGGCGGCGAGCGCGCCGAGCCCGGCGGCGCAGAACTCTGCGGAGGAGATGCGCAGCGCCGCGAGCAGGGCGTCGAGCTGCTCGGCGAGCCGCGCGGGGGCGAGGCTCGTGACGCGCCGGCGCGAGCCCCCGAAGCCCGGCAGGTCGACGGACAGCGTGCGGCGGCCCCGGCTCGCCAGCTCGGCGGCGATCGGCTCGAGCGCGCGCGCGGAGTAGCCTGCGCCGGGCAAGAGCACGACGGGCCGCGCGTCGGCGGCGCCCTCGCGCTCGCGCACGCGGAAGCGCGTGCCCGCGACCTTGAGGTCGCGGCCCACGTCGTCGGGCGCGGCGCGGACCGGCGCCTCGGCTCCGCGCCGCTCGAAGCGCGCGCGCAGCTTCGCGAGCGCGCGCCGCTCGAGCGCGAGCCGCAGCGCGGCGGGCAGCGGCAGCGCGAACGCGGAGCCCAGGTCGACGAGCACGGGCGCGCCGCTCGGCGTGACGAGCACGTTCGACGGGCTGCGCAGGTCGAAGTACACCACGCCGCGCCGCGCGAGCGCGGCGAGGATTCCCTCGAGCGCGCCGAAGAACGCGGCGGGCAGCGCGCCCCCGTGGGTGCGCCGGCGCAGCGGCCGCCCGTCGACCCATTCCAGCGCGAGCGCCAGCCGGTCGACGCGCCCGCCCGGCTTGGGCACGCCGGGCACGCCGGCGACGCGCTCGAGCATGGCGAGCTCGTGGCGCACGAGCAGCGGCGCCACGAGTGCGCGGACGAACGCGCTGCGCCGGCTCCAGTCCTTCACCACGAGCGGCGGCGCGCCGTCGCGGCGCACCCGCAGCACGTCGGGGTTCGCGAGCCCGCCGAGGTTGAGTACCGAGACGTGCGGACCCGCCAGGTCCGCGCGCGTCAGAGGAGGCCCCAGCGCGCCACCATGCACAGCACGCCGACCGCTACCGCAGCCGCCGTGCCGGTCTCGTTGTTGTCGGCGAAGCGCACCGAGCGCCAGGCCTGCTCGCTCGCGCGGTCCGCTTCGAGCGGCACGTACGCGTGCAGGCGCGGGATCAGGCGCGGCACCGCTGCGGCGAAGCGCCGGTACGCGTCGCCGTACAAGCTCTCCAGCCGCGCGCTCTCGATGCGGTCCTTGTACCAGATGTAGTAGCCGAAATAGAACAGCCCGAAGAGCGCAGCGACCGCCAGCGCGACGGGACTCCACGCCATGACGAGGAAGCCCATGCCGATGAGCAGCGTCCCCAGGTAGAGCGGGTGACGCAGATATGCGTAGGGTCCCGTCACCGTGAGCGAATCGTTCTTGTGCAGGTGGCCCGTCGCCCACAGGCGCAGCCCTTCGCCCAGCGCGATGGGAAGCGCCCCCGCCGCGATGGACAGCGGCGTCGGGCGCGACAACCACAGCGCGGCGCCGGCGAGCGCGTACACGGCGAGCAGCCGCGGCCGCAGCCGCTTCTTGGCGAAGCTCATGGCGCGAAGAGGTAGCGGCGCGGGTTCAGTTCGACCAGCGCGCGCGGCAGAGCGCCTGGAGGTGCCCGCGCAGGCCGCGCCGGAACGAGGCGCGCGGCTCGATGGGCAGGTGATCCGCCGCGAGAAACAGCGCGAGATCGCCCGCGTCGAGTGCCTCGATCTCGCGTTCGACCGCGTCCCAGAACCGCGCGCCGTGGCGCGCCTGGGAACCGCTGCGCGCATCCACTGGCCGCACGGTTCGTGTGTCCCGATCGCTCATCCCGCGTCCCCGAAGCCCTACGCTTCTAAGGTGGAGACTCGGCTGCGTTGGTGTCGCGCGTGCGGGACGCGCGAGCTACAGCGCGAGCTGCTTGCCGGGCAGCTGGGCCGCCAGAGTGCGGCGCGCACGGTACAGGCTGGACTTCACCGCGTCTTCGCTCCGGCCGGTCAGCTGCGCGATCTTGCGGATGTTCAGCCGCTTGCCGTGGCGCAGCTCGAGGATCTTCCGCTGCTCGCAGGGCAGCCGCTCGATGGCCTCCCGGACCCGGCCCAGCACCTGGCGCGCCTGAGCCAGGGGCTCGGGGCCGAGGTCGAGCGGGGCGGCCTCGGGCGGGACGTCGTCGAGCGACATCAGCCGCACGCCGCCGCGCCGCCGGAGCCGGTTGTTGAGGATGTTCCGGGTGATCCCGTAGATCCAGACCACCAGATCCGACTTGCCTTCGAAGCGGTCCAAGCAGCTGTACACGGCCTCGAAGACTTCCTGGCAGACGTCCTCGGCCTCGGTCGGATCCCCCAGGCGCCGCATCGAGAAGTTGTGGATCCGCCGGAAGTGGAGCTCGTACAGCTGGCGGAAGGCGGCGGGATCACCGCCTCGGATGGCCTCGACGATGCTCCGGTCGGCGTCTTTCACGGGCGGCATTCGAGCAATCGACATGCCAAGCCCGCCATGCGCCGAATTCAGTGTCGTTTCGCGGGGATCCGCGCCGGTGCGGGGCCGACTTTCGCACTTCGAGCGAAGCACCGGGTGGGGCGCAGGTGAAGCGCACTACCCATTCATGGGAAAAAGACTTCACACCCCGCCACCGGATTCGACGGGTCTAGAGCTTCGCCGGGACGATCTGCCAGACCCCGTCCCGGAGGGTCCATTGGTCGTGACGCTCGAAGCCGATCGTCCAGAAGCGCAGCCTGCGCTGGTGGACGCTGCGGAACTCGACCTCCACCAGGGCCGATTCCGCGCCGTCGAAATGGAACTCGCGGATGCGCACGTTCCGGGCGACCGAGTCGCGGAACTTGGCGTCGCGCGCCGCGGTGGCCAGCGCCGAGAAGTAGTCCGAGAAGGCGGCCTGCGTGGCGAAGCAGTCGCGCAGCTCGGGGTTCTGGTAGGTCACCAGCGTGTCGAGCGGGATGCCTTCGAGCGTCTTGTAGAACTGCTCGATCCGGACGGAGAAGGCGGCGATCTCCTTGTCGCTCGGCATCGGGCCGGACGCCGGAACCGGCGCCCCGCCACCGAAGCAGGCCGCACCCGCGAGGGCCGCACAGAGCAACGAACCGAGGAGCGTGCCTCGGGGACCCGCCTTCATCCGCCGCGTCTCGCGATGGCCGCCTGAGCGGCTGCGAGCCTCGCGATCGGAACGCGGTAGGGAGAGCAGCTCACGTAGTCCAATCCCGCGTCGTGGCAGAACGCGATCGAGCGCGGCTCGCCGCCGTGCTCGCCGCAGATGCCGACCTTCAGGTCGCGGCGCGTCTTGCGCCCGTTCGCGATGCCCATGCGAATGAGCGCGCCCACGCCGCCCTTGTCGATCGTGACGAACGGGTCGTCGTCCATGAGGCGGCGGCCGACGTAGGTCGGCAGGAAGCGGCCCGAGTCGTCGCGCGAGAGCGCGAGCGTCATCTGCGTCAGGTCGTTCGTGCCGAACGAGAAGAACTCGGCGACCTCGGCGAGGCGGTCGGCGACGATCGCGGCGCGCGGCACCTCGATCATGGTGCCGACGTGGTAGCGCACGGTCTTGCCGCGCTCCTTCATGACCGTCTTCGCGGTCGAGTCGACGAGCTCGCGCAGCACACGGAGCTCTCGCGCGCCCTGCACGAGGGGCAGCATGATCTCGGGGTGCGTGCGCACGCCGGCGTCGGCGCACACGCACGCGGCTTCGACGATCGCGCGCACCTGGATCTCGTAGATCTCGGGGTAGGTGATGGCGAGCCGCGAGCCGCGGTGGCCGAGCATCGGGTTGAACTCGCGCAGGGCCTCGACCTTGCGGCGCAGCTCGAGCTCGGCGACGCCGAGGTCGCGCGCCAGGTTCGACATCTCCTCGCCCGTGTGCGGCAGGAACTCGTGCAGCGGCGGGTCGAGCAGGCGGATCGTGACGGGCCGGGCGGCCATCGCCTTGAAGATCCCGACGAAGTCGTCGCGCTGCATCGGCAGGATGGGCACGAGCGCGGCGGCGCGCTCCTCCGCCGTTTCGGACAGGATCATCCTGCGCACGGCGAGGATGCGCTCGGCCTGGAAGAACATGTGCTCGGTGCGGCAGAGCCCGACGCCCTCGGCGCCGAAGCGCACCGCGACCTCGGCGTCCTGGGGCGTGTCGGCGTTCGCGCGCACGCGCAGGCGGCGCGCCGCGTCGGCCCACTTCATGAGCGTCTGGAAGTCGCGCGACAGCTCGGGCTCGACGGTGGGCACGCGGCCCTTGAACACGTTGCCGGTCGAGCCATCGAGCGTGATGACGTCGCGCTCCGTGAGCTCTACACCGCCCAGTGTCGCACGACGGCGGTCGAAGTCGATCGACAGCGCGCTGCAGCCCGCCACGCAGCACTTGCCCATGCCGCGCGCCACGACGGCGGCGTGCGACGTCATGCCGCCGAGCGCGGTCAGGATGCCCTGCGCCGCGTGCATGCCGTGGATGTCCTCCGGTGACGTCTCGCGGCGCACCAGCACCACGTCCTCGCCGCCCTCGGCCGCGGCTTCGGCGTCCTCGGCCGTGAACACGATGCGGCCGACGGCGGCGCCCGGCGAGGCGGGCAGGCCCGAGCCGATCGGCGGTGGCGCGGCAGCGGCGTCGAGCGTCGGGTGCAGGAGCTGGTCGAGCGACTCCGGGTTCACGCGCTCGAGCGCGGTGCGCCGGTCGATCAGCCTCTCGCGCGCCATGTCGACGGCGATCTTCACGGCCGCGCGCGCGGTGCGCTTGCCGCTGCGCGTCTGCAGCATCCACAGCCGGCCGCGCTGGATCGTGAACTCTAGGTCCTGCATGTCGGCGTAGTGCGTCTCGAGCAGCTTCGCAGTCCGCACGAGCTCGCGGTGGCAGCGCGGCATGAGCTCTTCGAGCGACGGCGCCTCGCCCGCCGCGCGGTCGCGCTTCGAGATGGGCTGCGGCGTGCGGATGCCCGCGACGACGTCCTCGCCCTGCGCGCGCGGCAGGAACTCGCCGAAGAAGCGCTTGTCGCCCGTCGACGGATCGCGCGTGAACGCGACGCCCGTGGCCGAGTCGTCGCCCAGGTTGCCGTACACCATCGCCTGCACGTTGACGGCGGTGCCCCATTCGTGCGGGATGTGGTTGAGCTTGCGGTACGTGTCGGCCCGCGGCGTGTTCCAGGACTCGAACACCGCCGCGATGGCGCCGCGCAGCTGCGCGAACGGGTCGTCGGGGAAGGCCTGGCCGGTGCTCTCCTCGACGACCTTCTTGTATTTGGCGACCAGGCTGGCGAGGTCGTCCGCCCCGAGCTCGGTGTCGAGCTTCGCGCGCCGCGCGTGCTTCAAGAGGTCGAGCTGACTCTCGAACAGCTCGTGCTTCACTCCCAGCACCACGTCGCCGTACATGTGGATGAAGCGCCGGTAGGTGTCGTACGCGAAGCGGCGGTCGCCGCTCTCTTCGATGAGCCCCTGCAGCGTCTCGTCGTTGAGGCCCAGGTTCAGGATCGTGTCCATCATGCCGGGCATCGACGCGCGCGCGCCCGAGCGCACCGACACCAGCAGCGGGCGCTCGCGCGAGCCGAACGCGCCGCCCATGGCCTTCTCGATCTTGGCGAGCTGCGCGCGCACCTCGGCGTCGAGCCCCGCGGGGAGGCGCCGGCCGAGCGCGTAGAACTCCGTGCACGTGTCGGTCGAGATCGTGAAGCCGGCGGGCACGGGCACGCCGAGCCGCGTCATCTCGGCGAGGTTCGCGCCCTTGCCGCCGAGCAGGTTCTTCTGGCCGGCATCCCCGTCGGCCCGGCCGGCGCCGAAGAAGTAGGTGCGCCGCGCCGCCTTGGCCGGCGCGCGCTTCGCGCGCCGCGCCCGGCTCGTCCTTCCTGCTCGCTTGGGCAAGTGGCCTCCTGGGGATTTCGAAGCGATCGGCGCGCTCAGAGGCGCGGGGAAGAGTGGCGCGCCGAGGCGCCCTGGGGGTCGGACGGGGGCGCAGTATCCTCGCGGTCCGGAGCCGCGTCAACCGAATCCCCGCGCGCCGCGCGCGGCGCGAAAACCTGGCGCAAGAACGGCTCCGAGCGCAGCTCGAAGCCGATGTGGAAGCGGAAGAAGCGCTCGACGAGGAGCGCGGCCGGCGGGACGTCGCGCGCGCCGAAGCCGAGCTCCGCGCGCGCGCGGAGCGGCTGGCGCAGCCCCGCCTCGAGCGCGTGCAGGAGCCGGGCGGGGTGGCGCGCCTCGTCGGCGCCCGCGCAGCCGCGGCACACCGCCCCACCCTGCGCCGGCAGGAACGCGATGCGGCCCGACGCCGGCAGCTCCGCGCCGCAGGCCGCGCAGCGCACGAGCTGCGGGCGGTAGCCGAGCCGCGCGAGGGTCTTTGCCAGCACGAGCAGCGCGAGCAGCGGGTCGGGCGTCTCGCCGTCCAGCACGTCGAGCACGCCGAGCGCGAAGTGGAACAGCTCGGGCTGCGGCTCGCGCTCGGGCGTCGCGCGGTTCAAGAGCTCGAGGAACTGGCACGCGATGGCGAAGCGGCCGAGGTCGCCGGGGATCCCTTCGAAGCCGCGCACCAGCTTCGCGGTCTCGAGCCGGAAGAGCGCCGCGCGCGGCGGGTCCACGAGCCGCACGTCGACGACGGAGAGGATCTCGAGCGTGCCCGGGAAGCGCCGCTTCGAGCGGCGCGCGCCCTTCGCAATGGCGCCCACGCGGCCGAGCGCCTCCGTGTGGAGGTGCACGACGCGATCCGACTCGCCTTGGTCGAAGGTCCGCAGGACCAAGGCCCGCGTCCGGTGCTCGACCGCCATCCCTCTAGGCTACTACTGCGGGTGCAGAAGCTGGTCGACGTAGTCGGGCTTGTAGATGCGCGGCCGCGCCGAGGCCGTGGGCGCGGTGCTCGACAGCCACAGCCCGAGCAGCCACACGCCGAGCGCCAGCACCAACGCCAGCCCGGCGCGCCCGGCGAAGCGGAACGACAGCTCCCGCAGGCGCGGGAAGCGCGGCCGGCGCGGCAGCCGCAGCCGGCGCGCCACGCCGAGCTGCGCCGCGGCCTCTTCGGGGTCGGCGCCGATCGCGAGCGCCAGCGTGCGTGCGGTCGCGCGGCCGATGCCGTCCGTCTCGAGCGGCGCGAGCGATTCCTCGATCTCGCGCACGCGCTCGGGCGTCAGCTTCGTGCGGGCGGCGACGTAGAAGAGCGAGATGCCGCGCAGCTCGCGCTGCCGGCGATACCACGCGCCGAACGCGCGGCGTCCGTCGGTGACGGCGGGCTTCGCCGCTACTGCAGAACCTTCAGATAGTCGCTCGATCGGTGCGCCCACTCGCTCTCGCCCCCGCGCTGCACGGCGACCCGCAGTGCGTCGACCGCGCGATCGCGCTGGTTGAGACGCACGTAGGCTTGCGCCATTCGGAACCGGGCTTCGGCCTCGGCAGGCCCGTAGACCGGTGCAGGCCGCTCCCCCACGATGTTCACACACTCCCCGAAATGCTGGATCGCCTCGACGAGATCGCCGCGGTCGTACAGCACGATGCCGAGATCGAGGTGAGCGACGTAATTCGCCGAATCGGTCTTCAGCGCGCGCTGCAGCTCCGCGACGGCCTGCTCGAGATTGCCCGATTTGTAGTGAGCCCAGCCGAGGTTTACAAGAGCGCGCGCCGGCCGGATGAAGGTCGGATCATCGACGAGCGTCTGGAACTCGGCGGCCGCGTCGTTCCAGCGCTCCAGCTGCAGGTACGTCACGCCGAGCGCGAGCCGCGCCTCCTGGTGCTTCGGGTCGAGGCGCAGCGCCTGCTTGAGCTCGCGCTCGGTGTCGTTGAGCAGTCCCTTGCGGCGGTACGCCTCGGCGATGCCGAAGTGCGTGTCGGCGTCCTTCGGGTTGATCGCGATCGCCTTCTGGTACTCGGCGATCGCCGCCTCGGGCTCACCTTGCGAGAGCTTCGCCTCCGCCATGTCGCGGTGCGTGTCGGCGAGCAGGAGCTCCTTCTCTCCGACGGTCTTGCAGGCGCTCGCCGCGAAGAGCGCAAGGAGCGCGGCCACGAGAGCTCGGGACTTCGGCATGGTTACCCTCCGTTGGACTCAGAAGAACGCGAGCAGCCGCGCGAGCTGCTCCTGGCGGCGCGCATCGGCGCCGCCCTTGCGCACGAGCGAGATGCGGCCGAGCACCGCGCTGCGCGAGCCGGGCTGCAAGAGACTCGTGTCGGCTTCCGGGTCGCTTGGGGTCGCGACGATGTCGGCGGCCGACGTCTCGATCTCGGCCTCGATGTCCGGGATCGGCGGCGGCGCGGGAACCGCCAGATCTTCGGGCGAGATCTCCAGCCCCGCGTGCATCGGCGGGGGCTCGGGGATCACGAGCTGGCCCGTGTCCTCGAGCGGCGACGACGCCGCGGCGGGCTTCCGCACCTTCCGCAGCTTGTTCCACTTGTGCAGGCGCGCCTCGCGCTCGTCTTCCGACAAGTCGGCGAAGCGGGGGGAGTCCATCTGGAAGCCGAGTGACTCGGCGAACGCGACGCCTTCCTCGGTCGCGGCGTCGAGCGTCTCGACGGACGTGATCGCGTTCTCGGTCACGTAGCGGTCGACGCGCGGCGGCAGGACGTCGCGCACGAGCAGCGCCACGTAGCCCTTGCGCCCGTTCCACACCGACGCGAGCGCTGCGACGGACTCGACGCTCTCGCCGGTCTCGGGCCGCTCGATCTTGGCCTCCGAGAACGCGAGCGCGCGGACCAGGTCCGCACGCAGCGCGGTCGGGCCTTCCGACTTCGCGAACATGCCCGGCCTATCGGGACGAAAAGCCGTGCTCTTGAGGCATCTGGCCCGCGAAGCTGCGCGGCGCGGATGGGGGCAAGCGCGCTTGGCAGGCTAGAAGCGCGTGAGGCGCCGGAACTCCTCGAAGCGCGCGTCGACGTCCGCCCGTGTCAGGTCGCGCAGGCGGTCGAGGCTGAAGCGCTCGACGCAGAACGAGGCGAGCACGGACCCGTAGATCATCGCGCGTCGCAGCGTGTCGGTGTCGACGCGCCCGGCGCTCGCCAGCGCACCCATGAGCCCGCCGGCGAAGCTGTCGCCTGCACCCGTGGGATCGCGCACCTCGCGCAGCGGGAAGGCGGGCGCGGCGAAGATGCCCGCGTCGTCGAACAGCAACGCGCCGTGCTCGCCGCGCTTCACGATCACCACGCGCGGGCCGAGCGCGCGGATCGCCTCGGCGGCGCGCACCAGGTTCGGCTCGTTCGTGAGCTGGCGCGCCTCTTCGTCGTTGATGACGAGCCCGTTCACGACCGAGAGCGTCTTCGCGAGCTCCGTCCGCGCGCCCTCGATCCAGAAGTTCATCGTGTCCATCGCGGAGAAGCGCGGGGCGCGCGTCTGCTCGAGCACGTTGCGCTGCAGCGTCGGTTGGATGTTCGCCAGGAACACCCATTCGGAGTCGCGCCACGCCGCGGGGATCTTCGGCTCGAAGTGCTCGAACACGCCGAGCTCCGTGAACAGGGTGTCGCGCTCGTTCAGCGAGGCGCGGTAGCGGCCGCCCCAGCGGAACGTGCGGCCGCGCACGCGCTCGAGGCCGGCCAGATCGAGGCCCTTGCTCGACAGGAAGCGCACGTGCTCCTCGGGGAAGTCGTCGCCCACGACGGCGACGACGCGCACGGGCACGAAGAAACTCGCAGCGACACCGAAGTACGAAGCCGCGCCGCCGAGCACGCCCTTGGCGCTGCCCGCGGGCGCTTCGATGTCGTCGAGCGCCACGGAGCCGACGACGAGCAGGCTCATCTAGCGCGCGTTCGGCGCGGCTTGCGCGAGCGTCTCGCCGATCATCGCCGGCGTGGGCGCGACCGGGATGCCGGCCTTCTCGAGCGCCTTGCGCTTGCCGTCGGCGGTGCCGCGGCCGCCCGAGATGATCGCGCCCGCGTGGCCCATGCGCTTGCCCGACGGCGCCGTCGCACCCGCGATGAACGCCACCACGGGCTTGCTCATCTCCGATGCGACGAACTCCGCAGCCTCTTCCTCGGCGCTGCCGCCGATCTCGCCGATCATCACCACGGCCTTGGTCGCCTTGTCCTTCTGGAAGAGGGCGAGGGTGTCGACGAAGTTCGTGCCGGGGATCGGATCGCCGCCGATGCCGACGCAGGTCGACTGGCCGATGCCGAGCCGCGAGAGCTGGTGCACCGCCTCGTACGTGAGCGTGCCCGAGCGCGACACGACGCCCACCGAGCCCGGCTTGAAGATCGAGTAGGGCGCGATGCCGATGCGCACCTTCGCGCCGGGATCGAGCAGACCCGGACAGTTCGGGCCGACGAGGCGGCCCGTCCAGCCCCGCAGCGCCGCGCGCACGCGCAGCATGTCGCGCACCGGAATGCTCTCGGTGATCGCGCAGACGACCGCGATGCCGGCGTCCGCGGCCTCGAGGATCGCGTCAGCGGCGCTCGGCGCCGGCACGAACACGACCGACGCGTTGGCGCCCGTCTCGCGCACCGCTTCGCGCACGGTGTCGAACACGGGCACGCCCGCAGCCTCGCTGCCGCCGCGGCCCGGAGTGACTCCACCGACGACCTTCGTGCCGAATTCGCGCGACAGGTTCGCGTGCAGCTGGCCGGTCTTCCCCATGCCCTGCACGAGCAGCTTCGTGTCCGCGTTCACCAGGATGCTCATGCGCGCACCGCCGCGACGATCTTCTCCGCCGCGTCCTTCATGCCGTCGGCAGGCTGGATGTTGAGGCCCGAGCTCGCGAGCATCTGGCGGCCCTTCTCGGCATTCGTGCCGTCTAGCCGAACGACGAGGGGCACCTTCACGCCGACGCTCTTCGCGGCGGAGATGATGCCCTCGGCGACGCGATCGCACAGCACGATCCCGCCGAAGATGTTCACCAGGATGCCCTTCACGTTCTTGTCCGAGAGGATCAGCCGGAACGCGTGAGCCACGCGCTCGGCGTCGGCGCCGCCGCCCAGGTCGAGGAAGTTCGCCGGCTTCCCGCCCGCGTACTGGATGATGTCCATGGTGGCCATCGCGAGCCCTGCGCCGTTCACCAGGCAGCCGATGTTCCCGTCGAGCGACACCCAGTTCAGGTCGTACTTCGACGCCTCCGCTTCGCGCGGGTCCTCCTCGTCGGGGTCGCGCAGCGCCAGGACGTCCTTGTGCCGGTAGAGCGCGCTGCCGTCGAAGTTGAGCTTGCAATCGAGCGGAATGACCGAGTCACCCGAAATCACGAGCGGATTCACTTCCGCGAGTGACACGTCCTTCTCGACGAACAGCCGGTAGAGGTTCGAGACGAGCGACACGAACGACTCGCAGCGCTTGCCGGCGAGCCCGAGGTCGAGCCCGAGGTTGCGCGCCTGGTAGTCGCACACTCCGACGAGCGGGTCGACCTGCACGGTCAGGATCTTCTCGGGCGTGGCGGCGGCGACCTCTTCGATCTCCATGCCGCCGGCGGTCGAGCCCAGGATCGCGATCTTCTGCGTGGCGCGGTCGACGAGCAGCGCCAGGTAGAGCTCGCCTTCGATCTTCGAGCCGGCCTCGACGTAGAGCCGGCGCACCAGCTTGCCCTCGGCGCCCGTCTGCTTCGTGACGAGCCGCATGCCGAGCATCTCCTCGGCGGTCTGGCGCGCCTGCTCGGGCGACTTCACGACCTTGATGCCGCCCGCCTTGCCGCGCCCGCCCGCGTGGACCTGCGCCTTCACGACGACGGTGCCGCCGATGTCGCGCGCGGCCTGCTCGGCCTCGGCCGGCGTGAGCGCAAGCCGCCCGGGCGGGACCTCGATGCCGTACTCGCGCAGGAGCCCTTTGGCCTGGTACTCGTGGACGTTCATCGCGGGCTCAGAGCTTCGCCGCGGCGACGAGCGCGTTCACGGCTGCCACGCTCTTGTCGAGGAGCGCCTTCTCGCCGGCGTCGAGCTCGAGCTCGAGCACCTTCTCGACGCCGTTCGAGCCGATCACGACCGGCACGCCGACGTAGATGCCCTTGTGGCCGTACTCGCCTTCCAGATACGCCGCGCACGGCAGCACGCGCTTCTGGTCGTGCAGCACGGCCTCGGCCATCTCGAGCGACGCCTCGGCGGGCGACACGAACGCGGAGCCGGTCTTGAGCAGCGCGACGACCTCGCCGCCCGCGTCCTGCGTGCGCTTCGAGATCTTCGCGATCGTGGCCTCGTCCACGAGCTTGCGCAGCGGCACGCCGCCGACGCTGCAGTAGCGCGGCAGCGGCACCATCGTGTCGCCATGGCCCCCCAACACCACCGCGTGTACGTCGCGCACCGACACGCCCAGGTGCTCGGCCACGAAGAAGCGGAAGCGCGACGAGTCGAGCACGCCGGCCTGGCCGAACACGCGCGCCGCCGGGAAGCCCGTGAGCTGCTTCATCGCGAGCACCATCACGTCGAGCGGGTTCGACACGACGATCACCACCGCGTTCGGCGAGTGCTGTTTGATGCCGGCCGCGACGGTCTTGATGATGCCGAGGTTGACGGAGAGCAGGTCGTCGCGGCTCATGCCCGGCTTGCGCGGCACGCCGGCGGTCACGATGTACAGGTCCGAGCCCGCAGTGTCCTTGTAGTCGTTCGTACCCGTGACCCGGACGTCGCTGCCCCAGCCGGACAGCGCGTGGCAGATGTCGAGCGCCTTTCCCTGCGGCACGCCTTCGACGACGTCGAAGAGCACCACGTCGCCGAGCTTGCGCTGTGCGATCAGTTGGGCCTGCACGCCGCCGATCTGTCCCGCGCCGATGAGCGAGATCTTGGGTCGCTTCAAACCAGTCACTCCATGTTCTCGATGATGGCGTCGCCGAACTCGGAACACTTGAGCAGCGTCGCGCCTTCCATCAGTCGGTGGAAATCGTAGGTCACGCGCTTCTGCGCGATGGCGCGCGAGATGCCGCGGTCGATCATGCGTGCGGCCTCGCCCCAGCCCAGGTGGTCGAACATCATCACGCCGGACAGGATCACCGAGCTCGGGTTCACCTTGTCCTGGTCGGCGTACTTCGGCGCCGTGCCGTGCGTGGCCTCGAAGATGCCGTGGCCCGTCTTGTAGTTGATGTTCGCGCCGGGCGCGATGCCGATGCCGCCCACCTGCGCCGCGAGCGCGTCGGACAGGTAGTCGCCGTTCAGGTTCATGGTGGCGATCACGTCGAACTCGTCGGGGCGCGTCAGCACCTGCTGCAGCGTGATGTCCGCGATCGAGTCCTTCACCAGGATCTGGCCGTCGGGCGGCTTGCCGTTGCAATCGTCCCAGCCGATCGCGCGCCCTTGGTATTCCTTCTTCACGAGCTTGTAGCCCCAATCGCGGAACGCGCCCTCGGTGAACTTCATGATGTTGCCCTTGTGCACCAGGGTCACCGACTTGCGCTTGTGCTCGATGGCGTAGTCGAGCGCAGCGCGCACGAGGCGCTCCGTGCCCTGCCGCGACACCGGCTTCACGCCGATGCCGCTCGTCGCGGGGAAGCGGATCGTCTTCACCTTCATCTGCTTCTGCAGGAAGGCGATCAGCTTCTTCGCTTCCGGCGAGTTCGCCTTCCACTCGATGCCCGCGTAGATGTCCTCGGTGTTCTCGCGGAAGATCACCATGTCCACGAGCTCGGGGTGGCGCACGGGGCTCGGCACGCCTGGGTACCAGCGCACGGGCCGCAGGCACACGTACAGGTCGAGGATCTGGCGCAGCGCGACGTTCAAGCTGCGGATGCCGCCGCCGATCGGCGTGGTGAGCGGACCCTTGATGCCGACGAGCGCCTTGCGAAAGGTCTCGACCGTCTCGTCGGGCAGCCAGCTCTTCGTCGCCTGGAAGGCCTTCTCGCCCGCGAGCACCTCGAACCAGCCGACCTTGCGGCGGCCGTGGTAGGCCTTCGCGACCGCGGCGTCGAACACGCGCACGGACGCTTTCCAGATGTCGCGCCCCGTGCCGTCGCCTTCGACGTACGCGATGCGCGGGTTGTCCGGGACGAGCAGCGAGCCGTCGCGTCGCTTGCGGATCGGCTCACCGGGCTCGCGCACGAGCGCAGCGTCGGCCATGGGGGGTTCCTCTCTTCGGAGCGCGCGAATCGATCGCGCGCTACGGCGCGGCGCAGTATAGGGGCTAACTCTGCGCCGTCGCAACGCGAAGTGCGGCGCTCTCGAACGCGCGCTCGAGCTCCGCGTAGTCGTTCGTGACGGGGAACTGCGGGAACTCGGCGACCACGTTCGCGGGCGGGCGGAACAGGATGCCCGCGTCGGCCGCCCCGAGCATGGCGGTGTCGTTGTAGCTGTCGCCCGCGGCGATCACGCGGAAGCGCAGCGCGCGGAGCGCCGCGACGCTCGCGCGCTTCTGGTCGGGCATGCGGAGCCGGTAGTTCGCGATGCGGCCCGTTGCCTCGATCTCGAGCTCGTGCGCGAACAGGGTCGGATGCCCGAGCTTGCGCATGAGCGGGCCCGCGAACGGGTAGAACGTGTCGGACAGGATCAGCACCTGGAACCGCTCGCGCAGCCACGCCAGGAACTCGAGCGCGCCGGGCAGCGGCTCGAGCCCGCCGATCACCTCCTGGATCTCGCGGATGCCGAGTCGGTGTCGGTCGAGGATCGCGAGCCGCCCGCGCATCAGCTCGTCGTAGTCGGGCTCGTCGCGCGTGGTGCGGCGCAGCTCGGCGATGCCCGTGCGTTCGGCGACGTTGATCCAGATCTCGGGCACGAGCACGCCCTCGAGGTCGAGACACGCAACGATCACTTGACGCTCGCCCCGGCCTTCATCACGTACACCACGCGCTGTAGCTCGAGCACGTCGACGAGCGGGTTGCGTCTGGTCGCGATCAAGTCGGCGCGCTTGCCGACCTCCAGGCTGCCGATCTCGTGCTCGAGGCCGAGCACGATCGACGCGCTGGTCGTGGCCGCCTCGATCGCGGCCATGGGCGTCATGCCCGCGTCGACCATGTACGCGAACTCGCGCGCGTTCTCGCCGTGCGGGTACACGCCGGCGTCGGTGCCGAACGCGATCTTCACGCCGCCGGCGAGCGCGCGGCGCAGCGCGTCCTGCAGCTTCGGCCCGACCTGGCGCGCCTTGTCGGCGACGGGCGGCGGGTAGTAGCCGGGGATCTTCGCGCGCTCCTCGACGGTCTTGCCCGCGACGATGGTCGGCACCAGCCACGCGCCCGTCTTCTTGAACAGCTCGATCGACTCGGCGTCGAGGAACGTGCCGTGCTCGATCGTGTCGACGCCCGCGCGCAGCGCCGCGTTGATGCCGCGCGCGCCGTGCGCGTGCGCGGCGACCTTGCGGCCGAGCATGTGCGCCGTGCTCACGATCTCGGCGAGCTCGTCGTCCTTGAACTGCTGGTCGGTGCCCGACGTGACGACGTCGAGCACGCCGCCGGTCGCGTGGATCTTGATCCAGTCCGCGCCGAGCTTCACCTGCGCGCGCACGGCCGCGCGCGCCGCGTACGGGCCGTCGGCGACGCCCTGGTACGGGCCGGGCGGGTCGAACAAGTCCTGGCGATAGCCGCTCGTGCGGTCGCCGTGTCCGCCCGTGATGGTGAGCGGGAAGCCCGCGACGAACATGCGCGGGCCGGGCACGGTGCCGTTCGCGATGGCGTCGCGCAGCGCGAACACGGCCTCGCTGCCGCCGAGGTCGCGCACCGTCGTGAAGCCGGCCTCGAGCGTGCGCCGCGCGAACATCGCGCCGCGCAGCGCGACGTCGGCGTCGCTCTCCGTCACGCGGCGCAGCCGCGCGTCGGCGGAGTACTCGGACGTGAGATGGACGTGCAGGTCGACGAGCCCGGGCAGCACGAACTTGTCGCGCAGGTCGACGACCTCGGGCGTGCCGATCTTGCCCTGCATCACCTGCTCGGGCGTCGCGATGCCGTTCAGCACCTCGGCGATCAGCCCGTCGTGGATGACGAGCGTCGTCTCGCCGTGCGGCGTCTGGCCGGGCACGAGCAGCGCGGAGCCGCACTGCACGATCTGCCACTTGTCGGGCGGCAGGTCGGCCGCGCGCGCGACTGCCGCGGCGGCGACGAGCGCCAGAGCGAGCTTCGCGAGCTTCACGGCCGCCTCAGATCTGACGGCCGAGCGCTCGCCAGTAGCGGTCGCGGATCGCCCGCCGCTGCACCTTGCCGGCGTCGCTGCGCGGCAGCGCGGGGTCGAAGTCGATCGTGCGCGGGCACTTGAAGTGCGCGAGCCGCTCGCGGCAGTGCTCGAGCAGCGCGCGCGCGAGCGCTTCGGACGGCTCGTAGCCGTCGGCGAGCTGCACGACGGCCTTCACCTCTTCGCCGAACTCCTCGTTGGGCACTCCGATCGCAGCCGCGTCGCCGACCGCATCGTGCATGAGCAGCACGGCGTCGATCTCGGCCGGGTAGATGTTCACGCCGCCCGAGATGATGAGCTCCGCGGTGCGGCCCGTGAGGAACACGTAGCCGTCCTCGTCCTGGTAGCCCATGTCGCGCATCGTGAACCAGTCGCCGTCGTACGACGACGCGGTCTTCTGCGCGTCCTTCCAGTACTCGAAGCGGCCGCGCGCGGGCGCGTGGAACCACACGGTGCCGACGGTGCCGGCCGGCAACGGGCGGCCCTCGTCGTCGCGGATCTGGAGGGTGCCGGGATCGGCGGGCCGGCCCACGCTGCCCGGCTTGCGCAGCCACTCCTCGGCGAAGATGAACGTGCCGCCGCCTTCGGTGGCCGCGTAGTACTCGTGCAGCACGGGCCCGAGCCAGTCCATCATCGCCTTCTTCACGTGCGGCGGCGTCGGCGCCGCGCCGTGCAGGATCGCGCGCAGCGACGAGATGTCGTACTTGCGCTTCACGTCGTCGGGCAGCGCGAGCAAGCGGTGGAACATGGTCGCGACCATGTGCGTGTGCGTCGCGCGCGTGCGCTCGATGGTGCGCAGCGTTTCCTCGGCGTCGAACTTCTCCATCAGCACCACGCCGAGCCCGGCCGCGAGCGGCCCCGCGAGATTGAACGCCAGCGGAGCCGCGTGGTACAGCGGCCCGGTGCACAGCGAACGGTCGTTCGCGGGCTGATACGCGCACGCCTGCGCGGTGAGCCGCGCCACGCCCGTGGGCGCCGGCGTCTCTCTCCGGTGTACCCCCTTCGGCCGCCCCGTCGTCCCCGACGTGTAGAGCATGGTGCCGCCGAGCACGGGATCCTCGAGGTCCGCCTCCGACTCGCCCACGACCGCCGACTCGAGCGGCGTGAAGCCGGGGATCGGGCCGCCGATCGAGAGCAGGATCCGCGCGTTCGGGGACGACTGGGCGGTCTTCTCGCCCACCGCCGCGAAGCGCGCGTCGCACACGAACGCCTTGGCTTCGCAGTTCTCGACCACGTAGCTGGCCTCGTCGATCTGCAGGTGCCAGTTGAGTGGGGTGAGCCGCAGGCCGCTGCGCAAGACTGCGGCGTACACGACCGCGAACTCCGCCCGGTTGCTGCAGAGCAGCGCCACCGCAGCGCGGCGCCCGAGGCCGTTCCTGCGGAAGTAGCGCGCCAGCTGGTTGGCGCGGGCGTTCAGCTCGCGGTAGGTCAAGTTGCCGGCGGGCGCGAGGATCGCGAGCCGGTCGGGCGCTTCGCGCGCGTGGAGCGCAATGGCCATCCCCGCCGCCCGCAGCCGCTCCGCCTCGACCGGATCGATCCCCGCCGTCATGGCCCGCGATTCTACTCCGGCGCGCGGAAGCTCACGCGATAGATTGCGCCCGCGTAGTCGTCCGACACGTAGAGCGCGCCGTCCGGGCCATCGAGCACGTCGACCGGTCGGCCGATCACGTCCTCGTTCACCTCGAAGCCGGTGAGGAAGTCGGACTCGGCGATCGCGCCATCCGCGCCCCACGTGAGCAGCACGACCTTGTAGCCGCTCTTCCTGGTGCGGTTCCACGAGCCGTGCTGCGCCACGAAGGCCTGGCCGCGGTACGGCTCGGGGAACGCGGTGCCCCGGTAGAAGCGCATGCCCAGCGGGGCCACGTGCGCGCCGAACGCGTGCGCGGGCGGCACGGCGTCCTTCAGCTGGCCGGGCGGCGCCTGCGCGCCGACGTCCGGGTCGAGCACGTTGTTGCCGTACAGGTAGGGCCAGCCGTAGAACTTGCCTTGCTCGATCTTGTCGAATTCGCAGGGCGGTACGTCGTCGCCGAGCAGGTCGCGACCGTTGTCGGTCGCGTAGAGCGCGCCGTCGGCGGGCCGCCAGTCGAAGCCGACCGCGTTGCGCAGGCCGGTGGCGTACGTTTCGTAGCCGGTGCCGTCGGTGTGGAAGCGCGCCATGGTCGCGCGCCGTGGCTCGGTCTCGAGACACACGTTGCAGGTCGAGCCCATCGTGAGATACAGCCAGCCGTCCGGGCCGAGCCGGATCGTCTTGGTCCAGTGATTCCCGCCCGTGGGGAGGTTCGGCAGGATGGTCTCGACCTCGCCTCGGGTGGTGCGGGTCACCGCGTCGAACTTCACGCGCTTCACCGCACCCGTCTCGGCGACGTAGAGCCAGTCGTCCACGAACTCGAGCCCGTGCGGGCGGTCGAGCCCGGTGAGGAGCTCGTGCACGCCGTCGCTCTTGCCGTCGCCGTTGGCGTCGCGCTCGAGCAGGAACACCTTGCCCTCGCGCGGCGAGGAGACGAGCAGGTCGCCCGCGCTCGTGAAGCGGAGGAAGCGCGCGTTCGAGATGCCCTCCGCGAACACGTCGATGGTGAAGCCCGGGGGCAGCTTCATCCTGTTCTGGAACGCCGTCTTCTCGGGTGGCTTCGCGCCCAGCAGCATGCCCTGGATCGGCGCGTTCACCGCGAAGCGCTGCGGCAGGAACATGCGGCAGGCGAAGAACCCGACCACGGCGAGAACCGCGAGAACGACGAGCGCGCGGCGCATGTGAACTCCTCTCGCCCGTGACTATACCTTCGCCCGCGTTTCGTCGGACGCGTGTTCGCCGGAATCTCGCGCCACCGATCCGTTCCGCGTGCTACGTTCAGTTCATGGGAGTCCGGCGGGCGCGGGTGCAGACGGCGGTGGCGGTGGCTTCGGGTCTGTTGTCGTGCCTCGCGCTCAGTGAGCCGGCGCGAGCCACGGTCATCTCTTTCACGGGGACGGTGACCTCGGTGACTGACTCAGGTCCGACGGCGGGAAACAGCTACGGCAACGGCACGTTCCTGGAGAACCTCTTCAACGCCGCTGTTCCCGGCGCTGCGTTCCAGGGAGGCTTCAGTTACCTCGGCTCGGAAGCACCCACGAGTCTCTCGCAGGACTCTGCTCACTACTCACTGGCCACCCCTGACTTCGGCTTGACCTTTCCGGGAGCTTTCGAATATCAGACGCTCTACTGGAGCGCGCTCGAGAACCTCGAGATCGATACGGCGGTTGCGCCCGGCGGCACTGCGCCGAACGTCGACGTCCGGACCGTACTCGCCTCCGAAGGCTTTCTCGGCTTCACCGCCGCACTGGAGATCTCGCTGAAGGGCCCGAATTCGCTCACCTCGCCGCTCCTGGGCGACCTCCGCTGGGACCCGGCGCTCTACCCGAGCCTCGACCAGATCACCTGGACGATCACGAGCCAATCCTTTCCCGGCGAGACGGTGACCGTGATCG
This sequence comes from Myxococcota bacterium, assembly GCA_035499075.1. Classification (GTDB taxonomy): domain Bacteria; phylum Myxococcota_A; class UBA9160; order SZUA-336; family SZUA-336; genus VGRW01. The sequence goes on along the minus strand of DATJZN010000004.1, from coordinate 3,211 downwards.
CAACCGGAAGCGACTTCCAAGCCTCGGCAGGGCCCCAAGTGCCGGAGCCCCAGGCGGCCTGGCTCGTGGGCTTCGCCGCGCTGATCGTCGCTCACCGGCGACGGCTATAATCCCGCGCCGCTGGAGGTGGACGGAGGATCGCTGCCGCGCCGTCGCGAGACGGCCGGGAGAGGAAAGTCCGGGCTCCGCAGGGCGGGGAGGTGGCTAACGACCACCGAGGGCGACCTCAGGGAAAGTGCAACAGAAATCACACCGCCCACCTGCACACTTCGGTGTGTAGCGGCAAGGTTGAAATCGTGAGGTAAGAGCTCACGCGCGACAGCCGGGTGACCGGCGGCGAGGCAAACCCCTCCCGGAGCAAGCTCGAATAGGAACGGTGTCGAGGGCGGCCCGCCCGAATCGCGGCAACGCGAGACCGTTCGGGTCAGAGTGCTCGAGCCCGCCGGCAACGGCGGGCCTAGATGAATGATCCTCGTACTACACCTTTCGGTGTAGTGACACAGAACCCGGCTTACAGTCCACGTCCAAGGGGGAGACGGCAGCCGCCGTCTCCCCCTTCTGCCTCGGCTGCGCCTCGCTGCGCGGCTCGCGCTGCGCGCTTGCCTTGCCGCCCTGGTTCGGATCTCCTTCCCGAACATGTCCAAGGCGTTGGCCGAGCTGATCTCGCTTCTCGACCTCGAGCCCATCGAGGTGAACCTGTTCCGCGGCGTGTCGCCCAAGGAAGGCTGGCAGCGCGTGTTCGGCGGACAGGTGTGCGGGCAGGCGCTCGTCGCGGCCTTGCGCACGGTCGAGCCCGGGCGCGCGGCGCACTCGTTCCACGCCTACTTCCTGCGGCCGGGCGACCCGCAGGTGCCCATCCTGTACGACGTCGATCGCATCCGCGACGGCAAGAGCTTCACCACGCGGCGCGTGGTCGCGATCCAGCACGGCCAGGCGATCTTCAACCTGCAGGCGTCCTTCCAGGTCGCCGAGCCCGGGCTGCAGCACCAGCTGCCCATGCCCGACGTGCCACCGCCCGAGAGGCTCAAGAACGAGGTCGAGCTCCGGCGCGAGATCGCGCACCGGCTGCCCGAGCCCATGCGCTCGATCTTCCTGCGCGAGCGCGCGATCGAGGTGCGGCCGGTGGCGCCCGTGAACGAGTTCGACCCCGACGCGCGCGAGCCGCAGCAGCACGTCTGGCTCCGCGCCGTGGGCCGGCTCGGCGACGATCTCGCATTACACCAATGTGTGTTGACCTACGCGTCCGATCTGACGCTCCTCGACACGTGCGTCCTGCCGCACGCCATCTCGTGGTGGAGCGAGAAGCTGCAGACCGCGAGCATCGACCACGCCATGTGGTTCCATCGCCCCTTCCGCGCCGACGAGTGGCTGCTCTACGCGCAGGACAGCCCGAGCGCCTCGGGCGCGCGCGGCTTCAACCGCGGCAGCGTGTTCACGCGCGACGGCGTGCTGGTGGCGTCGGTCGCGCAGGAGGGCCTCATCCGGCCGGTGCGCTGACCTCGCGCACGCCCGGCCGGCGAAACTGCGGGTGGCCGGACGGCTGGTACGTGAGCACGAACGCGCGCCGGCTGCCGCTCGAGCGGTTCACCTGCGAGCCGTGCACGACGTCGCCGTGGAAGAAGATCGCCGAGCCCGCGGGAGCGGCGAGGGGCACGCGCGGCGCTTCGGCGAGCGCGCGCGCCACGTCGGTGTAGAGCTTGCCGAGCACGCCGCGTTCGGACAGGCCCGGCAGCACGCCCGCGCGGTGCGAGCCGGGGATCATCCACAGGCAGCCGTTCTCGGGCGACGCGTCGTCCAGGTACACCTGCACCGACACCAGCCGGTCGACGTGTCCGCACTCGAACGCGAAGTACGGGCTGTCCTGGTGCCACGGGAACGGCGCGCCGCCGGGCCGCTTGAAGTTGAGCTTGTCGGTGAAGAGCGCGACGCGCGCCTCGCCGAGCAGCGCCGCGGCCGGCGCCCACAGGCGCGCGTCGTCGGGCAGCGCGTCGAGCGCCGGGTCCAGGTGCACGAACGGCTCCATCGAGCGGATCTCCGCCGACTCGTCCCACTCCCACTTCACGCAGGCGCCGAGCACGTCCTGGAAGCGCCGGCCGTCGATGCGCTCGACCGCACCCGCCGCCGGCGCGCCTGACGCAGAAACGACGCTCGCGTGCACGCGCTCGACCGCCGCGCGCAGCGGCTCGAGCTCGGCGGCCGCGAACACGCGCTCGCGCACGAAGTAGCCGTCGCTCCGGAACGCGGCGATCTCGCGGGGCGTGGCGGCAAGACTCACGGCGCGGCAGCTTACCAGACGGGGAGTCGCCCTTGATCGTCGTGACGGGAGCCGCGGGCTTCATCGGCAGCAATCTGGTGCGCGCGCTGAACGCGCGCGGCCGCACCGATCTCCTGCTGGTCGACGACCTCTCGAACGGGCGCAAGTTCCAGAACCTGGTCGACTGCGCCTTCACCGACTACGTGGACAAGGAGCCGTTCTTCGCGCGCGCCGCGGCGGGCGAGCTCGCCGCCGACGTGGAAGCGGTCCTGCACCAGGGCGCGTGCTCCGACACCACGGAGTGGAACGGGCGCGTGATGATGCGCGACAACTACGAAGCGTCGAAGACGCTGTTCGAGTTCGCGCAGCGGCGCGCGATCCCGTTCCTGTACGCGTCGTCCGCGGCGGTGTACGGCGGCTCGCAGGAGTTCCGCGAGGAGCCCGCGTGCGAGCGGCCGCTCAACCTCTACGGCTGGTCGAAGCTCGTGTTCGACAACTGGCTGCGCGCGCGCTTCGGCAAGCTGCAGAGCCAGGTCGTCGGCCTGCGCTACTTCAACGTCTACGGGCCGCGCGAGCAGCACAAGGGCGACATGGCGAGCGTCGCGTGGAAGCACCACCAGCAGCTCGCGCAGGGCGACGTCGTGCGGCTGTTCGAGGGCACGGACGGCTTCGCGCCCGGCGAGCAGCGACGCGATTTCGTGTACGTGGGCGACGTCGCGGCCGTGAACCTGTGGTTCCTGCAACACCCGAACGTGTCGGGCATCTTCAACGTCGGCACGGGCCGCGCGCAGAGCTTCAACGACGTGGCGCGCGCGGTCATCGCGCACCACGGCCGGGGCCGCATCGAGTACGTGCCGTTCCCCGACCTGCTGCGCGGCAGCTACCAGAGCTTCACGGAAGCCAGCCTCGCGCGCTTGCGCGAAACGGGCTGCGACACGCCCTTCCTCTCGGTCGAGG
>DATJZN010000003.1:0-128301 GCA_035499075.1 Myxococcota bacterium | reverse complement strand
GCTGATGCCGACGACTGACCCATCCGCTCGGCGTCGGGTCGCCGTCGTGGTGCTGAACTACCGGACGCCGGAGCTCAGTGCGGCCTGTGCCCGCTCGGCGCTCGCAGACGCGGACCCGGCCCGAGATGTCGTCATCGTGGTCGACAATGCGAGTGAAGACGACAGTGCAGAGCGTCTGCGAAGCGAGCTCGCGAACGCCGGTCCGGGCGAACTGCGCATCGTCGAGAGCGGGCGGAACGGCGGCTTCGCGTTCGGCAACAATACCGGCATGCGGGCCGCCGACGCCGACGCCTATCTTTTACTCAACAGTGACACCGTGGTGCGGCCCGGCGCCGTCGAGACGCTCTACCGCTTTCTCGAGTCACACCCGCGCGCCGGGCTGGTGGGTCCCCGCCTGGAGTGGGAGACGGGAGAGCCGCAGCAGAGTGGCTTCCGCTTCCACCGGCCGCTCACGGAGCTCATTGCAGGCTCGGCGACCGGCCCGATCCAACATCTGCTTGCGCGCTGGGACGTGCCGCTGCCGGTCACTGAGACCGCACGACCTGTGGAGTGGGTCAGCTTCGCCGGAGTGATGATTCGCTCCGAGTTGATTCGAGCCGCTGGACTCATGGACGAAGGCTATTTCATGTATTTCGAGGACGCCGACTACGGCCACGCCGCGGCGCGCGCGGGCTTCGAGGTCTGGCAAGAGCCGGCTGCCCGGATCGTGCATCTGCGCGGGCAGAGCTCGCCGGTCAAGCGATTGCATGCAGCCCGGCAGCGGCTTCCCCGCTACTACTACGCCTCACGAGCCCGCTACTTCCGGAAGAACTACGGGCGCGCAGGCTGGCTCGCGGCGAACCTGTTGTGGACCGCCGGCCGGTGCGTGGCTTGGTTGCGCGAGACACTCGGAAACAAGGAACCGCACACAGTCGCCTACCAAATGCGGGACAACTGGCGCGGATGAATGACAGGCTTCCCGACTTCGTGATCATCGGCGCGATGAAGTGCGGCACGAGCACGTTGCACGAGCAGCTCGCGCTGCGCTCGACGTTCTTCATGAGCCGCCCGAAGGAGCCGAACTTCTTCAGCGACGACCCGCAGTACGCGCGCGGCCGTGCGTGGTACGAGGGCCTCTTCGCGGGCGCACGAGAAGGCCAGCTCTGCGGCGAGTCGAGCACGCACTACACGAAGCTTCCCACCTACCCGCATGCGGCGGAGCGCATGCATGCCCTCGTGCCGAAGGCCCGCCTCGTCTACGTGATGCGCGACCCCGTCGAGCGTGTGGTTTCGCAGTATCTGCACGAGTGGAGCACGCGCGAGTTCGAAGGCTCCCTCGAGGAAGCGATCGTGGGCGAGCAGCGCTTCGTCGCGTACAGCAGCTACACTCGACAGCTCGAGCCGTATGTGGAGCGATTCGGCGCGGCGTCGATCCTGCTGGTCGCGTTCGAGCGCATGCTCGCGTATCCCGACGAGGAACTCGCGCGCGTGTGCCGCTTCCTCGGCGAGTCGAGCGCGACGCCCATCGTCTGGCGGCACGACCTCGCGCCACAGAACGTGTCGAGCGAGCGCATGCGCGCGAGCGCGCTTCGCGATGCGTTGCTGCGCGTGCCGCTCGTGCGCTGGCTCAAGGACCGCACGCCCGCTGCGCTGCGGGAACGCGCGAAACGGCTGTGGCGCTACGAGGCGAGGCCCGAGCTCGGCCCTGCCCTGCGCGCACACCTCGAAGCGCGGCTGGATCCCGACGTCGCGCGGCTCGGCGACTGGCTCGGGCTCGAGCTCAGCTGCGCCGGCTGGAAGTCGCAGGTGCTGCGGCATCCGATGGACTGGAAGAACGTCCGCTAGAGCGGGAGCGCCCGATGCACATCGTCTTCGTCCAATACGGCGATTACCGCTCCACGGTGCTGAGCTTCGCGCAAGGCGGCGAGGAGACGTACGCCGCGCAGCGCTACTCCGTCGACATCGTGGCGGACCTCGCGCGGCGGTGCGAGCGAGTCACCGTCGTGTGCGTGAACGCGGATCCGTACGACGAGCGGCTCCCCAATGGGGTCTACGCGCAGGGTCTTCGACTGTATTCGCAGGTGAGCGTGCCCGAGCTCGTCAAGCGCGTGGCCGAGTTGCGCCCGACCCATCTCGTGTCGCGCAGCCCGATTCCGCCCCTGCTCCGCTGGGCGCTCCGCGCGAACGTGCGCACGCTGCCGCTCCTGGCCACGAGCTTCCCCACGACGCGCGGGCTGCGCACGCGCTACCGCTACTGGAGGGTTGCGCGCGTGCTCCGCGAGCCGGCGATCCAGGTCGTCGGGAACCACAACGTCAATTCGTGCCTCGACCTGCGGCGCATCGGGGTGCCGCCAGAGAAGATCGTGCCGTGGGATTGGCCGGCCACGGTGACTCCGGACGAGCGCGCGCCGAAGACGCGCACCGACGGCGGCGGGCCCGTCCGGCTCTTCTACGCAGGAGTCATCAGTGCGGACAAGGGCGTGGCCGAGTGTGTGGGCGCGCTCCGCATCCTGCGCGACCGCGGCCGCGACGCGCGCCTGACGCTCGCGGGCGCCGGCGACGTCGAGAGGTTCCAGCGCATGGCGACCGAACTGGGGGTCTCCGAGTTCGCGTCGTTTCTGGGCAGAATTCCTCACCAACAAGTCCTGAAGCTCATGAACGAGCACGACTTGTGCGTGGTCGCGAGCCGGCACACCTATCCCGAAGGTCTTCCGCTCACGATCTACGACTCGTACTGCTCGCGCACCCCCCTCATCGCATCGGATCACCCGATGTTCCGCGGAAAGGTGGAAGACGGCTTCGCAGCGCTCGTGTTCCGAGCCAGCTCGGCCGAGTCTCTGGCGGAGCGCGCCGAGGAGGCGCTCGCGTCGCCGGAGCTTTACGCGAGGCTCTCTCGCAACTCCGCCGAGGCCTGGCGGCGTCTCCAGCTGCCCGTGCGCTGGGGTGAGTTGCTCCTGCACTGGCTCGACGACTCGAGCGAAGGCCGCGCTTACTTCGCGCGCTTCAACCTCGCCGCGGGGGGCTACGCAGGCGCGAAGTGAGTCCGCGCGACTCCGACGCAACGGGTTGACTCTGATCCGCCGCCTCTGACAGGATGCGACCGCTCGCGGGTGGGTGCTGCGCGCTCTGGAGGCCCCTCTATGCTCGCCCGGCGGCTGCGGCTGGTTCGACTTCTGCCGATCCTCTTCTTGGCGTTCGCCGTCGGCGCGCGCGCGCAGACGATCGGCTCGTCGAGCAACGGCCTCGTCGCCGCGTTCGGCTTCGACGAGTCTTCCGGCACGGTCGCGAACGACGCTTCCGGGTCGAACAACAACGGCCAGCTCTTCGGCGCGACGCGCATCTCCTCGGGTAAGTACGGAGGAGCGCTCGTGTTCGACGGCGCGAGCGCGACCGTGCTCGTGCCCGACGCGCCCTCGCTCGACCTGACGACCGCGATGACGCTCGAGGCCTGGGTCTACCCGACGCAGACGCCCGTCGGCTTCCGCGACATCGTCTACAAGGCGACGAACCTCTACTACCTCGAAGGGTCGTCGCCCCAGAACGGCGGCGTGCCCGCGGTCGGCGGGACGTTCGCCACGCCCCAGCTCTTCGGCACCGCCCCGCTGCCGCAGAGCACCTGGTCGCACCTGGCGGCGACCTACGACGGCTCGACCCTGCGCCTGTATGTGAACGGCACGCAGGTGGCGAGCCGCGCGCAGTCGGCGCCGATCTCCACGTCGAACAGCGCGCTCACGATCGGCGGCGACGCGGTGAACGGCCAGTACTGGGCCGGCTACATCGACGAGGTTCGCGTCTACAACCGCGCGCTCTCCCCCGGCGAGATCGCCACCGACCGTGACACGCCGGTGAACCAACCCTTCGCCTCGCAGCCCCCGCTCATCGCGCTCTCCGCTCCGCTCCCGGGTGGGGGAGCGGTGGGCGGCGTGATCACGACCGCGGCGACCCTCTCGTCGCCCGCGGGCGTGCAGAGCGTCGAGTTCTTCGCCGACGGCGTGAGCTTCGCGCTCGATCCGACTCCGCCGTACCTCGTCGGCTGGAACTCCACCAACGCCTCGAACAGCACGCACACGCTGACGGCGGTCGCGCACGACTACGCGGGTGGCTCGGTCACGTCAGCGCCCGTCGCGGTGAACACGGTGAACCCCGCCTTCACGAACGAGATCGTCGTGCCGGGAATCACGTCGGCCGACTCGATCGTCTTCACGCCCGACGGCCGCATGCTGGTGGGCGACCTCACCGAGAAGATCTGGGTGGTGCTGCCCGGCGCGAACGCGCCGCTCGCCACGCCGATGCTGTCGCTCGACAACTCGACTCTGGGCAACGAGCAGGGCCTCATGGACCTGGCGCTCGACCCGAGCTTCGGGACGAACGGCTTCATCTACGTGTTCTACACGAACTCGGCCGCGGGCAACCTCGACCGCGTGTCGCGCTTCACCGCCAGCGGCAACACGATCAACACCAGCACCGAGCGCGTGCTCTGGCAGGACGACCACACCACCGCGGAGCACCACGGCGGCACCGTCGCCTTCGGCCCCGACGGCAAGCTCTACATCACGACGGGCGACCATTTCGACGCCACGTCCGCGCAGGACCTGACGAGCTACCAAGGCAAGGTGCTGCGCATCAACGCCGACGGCACCATCCCGACCGACAACCCGTTCTACGACGGCAGCGGGCCGAACAAGGACGAGATCTACGCGCTCGGCCTGCGCAACCCCTACCGCGCCGCGTTCGACCCCGTCACCGGCAACTTCTACATCGGCGACGTGGGCGGCAACGACATCAACGCGTCGATCGAAGAGGTCGACGTGCTCTCGAAGGGTGCGAACTTCGGCTGGGCGACCTGCGAAGGCCCGTGCGCGAACGCGGGCATGACGAACCCGCTCTGGTGGTACACGCACGCGGGCCACGATGCCTGCGTGACGGGCGGCTTCGTGTACCGCGGCACGTCGTACCCCGCGGAGTATTACGGCAACTACTTCGTCGCCGACTACACGCAGAACGTGATCCGGCGCCTGGTGCTCGACGCGAACGGCAACCTGCAGGGCGTCTTGAACTTCATCCCGCCCGACGGCACGTACGACACGGACATCGGCGATCCCGTGAAGGTGATCCAGGGCCCCGACGGGGCGCTCTACTACGTCGACATCGGCTTCAACAACGAGCACACGCCCAACGCCGCGTCGATCCGGCGCATCCGCTACACGATCAACAACCAGCCGCCCGTCGTGCAGGTGAGCGCGACCCCGACCGCCGGCCTGCCGCCGCTCACCGTGAACTTCTCCAGCGCGGGCACGCACGACCCCGAGGGCCAGACCGTCACGTACAGCTGGAACTTCGGCGACGGCACGACCTCGACGGCCGCGAACCCGACGCACACGTACGCGACCGCGGGCCCGTACATCGCGCGGCTCACGGCTTCGGACGGCGTGTCGAACACGCTGTCGAGCGACCTCGACATCACCGTCGGCAATCCGCCGGTGCCCACGCTCCTCACGCCGGCGAACGGGCTCGTGTTCAAGGCCGGCGACGTGATCTCGTACTCGGGCAGCGGGACGGACATCGAGGACGGCAACCTGCCAGCGAGCGCGTTCTCGTGGACGATCATCTTCCACCACGAGACGCACGTGCACCCGGGCCAGGGCCCGATCGTCGGCTCGAAGACGGGCACGTTCACGGTCCCCACGACGGGCCACGACTTCAGCGGCAACACGAGCTACGAGATCATCCTCACCGTGACCGACTCGAACGGCCTGCAAGGCAGCACGTCGACGTTCATCTATCCCAACAAGGTGAATCTGAACTTCGACGCCAACCCGAGCTCGCTCTATCTCGACATCGACGGCGTGCAGCACAACACGCCGTTCGTGCACGACACGGTGCCGAACTTCCAGCACACGATCTCCGCACCGGACCAGCCGCTCGGCGGCACGACGTACAACTTCTCGACCTGGTCCGACGGCGGCGCCTCGACGCACACGATCGTGGTGCCGCCGGGCGGCGAGTCGCTGCTTGCCTCGTTCGCGCCAGCTGGCGCGCAGGGTCTCGTCGCGGCGTACGGCTTCGAAGAGACGAGCGGCACGAACGTGAACGACGCTTCGAGCTTCGCCAACAACGGCGCGATGAACGCGGGAGTCACTCGCACGGCGTCCGGGAAGTTCGGCCAGGCGCTCTCCTTCGACGGTACGAGCGGCGTCGTGAACATCCCCGACTCGGCGTCTCTCGACCTGACCGCGGGCATGACGCTCGAGGCGTGGGTCTACCCGACTGCGGGCGGCGCGATCTGGCGGGACGTGATCTACAAGTCGACGGACATCTATTTCCTCAACAGCTCCTCCGACCAGCCCAGCGGCGCTCCGGCCGGCGGCGGCACGTTCTCGAACGTCAACGCGATCACATACGGGCTGTCGGCGCTGCCGCTGAACACGTGGTCGCACCTGGCGACGACCTACGACGGCGTGAACATCACGCTCTTCCTGAACGGCGCGCAGGTCGCGCAGAGGACCCAGACCGGCACCATCAACACCTCGAGCGCCGTGCTCTCGTTCGGCGCCGACGCGGTGTACGGGCAGTTCTTCGCGGGCCGGCTCGACGAGGTGCGCGTCTACAACCGGCCGCTCGCGCAGAGCGAGATCCAGCACGACATGAACACGTCCGTCGACCCGCGCTTCAACGACACCGACGGCGACGGAGTGCTCGACGGCGTGGACAACTGCCCCTTCATCCCGAATGCGAGCCAGGCGAACTCGGATGCGTTCCCTGCCGGCGACGCCTGCCAGTGCGGCGACGTCGACGTGAACGGCGCCGCGAACGCCGCGGACGTGACGCTCCTGCGCAGCTCGCTCACGAACTCGGCGGTCCTCTCTGCCGCCGGCCTGGCGCGCTGCGGGGTCACCCCACCCGGCGGGATCTGCAACGTCCTCGACGTATCGGTCCTGCGCCGGGCCCTGGCGGCCCTCCCGCCCGGCCTCGCGCAGGTCTGTCCGGCCCAGTTCTCGCAGTGATCCCGGGCGCGGGGCCCACAACCCCGCATCACGACAGTGCAATTCGGCGCGCAAGGACGCATGGGAAGAAGGAATCCCGGGCCGAGCGCGCGAGAGTAAGATCGAGTGTGTTCGCCGTCACTTTTCGGGTACGGCGCGTCACTCAAAGGACAGCCGAACGGAACTCCTGCGGGCTGGGCGGGCGCCGTCGGTCGGATAGGCGGGCAATGCGGGTTTCACGCGGACTTCGGGTGGTTGGGGCGTTCTGCGCCCTGTTGCTGTCGCTTTCTGCGCGCGCGGACGTGCTGGCGCCGTTCCAGGAGACGCCGGTCTTCACCGGGCTCACGAACCCCACCGCGGTGCGCTTCGCGCCCGACGGCCGGATCTTCGTCGCGGAGCAGAGCGGGCTCTTGAAGGTGTTCAACGGCCTGTCCGACGCGACGCCCGACGTTGCCGCCGACCTGCGCAACGAGGTCATGAACAACTGGGACCGCGGCTTCCTCGGCCTGGCGATCGACCCGCAGTTCCCCGCGCCGGGCCACGACTACGTGTACGTGATGTACACCGTCGACGCGCCGCCGGGCCAGACGCCGCCCGTCTGGAACGACCAGTGCGCCGATCAGCTCGGCAACGGCTGCCCCACGCGCGGCCGGCTGTCGCGGCTCGAGATCGGGCCGAACAACCAGATGATCGGGCCCGAGCAGATCCTGATCGACAACAAGTGGTGCTTCCAGTTCGTGACCCACTCGATCGGCGACCTGCACTTCGGGCCCGAGGGTGCGCTCTATCTGTCCGCCGGCGAGGGCGCCAACTACGTCGTCACCGACTACGGCCAGATCGGCAATCCGTGCAACGACCCAGTGAACGAGGGCGGCTCGCTGCGCTCACAGCGGATCCTCGATCCCCAGCCGGGCTTCTGGTGGGACGGCACGATCATGCGCCTCGACGTGAGCGGCCCGCTGCCCGTGCCTTGGCCCGGCAATCCGACCGCCGGCGGCGTGACGCCCGACGACGACGCGATCCTCGCGCACGGCTTCCGCAACCCGTACCGCTTCACCATCGCGCCGCCGGGCATCTCACTGGCCGGTGAGGTCTGGGTCGGCGACGTCGGCGAGGCGCTATGGGAGGAGATCAACCGCGTCGGGAATCCCAACAGCACCGGCTTTCCGCTGTTGAACTTCGGCTGGCCGTGCTGGGAAGGCGGCTCGGGCGTCAGCCTCGTCCACCAGAACTTCCAGCAGGCGAACCTGCCGCTCTGCAACGGACTGTACAACGGCACCATCGCGAGCAACGTCACCCCGTCGTACTGGGCCTACAACCACAACAACCAAGTGATCCCGGGCGAGGGCTGCGGCACCGGCGGCGGCTCCATCACGGGCATGGCGTTCTACGTGAACGGCACGTACCCGGCCGAGTACCAGGGCGCGCTGTTCTTCCAGGACTACACCCGAAAGTGTCTGTGGGCGATGATGCCCGACACCCCGGGCGGTCCGCCGAATCCGACCAAGATCCGCGCGATCAACTGGAACGAGCCGAGCGGCTCGGTCGACGTCGAGGTCGGCCCGGGCGGCGACCTCTACTACGCGGCGTACACGGGCGGCCAGATCATCCGCCTGCAGTACTTCTCGACGAACCATCCGCCGGTCGCGAACCTGGTGGCGACGCCTTCCGCCGGCGCTGCGCCCCTCACCGTCAACTTCGACGCGTCGGGCTCCACGGATGCGGACCCCGGCGACACGCTCACCTACTCGTGGGACCTGGACGGCGACGGCGTCTACGGCGACGCGGCCGGCCCCGACCCGCGCTTCGCCACGTTCACCTACACCAAGCCCGGCCCCGTGCCCGTGTCCGTGCAGGTCACCGATTCGCACGGAGCTACCTCGACGGCCACACAGGTCGTCACGGTGGCGAACCAGCCGCCGATCGCGACGATCGTCACGCCGCAGAGCAACCTCACGTGGCGCGTCGGCGACGCCATCAACTTCACCGGCACGGGCGTGGACCCGGAGGATGGCACGCTGTCGCCCTCGTCGTTCGCCTGGCACGCGATCCTGCACCACTGCTGGACCATCGACAATTGCCACATCCACAACGTGGGTGACTTCGAGGGCGTCGATCACGGCACGCTCATCGCGCCGGACCACCCGTACCCGTCGTATCTCGAGCTCGACTTCACCGTGACCGACAACGGCATCGCGGGCTGGTACAACTCGGCCTGGTCGAGCCGGCGCACTCTCTCGTTCAACAACGCCACGCAGGCGACCGACCTGATCGGCTTCCCGGTGCTGGTGAAGCTCGACTCGACAGTGATCGACTACACGAGGCTGCAGAGCGGCGGCCAGGACCTGCGCTTCGTCGACGAGGACGGCACGCTCCTGCCGCACGAGATCGAGACCTGGGATCCCTCGGGCACTTCGCTCATCTGGGTGCGCGTGCCGAAGATCGACGCCGGCTCGACGACCGACTTCATCTACATGTACTACGGCAACTCGTCGGCGCCCGACGGCCAGAACCCGACGGGCGTTTGGGACTCGACGTACGCCGCGGTGTACCACCTGGGCACGACGACGAACGACTCGACGGCGAATGCGAACAACGGCGTGAACCAGGGCACCGTCGTGGTGCCCGGCCAGATCGGCAGCGCGCGGAACTTCGACGGGACCACGTGGATCGACGTGCCCGACTCGCCGTCGCTCGAAATGAGCTCGACTTTGACGCTCGAAGCGTGGGTTCAGACCGCAGACCCGAACCGGAACGATGCGGACCGCATCCTCGACAAGAAGTTCAACTTCGACGACCCGCAGGGCTACGACCTGGAGTACCAGCCGGGCGAGAACTACGTGACGGTGTTGGGCAGCGGCGGCGACTGGGGCCGTGCCGACGCCGTGAACCTGGACTCGAACTGGCACTGGCTGTCGGCGACGATCAGCGGAATCCTGGACCGCGTCTACGTCGACGGAAGCGACCTCACCACCGATGGCCAGGTCTCGGCCCTCCTTCCGGGCAACCAGATGCTCGAGATCGGCCGGAATCCCCACGGCGGCTTCTGGTTCGGCGGCATCGACGAGCTGCGCATCTCGAACGTCGCGCGCTCGGGCGACTGGATGCACGCGCAGTACCTGTCGATGACGGGCAACTTCATCACGGTCGGCGCCGAGCAGGGCTCCGGCGCGCTCTCGAACACCGCGGTCGTGAACCTCATGCCCGAGACGCGCAGCCTGGACCTGGCGACGGTGCCGACGGGCCTGCAGGTCACGCTCAGCGACTACGGCACCTTCACCGCGCCGCACTCGCAGCAAGTGATCGTGAACGCCTCGACATCGATCTCCGTTGCGTCGCCGCAGGGCAACCAGCTCTTCTCCGCCTGGTCGGACGGCGGTGCGCTGAGCCACGAGATCATCGCCACGCCGTCGCTGCCGACGCTCACCGCGACGTTCGTCTCGCAGACGTGCGGCAACGGCGTGCTCGACCCGGGCGAGGACTGCGACGACGGCAACACCGCCGACGGCGACTGCTGCTCGTCGACGTGTCACTTCGAGGCCAACGGCTCGACGTGCTCCGACGGCAACGCGTGCACGACGGGCGAGACCTGCAACGCCGGCACGTGCGGCGGCGGCACGGCCGTCACCTGCAACGACGGCAACCAGTGCACGCAGGACACCTGCAACCCGTCGACGGGCTGCGCCTACAACCCGACGCCGCTGAACGGCACGTCGTGCAACGACGGCAACGCGTGCACCGTGGGCGAGACCTGCAACGCCGGCACGTGCGGCGGCGGCGGGCCGGTCGTGTGCAACGACTCGAACGCGTGCACCGCCGACTCGTGCAACCCGGCGAGCGGCTGCGTGTTCGATCCGGCGCCGCTGAACGGCCAGAGCTGCAGCGACGGCAACGTGTGCACGCTGAACGACACCTGCTCGAACGGGACGTGCGGCGGCACGCCCGCTCCCGACGCCGACTCGGACGGCACGTGCAACGTGGCCGACAACTGCCCGTACGTGCCGAACTCGAACCAGGCCGACGACGGCGGCATCGACAGCGCCATCCCCGACGGCATCGGCGACGTCTGCCAGTGCGGCGACCTCACCGGCGAAGGCATCGTCGACGACGGCGACGTCGCCGCCTACCGCGCCTACCTGGCGAATCCGATCGGCGCGCCGCTCACGGGCGCCGCGGCGCTGAAGTGCTCGGTCATCGGCGCGGACCCGGCGGTCTGCAACATCCAGGACGTCGCGGTGCTGCGCCGCGCGCTGCTCGGCCTGTCACCCGGCATCGGCCAGGTCTGCAGCGCAGCGCTGCCTCATTGAGGTTCTGAGCGGGCCGACCGGGCCCGCTCAGAACCCCGCGAGGCTCGCGAACCGCGCGCGGTGGTAGGCCGCGTCGCCGAGCGTGAGCTCCGCGACGCGCGCGCGCTTCAGGAACAGGCCGATCTCTTCCTCGTCGGTCACGCCGATCCCGCCGTGCATCTGCACGGCCTCGTTGCCCACCAGGTGCGCGGCGTCCGACACGCGCGCCTTCGCGATCGACGCGAGCGCGGGCACGTCGGGCCGCTTCTCGTCGATCGCGCGCAGCGCGTCGAGCACGATCGAACGCGACAGCTCGACCTGCGTGAACATCTCGGCGGCGCGGTGCTTCAGCGCCTGGAAGCTGCCGATCGGCACGCCGAACTGCTTGCGCGTCTTGAGGTAGGCGATCGTGCGCTCGAAGGCCTCGGTGATCGTGCCGAGCAGCTCGGCCGAGAAGCCGATCGTCGCGCGGTCGAGCACCGGGTCGAGCACCTCTGCGCCGCGGCCCAGGGTGCCGACGACGGCCGACTTGTCGACCTCCACGCCCGCGAGCTCCACGTTCGCGGCGTTGCGGCCGTCGACCATCGTGGTGCGCTGCACGCCGAGCCCGCGCGCGTGCTTCGGCACCAGGAAGAGCGACAGGCCGTCGCGGTCGCCCGGCTTCCCCGCCGTGCGCGCCACGACGACGAGCTGGTCGGCGACGTGGCCGTCCTGCACGAACGTCTTCTTGCCGGTGAGCTGGTAGCCGTCCTTCGTCGCCACGGCGGTGGTCGCGACCTGATAGGGGGCGTGGTGCGCGCCTTCCTGCAGCGCGAACGCGAGCACCGTCTGGCCCTTCGCCACGGCCGCGAGCAGGTCCTTCTTCTGCGTGCCGTTGCCGGCCAGGAGCAGCGCGTTGGCCGCGAGCAAGAGGGTCGACACGAACGGCGTCGCCGCGAGCGTTCGGCCGCACTCCTCGAGCACGACACCGAGCTCGGCCCAGCCGAGGTCGGCGCCGCCGTACTCCTCGGGCAGCACGATGCCGGCCCAGCCGAGCTCCGCCATCTGGCCCCACAGCTCGCGCGAGAAGCCGACCGGGTCGTTCGTGTCGCGCAAGCGGCGCAGCTCCTTCACCGGCGAGTGCTCGGCGATGAACTCGCGCGCCGTGTTGCGGAGAAGCTCTTGTTCCTCGGAGAGTGCGAGCGACATGGAAGTTCCTCTGCTCAGTCCGGCAGGCCAAGCACGCGCTTGGCGATGATGTTGAGCTGCACTTCGCTCGTGCCGCCCTCGATGGAGTTGCCCTTCGAGCGCAGCCACTCGCGCGTCGTCGACAGCTCGCGCGGGCTGAAGCCCTGGCCTTCCCAGCCGAGCGCCTGCGAGCCGAGGATCCGCACGAGCAGCTCGTAGCGGCGCTTGTTCATCTCGGTGCCGTACAGCTTGAACATCGACGACGCGGCGCCCGGGCCCTGCCCCGCCTTCGCCTCTTCCGCCGAGCGGCGCACGGTCGTCATGAAGCAGCGCTGGTCCATCAGGTGCTGCGCGACTTCAAAGCGCACGATCGGGTCGGCGATCCTGCCGGCGTCGTCGCCGCAGTAGTCCTTCGCGAGCTGCTCGATCGATGCGCCGCCGCCGCTCCCGCCCAGGCCGAAGCCCATGCCGCCGATCATCTCGCGCTCGTGCTGCAGGAGCCGCTTCGCGATCGTCCAGCCGCCGTTCGTCTTCCCGACCAGGTTCTTCTTCGGGACCTTCACGTCCTGGAAGAACGTCTGGCAGAACGGCGAGCTGCCGCTGATGAGCTTGATGGGCGACACCGAGACGCCCGGCGTTTCCATGTCGAACAGGATGAAGCTGATGCCGTCGTGCTTCGGCGCGTTCGTGTCGGTGCGCACGAGGCAGAAGATCCAGTCGGCGTAGTTCGCATACGACGTCCAGATCTTCTGGCCGTTCACCAGGTAGTGGTCGCCCTTGTCCTCGGCGCGCGTCTGCAGGCCCGCGAGGTCCGAGCCGGCGCCCGGCTCGCTGTAGCCCTGGCACCAGCGGATCTCGCCGCGGACGATCTTCGGCAGGTGCTCGCGCTTCTGCTCCTCGTTGCCGTACTCGAGCAGCACGGGGCCGAGCATCGTGATGCCGAAGCTGACGAGCGGCTGGCGCGCGCGGAGCTTGCGCATCTCTTCGGCGAGCACGCGCGCTTCGGCGTTCGAGAGCCCGCCGCCGCCGTATTCCTTGGGCCACGTCGGGCACGTGAAGCCGCGCGCCGCCATGCGGTCGAGCCACAGCTTCTCGTCGGGGTTCGTGTACTGCTTGCGGCGGCCGCCCCAGTTCGCCTCGTCTTCCGAGGTCATCGGCTTGCGCATCGACGCGGGGCAGTTCTCCTCGAGCCACTTCGCGACTTCGGCGCGGAACGTGTCGAGATTCTCCACGGACGTCTCCTTCGGGGGCACCGGGACCAGCACGCCGGTGCGGCGTGGCGCGATATCGTATGCGGCAGGCGGCGAAGTCGACAAGTCGGGCGGCATCGGCTTCCATACGCCGCCATGAGAGCGCTCCGGCGGCTTCTGGGACTTCGCGACGACGGTGCCGACCTCGCGCGCGACACGGCCACGGTGCGGCGCATCGCGGCGCAGCTCGACGCGCTGCCCCCCGCGGAAGCGCGCTTTCTCGCGGCCTTCGCCTACGTGCTTGCGCGCGTCGCGCGCGCCGACCTCGTGATCTCGGAAGAAGAGACCGAGGAGATGCTGAAGCTCGTGCGCGAGTACTCCACGCTCTCCGAGCCGCAGGCGCTCCTGGTGGTGCAGATGGCCAAGACGCAGGCCACGGCGCTCGCGGGAACGGAGAACTACCTGGTCACGCGCCAGTTCAAGGAGATGTCCAATCGCGCGCAGCGCATCGACCTGTTGCGCTGTCTGTTCGCGGTCGCCGCGGCCGACAACAACATCTCCGTCGTCGAGAACACCGAGATCTCGCAGATCGGCGAGGAGCTCGGCTTTGCGCCGCCCGAGATCGCCCAGGTGCGCGCGGCCTACCGCGATCAGCTGTCGGTGCTGAAGGACCTGCCGCATTGAGCACGCGCGCCGTGCTGTTCGACTTCGGCGGCACGCTCTACGACTACCGCTGCTTCGCGCGCGCGGAATCCGAGAGCCTGAACGCGCTGGTGCGCTGGGCGGGCGTGCGCGCCGAGCCGGCTGCCGTCGCCCGCGCGCACCGCGACGCGATGAAGCGCGTGTTCGAGAGCTACCGCGACCGGCCGTTCTACTTCCATCGCGACCTGTTCGGCGACGCTGCGCGCGCAATGCTCGCGAGCTTCGGCGCGAGCGCCGACCCTGCCACGCTGGCGCGCTACCGGCGCCTGCAGTGGGACGGCCACGCCCGGGACTTCGCGCTGCGGCCGGGCGTCCGCGAGACGCTCCGGGAGCTCCGCGCGCGCGGGCTGCACGTGGGCATGGTTTCGAACATCGACGACGACCAGCTCGAGCACTTGCTCGAGATCGCCGGCGTGCGCGCCGACTTCGACGCCGTCCTGTCGAGCGAGCGCGCGCGCTCGTGCAAGCCGGCGCCCGACATCTTCGCGCAGGCGCTCGCCAGCGCGGGCTGCGCCGGGTCCGAAGCCGTGTTCGTGGGCGACTCGCTCTTCCACGACGTGGGCGGCGCGAAGCGCATGGGCATGCGCTCGGTGCTCATCTGGCACCGCGACGACCGCGAGCCGCCCGCCGCCGATCCGAAGCCGGACCACGTGATCCGCGCTTTCTCCGAGCTGCTCGAGATCGCGCGGTGAACGACCCTACACCGTTCGATGTCGCATCGGCCGGCGAGGACGTGCCGCTACTCGAAGGCATCCGCACGGCGCGCGCCATCCGGCGCCTGCGCGCCGACCCCGTGCCGCCCGAGCTCGTCCGCAAGGTCTGCGAAGCGGGCACGTTCGCGCCGAGCGGCGGCAACCGGCAGCCGTGGAGCTTCATCGCCGTGACCGAGCCGGAGCGCCGCGCGTGGGTCGCGGAGCGCTACCGCAGCGCGTTCCGCGCCTACATCGCGCCCGCCCTGGAAGCCGCCCGGGACCCCGCCTTCCCCGAAGCCGGCCGCCGCAACATGCGCGCCGCGATCCACCTGGCGGAGAACCTGCACAAAGTTCCAGTACTTCTTTTCGTCGCGGGTTACACCCGCCGGGGCGAAGCGCAGCTCCAGGCGCTCTTCCCATGCGTGCAGAACGTGCTCCTGGCGTGCCGCGCGGTGGGGCTGGGTGCCTCGCTGACCACGATGCACCGCTCGTTCGGCCGCGAGTGCGACGCCTGGCTGGGCCTGCCCGAGAGCTGCCCGACGGCGGCGCTGCTGCCCATCGGCTGGCCGGTCGGGAAGTACGGGCGTCCGCCGCGCCGCCCCGTCGACGAGTGTCTCCACTGGGAGGCTTACAAGACTCGACACTGAGACCCGGGCACGGTTTATGCTGAACACCTCAGGAGCGGGAGGTGTCCCATGACACACGGCTCGTTCGGTTCGGCGGCAGGCGTGACTGGGTTCGAGCGGCGCATCGCGCGCAGGCTCCTCGAGAAGCGCGGCGATCCCCGTCTGCGGATCGTGCTCTGGAACGGCGAGGAGATCCGCAGCTCGGACCAGCCCCCCGTGGGGCGCATCGTGTTCCGCGATCGCGGCGTCGTGCCGTACCTGGCGCGGCACCCCGACCTGGGCCTCGGCGACGCCTACGCGTCCGGACGGCTCGAGATCGAAGGCGATTTGACTGCCGTGCTGAAGGTGTTCCTCGCGGCGCCGGACGGGCGCGGTGCGATGAAACACCTGCGCGACGCGTGGCGCATGTGGGCGCGGCGCAGCCACTCGCTCTCGCGCGCGAAGTCGAACATCCACAGTCACTACGATCTGGGCAACGACTTCTACGCGCTGTGGCTCGACGGGCAGATGGCGTACACGTGCGCGTACTTCCCTACGCCGTCGTCCTCGCTCGAAGAAGCGCAGGTCGCGAAGATGGAGCACGTGTCGCGGAAGGTATGGCTGCGGCCCGGCGACCGCGTCGTCGAAGCGGGCTGCGGCTGGGGCGCGCTGGCGCTGCACATGGCGCGACACCACGGTGTGTACGTAACGGCGTACAACATCTCGAAGGAGCAGATCGAGTACGCGCGCCAGCGCGCGCGGCGAGAGGGCCTGTCCGAGCGCGTCGAGTTCCGCGAAGACGACTACCGCAACATCGCGGGCCGCTACGACGCGTTCGTCTCGGTCGGCATGCTCGAGCACGTCGGCGACGAGAACTACCCCGAGCTCGGGCGCGTGATCGACCGCTGCCTCTTGCCGCACGGCCGCGGACTGATCCACTCGATCGGGCGCAACGTGCGCCAGCCGATGGATCCGTGGATCGAGCGGCACATCTTCCCCGGCTCGTACTCGCCGAAGCTGGAGGAGATGGTGGGCATCCTCTCGCCGAACGAGCTGACGGTGATCGACGTCGAGAACCTGCGCATGCACTACGCGAAGACGCTCGAGCACTGGCTCGAGCGCTTCGAGAAGAACGCCGCCGCGATCGAAGCGCGCTTCGGCTCGGTGTTCACGCGCACGTTCCGGCTGTATCTCGCGGGCTCGATCGCCTCGTTCTTCGTCGGCAACCTGCAGCTGTGGCAGGTGGTGTTCCAGCGCGCGCGCTCGAACGATCTGCCGTGGAACCGCTCGCGCCTGTACGTGCCGGGGAGCTAGCGATGGAGCGCTTCGACGTCCTCGTCGTCGGCGGCGGCCCCGCCGGCTCGACCTGCGCCCGGGAGCTCGTGCGCGCGGGGCTCGCCGTCGCCGTTCTCGACGCCAAGCCGTTCCCGCGCGACAAGGTGTGCGCGGGCTGGATCACGCCGCAGATCGTCGCCGAGCTCGAGCTCGACGCGCGCGACTACGCGCTGGGGCGCGTCCTGCAGCCGATCCGCGGCTTCGAAGTGAGCCTGCTCGGCGGCAAGAGCGCGCGCGTCACCTACCCCGAGGTCGTCAGCTTCGGCATCCGCCGCTGCGAGTTCGACGCGTACCTGCTGGCGCGCTCGGGTGCCACGCTGCGGCTGGGCGAGCCGCTGCGCTCGCTCGCGCGCGAGGGCGACGAGTGGCTCGCGAACGGGCGCGTGCGCGCCCGCGTGCTGGTGGGCGCGGGCGGGCACTTCTGCCCCGTGGCGCGCCAGCTCGCGCCGGCCGGGCGCAGCGACGAGCCCGTCGTCGCGGCGCAGGAGATCGAGTTCGAGCTCGACGCCGAGCAGGCTGCGCGCTGCCCCGTCTCGGGCGAAGTGCCCGAGCTCTTCTTCGAGCGCGATCTGCGCGGCTACGCGTGGCTCGTGCGCAAAGGTCCGGTGCTGAACGTCGGCATCGGCCGCCAGGACACGCACGACCTCGCGGGCCACGCACAGAAGTTCCTCGCGTTCTGCGAGTCGCGCGGCAAGCTGCCGCCGCGCACGCCGCCGAAGCGGCACGGCCACGCCTACCTGTTGTACGGGCAGACGCCGCGCCCGCTCGCGGGCGACGGCTTCGTGCTGGTCGGTGACAGCGCGGGCCTCGCGTGGCCGCAGAGCGGCGAAGGAATCCGGCCCGCCGTCGAGTCGGGCTTGCTCGCCGCGCGCGCGATCGCGGCGAAAGACCTCGCCGGCTACGCGCGCGCCATGGAAGCGCGCTTCGGCCCGCGCGCGGGGCGCCGCTCCACGGGCTGGTCCGAGCTCGTCCCGCGCGCGCTCCGGCCCTGGCTCGCCGAGAAGCTCCTCGCCCGGCCGGCGTTCGCGCGCCGCGTCGTCGTCGACGGCTGGTTCCTGCACCGCGGCCAGGCGCCGCTCAGCCCGCACTCCGCAGCGTGAGCTCGGTGATCTCCGCCGGCGCGAACAAGCGCATCGGCGGGCCCCAGAAGCCGGTGCCACGGCTCACGTAGAGCTCCGCGTCGCCGCGCCGGTAGCGCCCGGCGACGAACGGCACGGCCAGCCGCACCAGGTAGCGGAAGGGCCAGATCTGCCCGCCGTGCGTGTGCCCGGAGAGCTGCAGGTCTACACCCTTCTGTGACGCACGCTTGAACGTGCTGGGGTCGTGCGCCAGCAAGACGAGCGGGAGCTCCGGGTCGCGGCCGTCGAGCGCGCGCCCCAGGTCCTCGCGCTGCCCGTCGCCGAAGCCGCCGCGGTGGTCGTCGACGCCCGCCAGCGTGAACGCGCCGGCCTCGCCGCGGATCTGCACGTGGCGGTTGCGCAGCGCCGTGAAGCCGAGCCGCTCCACGACGGCCACCCAGTCGTTCGCACCCGAATAGTGGTCGTGGTTCCCCGTCACGAAGAAGACGCCGTGACGGCCGCGCAGCGCGCCGAACGGCGCGACTTCATCGGCGATGTGGTGCGCCGGCCCGTCGACCAGGTCACCCGTCACGCACACGAGGTCGGCATCGAGCGCGTTCACGCGCTCGGCGAGGTGCCGCGCGAAGCGCCGGTCGCGCAGCGGCCCGATGTGGATGTCGCTGATCTGGGCGATGCGGAAGCCGTCGAGGCCGCGCGGCCAGCGCGCGAGCGGAATCTCGACGCGCGCGAGGCGCGGCGGGCGCAGCCCGTAGAAGAGCGCCGCCACACTGGCCAGCAGCACGAACACGCCGGTCAGCTGAGCCTGCACGCGGGCCGCGCTCGCGTAGGGCAGCGGATCGTTGCCCGCGGCGTACGCGACGCCGCCCGCAGCCCAGCGCAGCCCGTCGCCGGCGAGGAGCGCCACGAGACACAGAAATGCGACGCCCATCCAGATGGACGCCGGCCACGCGACCCACCGCGTCCAGCGCGGCGGCAGCAGCCGCTCCGCGAACGGCAGCCCCAGCAGGCAGGCGAAGCCAAACGCGACCGCGCCCAGCCCGAGAGCGCGCGCGGCGCCCTCGAGCCCGGCGTCGAGCACGAGCCGCTGCGCGATGTAGACGTGCGCACCGACGACAATCCCGAGCGCAAGCGAGGCGAACGAGAGGCCGGCGAAGAAGCGCGCCCAGGAGCTCATCCCCTCGAAGCTATCGAAGCCGCGCGCCGGCGTCCCGTGACGAGCCACGCGGCGAGCCAGGCGGCGAGCGCGGCGGCCGAGAGCCACAGCGCGGCGCGCCGCACGCGCGGCGGCTCGAGACGCGCGACGACGCGCGCCTCGCCGGCCGGCACGTCGATCTCGAGCACGCCGCGCGTGCTCGGCGCCGGCTCGACCGCCGAGCCGTTCACCTCGATGTGCCACTCCGGGAACGCGAAGCGCGCCAGCCGCAGGCGCGCGGGCGCATCGGCATGCGTGGCGAGCTCGATCCGGCTGCCGCCGTCGGCGAGCGTCTCCCAGCGCACGGGCCCGCTCGCGCCGGCAACCGGCCCCGCGATCGGCCGGTCGCGCTTCCACACGTCGGGATCGGCGGCGCGCGGCAGGTACTCGTCGCCCACCGTGACCGAGATCGGCGTCTCGCGCACCGCGGCGGGAGACAGCGCCTGCGGCAGCTGCGTGCGCAGCTCGGGCGGCAGCGGCTGATAGGCGAGCAGCCGCGGCAGCGCGTTGGCCAACAGCAGCCCCGCGGCGCCCGCCTCGGCGAGCGCGCGCAGCTCCGGCGGCCGCCGCACGGAGAAGAGCGCTGCCGCCAACGCCACGAGCGCGCTCGATACGAGCGCGAGCGGCCCCATCATGCGCCAGGGGAACTGGAAGAGCGGCAGACCCGGGACCGCGGCCCACACGGCCGCGCTCGCCTCGGTCTCCAGGAACAGGAGCCACGCCACCACGGCGAGGAGCGCCACCAAGACGCGTCGCTGCGCCGGGAAGCGCGCGACGGCCGCGAGCGCCGCGAGCCACACGGCCGGCGCAGCGAGGCCGATCGAGAAGAAGCGCACCCAGCCGAAGAGCTGGCCCACCGGGGGGAACTCGTGCCGGTAATCGAACTTGCCGCGCAGGAGCTCCTCGGGCCGGATCAGACCCTCGAGCGACAGCGCCGGCAGCCAGAAGAACGCCGCCAGCGCGAGCCCTGCCGCGACGCCACCGAGCACGACCGCCCACGCCGCGCGCGGCCCGCGCGACCACAGCACGGCGGCGAGGCCGAGGGCGAACGCCGCCGCGACGAGCGCCGTCAGGTTGTGCGCCACCGCCGTGAGCGCGATCCCCGACGAGACCAGGAAGAACGCGCGGCGCGGCTCGCGACCGGCGCGCGCGACGCCCGCCAGCGCGATGGGCACGAGACACAGCGCGAGATACTCGGCATCGGCGTTCCGCACGAGCTTGTCGCCGAGCAGGTACGGATCGAGCAGCCACAGGGTCGTGCCGAGCCGCACCGCACCGGCGTCGCGCAGGCCTGCGGCCTCGAGCAGCCCCGCGAGGAACGCGCGCACGAACGGCACGGACGCGAGCGTCGCGAGCGCGAGCACCGCGGCCGCGCCCGACGCGATGGAGCTGGCCCACGCGCTCGCCCCCGCCGCCAGCGCCGAGAAGAGCGGCGCGTAGTACAGGAAGACCGGCGAGCCGTAGCCCATGTAGAGGTTCTCGCCCCAGTACGGCGGCCACTGCCCGGCGGCCGCGGCCGCGCGGTACTCGGCCACGCGCAGGAGCTCGAAGCTCCAGTCGTGCCCGCGCGGGAAGCCAGCGAAGACGAGCGGCGAGGCGGCGGCGAGCGCAGCCAGCCACGGCAGCGCGCGCAGCAGCACTTCGGTCGGCAGCGCGTCGGACTTCGCACGAGTTGCCGCCGGGTTGCGCATGCGCGCGAGATCTTAGCGGCCGCGCGCCGTTCCACGGCGGCGAAGTGTTACGCTGCGGCCGAGGAGTCCATCCCGCCGTGCCGCTGGTCGTCGACACCCGCGCGGGTCGCATCCGCGGTCGGCTCGACCGCGGCGTGACCTCGTTCCGGGGCGTGCCGTTCGCGCGCGCGCCGGTCGGGCCGCTCCGCTTCCGCCCGGCGCAGCCGGTCCCTCCGTGGCCCGGCGTGCGCGAGTGCGGCGAGCCCGGGCCCGCCGCGCCTCAGAACCCCTCGCGCTTCGCCGCCGTGCTGGGCGACCGCGCGGCGAGCCAGAGCGAGGACTGTCTGTCGCTCGACGTGTGGACCGCCGGCTTCGACGGCGTGCCGCGGCCCGTGCTCGTGTTCGTGCACGGCGGCGATTTCGCCGAAGGCTCCGCGGCCGAGCCCGCGGTGCGCGGGCGCCGGCTCGCGCGCGGCGGCGACCTCGTGTTCGTGTCGCTGCAATACCGCTTGGGTGCGCTCGGCTTCCTGGAGCCGAACCTGGGCCTGCGCGATCTGGTGGCGGGACTCGAGTGGGTGCGCGACGAGATCGATGCGTTTGGCGGCGACCCGCGTCGCGTGACCGTGTTCGGCCACGGCGCGGGCGCAACCGCGGTCGAGTGTCTCCTGGCGATGCCGTCGGCGAGCGGTCTCTGCCACGGCGCAGTCCTGGCGAGCGGCAGCTACGACGTGGACTCGGCCGAGCGTGCGGCCGAGCGCCGGCGCGCCTTCCTGCGCGCGCTCGAGCTCGACGCGCGCGACGCCGGCAAGCTCGGCAGCGCGCCCGTCGCGGCGCTGCTCGCCGCGCAGGCGCACGCGGGCGGCTTCCGGCCCGTGGTCGATGGCGGGCTGCTGCCGGTGGCTCCCGCAGCGGCGGCCGCGGCGGGCGAGCTCTCGCGCGTGCCGCTCGTGATCGGCACGGCGCGCGACGAGACGCGCATTCTCGACCTGATCGATCCATCGCTGCGCGAGCTCGCCCGCGGCGAAGTGACTGCGCGGCTCGAGTCACTCGGCGTGTCGCACGCCGCGGCGCTCGACGCCGTCGCGGTGGCCGAGCAGCGCGAGCCGGCTGCAAGCGGCCACGCGCTGTTCCACGAGATCGCCACCGAGCTGCGCTATGCGGAGCCGGCGCGCCGGCTCGCGGACGCGCACGCCGCGGCGGGCGCGCCCGTGTTCGTCTACCGCTTCGAATTGGGCGGCGCGTCGAGCGCCGGCGCGAGCGGCGCCTTCCACGGGCTCGACCTGCCGCTCGTGTTCGGCACGCGGCGCATCGCGCCGGTCGGGCGCTTCTTCGACGACGTGCCCGAGGCGAAGCCCGTCGGCCGGCGCATGCGCGACGCGTTCGCAGCGTTCGCACGCGCGGGCGCGCCGCGCTCGCCGCTCGTCGGCCCCTGGCCGCGCTGGAGCGCCGGCGAGCGGACCGCGTACCGCTTCAGCGAGTCCGGATGACGCGCGTCCCGGACAAATCGTCGTGCCAACCGACCGGCCGCTCGTCCGACACGAACGAGAACGCTTCGAACGGGATGAGTCGCGCCAAGGTCCGGCCCATGACACGCGCGAGTGTCAGGTCGCGCCCGTTCTCCGACACGACGCGGGTGCCCGTGACGAGCTTGCCGAGCGTCCGCCCCGACCAGGCCTCGAGCGCGAAGTAGTAGACGAGGATCGTCAGGTTCGCGAGCGCGAGGCGCCCCAGGAAGCCGAGCCGCAACCCCGCCAGCACGAGCCAGAGCCCGTTCAGGGAGTTCAGCAGGAAGGTCGCCACTGCGTCGATGAGCGAGTTCGCGAGGCGCTGGCCGCGGCTGGCGAGGGTTTGCTCCGTCGCGCGCGTCCCGAGCTCGCTCGCCGGCGGCGCGTAGGGCGAGGGCGCCTCGCCACTCATCCGCTGGCCCCGGGCCGCGCCAGCCAGAAGAGCGAGACCCAGCCGGCGATCAAGCAGAGTCCGCCGAGGGGCGTCACCGGGCCGAGCGCGCGCAGCTCGAAGAGGACCAGCCCGAAGATCGAGCCCGAGAACAGCACGATGCCCGCCGTCATCAGCCCGGCCGGCAACGCGACGCTCTTGCCCGAGGCCGAGCCGTAGAGCGCGAGCGCGAGCACCGCGGCGCTGTGCACCAGCGCGTAGTGCGCGCCGGTCTGCCACGCCGACAGGCGCTCGGGCGACACGGAATCGCGCAGGCCGTGCGCGCCGAAAGCGCCCGCGATCACCGACAGCGTGCCGAGCACCGCCGCAACGGCGAGCCAGCTCACAGATCGCGGTCCGTCACGGCTCCGAACGTCGCGCTCGCCACGAGCTTCGCGTACTTCGCCAGCACGCCCGACGTGTAGCGCGGCGCAGGCGCGCGCCAGGCGGCGCGCCGCTTCGCCACTTCCGCGTCGGGCACGTTCAGCTCGAGCACGCGCTTCTTCGCGTCGATCGTGATCGAGTCGCCCTCGCGCACGAGCGCGATCGGCCCGCCCACCGCGGCTTCGGGCGACACGTGGCCGACCACCATTCCGTACGTGCCGCCCGAGAAACGCCCATCGGTGAGCAGACCGACCGAGCCGCCGAGCCCCTTGCCGATCAGCGCCGACGTGGGCGACAGCATCTCGCGCATGCCGGGGCCGCCCTTCGGGCCCTCGTAGCGGATGACGAGCACGTCGCCGGGGCGGATCGCGTCGGACATGATCGCCGACATGCACGCCTCTTCGGAGTCGAACACGCGTGCCGGGCCCGTGATCTCCTTCTGCTGGATCCCGCTGATCTTCGCGACCGCGCCGTCGGGCGCGAGATTGCCGCGCAGGATCGCGAGGTGGCCTTCGGAGTAGATGGGCTTCGCCCAGGGGCGCAGCACGTCCTGGCCCGCCGGCGGCTCGCTCGGCACGCGCGCGAGATTCTCGGCGACGGTCTTGCCGGTCACGGTGAGACACTCGCCGTGCACCACCCCGTGCTCGAGCAGCATCTTCATGACGAGCGGGATGCCGCCGACCTCGTGCAGATCGGTCGCGACGTACTTCCCGCTCGGCTTCATGTCCGCGAGCACGGGAACGCGCGCGCGGATCCGCTCGAAGTCGTCGAGCTCGAGCGGCACGCCCGCGGAATGCGCGATCGCCAGCAGGTGCAGCACCGCGTTCGTGGAGCCGCCGACGGCCATCACGACCGCGATCGCGTTCTCGAATGCGCGGCGGTCCATGAGCTTGCGCGCAGTGAGGTTCTTCTCGACCAGCGCGACGAGCGCCGCGCCGCTCGCCTCCGCGCTCGCGCGCTTCTCCTGCGAGTCCGCCGCCATCGTCGAGCTGCCGGGCAGCGACATGCCCAGCGCTTCGATCGCGCTCGACATCGTGTTCGCGGTGTACATGCCGCCGCACGAGCCCGCGCTCGGACACGCGCGCCGCTCGATCTCGACGAAGTCGGTGTCGTTCATCTTGCCGGCGCCGTGCGCGCCCACGGCCTCGAACACCGACACGATCGTGAGGTCGTTGCCCTTGTAGTGACCCGGCCGGATCGTGCCGCCGTAGACGAAGATCGACGGCACGTCGAGGCGCGCGAGCGCGATGAGCGCGCCCGGCATGTTCTTGTCGCAGCCGCCGACCGTGAGCACGCCGTCGTGGAACTGGCCGCGCGTCACCGTCTCGATCGAGTCGGCGATCACCTCGCGCGACACGAGCGAGCACTTCATGCCCTCGGTGCCCATCGAGATCCCGTCCGAGATCGTGATCGTGCCGTACGTCTGCGGCATGCCGCCCGCGCGGCGCACGCCCTCGGCCGCGGCGACCGCGAGCGGACCGAGCCCCGCGTTGCACGGCGTGATGTCGCTCGCCGCGTTCGAGATGCCGACGATCGGCTTGCCGAAGTCGGCGTCCGAGAAGCCGACGGCGCGCAGCATGGCGCGGTTCGGCGCGCGGTCGTGACCTTCGGTGGTGATGGCGCTGCGGCGGTTGCTCTTGCTCACGGGGGGTCTCCTCGGTCGAATTGTAACGCGCGCGGGAGCTACACTGTTCGCACACGGGAGGGACGAATGGAGCGCGCGCTTTCCGTCGCCGCAACGCCGAGCTCGCTCGACGATCCCAAGGTGAAGAGCACGATCGACCGGCTGCACGGAGCCGCGAGCGGCGACCTGTTCCGCATGTTGGGACGCGCCCCGACCTTCATCCGCAGCGTGCTCGGCAAGAGCATCGACCCCGCCGAGATGAGCCGCCGCTTCAAGGACGTGTACATCCCGCTGTCGCGTCCGCAGGGGAAGCTCTTGTATCTCGTCGCGCGGTCGCTCGACGCGAAGCGCATCGTGGAGTTCGGCACCTCGTTCGGCATCTCGACCTTGTACGCCGCCGCGGCGGCGCGCGACAACGGCACCGGGCGCGTGATCGGCTCGGAGCTCGAGCCCGGCAAGCGCGCGAAGGCGCTCGAGCATCTCGAGGAAGCGGGCCTCGCGGGCTGCGCCGAGGTGCGGCTCGGCAACGCGCTGCAGACGCTGCGCGACGTGCCGGCGCCGGTCGACCTGGTCTTGCTCGACGGCTGGAAGGACCTGTACCTGCCGATGCTCGAGCTGCTCGCGCCGAAGCTGCGCACCGGCGCGGTGGTGCTCGCCGACAACGTGCGCACGTTCAAGCGCGCGCTGGCGCCGTACCTCGACTACGTGCAGTCGGGCCGGAACGGCTTCCAGTCGGTCACTCTGCCCTTCCCTTCCGGCTTCGAGTACTCGGTCCGGACCTAGGCGCCCGGCGCGCCAGCTCGTCCGCCGTCGCGAGCAGGCCGGCCGCCACGAGCTCGAAGTGCGCGCCCAGGTCGAGGCCGGGGTCGAGCTCGTGCGCGATGAAGAGCCCGTCGGCGGCCGCCATCGTGAGCGTCGCCAGACTGTGTGCCCCGCGGGCGTCTAGCTCGGGGAACTGCGCGGCGAACGCGGCGACGAGGCGCTCCATCGTGCGCGCGCGCACTTCGAGAAAGCGCGTGCGCGCGCTCGCCTCGGCGGGCCGGCGCTCGAGCGCGAGCATGAGGCCGAGGCGCAGGAACTCGGGCGAGTCGAGCAGCGCCTTCGCCGTCGTGCGCAGTCCCAGCCGCAGGTGCTCCAGGCGCGACTGCTCCGCGCGCGGGCGCAGCCACGCGGACATGCCGTCGAGCCAGCGCGCGAAGCTCCGCTCGATCACGGCCGCGAGCAGGCGGTCCTTGTCCTGGAAGTGCCAGTAGATCGAGCTCGCGGGCAGGCCCGAGCGCTCGCTCACGAGCGCGATGCTGGTGCCGTCGTAGCCGCGCTCGCCGGCGATCTCCGCCGCCGCGTCCAGGATGCGCTGGCGCGACTCCTCGCCGTGCGCCCGCACCTGTCGCGCCTTCGCCGTCTTCCCGCTTGACCTCGCCACGGCCGACAGCTTACTGTAGTGATCACTACAGAAACAAGGGGGCCGAGACATGGCACGCCTGGTCGATCTTGCGAAGCGCCTCGCGCCCGAGCTCGCGGCTGCCGCACCCGGCGACGACGCGCTGCGGCGCCTGTCGGACGCGACGTGGAAGCAGCTGGTCGAGAGCCGCATCCTGCGCGCGCTGCAGCCGGCGCGCTTCGGCGGCGGCGAAGCGCCCTTCCCCGAGTTCGTCGACGCCGCGCTCGAGCTGGCGCGCGCGTCCGCGTCGGCGGGCTGGGTCGCCGGCGTGATCGGCGTGCACCCGTGGCAGGTCGCGCTCTTCCCCGAGGAGGCGCAGCAGGAGCTGTGGGGCCGCGATCCATCCGCGCTGCCGTCGTCGTCGTACAACCCGACGGGCAAGGCCGTGAAGGTCGCCGGCGGCTGGGAGCTGTCGGGCCGCTGGTCGTTCTCGTCGGGCTGCGACCATGCGCGCGGCGTCGTGCTCGGTGCGGCCGCGGGTGCGCGCGAGCTGCCGGGTGGAGGCAGCGCGCCCGACCTGCGCTCGTTCCTGCTGCTCGCCGGCCAGTACGAGATCGACGACAACTGGCACGTCGCTGGCCTGCGCGCCACGGGCAGCAAGGACATCGTGGTGACCGGCGCGTTCGTGCCCGAGCACCGCACCCAGTCCCACCTGGACTACCAGCTCGGCGCGCCGCTGCCCGGCCAGGTGAAGAACGACGGCCCGCTCTACCGCATGCCGTTCACCGTGGTGTTCAACATGGCGCTCGCGAGCGCGACGCTCGGCTCTGCGCGCGGCTTCCTCGACCACTGGGTCGAGCATTCCAAGCCCCGCTTCTCGATGCTGACGGGCCGCGTCGCGGACGATCCATTCATGCAGCGGCGCCTCGCCGAGGCGACCTGGGACCTCGACGCCGCGGTCACTCTGCTGCGCGCCGACGCAGCGGAGCTGTGGGAGCGCGCGCTGGCGAGCCAGCCCGCCGGGCCCGAGCTGCGCGCCCGGATGCGCTGGAACATGAACCGCGGCTGCGAGGTCGTCGGGCGTGCCGTGTCGGAGCTGTTCCACTCGGCGAGCGGCCGCTCGGTGTTCCTGAAGGAGCCGCTGCAGCGGCGCTTCCAGGACGTGCACGCCGCGCTCGCCCACGCGTTCCTGGCGTCGGACACCGCGGCCAAGGCGGTGGGCGGGGCAGTGCTCGGAACTTCCAAACCAGAGGTGGTGATGTGATCCAGTCACTCAGTTACATCGGCTTCGTGTCTCCGAATGCGGAGGCCTGGCTCGACTTCGGACCCCAGGTACTCGGGCTCGAGGTCGCCGACCGCGGCGCCGACGGCGCCGTGCGGCTGCGCGTCGACGACGCGGTCGCGCGCATCCACGTGCACCCGGGCGAGCGCAACGACCTGGCGTACCTGGGCTGGGAGCTCGCGGGCCCGGCCGCGCTCGAGGCCGCCGTGGAGTCGCTCGAGAAGCAGGCGCTCGTGGTTCGGCGCGGCGACGCCGAGCTCGCCCGCGCGCGCTCGGTGTCGGAGCTGGCCTGGTTCGTCGATCCGTTCGGCTTCCGCCACGAGCTGTCGTACGGGCTGCTCACGCGCCCGTCGACGTTCCGGCCCGGCCGTGCGATGTCGGGCTTCGTGACCGGCAACGCGGGCCTGGGCCATGTGGTGCTGATCGTGCCCGACCTCGCGGCCGCCGAGCGCTTCTATCTGGACGTGCTCGGCTTCCGCCTCTCCGACCGCATCGACAAGGGCCTGTCGATCCGCTTCCTGCACTGCAACACGCGCCACCACACGCTGGCGTTCGCCTCGATCCCCGGCATGGTCGGCATGCACCACCTGATGCTCGAGGTCGAGTCACTCGACGACGTGGGCACGGCGCTCGACCTGTGCAACGCGCGGAAGCTGCCGCTCGCGATGGGCCTGGGCCGGCACACGAACGACTGGATGACGTCGTTCTACGTGCGCTCGCCGTCGGGCTTCGAGATCGAGTACGGCTGGGGCGGCCGGCCCGTCGACGACGCCACCTGGGAGGTGCGCTCGTACGACGCGCAGAGCATCTGGGGCCACCATCCGCCGGCGAGCCCGCTGCCGCCCGGCGTGCTGCGGCCGTTCCAGCGGAGCGCATGATGGCGGGCCGCATCGACACCCACCACCACATCGTGCCGCCGAGCTACGTGGAGTGGCTCGCGAAGCTCGGCGTCGGCGCCGGCGCCGGCGTGCCGTTCCCGCGCTGGTCGCGCGAGTCGACGCTCGAGATGATGGACCGCCGCGGCATCCAGACGGCGATCGTCTCGCTGTCGACGCCCGGCGTGCACTTCGGCGACGCCGCCGAAGCGCGCAAGCGCGCGCGGGAGATCAACGAGCTCTCGGCCGAGCTCGTGCGCAGCGCGCCGGCGCGCTTCGGCTTCTTCGCGTTCCTGCCGCTGCCCGACGTGGACGGCGCACTCGAGGAGCTCGACTACGCGTTCGACGCGCTCGGCGCCGACGGCGTGGTCATGCTCGCGAACGCGCGCGGCACGTATCTCGGCGACCCCGCGCTCGACGCCGTGTTCGACGCGCTCGAGCGGCGACACGCCGTGGTGTTCGTGCACCCGAGCATCCCACCGGGCCTGGCGCCGGCCGCGGGCGTGCCCGGCTACGCCGCCGACTTCCTGCTCGACACCAGCCGCGCGGCGGTGCGGCTGGCGGGCTCGGGCACGCTCGACCGCTGCCCCAACCTGAAGATCATCCTGTCGCACGCGGGCGGCTTCGTGCCGTACGCGGCGTACCGCATGGGACTCGCGGCGTCGCCGAAGGGCGACCTCTTCGACGGCGTGGCGCAGCTCAAGAAGTTCTGGTTCGACACCGCGCTGTCCGGCTCGCCGACCGCGCTGCCGAGCCTGTTCGCGTTCGCCGCGCCCGGGCACGTGCTCTACGGCAGCGACTGGCCCTTCGCGTCCGACCCCGTCATCGGCGCATTCAACGGCATGTACGAGAGCTTCCCGGTCGACTCCGCGCAGCGCGCCTCGATCGACCGTGGCGCCGCGGAGCAGCTGTTCCCGCGCCTGGCTACCGCTTGAGCTCGATCAGGAACTCGCGGAAACGAGTCTGGCTCCGGTTCACGGCCGTCTCCTTGCTGCCGGGCTCCACGAAGAACACCTGACCCGGCTTCACCGGGATCGAGATCGACTTGCCGTTGGGGAAGTCGGCGTCGACGGTGTCGCCTTCGATCACGCAGATCAGGTACGGGTGCGTGTGCTCGTGGAAGTCCGACGACTCGCCCGGCGCGAGGTCCATCTGCCAGACCTTCACCTGCTCGTTCTCGAACAGGAGCTCCGTCGCCACGTCGCCGAGCCGCTTCTCCATCCCGCCATTCTAGCCGCCCAGAGTGACTCCCGGCGCGAAGTTGCCGTGGAAGCCGAAGGGGATGCGCTGGGGGATGCGCACGACGGCGAGCGGCTCAGCTTCGACGTTCGCGGCGTCGAGGACGAGCACGTCGCTGCGGTCCTCGCCCCAGCGGTAGACGGGCGCGAGCAGGAAGCCGTCGCCTTCGGGCGAGCTCTCGCTCCGCGGCACGAACACCGCTTCGGACGCCGAGCTGCCGTCGGGCAGCGCGTGCGCGCGGCGCGCGCCGGTCGCGAGGTCGTAGTGCAGGATCGAGTTGAACGGCAGCGTCGCGTCGCCGCGCGGGATCGTGCCGACCGCGTAGCCGTGGCGGTAGCCGAGGCCGGCGCGGCGCTCGTCGAGGCGCGGAAACTCGATCTGCACGTCGTCGAGTTGCGACTCGGAGAACGCGCCCGTGGCCACGTCGAAGCTCCAGCGCGTGAGCAGCCCCGGCAGCGGCCCCGGCTCGTCCTCGCCCGGGCGCGCGCTGGGGAAGAGAGCCACGCGCGGGTACTTCACGGCGTCGACCGTCACGCGCGCGCCCGATTCGTGCGCGTTCATGAAGTGGTAGACGAAGCAGGCGTCGGTCTCGAACCAGACCGCATCGGCGGCGCCGCCGTCGCGCGGCATGACACCGATTCGTGTACCCAACTCCGGCTCCCAGCGGAACACTTCGTCGGTGTACAGGTTCTCGGGCCGGATGGTCACCGGGAACTCGGGGAAGATCGCGTGGCGATCCGTCGCCACGAAGTCGTGCATCATCGTGCCGACTCGGCGCGGCACCTCGACGCTGCGCACGAGCCTGCCGTCGCGGTCGGCCACGTGGTAGCGCAGGAACGGCGGCTCAGCGGAGTAGCCGAAGAAGAGCAGCTCGCCGGTCTCGGGGTCGACCTTCGGGTGCGCGGTCATCTCGTTGCGCAGGCGCCCGCCGAAGCCGTGGCGGCCGAGCGTCTCGAGCGTGCGCGGGTCGACTTCGGTGGGCAGCTCGACCTCGAGCAGCGCGAGCAGCCGGCCCGCGTGCCAGATCACGTTCGTGTTGCCTGCGTCGACGGCGAGCTTCACGCGGTCGTAGCTCGACAGGCCCTGCGCCTCGAGCTCGCGCCACGCCTCGGGATCGGTGCGGCTCATCGAGCGCAGGCCGCCGAACAGCGCGCGGCCGGCCTTGCGCTCGAGCTCGAAGCGCCGCGTGCGCACCCAGCGGTTGCGAAAGCGCGCGGCGCCGGCTTCGAACGAGATGGCGTGCAGCATGCCGTCGCCGTCGAACCAGTGGTAGCGCTCGCCGCCGCGCGGCGGGAACTGTGGGTTCGGGCCGTTGCGGTACAGCGTGCCGTGGAGCTCGCGCGGGATTTCGCCGCGGACTTCGAGCCGGGCGAAGTCGGACTCGCGCGGCTGCGGCGCAAAGCCGCCCTGCAGGTTGGGATGCGTCGGCCAGGTCGCTTCGGGGCTCATCGCCTTCTCCTCGCCTTCCTTGGGTTTCGGTTGCCGCCGAGCAGCGTGTCCATGAGCGGCTCGAGCACTTCGCGCGCGCTGCGGCCGAGGCCGAGCTTGCCGGCCAGGTGCAGCGACACCAGTCCGTGTAGGCCCGCCCAGAACTGGTGCGCGACCAGGTCGGGCTCGCCGGCGAGCACGCCGGCCTGCACCGCCAGCTCCACGGCCGCGAGCAACGCCTGCCAGGAGCGGATCTCCTTCACGCGGTACTGCGCGTTCGCTTTGCGGTCGGGCTCGCGCAGCTCGAACATGATCCGGTAGGCATGCGGCTCGCGCAGCGCGAAGCGGAAGTACGCGTCGCCCAGCACGCGCAGGCGCGCCTCGGGATCGGCCACGCCGGCCGCGGCGCGCTCCAGCGCGTCGGCGAAGCGCTCGAAGCCCAGCGCGCATACCGCCGCGAAGATCTCCTGCTTGTCGGCGAAGTAGCGGTACGGCAGCGCGTGGCTGCAGCCGAGCTTCTCGGCGAGTGCGCGCATCGTGACGGCCTCGTAGCCGGCGTCGGCGAACATCTGCATCGCCGTCTCGCACAGCCGCGCGCGGAAGCTCTCGATCTCGTCGGGCCGAAGCGCAGGTCGCGCCATGGGCCAATGTTTACCACTGAAAACTAAACAATGTCAAGCTTTGCCTGGCGCGGGGTCTCGCTGCCTCTTTCCGCACCAGGCGCAGAAGCGCCAGAACGCGCGCGAAGTGGGCCAGCGGCAGCGCGTGCAGCGGTCGATAAGGTCCGGGTGGCTCCAGGGCCGGCCCGGCTTCCGCTTGCAGACCGGGCAGTAGCGCATGAACGGACGCAGCTCGCCCGGGCAGCCGCGGCGCGCGCAGTGCCGCACGGCCTGCGGATCGGGCCGCGGCGGGCGGCCGTTCCCGGCGAAGCGGCCCGCGTAGCACCACGGGCAGCTCGTCCACTCGGGCAGCACCCCGCGCTCGCAGCGGCGGCACACGAGCGGCGCCGACGTGATGTCCTTGAACGAGTTCTCGCCGCTGCCGCACCACGGGCAGCTGTGCATGGCCTCGGCGATGGGTCCGTTGCAGCGGTGGCAGCGATAGCGCAGCCCGAGCGCGCGGCCGTGGCGGCGCTTGAAGAGCTGCATGCCGACAACGAACGGTGTAGGGGTCGGCTCCGCGTGGCGCCGCCGGCGCCGCGGCCCGGAGCGCCTGCCCGGCTCGAGCCGCTGGAACGCGGCTTCGAGCGCGGCCGACAGCTCCACCGCCGACGGGTAGCGATCGCGCGGATCGAAGGCGCATGCCTTCTGGAGCACGGGCCGCAGCGGCTCCGGCACCTTCGCGCGGAAGCGGTCGTGGCGCTCGGGCGGCCATGCGAACGGCCACTTGAGCAGCTTGCCGGTGAGCAGCTCGTACGCGATGAGCCCCAGCGAGAACACGTCGGACGACAGCGTCGGCTTGCCGTACGCCTGCTCCGGCGCCATGTAGCCCATCGTGCCGGCCTCGGTGTAGCTGCGCGACTCCTGCCGCACGAAGCGGGACACGCCGAAGTCGGTCAGCGCCGCATGGCCGTCGGCGAACACGAGCACGTTCTCGGGCTTCACGTCGCGGTGCATGAGCTTGCGCTCGTGCGCGTGCGCGAGCCCCGCCGCCACGTCGCGCACGATGCGCAACGCGACCGCGCCCGAGCGCCACGCGCGCGGGTAGTCGTACACGTGCGTGCGCGCGAGGTCGGCCGCCATGACGAACTTGCCGTCGATCCAGTCCGCGTTGCGCGTCGCCACCACGTTCGGGTGCGCGAGGCTCGTGGCGATGCGCGCCTCGGCCTCCATCGCGTCGCGGCCGAACTCGCGCACGACCCAGTCGAACGCGACCTTCAGCGCGACGCGGCGACCCTCGACCGTGTCGCGCGCCGCGAACACCTCCGAGAACGCGCCCTTCCCCAGCCGGCGCTCGAGCCGGTACTTGCCGAGGCGCGTCCCGCGGCGCAGAACGCCGGGCAAGGGGCTAGCTGTAGATGAGCCGCGTCAGGAACTCGGCGACGCACGCGGGCTTGGGCTCGCCGACGATCTCGACCGTGACCTTCTGCTTCAGCTGCAGCGTGTTCGGCGCCACCAGCGTCGCCTCGACCAGCTCGCGCGTCGCGCGCACGCTCGAGTTCACCTTGACCGGCGCCGGGAAGCGGACCTTGTCGAGGCCGTAGTTCACGCCCATGACGAGCCCCTGGTACGCCTCGGTGTCGGCCGGCGGAATGCTCCCCTGCAGGAACGGCAAGAGCGACAGGGTCAGGAAGCCGTGCGCGATCGTCACCTTGTAGGGCGACAGCTTGGCCGAGCGCTCGGGGTCGACGTGGATGAACTGGTGGTCGCCGGTCGCGTCCGCGAACAGGTTGATCTGCGCCTGCTCGATCTTGTGCGCCTGGCCCGGCCCGTCGACCTTGCCGATCTGCTTCTGGAAGCGCTCGAGCGCGGCTTCCGCCTTGCTGGCCATCCTGCGGCTCCTCCCCTTGGGTTGCGCTCGTTATACACGACCCGCACGATGCCGGGAGCATGATCGAAGCCGAGACGCTCGCGTGCAGCGAGGCGTGCGCCGGCGAGCCGCTCGCGGGCACGGCGTCCGAGGCGACCCTGTTCGCGGCGCTCGCCTGGCCGAAGGCGCGCTGGCACGCCGACAAGCCCGCGCTGTCGGAAGGCCTGCCGCCGGCGGTGGGCGAGCTCGGGCGCGCGGCGAAGCGCGCCGGGAAGCAGCTGCAGCTGCGGCTGTTCGATCGCGGCGCCGCGGCGGCGAGCGAGGGCGTCGAGGTGGTGTGCGCGGACTTCGCGGCGGGGCGAACGCTCGCGGCGCGCGCGAACGATGCGGAGGGTGCGGCCGCGCTCATGGCCGCATTCGTCGCCGGCGAGACCGCCGGGCCGCCGCTCGCCGCGCCTCTCGTCCTGGTCTGCACCGACGGCAAGCACGACCGCTGCTGCGGCAAGCTCGGCCGCTCGCTGTTCGCCGCGCTGCGCGGCCGGCTCGACGTGGCCGAGGCCAGCCACCTGGGCGGCCACCGGCTGGCTCCCAACTGTCTGGCGCTGCCGTCGGGCCGGCTGTACGGGCGCGTCGGCGCGAACGACGTGGGGGGGC
This sequence comes from Myxococcota bacterium, assembly GCA_035499075.1. Classification (GTDB taxonomy): domain Bacteria; phylum Myxococcota_A; class UBA9160; order SZUA-336; family SZUA-336; genus VGRW01. The sequence continues at coordinate 94,150 of DATJZN010000003.1, read as the reverse complement.
TCGTCGACGCGATCCTACACGATCGTGTGTACCTTCCGTGCTATCGCGGGCGGAGCGGCCTGGCCGAGCTCGCGCAGGTCGCCGAAGCCGCGGCGCTGGCGCGGTTCCCGGGCGCGCGCGGCGCCGAGCTCTCGTCCGACGGCAAGCGTGTGCGGGTGGCGCTGAGCGACGGCGAGCTCGAGCGGCGGCTCGAAGTCGAGTGCGCGCAGGAAGAGCACCTGGGCATCGGCTCTTGCGGCGACGCGGAGCCCGAGCGCCGCGTGCGCTGGCGCGCCGCCGCCGTGCGCGTGGTCTAGCGGGCGAGCTCGGCGCGGAGCTTGAGCCGCTGCAGGTAGGCGTCGCGCACGAGCTGCGCGTCGCGCACGAAGTGCTCGAGCTCTCCCGGCTGGAGCGCCTGCGGGCCGTCGCACAGCGCCTCTTCGGGGCGCGGGTGGAAGTCGACGAGCACCATGTTCGCGCCGGCGATGATGCCCTGCGCGGTCACGTGGTGGATGTCGAGCAGGCCGTCGGGCGCGCTGGTGCGCTTGCCCACGGAGTGCGACGGGTCGATGCACACCGGCATGCGCGTCATGCGCTTCACGGCCGGGACCAGCGCGAAATCGACGAAGTTGCGGTGCGGGTCCCCCAGGTTCGTCTTCATGCCGCGCAGCCCGAAGATGATGCGGTGGTTGCCGCCGCTCGCGACGTATTCGACGGCGTTGAGCGACTCCTCGAGCGTGATCCCCATGCCGCGCTTGAACAGCACCGGGAACTCCTGCTGAGAGCCGACGCTCTTCAGGAGCTCGAAGTTCTGCGCGTTGCGCGTGCCGATCTGCAGCATCACGCCCGTCGGCCGGCCCGCCGCCGCGAGCGCGTCGCGGATCTCGTCGATGTGATACTCGGAGGTGACTTCCATCGCGATCACCCGGATCGCGTGCTTGCCCGCCAGCTCGAACACCCACGGCAGACACTTCGCGCCGTGGCCCTGGAAATCGTACGGGCTCGTGCGCGGCTTGTACGCGCCCGCGCGCGTGGTCGAGATGCCCGCCGCGCGCAGCGCGCGGAACGTGCTCTCCAGGTTCTCGCGCGTGTCGACCGCGCACACGCCCGGGAACAGATGGAAGCTGTCCTGACTGAAGTGCACGCCGTTGTACTCGAAGCCCAGCGCCTCCGCCTGGCCCTCGTGGCGGCCGATCGTCCGGTAGCGCTCGCGGATGCGGATGACCTTCTCGACGGCCGGCAGCTCCTCGAAGGGCTCGGAGGAGATGCTCGTGGTCGGCCCGAGCAGGTAGATCTCCGTGAGGGTGCGCGTCGAGCCGCGGATGACGTGCATCTCGGTGCGGATGTCCGGGAAGCGCTCCGCCATGCGCACGACCTGGCGCGTCTCGGGCGCCTCGGGGCCGTACTCGGCCTTCATCACGATGATCACGGCGGGATCGTAACGTGGCGCGGTCCGCGCTCGCTAGGCCGCCTCACTCCGGTGTAGGGGCCCGCCGGTACACGAGCGCCGCGTCGGCCGCGGCGGACTCGGCGCGCTCGCGGGCAGCGGCGACCACGGCGTGGCGCGGCGAGAGACGGCACGCGGGATCCGTTGCCGCGGGGTCGCCCAACAGGTGGAACGCCTGGCAGCGGCAGCCGCCGAAGTCGTGCGCGCGCCGCTTGCAGGAGCGACACGGCTCCTGCATCCAGGCCTCGCCGCGGAACGCGCGGAAGCCCGGCGAGTCGCGCCAGATCTCCCCGAGCGGACGCGCGCGCACGTTCTCGAACTCGAGCCCGCGGATGGTGCGCGCCTGCTGGCACGGCAGCGCGAGCCCGTCCGGCGCGACGACCACGATCGTCCGCCCCCAGCCGCCCATGCACGGCCGCGGGTAGTCCGTGTGGTAGTCGGGCAGGACGAAGAGCACCTCCAGCCTGCCGCGCAGGCGCTCCGCGGCGGCGCGCGCCTGCACGCGCGCGGCGTCGATCGCGGCGCGCGTCGGCAGGAGCGCGGCGCGGTTCTCCAGCGCCCAGCCCAGCCACGTGGTGTTCGCGAGCTCGAGCCGCTCGGCGCCGAGCCGCTCCGCGAGCGCGACGATCGCGGGTACGCGCTCGAGGTTGCCGCGGTGCAGCACCACGTTCACCGTGAGCGGCAGCTCGAGCGCGCGTGCCCACTCGGCGGCGCGCAGCTTCTGCTCCAGCACCTCGGCGCCCGCGACGCGGCGCGCCTCGCCCGCGCGCTCGTCCTGGAACGACAGCTGGAGCGCGTCGAGCCCGTAGGCGCGCAGCGCCGCGAGCCGCTCGCGCGTGAGCGGCACGCCGCTCGTGATCAGCGTGGTGTACAGCTCGGCGGCGCGCGCTTCGGCCACGAGCTGCTCGAGGTCGTCGCGCAGGAGCGGCTCGCCGCCCGACAAGTTGACGGACACGACGCCGAGCGCCGCGGCCTCGCGCAAGACGCGCCGCCACGACTCGGTGTCGAGCTCCGCACCGACCGCCGCGCGCACCGGATTCGAGCAGTACACGCAGCGCAGCGGGCACGTGTAGGTCAGCTCGGCGACCAGCGTGTAGGGCCGCTCCGCACTCACGGCTCGAGCCCGCGCAACAGGTTGCGGTCGGCCAGCTCCTGCAGGAAGCCGCGCACGTCGGCAGCGAGCGCGTCGCTCGCGCCGTGGCGCGCCGCCAGCACCTCGATGATCTCGCGCACGCAGCGCTCGCCGTCGCACAGGTCCAGGATCTCCGCGCCCGTGTCGTTGAGCGCGAGCCCGCGCTCGGGGTAGACGAGCAGCTTCCCCCCGGTGACCGGGTCGCGGCGCAAGCGGGCCTTCGGCGCGAGCACCGGCCGCGCCGCGAGCGCGATCAAGGCGCGCCGCTCGACGCCGCCTGCACGCAGTCGAGCAGGTGCCAGAGCACCTCGGTCTTGCGCACGAGCGCCGCGAGACAGGCTTCCTGCAGCTCGACCGAAGTCGCGCGTTCGGTCACGAAGGCGATCGCGTCCCGCGAGTCACGCGCCGCGAATGTGACTCGGTTCTTGAAGTACTCGAGCCCCGCCGCCGCGACCCACGGGTAGTGCTTCTCCCAGGCCGCGATGCGCGCGGACATCAAGTCGGGAGCGAAGAACTCGGTGAGCGACGACGCCACGGCGACCACGAGCGGGCTCTCGCGCACGAGCTCCACGTAGGCGTCGCACGCGAAGCGCACCCCGGGCAGCACGTCGCGACAGGACGCGACGCGGCTCGCGTCGAGCCCCGCCGCTTCCGCGAGCCGCAGCCACTGCGCGAGCCCGCCCTCGCCCGCGCGCTCGCCGTCGTGGTCGCGCAGCCGCTGGATCCACATGCGGCGGAACGCCGGGTCGTCGGACTTCGACAGGATCAGCGCGTCCTTGATCGGGATGCGCGTCTGGTAGTAGTAGCGGTTCAGCACCCAGGCTTGCAGCTCGCCGCGCGAGAGCGCGCCGTCGTGCATGCGCAGGTGGAACGGATGGCGGTCGTGGTAGCGGCGCCCGCCCTCGGCGCGCAGCCACGCGACGAACGCCTCCTTGGCGAGCGGCGCCTTCACAACGCGAGCTCCAGCCCGTCGTGCGCGACCTCGACGCCGGCGGCGCGCGCGGCGGCGAGCTCGGCGCCGTCCTCGCGCAGGAGCGGGTTCGTGTTGTTCACGTGGATGAGGATGCGCCGGCCCGGCAGCTTCGCGAGGAATTCGAGGCTGCCCGTCGCGCCGCCCACGGGCCAGTGCGCCATGTCCTCGGCGCGCCGCGTGCCGAGCCCTGCCGCGACGAGCTCGTCGCTGCTCCAGAACGTGCCGTCGAAGCACGTGCAGTCCGCACCGGCGACGGCGGCCTCGACGGCGCTCGACGGCCCGGCGACGGCAGGCAGGTACGCGAGCACCCCGCCCGTGCGCGCGTCGCGGATCCGCAGGCCCACGTTGTCCTCGGGCGACGCCGCGTGGGTGCGCTCGAGATGCAGCGGCAGCTTGCCCGGAATGGCGAGCGCGGTCGCGAACAACCCGCTGCAGAGCGCGATCTCGCGGCCGAGCTCGAGCGCGTGCCAGCGCACCTGCGCGGGGAAGCGCTCGAGCGTGGCGTACAGCGGGTTGCCTTCCGCGAAGCCGCCCCGCACCGCCGCGGTCGACCAGACCTGGATCGGGTGTGACTCGCGCAGCGACAGGAGCCCGAGCACGTGGTCGAGGTCCCCGTTCGTGAGCAGCACGCCCGACACCGGAGAGTGTCGCTTCGCGCGCGGCCACAGCGGCGCGAAGCTCTCGATCTGCGCGCGGATCTCGGGCGACGCGTTCAAGAGGAACCAGTACTCCCCGTCTCCGGAGACGGCGACCGATTCCTGCGTGCGCGCGCGGGCGCGCACGGTGCCAGCGCGCAGGCCGCTGCAGTTCGTGCAGCCGCAGTTCCATTGCGGGAAGCCGCCGCCGGCGGCCGATCCCAGCACGCGCAGCTGCAAAGGGATCGCCGGGCTTACGCCTCGTCCGAGGCGGGCGCGGGCGAGACGAACGGCGGGTACTCGGACCCGTCCTCGTCTCCCTGGTAGGCGCCGATTTCGGCGCTCATGTTGATCTCTTCGAACGCCGGCTTCGACCAGTTCGAGCTCATCGCGAAATCCTCGGGGGTGTTGCCCCCTCTCTTCGGTCGAAGGTACGTCGGGCCTTCGCGGGGTGTCAACCAGACGGGTCGGGCTTGGCGGCGCGGAAACGCTTCCAGTCGACGCCCAGCTTGCGCATGCGCGCGCGCAGCGTGTGCGGGTTGACTTGCAGCACGCGCGCCGCGCCGAAGGGGCCCTCGATGCGGCCGTAGGTGCGCGCGAGTGCGCTCTCGATGTGGCGCACCATGGCCGAGTCGAGGCCGTCGGCCGCCTGGCGCGCGTCGCCCGCCGGCTCCACCGCGGCCGGCGCGAGGGGCGCGGCGGGGCGCTGCGCGGCACCCAGGGCCTTCGCGACCTCGAGCACGCGGCCCTGCCCGATCAGCACCGCGCGGTCCATCACGGCCCCGAGCTCGCGGATGTTCCCCGGCCACGGATAGGCCGCCAGGAGCGCCACGTCTTCGCGCGTGGGCAGGAGCGCCGGCAGACCGAAGCGCGTGGCCGCACGGCGCGCGAAGTGCGACGCCAGCGCCGCGATGTCCTCGGGGCGCTCGCGCAGCGGCGGCAGGTGGATCACGAACACGGCCAGCCGGTACCAGAGGTCCTCGCGGAAGGTGCCGTCCGACACCATCGCGTGTAGATCGCGGTGCGTCGCCGCGACGATTCGCACGTCGGCGTGCAGCGTGCGGGTGCCGCCCACGCGCTCGAAGCTGCCGTCCTGCAAGATGCGCAAGAGGCGCACTTGCGCGGCGAGCGGCAGCTCGCCGATCTCGTCGAGGAACAGGGTCCCCGTGTCGGCGCGCTCGAACCAGCCCTGCCGCTGCGCCGAAGCGCCGGTGAAGCTGCCGCGTTCGTGCCCGAACAGCTCCGAGTCGACGAGCCCCGCCGGAATCGCGCCGCAGTTCACGCGCAGGAACGGGCGGCCGGCGCGGCGCGAGCGGCCGTGGATCGCACGCGCCGCCACTTCCTTGCCCGAGCCGGTCTCGCCCAGCAGCAGCACGGGCACGTCCGACGACGCGACCAGCTCGATGCGCTCCATCGACGCGCGCAAGCCCGTGTCGGAGCCGACGATCGTCTCGGACAGATCGGAGCGGCCGAGCCGCGTGAGCAGCGACTCGCGGTCCGCCTCGGCGGCCTGGCGCAGCGACTGCAGCTCGGCGATCCGGCGGTCGTTCTCGAGCGCCACTCCGAAGGGCTCCAGCAGCGCGCGCGCGAGCTCCTCGTGCTCGCGCTCGAACTGGCGCGGCGCGCGCGCGACCAGCGCGAGCACGCCGGCGGTCTCGTCGCCGCGCGCGAGCGGCCCGACAAGGATGTCGCCGTCGACGTCGCCCGGCAGGAGGCCCGGGAAGCGCTTGGCCAGGCTCGCGCGCGAGCCGCGCGCCGGCCGGCCGCGCCGGCAGAAGACGAGCAGCTCCGAGAGCTCCGCGGGCGCGAGCGCGTCGCGCGCGTGCTGCGCCGCCACAGCGCCGGCCGCGCCCACCGACGCGACCGTCTCCAGCACTGCGCCCGCCGGATCGAGACGGCGCACCAGCAGCCGGTCGACGGGCAGCCGGCGGGCGAGCAGCGGCGCGCAGCGCCGCGCCGCCTCGTCGATCTCGATGTGCCGGCCGACCTCGCGCCAGACGTCCAGCAGAAGGGATGCGAATCGCTCCATGGTTCGCCTTTTCTGGATGATATCACGGATTATCTGAAATCCTATGAACGGTATTTCCGTGTTATGAGACGGAATACCGCGTCTCGTGCCTCCGCCGTCCTCCGCGCTGCCGGGCACACGCCTTGCTCAACGGGCGGCCTCGACATGCGACGGGGAGTGGTCTTGAACAGAATCGCGATCGCGCTGGGCGCGCTGCTGCTGGGCTGGCTGCCCGCGCCCGCGCCCCGCGCACAGGAAGATCGGGCCGCGCTCGAGCAGCGCGTGGACGAACTCGAGCATGAGCTCGCGCTCGTGAAGAGGAAGCTCGAGGTCCAGGACGAGACGGCGGCCAGCAAGGGCCCGCAGCCGACGATCACCGCCGGCATGGACGGCTTCTCGCTGCGCTCCGCGGACTCGGCCTGGGTGCTGCGGCTGCGAGGCTACACGCAGTTCGACGGGCGCTTCTTCACGACCGCGCCTGCGAGTCTCCCCCCCGGCTCCGACACCTTCTTCTTCCGCCGCATCCGGCCCATCCTCGAGGGCACGCTCGCCAACGTCGTCGACTTCCGGATCATGCCGGACTTCGCCGGCAGCGTGCTGTCGGTCCAGGACGCCTGGGCCAATCTCCGCTACCTGCCCGAGGCGCAGCTCGAGGTCGGCAAGTACGCGGGCCCGGTCGGCCTCGAGCGGCTGCAGACGTCCGTCGGGACGTGGTTCAACGAGTTCGCGCTGCCGACCCAGCTCGTGCCCAACCGCGACCTGGGCGTGATGCTCCAAGGCGTCGTCGCCGAGGGAGTCTTCACCTACCAGCTCGCCTGGATGAACGGCACCACCGACGGTGCGGGGAGCGACGACACCGACACCGGAAACGACAAGGACCTGGTCGGCCGCGTATTCGCACATCCCTTCCAGGGGACGAGCAGCGAAGCCCTGCAGGGGCTCGGCCTCGGCTTCGCAACGACCTACGGCCGGCAGACGGGCACGCCGGGCAGCTACAAGACCTCGGGCCAGCAGACGTTCTTCGCGTTCCGCGCGGGTGTGACCCAGACGGGCCCCGCCGCCCGCTACGCGCCGCAGCTGTACTGGTACTTCGGACCGGTCGGCCTGCTCGCCGAGTACGTGAACTCGTCGCGCGAGTTCGCCCGTCCGGGCTTCGGCGACCTGCGCGCGCGAAACAGCGCCTGGCAGGTCTCCGCCGGCTGGGCCATCACCGGCGAACGCGAGTCGTACAAGGGCCTGGTCCCGACGTCCAGGTTCGACCCCGGGCACGGAAGCTTCGGCGCGTTCGAGCTGGCGGCGCGCGTGAGCCAGCTCAAGGTCGACTCATCGGTCTTCGAGCGCAACTTCGCCGACCCCGCGGCCAACGCCGAGTCCGCGACGCTCTGGAGCGTGGGCGTCAACTGGTACCTGAACCGCGCATTCAAGTTCGCCCTCGACTACGACAACACCACCTTCCGCAACTACGGCGACTTCTCCAACCGCAAGACCGAAGGCGTGCTCCTCGGGCGCGTTCAGCTCTCGTTCTAGAGGACCCGAAATGACTGGAAGACGACTCACTCTGACTCTGGCGGTCCTGGCGCTGGTCTCGTCCCATCCCGCCCGCGCGGACGTCACGCTGCTCAACGTCTCCTACGACCCGACGCGCGAGCTCTACCAGGACTACAACGCACTCTTCGCCAGGCACTGGCAGGATCTCCACGGCGAGAGCGTGACCGTGAACCAGTCGCATGGCGGCTCGGGCAAGCAGGCGCGCGCGGTAATCGACGGCCTCGAAGCCGACGTCGTCACGCTCGGGCTGGCCGGGGACATCAACGCACTGGCCGAACGCGCTCAGCTGCTCGCGCCGGACTGGCAGAGCCGCTTCCCCAACAACAGCTGCCCGTACACCTCGACCATCGTGTTCCTGGTCCGCAAGGGCAATCCCAAGGGGATCAAGGACTGGGACGACCTGGCGAAGCCCGGGCTCTCGGTGATCACGCCCAGCCCCAAGACTTCGGGCGGGGCGCGTTGGAACTATCTGGCGGCCTGGGGCTACGCGCAGCGCAAGTTCGGCGGCGACGAAGCGAAGGTCCGGGCGTTCGTGGGCGCGATCTACAAGAACGCCCCGGTGCTCGACGCAGGCGCACGCGGCGCCACCACCACCTTCGCGGAACGGGGCATCGGCGACGTGCTGATCGCCTGGGAGAACGAGGCGCTGCTCGCGCTGCGAGAGCTCGGCCCGGGCAGGTTCGAGCTGGTCGCACCGTCGGTCAGCGTGCTGGCCGAGCCGCCGGTCGCGGTGGTCGATGCGGTGGCCCGCCGCCATGGCACGACGGCGCTCGCGACCGAGTATCTGCAGTATCTGTACTCGCACGAGGCCCAGGACCTGATCGGAAGGCACTACTACCGGCCTTCCGATCCCGCCGCCGCGGCGAAGTACGCCGGCCAGTTCCCGAAGCTCGAGCTCTTGTCGATCGACAAGGACTTCGGCGGCTGGAAGAAGGCCCAGGCGACCCACTTCGCGGACGGCGGAGTGTTCGACCAGATCTACGCCGCGGGGCGCTAGCGATGGCGAGCGCCCGCAACCGCGTTCTGCCGGGCTTCGGGCTCACGCTCGGCTTCGCAATCCTGTACCTGTCGCTGCTGGTCCTGCTGCCGCTGTCCGCGCTCTTCCTGCGAACCGCCTCGCTCTCGCTCGCGGACTTCGCGGCCGCCGTCGCTTCGCCGCGCGCGCTCGCCGCGTATCGGCTCAGCTTCGGCGCATCGTTCGCGGCCGCCGCGGTGAACGCCGTGTTCGGCCTGGTGCTGGCCTGGGTGCTGGTGCGCTATCGCTTCCCCGGCCGCGAGCTCGTGGACGCGTTCGTCGATCTGCCGTTTGCGCTGCCGACCGCGGTCGCGGGCATCACGCTCACCACGCTGCTCGCGCCGAACGGCTGGGTCGGCCAGCGGTTGCAGCCGCTGGGCATCGAGGCGGCCTATACACCGTTGGGTGTCACGCTGGCGCTCACCTTCATCGGCGTGCCATTCGTGGTCCGCACGGTGCAGCCGGTGCTCGAAGACCTGGAGGTCGAAGCCGAGGAGGCGGCCGCGAGCCTCGGCGCCGGCCGCCTGCAGACGTTCCGCCGGGTGCTCCTGCCGACGCTCTGGCCCGCGCTGGTGACGGGCTCGGCGCTGGCGTTCGCGCGCGCGCTCGGCGAATACGGCTCCGTCGTCTTCATCTCGGGCAACATGCCGCTGCGCACCGAGATCGTGCCGCTCCTCATCGTGACGAAGCTCGAGCAGTACGACTACGCGGGCGCGACCGCGATCGCGAGCGTGATGCTCGTGGCGTCCTTCGCGCTCCTTTTCGCGATCAACTCGCTGCAAGCGGTCGGACGGCGCCGGCTCACCGGCGCGGGGAGCGAGCATTGACCGCCGCTGCGCTCGACCGTCCGGCCACCGCCGCGCCACGGGTGCGCGCCGCGCTGCAGGACCCGCCGCTCGTGCGCACCGCGCTCATCGCGGTCGCGCTCGGCTTCGTCGGCCTGTTCCTGCTCTTGCCGCTGGTCGCGGTCTTCACCGAGGCGCTCTCCGCGGGCGTCGGCGCCTACTTCGCGGCGATCTCCGAGCCGATCGCGCGCAAGGCGATCGAGCTCACCTTGCTCGTCGCCGCCATCTCCGTGCCCGCGAACGCCGTCTTCGGCGTGGCCGCGGCGTGGGCGATCGCGCGCTTCGAGTTCCGCGGCAAGCGCCTGCTGGTGACGCTCATCGACCTGCCGTTCGCGGTGTCGCCCGTGATCTCGGGGCTCGTGTTCGTGCTGCTCTTCGGCGCGCAGGGCTGGTTCGGCCCGTGGCTCGCCGCGCACGGCGTCCGGATCATCTTCGCGGTGCCGGGGATCGTGCTCGCCACGACCTTCATCACCTTCCCGTTCGTCGCGCGCGAGCTCATCCCGCTCATGCAGGAGCAGGGCGCCGAAGAGGAAGAGGCGGCGCTCTCGCTCGGCGCGTCGGGCTGGCAGATGTTCCGGCGAGTCACTCTGCCGAACATCCGCTTCGGCCTGCTGTACGGCGTGGTGCTCTTGAACGCGCGCGCGATGGGCGAGTTCGGCGCCGTGTCGGTCGTGTCGGGCCACATCCGCGGCGTCACGAACACGATGCCGCTGCACGTCGAGATCCTCTACAACGAGTACCAATCCGCGGCCGCGTTCGCGGTCGCATCGCTGCTCGCGCTGCTGGCGCTCGTGACCCTCGTCGCGAAGCGCGCGCTCGAGTGGCGAATGCGCAGGGAGACCGGCTCATGAGCGTCGAGGTCCGCCAGGTCTGGAAGCGCTTCGGCGAGTTCACCGCCCTGCGCGACGTGTCGCTGCACGTCGAGCCCGGCGAGCTGCTGGCGCTGCTCGGGCCATCGGGCTCGGGCAAGACGACGCTCTTGCGCCTCGTCGCCGGGCTCGAGCGGCCCGACTCGGGCTCGATCGAATTCGACGGCGAGGACGCCACCTCGCGCAGCGTGCGCGAACGCCGCGTGGGCTTCGTGTTCCAACACTACGCGCTCTTCCGACACATGACGGTGTTCGAAAACGTGGCGTTCGGCCTGCGCGTGCAGCCGCGCGCCCGGCGCGCCAGCGATGAAGACATCCGGCGGCGCGTGCACGAGCTCCTCGAATTGGTCCAGCTCGAAGGTCTGGCGCGGCGCATGCCCACGCAGCTGTCGGGCGGCCAGCGCCAGCGCGTGGCCCTGGCGCGCGCGCTCGCGGTGCGGCCGCGCGTGCTGCTGCTGGACGAGCCCTTCGGCGCGCTCGACGCGCGCGTGCGCCGCGACCTGCGCCGCTGGCTGCGCCAGCTGCACGACGAGCTCGGCATCACGAGTCTCTTCGTGACTCACGACCAGGAGGAAGCGCTCGAGCTCGCCGACCGAGTCGTCGTCGTGAACGAAGGCCGCATCGAGCAGGTCGGCGCGCCCGACGAGGTCTACCGCCGCCCGGCGACGCCGTTCGTGTTCGGCTTCCTGGGCGAAGCGAACTGGCTGCCGACGAACATCGACGGGCGCAAGGGCAGTGCCGGCTTCCGCCCCGACGAGATCGAGATCTCGCGCGCGCCGCTCGACGGTCGCGCATTCGCCGCGCGCGTGCAGCGCGTGCAGAGCCTCGGGCCGCGCGCGAAGCTCGAGCTCGTGGCGGAGTCGGGCGCGCTCGTGCAGGTGGAGCTGGCGGCCGAGCGCGCCCGCGAACTCGCGCTCGAGCCGGGCGCCGAGGTGTGGGCCGCGCCGCGCGAGCTCCAGGTCTTCTTCGAGGATCGCGTGGCGTCGTAGAATCGAGGCGTGAAGCTCGGCATCTCGCTGCGCACGATGGGACCGCAGTCGACGGCGGCCACGCTCGAGACGTGCGCGCGGACCGCAGAGGCGGCGGGCCTCGACGAGATCTTCGTGCCCGACCACATCGCGGTCCCGCCCGACGACGCCGTCGGCTCGGGCGGGCGCTACCTCGACCCGCTCACGGCGCTGGCGTGGCTCGCGGCGCGCACCGAGCGCATCGGGCTCGGCACGGCGGTGCTGATCCTGCCCTACCGCGCGGCGCTGCCCACCGCGAAGGCGATCGCCACCGTCCAGGAGCTCTCGGGCGGCCGGTTCGCGGCGCTCGGGGTCGGGGTCGGCTGGATGAAGGCGGAGTTCCGCGCGCTCGGCGTGCCGCTCGAGCGCCGCGGCGCCGAGACCGATCTGGTGCTCGACTTCCTGGGCCGCGCGTTCGCGAACGACGTCGTCGACGCGAACGGCCAGCCGTTCCTGTTCCTGCCGCGGCCCGCGCGGCCGAAGATCCTGGTCGGCGGCGCACCGCCACACGCGCTCGCGCGCGCGGCGCGTTTCGGCGACGGCTGGCTGCCGATCGGCCAGAAGCCCGCCGACCTGGCGCCGCACGTCGCGCGCCTGCGCGACGCGTTCGCCGCCGCGGGCAAGCCGCCCGCCGAGCTCGCGGTGCTCACCACCCTGCCGCTCGACGACCCCGGGCGCGCCGCCGACCTGGCGCGCGCGTACGCCGAGCTCGGCGCCACCCGGCTGGTGCACTCGAGCCGCTATGCGGACGCGGCCGAGTTCGCGCGCTCCGCGGAGGCGATTGCGGGTAGAATCCGTCCGGCGCTCCGCTAGCGCCGGGAAAGGGCTCCATGAAGTTCGGGCTCCATGCGATCAACACCGGAGTGTGTTCCGATCCGGATGCGGCCGTGCGCGTCGCGCGCGCCGCCGAGACCGCGGGCTTCGACACGGTCTGGACGGCCGAGCACGTGGTGCTGCCCGACCCGCAAGCCCCGCCCTCCCCCGCGCCGCCGCAGCTCAAGATGCTCGATCCCGCGGTGGCGCTCGCGTACGTCGCTGCGCACACGACGACGCTGCGCCTGGCGACGGGCATCATCATCCTGCCGCAGCGCAATCCCGTCGTGCTCGCCAAGGAGCTCGCGAGCGTCGACGTGCTGTCGAAGGGCCGGCTCGTCTTCGGGCTCGGCGCGGGCTACTTGAAGCCCGAGTTCCAGGCGCTCGGCGCGCCGTTCGCCGACCGCGGCCAGCGCACCGACGAATACATCGAGGCGATCCTCGCGCTGTGGACGCAGGAGAAGCCCGAGTACAAGGGCGAGTACGTCGCCTTCGGCGGCATCCAGGCGCAGCCGCGCCCCGTGCAATCGCCGCACCCGCCGATCGTCGTGGGCGGCATGAGTCCGTCCGCGCTGCGCCGAGCGGTGCGCTACGGCAACGGCTGGTACGGCTTCGCGCTCGACCTCGACGCGACGAAGCTCGCGATCGAAGGCCTGCGCGCCGCCGAGCAGCGGCTCGACCGCGCCGGCGCGCTCGGCCGGCTGGAGATCTCGATCACGCCGCCGCCGCGCGCGAAGCTCGACCTCGACGCCGTGCACCACTACGCGGCGCTGGGCGTCGACCGGCTCGTGCTGTTGAACGTGGGCCGCACGGCAGAGGACCAGCTGGCGGCGATCGCGCGCATGGAGCGCGAGCTCGTGCGCCCGAGCGCGGAGTGAGTCGAGCGCGAGTTTGCGCGCACCGCCCAGGCCGGTAGCTTAGGGGCATGGCGTCCCCCCGCGTGTCGCTCGCCACCGGTCTCGCCGCCCTGTGCACTTTCGTCTTCGCCGGCGCCGCACGCGCCGGCTCGATCCAGGAGGTGTACGACTGTGCGGCGCGCAACCTGCCGCCCACCGCGCACGCGCACGCGAAGCTCACCACCACGGTGAAAGGCGGTGCGCCGCACACGACCTTGCTGGAGTACTGGAGCCAGACCGCGCCGGAGGGCGCGCGCGACGTCAAGATCGCGCGCAAGGACGCGAAGGCCGGCGAGGTCGCGGCCTATCTCGTGAGCGACGGCGACGCGATCGGCGAGGCGTGGGCGTACACCTCCGGCCAGCCGAAGGCCGCGCGCATCGAGACGGCGGGCCGCGAGGTGAAGCTCTTCGACTCGAACCTGTCGCTCGAGGACTTCGCGCGCTTCGCACGCGTGCTCTTCCCGGGGCAGGTGCGCCGGCTCGACGACGCGGACCTCGGCGGCCGCAAGGCGTTCGTGGTCGAAACGCGGCCCGCTGCCGACGGCGGCTCGGAGTACTCGCGCATCGTCACGTCGATCGACAAACAGTGGTGCAACGTGATCCGCCGCGAGAGCTACGAGACCGCGTTCGAGAAGGGCGAGAAGCCGCGCAAGGTCTACAGCGTCGACCCCGCCGACGTGAAGACCGACGGCGGCTTCAACAACCCGCACCGCGCGCGCCAGGAAGACGCGAAGGACGGCTCGACCACCCAGATGGAAGTGCTCGATATCGAGCTGCCCGCGAAGCTCGACGACTCGACGTTCGCGCCCGACGCGCTGCCGCGCGCCGCGCGCTAGCGATCCAGACCTCATGAATCGCCTGCTCCGCCTGTTGGCGGGACATCCCTGGGTCGTGCTCGGCCTGGCGCTGGTCCTGTCGGCGCTGACACTTCCGAGTGTATATGACTTCCGGCGCGGCGAAAGCCGGCTGCGCTTCGACGGCTCGTACGACCACCTGACGCGCGACGAATCCGGCCCGCTACAGCGCGAGACGCGCCGCATCTTCGGCAGCGACGAGACCGTGATCGTGGGCCTGCTCGCCGACGACGTGTTCCGCCCCGAGCCGCTCGCGTCGGTGCTGCGCATCTCGCAGCGCATCCGCGCGCTGCCCGAAGTGCACCACGTGAGCTCGCTCGCGACCGTGCCCGTGCCGCGCGCGGATCCCGCCCGCGACGGGCTCGTGCTCGATCCGCTGCTCGTGCGGCCGCTCACCGACCCGGGCGAGCTCGCCGAGCTGCGCCGCGCCGCGCTCGCGAGCCCGCTGCTCGCCGGGCGCGTGGTCTCGCGCGACGGCCGGCTCGCCGCCGTGGTCGTGGAGCTCGCGAACCTGCCCGACCGCGAGCTGTTGGCGCGCGACGTCGCGGGGCACGTGGCGCGCATCGCGCGCGAAGAGGCGCGCGGGGTCGCGGTCGAGATCACCGGCACGCAGTACCTGAAGAGCGCGGCGCCGGCCCTGGCTGCGGCCGACTTGCGCCAGCGCCTGCCGCTCGCGCTGTTCGGCGTGCTCGCCGTGCTGACGTTCGCGTTCAAGACCGCGCGCGGAATGCTCCTGCCGCTCGTCACGCTCGCGCTCGCGCAGCTGTGGACGTTCGCGCTGATGGGCGCGCTCGGCCGGCCGCTCAGCGGTGCGACGCTGTCGCTCCCGCTCGTGCTGATGGTGCTGTCGCTCGTGTTCCCCGTGATCGTGATCGCCGCGTACTACGACGAGCTGCGCGGGGCGCCGGACCGGCCGGCGGCCGACAGCATGGTGCGCGCGCTGCGGCGCGTGGGCCTGCCGATGGGGCTGTCTGCTCTCACCACCGTGGCGAGCCTGCTGGCGGCGGTGGTGACGCCCGTCTCCGCGCTGCGCGAGTTCGCCGGGCTCGGCCTCGTGGGCCTGCTCGTCGCGTTCGTCGCGTCGGTCACGGTGACGCCCGCGATGCTGCTCGCGTTCGGCCGGCCGAGCGGCTTCGCGCGCGGGCCCGCGGCGGCGCCGCCCGACCGCTACACGCGCATCGCCGCCGCGACGGGCCGCTTCGTGGTGCGGCGTCCACGGCGCGTGATCGTGGCGTTCTCGATCTTGTTCGCGGTGTCGCTCGTCGCGGCGCTGCGCGTGCGCAGCTCGACCGACGTGCCGCACGCGTTCCCGCGCGGCGACGTCTCGCGCACCGACTTCGACGCGCTAAACCGCCGGCTCGACGGCGTGGGCTCGTTCCGCGTCGTCGTCGACGGCGGCCAGCGCGACGCGTTCCTCGCGCCGGCCAACTTGCGCGCGCTCGAAGAGCTCGAGACCTGGCTCGCCGCGCAGCCCGAGATCGGCGGCGCGGTCTCGCTCGTCGATTGGCTGAAGACGCTGCACCAGGCGGCCGAGGACGGCGCCGCCGAGGCCTTCTCGGTGCCGGGCGACGCGCGGCTGGCGGCGACCTTGTTCGCGCTGGGCCGTGGCGACGAGCAGAACACGCTCGTCGACGCGGCCTGCCAGCGCGCCGACGTGGTGGTGCGCACGCGCGCCGTCGCGACGGGGGACATCCGCGCGCTCGCGGAGCGCATCGATGCGCGCCTGGCCAAGCTGCCGGCGAACCTACACGGAATTGTGACGGGCCAGCCCATCGCGTTCCAACAGCTCACCGACTCCGTCGTCGCGGCGCAGCTGCACAGCCTGGTGCTCGGGCTGGGCGTCGCCTACGCGATTCTGTCGATCCTGTTCCTGTCGCCGTGGGCGGGCCTGCGCGCGCTGGCGCCGAGCGCGGTCACGATCGCGGCCTGCTTCGGCTTCCTCGGGGCCGCGAACGCGCCGCTGTCGCTCGCGACGAGCGTCGCGCCGCCCATCGCGCTCGGCTTCGCGCTGAACGGCACGATCCTGTACTTCGCGCGCTTCTCGTCGGAGGCGCGCCGGCTCGCGGACGAGGAGGCCGCGGCGGGCCGTTCGCTCATCGCGGCGGGGCGGCCGCTGACGTTCGCCATGCTCGCGCTCGGGCTCGGCTTCGCCGTGCTCGCGCTGTCGCCGATCGGCGAGCTGCGCTGGCTCGGCCTGACCACGGCTGCGGCGCTCGGCGCCGCCTGGCTCGCGAACTTCCTGCTCGCGCCCGCCGTGTGCTCCGACATGCAGGTCGTGACCCTGTGGGACACGCTCTCGCTCGACCTCGGCACGAACCCGCACCGTGCGTTCCCGCTCTTGCTCGGCATGACCAACGCGCAGTGCCGCATCGTCGCGCAGCACGGCACCCTGCGGCGCGTGCCCGCCGGCCAGCCGCTCTTGCGCTCCGGCGTCGAGGGCCGCGAGATGTTCCTCGTGATCGACGGCGAGCTCGAGGCGTCGATCGAGACGCCGAAAGGGCGCGAGGTGCTGAACACCTTGCGCCGCGGCGACCTCGTGGGCGAGGTCGGCTACTACACGCGCAAGCACTCCGCCGAGCTCGAAGTCGTGCAGAGCGCACGGCTCTTGCGACTCACCGAACGCGGTCTTTCGCGGCTCGAACGCAGGGCGCCGCGCATCTCGGCGCTCCTGTACCGCAACCTGTCTCGAATCCTCGCGACGCGCGTCGCGGACACGACCGCGCGCATCTTCTGAGAGCGCCCGAGTCACCAAAGACTTCCAGGGAAGCTGCAAGTCGGCTTGCGGCAGAGACGATCGCTCTACTCTCCACACTCACCGAGTGGGATGTGTGTCATAGTTCGACCGATCCGATCTGGAGGGAGCGGAAATGGTGTCTCGGGTCTGGATTCTCTGCGGTGTCGCATTCGTCGCATCGGTTGCCGGGCGGGCGGGCGCAGCGACGCTGGACCTCGTCGTCGCGACCAATCCGAGGGTCCTCGTGTCGGTCAGCGACAACGCCACGGACAACCCCGGGGCCAACGCCTCGACCGACATCGGGCCACGGATGCAAGGCAGCTTGACGACGTACTCGGTCGGCCCCGGCGTGGACGGCGCGACGCTGGGTCTGACTCTAACGAGCCCGGTGACCGTCACGACCTCGGTCGCGACTCTGCTCGGCACCATTCCCGTCACCATCACCATCGACCAGTTCGTGCTCGAGATGCCGGGCCCCACGGGGCCCACGACGTACGTCGACCTCGTCTCGGGTCATCGGCAGATCGACTTCGGCTACCAGACGCTCACGCTCGAGGGAACGGCGCAGGCCGGCGTCGGTCCGGTGACGCCGTTCTCGCAGGAGCTGGTGCAGAGCCCGACGTCGCTCCACGTGGACTTCGTGAGCGCGACGGTCGCGAACGTGCCGCAGCACGGGCCGTTCGTGGCGGTAGGAAGCCAGGTCCAATTCCTGCTGCCCTATACCGGGAACCCCCAGGCCGTGGTCGCGAGCTTGAACACGACCCTCAGCGTCGACATCGACAGCATGGTCTTCGCACCGGAGCCCCACGGCCTCGCGTTCGCCGCGCTCGGCCTCGGCGCGCTGGCCCTGCTCGCGCGGCGCGGGGCTCCGCGCACCGCCGCAGCCTCCAGCCTCGCCACGCTAGTCGCCGAGAAGACCAATCGAGTCCGCTGAGCATCTCACTCACTGAGTGAGACGTGTCACCATCCACAGCCATGTCTCGGATCGGAGTCCTCTGTACAAGTTGGCTTGTGTTCGCCGCCGTGAAGGCGGACGCCACGAGCCTGCCGTTCGTCTCGGCGACGGACGTCTCGCTCTACGTCTACCTCACGGACGGGTTCACGGGCGGGGCCGCGAAGTCCGTCGTGACCAACGGCTTGCCGCTGCACGGCAGCCTCGGAACGTATGCGGTCGGCTCCGACCAGTACGCGGAGCTGACCGTGGGGCTCTCGGCGCCAGTCACTCTCGCCACCTCGGCCCCATCGGCGTTGGGGACCATTCCGGTGACGATCGTGCTGAATCAGATCCAGTTCGATCTGTCCGGGCCCGGCGAGCCACCGAGCTACGCGCATACGAGCTCCGATGACCAGCACTACGCGACCTTCGCGACCCAGCAGACGACCTGGACAGGCACCGTGCAGGCGGGCTTCGGGCCGGTCACCCCGTTCAATCAGCACGTCGACGCGGTGATCAGCAGCTTGTACGTGGGTTTCTCGAGCGCGACCACGGCCGACTCACCCACCATCGCACTCGACGGCAGCTCCGAGCTCTTCGACGTGCCGTACACCAGCAGCCCGATCGCATCCTCCTTGGTCTTGCACTCGTTGCTCGAGATCTGTCTCTGGTGCACCTGGTGTTCGCGCCGGAGCCGCGCGGGCTGGCGTTCGCCGGAATGGCGTTGGCCGCGCACGCGCTCCTGGCGCGGAGACGCGCGCTGGGCTGAGGTGCCGGCGTGAGGCCCGGTGGTATGCTGCCGCTCCCATGTCGTATACGCTCTCCGAGCACGAGTCGAAGCAGCTGCTCCGCGCCGCCGGGATCCCGGTGCCCGAGGACCGCCTGTGCGACGACGCGGAATCGGCCGTGCGCGCGGCCGAGGCGCTGGGCCTGCCGGTCGCGCTGAAGCTCTGCGGGCGCAAGATCGCGCACAAGACCGAGCGCGGGCTGGTGAGATTGGGCCTCGCGGCGGCCGACGCCGTGCGCGCGGCGGCGAACGAGCTCCTGGCCGCGCGCCGCGCCGAGGACGGCGACGCGAAGCTGCTCGTCACCCGCATGGTGAGCGGGCGGCGCGAGGTGATCGCCGGGCTCGTGCGCGATCCGCAGTTCGGCCCGTGCGTGATGCTCGGGCTGGGCGGCATCTTCGCCGAGGCGCTCGGCGACGTCGCCTTCGCCGCCGCGCCGCTCGCGCGCGGCGACGCGGCGGACCTGATCGACGCGCTCGCGACGAAGCAGCTGCTCGGGCCGTTCCGCGGCGAGCCGGCGGTCGACCGCGCCGCGCTCGCGCGCGTGCTGGATGCGCTCGGCAAGCTCGGCGCCGCGCGGCCCGACGTGCGCTCGATCGACGTGAACCCGCTCATCGTCTCGGGCGCGGAGCCCGTCGTGATCGACGCGCTCGTCGAGCTCGAGGGAGAGCCCGCGTGAGCCGCATCGTCGACAAGTTCAAGCCGCTCTTCTATCCGCGCGGCGTGGTCGTCACGGGCGTGTCGCAGCACCCGGGCAAGTTCGGGACGGTCGCGTTCCACAATCTGGTGTCGTGCGGCTACAAGGGCGAGATCTTCCCGATCAACCGCGAGGGCGTGGAGTCGTTCGGACGGCCCACGTACAAGTCGATCGGCGAGATCCCGCACGGCCGCGCCGACCTCGTGTTCCTGTGCACGCCGAACACCGTGAACGAGGAGCTCTTGCGCGAGTGCGCGAAGCTCGGCGTACGCGCGGCGTTCGTCGCGTCCGCCGGCTACGGCGAAGCCGCGGACGGCGCCGAGCTGGAGAAGCGGCTGGTCGCGCTCGGCCGCGAGCTCGGCGTGCTGATCGCGGGCCCGAACGGCCAGGGCTTGATCTCGACCGGCGTGTCGATGTGCGCGCAGATCGTGGCGCCCTACCCGCCCGCGGGGCCGATCTCGGTGGTGTCGCAGAGCGGCAACCTGGCCTCGAGCTTCATGAACTACGGCTGCCTCACCGGCGTCGGCATGTCGAAGGCGATCTCGTGCGGCAACTCGGCGATGCTCGAGCTGTCCGACTATCTCGAATACTACGGCGAAGATCCCGACACCGCGGTGTCGCTCGTGTATCTCGAGGGTGTCGGCGACGGCCGGCGCTTCACGAGCGTCGCGCGCGCACACACGCAGCGGAAGCCGCTCGTCGTGGTGCGCGGCGGAGTCACCAGCGCGGGCAAGCGCGCGGCGTCGAGTCACACGGGCGCGCTAGCGTCCGACGACCGCATCTTCTCGAGCATCTGCCGCCAGGTCGGCGTCGCCCGCACCGAGACGATCGAAGAGGCGTACGAAGCCGCTGCCGCGTTCGCGACGCAGCCGCTGCCGCGCGGCCCGCGCACGCTGATCTTCACCGTCGCGGGCGGCTGGGGCGTGCTGACCTCCGACGCGTGCGTGCAGGCCGGGCTCGAGCTGATTCCGCTGCCCGACGACCTGCGCGCGAAGATCGACACGCTGGTCCCGGCGCGCTGGAGCCGCGGCAACCCGATCGACCTCGCCGGCGGCGAGACGCGCGACACCATCCCCGAGGTGCTCGAGCTCATGGCCGCGCACCCGGACGTGGACGCGATCGTCTACCTGGGCATCGGCATCCAGGCCAGCCAGGCGCAGATGTTCCGGCGCGGGCCGTTCTGGCCCGAGCACGGGCTCGAGCGCATCGGCAGCTTCCACGAGAGCCAGGACCGCCGCTACGCGCTGGCCGCCGCCGAGGCGAGCAAGAAGCACCAGAAACCGATCCTCGTGGCGAGCGACCTCGTCTACACCGGCGCCAGCTACGACAACGCCGGCCCCGCGGGCGTGCGCGAGTCGGGCCGAGTCACTTCGCCTTCGGGGCACCGCGCCATCCGCACCTTGGCGCGCATGGTCGCGTACCGCCGCTATCTCGAGCGCCAGGCGCCGGCCTAGGGCGGCGACCAGACCCCGAGCTCGACGTGCAGCTTGCCGTCGAGCCGCGTGACGACGACGCTCGCCATGCGCTGGTCCTTGTGCGCGAGCAGCCCCAGGTCCGTGCCCGTCGAGCGCGACTGATCGATCATCCAGCCGGCCCCGCGCAGCGTGTCCCCGAACTGGCGCGCCACGTCCTCGGGGTCGAGGTCGCCCGTGAAGAGTGCGACGAGCGAGCCCGGCTCGGTCGAGGAGATCGAGGTGGGGTGGAGCCCGGCCGGAACGGGGATGTCGACGGGGATGTCGTCGGGCACGCCCTCCAGCGTGGGCTGCCGCGGACCGCCCGAGACGGAGGCCGGCACCCCGACCGGCGCGCCCGCGTCCGGCAGCGAGGCCAGCGGCGCTTCCACCCGCCGGTCGCCGCGCCCGCAAGCGACTCCGTACGAGAGCGCCGCAAGCGCGAGCCAGCGGAGGACACGTCTGCCCATCGAGCACTCCGAGCGCGAACCTCCCCGCAAGATAACACGCGCGCCCGCGGCCCCGTCGGCGTCTCGCGTATGATTCGGCCATGCACGAGATCATCCTGCACCACTACCCGGCGTCTCCGTTCAGCGAGAAGGTGCGACTCACGTTCGGTCTGAAGGGCCTGGCGTGGCGCGCCGTCGAGCAGCCGTCGATCATGCCCAAGCCCGAGCTCGTCCCGCTCACGGGCGGCTACCGGAAGATCCCCGTGATGCAGATCGGCGCCGACGTGTACTGCGATTCTCAGTGCATCGTGCGCGAGCTCGAGCGCCGCCACCCCACACCTACGGTGCATCCGGGCGGCAACGAGGCGACCAGCTGGGCGTTCAACTTCTGGGCGGACCGCGTGCTGTTCACGGCGACGGTCGGCGTGATCTTCGGGCAGATGGCCGACCAGGTGCCCGCCGAGTTCATCGAGGACCGCTCGAAGCTCATGGGCACCGGGCAGCGCTTCGACCCGAACCAGATGAAGGCGGCCGTGCCGCTGTTGAAGGAGTCGGTGCGCGCGCAGCTCGCCTGGCTCGACGCGCAGCTGGCAGACGGGCGCGCGTTCCTGGCCGGGGCGGCCCCGGGCCTGGCCGACTTCGCGACGTACCACCCGATCTGGTTCCTCCGCTCGTACTACCCGCCCGCGGGCGAGGTGCTCGCCAAGCACCCGCGCGTGGCCGCGTGGAGCGACCGCGTGCGCGCGATCGGGCACGGCTCGATGAAGCCCATGGACGCGAAGGAGGCGGTGGCGATCGCGCGCGCGGCGGCGCCGGAGACCACGCCCGCGGCCGACCCGGACGAGCCGAACGGCTGGAAGCCCGGCGACCGCGTGCTCGTCATGCCCGACGACTACGGGCGCGATCCCGTCGCGGGCGAGCTCGTGCGCTCGTCGGCGCAGGAGATCGCGATCCGGCGCAGCGCGCCCGAGGTCGGCGAAGTCGTCGTGCACTTCCCGCGCGCCGGCTTCTTCGTGATGCGCGGCGGCTGAGCTAACGCGCGCGCACGGCAGCGAGCGCGTCGCGCCAGGCTTCGCGCTCGACTGCGCGCTCGTCGGGTGCGAGCGCGGGAGTGACTCGCGCCGACACCGACGCGAGCGCGCGACACGCCGCGGGCGACTCGAACGTGCCGAGCGCGAGGCCCGCGAGGAACGCGGCGCCGAGCGCGGTGGCTTCGACCTCGGCGGCGCGGTGGATCGCGCGGCCCGTGGCGTCGGCGAGCGCTTGCAGCAGGAAGTCGCTCTGCGCCAGCCCGCCGTCGACGCGCAGCGGGCCGTCGGCGGGCGCGAGCGCCTCGCACACGTCGGCGCAGCGCTGCGCGATTCCCTCGAGGAGAGCGCGCGCGACCTCGGCGCGGCCCGAGCCGCGCGACAGGCCGGTGAAGGCCGCGCGCGCGGCGTCGTCGAGGAAGGGCGTGCCGAGGCCGGCGAGCGCGGGCACGAAGCGCACACCGCCGCTGCTGCGCGCAGAGGCCGCCAGGCGCGAGAGCTCGACGGCGTCCTTCGCGACGCCGAGCTCGACGAGCCACTCGACCGCGCTGCCGGCGGTGACCACGGTGCCTTCCAGGCAGAACGCGCGCGCGCCGTCCGCCAGCGTCCAGAGCGCCAGCGGGTACGCGCCGGGGCCTGCCTCGGCGGGCGACACTCCAGTGTGTAGGTCGAGCATGGCCGAGCTGCCGAGCGTGAGCTTCGCGAGGCCGCGCTCGTGCACGCCCTGCGCGAAGGCGGCCGCCTGCTGGTCGCCAGCGAGCGCGGCGATGCGCACCGGCGCGCCGAGCAGCTCGGCGCGCGTCTCGCCGATCGGGCCGCTCGTCGGACCCACCGCGGGCAGCGCCTCGCGCGGCACGCCGAACAGGTCCAGGAGCGGCTGCGCCCACTCGCCCTTGCCCGCGTCGTACAGCGCCGTGCAGGAGGCGTTGCCCGGGTCCGAGACGTGCGGGCCGCCGGCGGCGAGGCGCGCCGCGAGCCACGCGTCGGGCGTGCCGAGGCGGAGCCGGGCCTCGCGCGCTGCCGCGCGCACCGCGTCGTCGTGCCGCAGCCACCACTCGAACTTCGTGGCCGACGCCAGCGTGGTGAGCGGGACGCCGAGCTTGCGGAACTCGGCCACGCGCTCGCCCGTGCGCTGGTCCTGCCAGCTCTGCGCGGGCGCGAGCGGCCGCAAGGTGCGCGCGTCCCACGCGAGCGCGGTGGCGCGCTGCGTGACGATGCCGATGCCGGCGACGTCCCGCGCCGCGAGCCGAGCTTCGGCGAGCGCGTCGCGCAGCACCTCCTCGCAGCGCGCCAGCATGGCCTCGGGGTCGAACTCGGCCCAGCCGGGGCGCGGGTAGCTCGCCGCGAGCGGCCGCTGCGCGCGCGCGCGCACGCGCCCGTCGGCGCCCACCACGAGACAGCGCGCGCTCGTCGTGCCCAGGTCGAGCGCGAGGAGCGCGTCGCTCATGCCTCGTTCGGCGCCGCCTCGGGCACGAGCACGCCCGGGTTCAGGAGGTCGTCCGGGTCGAGGCTGCGCTTCAGCGCGCGGAGCAGCGCCACGCCCGCGTCGCCGAGCTCGCTGCGCAGGAACGGCCGGCGCACGCGCCCGATGCCGTGGTGGTGCGCGATCCCGCCGCCGGCCGCCGCCGTTGCCTGCATCGCGCGCCGCCAGCACTCCGTGTAGATCGCGGGCATGCGCTCGCGGTCTTCGACCCGCGCGGCGAACGTGAAGTACAGGTTCGTGCCGGAGCGATACGAGTGACTCGAGTGAGCGCTCGCGAGCGCGACCTCGGGCAGCTCGCGCAGCGAACCGACCACGCCGTGGTACACCGGCATCACGCGATCCCACGTCGCGGCGACCTCGATCGTGTCGACCACGAGGCCGCGCTCGTTCAGCTCGCGGAAGCCCGGCACCTGGTTGCGGTGCTCGAGCCAGTGCGCCGCGGCCGCCTCGCCCGCGGGCTCACCGCGCTCGGCCCTACACAGATCTGCGACGCCGGCGGCTTCCGCCGCAACGCCCGCCGCGGGTCCTTCGTGCACCAGCAGGAGCAGCGCGCGGCCCTCGGGGCAGTGCGCGGCGAACTGGCGGCGCGACTCGCGCTCGTCGTAGAGCCGCACGACCGGCGGCCGCCAGCCGGCCCGCATGAAGCGCCGGACCGCCTCGAGCCCGCTCTCGAGCGACTCGAAGTGGAACGACGCGAGCCGGCGCGCCTCGGGCTGCGGGCGCAGCGAGAACGTCACCTCGGTCACCACGCCGAGCGTGCCTTCGCTGCCCATGAAGAGCTGGCGCAGGTCGGGCCCGGCCGAGGCGCGCGGCGTCTCGGCGGTGCGCAGGATGCGGCCGTCGGGCAGCACCACTTCGAGCGCGAGCACCAGGTCCTCGATCGAGCCGTACGCCGTCGAGAACTGGCCCGCTGCGCGCGTCGCGACCCAGCCGCCCACGGTCGACAGCTCGACCGACTGCGGCCAGTGACCCAGCGTCAGGCCTTCGCGTTCCACGCGCCGCTCCGCCTCGCCGCCCATCGTGCCCGCGCGGAACGACGCGCGCAGCTCGCGCGAGTCGAGCGAGACCAGGCCGTCGAGGCCGCGCGTGGACAGCACGACCGCGTCGGGGCGGGCCTCGACGCCGCCGCACACGCCCGAGCCGCCGCCGAAGGGGATCACGGGCACGCCGGCGTCGCGGCACAGGCGCAGCGCGGTGGCGACCTCTGCCGCGCTCTCGGGCCGCACGACGGCGAGCGGGCGCGGTGCGCCGCGGCCGAGCAGGTCGTGGATCTGCGCCAGCGCCCAGGTGTCGCGGCGGTGCGCGTCGAGCGTCTCCGCATCCGTGCGGACGCGCGCGCCGAGCGCCGCGCGCAGGCGCTCCGCGACGTCGCTCAAGTCGGCTCGTCCGCGAAGTCGAGGTCGGCGGCCAGGCGCGCACGCGCGCGCGCGAGCTCGGCGGCCGTCTTCTCGGCGCTCCAGCCGCACAGCACCGCCATGCGCTGCGCCAGCGGCTCGGCGATCGAGCTCCGCGCTTCGGGTTCGAAGAGCGCCACGCGAGTGCGCCGGTAGAGCACGTCCTCGACGGTCGCCGCGGCTTCGTGGCGCACCGCCCAGTCGACCTCGCCCGCCGCGACGGGCGCGCCGGGCGCGAGCGGCTCGGCGCCGAGCTCGAGCACGCGCTCCGCCTCGGCGCCGTACAGGCGCGCGAGATGCTGCGCGCACGCGCGAGTCACTCCGCGGGAACGCTCGAGCGACGCGGCGAGCGCAGGGAGCTCGCCCGAAAAGTCGCCGCCGGGCAGCGGCGGGCCCTCGCCGAGCTCGGGCAGCGTGCGGCCGAGCACCTGTGCCACGCGCTCGAGCGTGCGCTCGGCCATCGGCCGGTAGCCGGTGAGCTTGCCGCCCGCGATCGTCACCACGCCGGCGGGGCCGAGCAGGATCTCGTCCTTGCGCGAGATGTCGGTCGGCGGCTTGCCGGGCTCGGCGACGAGCGGGCGCAGGCCGGCCCATGCGGTGCGCACCTCGTCGGGCTCGAGCTTCGCGTCCGTGAAGTAGCGCGACAGCGGCGCGAGAAGATACTCGACGTCGGCGCGAGTCACTCGCGGCCAGAGCTCGGCGCCTGAGCGGTACGTGGTGTCCGTCGTGCCGATGAACACGATCTCGTCGCGGCGCAGCGCGAAGATGCCGCGCCGGTCGTCGGTCGCGAGCAGGAGCAGGTTGCGGACCGGCAGGCGCGAGGCGGGTACGCCGACGTGCACGCCCTTCGACAGATGCAGCAGCTTCTGCGCATCCGGATCCTCGAGGCGCCGCACGGCCTCGACCCACGCGCCGGCAGCGTTCACGACGCACCGTGCGCGCACGTGCAGCTCGCGGTCCGTCAGCCGACACCGCACCGTGACGCCCGACGCGCGACCGTTCTCGACCGAGATCGCGCTCACGCCCGCCCGGTTCAGCGCCAGCGCGCCCCGTCCCGCCGCGGCGCGCAGGTTGGCCAGCACCAGCCGCGCGTCGTCCGTGAGGTACTCGCGGTAGGCGCACGCGTAGCGCCACTCCGAACGGTCGAGCGCGGGCTCGTGGCGCTCGAGCTCGTCCACGCCCCAGTTCTGGTGCAGATCGTCGCGCTCGACCGCGCCGAGCTTCTCGTACGTGGTGATGGCCGCGCGGAACTTGAGGAGCGCCGTGCGCGAGCGCACGGGCAACACCATCCAGCGTCGCTCGGCCAGGTGCGGCGCGAGCCGGAAGATCACCTTGCGCTCGAGCGCGCTCTCGCGCACGAGCCCCACGTCGCCGAGCGCCAGGTAGCGCAGCCCGCCGTGGATGAGCTTGGACGAGCGGCTGGAGGTCCCCGCCGCGAAGTCCTCCGCCTCGAACAGCGCGACGCGCAGACCGCGCAGCGCCGCTTCCCGCGCGACCCCGGCGCCCGTGATGCCGCCGCCCACGATCGCCAGGTCGAAGTGCTCCCGCTCGAGCGCGTCCATGGCGCGCGCGCGCTCGGCAACCGACGGGAGCGACCCTGCGGAGGAGGACAACTTCACCATGCTCGCGTTTTCCCGCCCCGGCCTGCAAGCCTCGCGCGCGGGTTTCGTGGCGCAGGCCCGCAGCCTACAATCGGCGGCCCGATGCGCTTACCGAAGCTGCCCAGGCCGGAACGGTACGACCTGTCCCTGTCCGTCGACCCCCAGAAGCCGCGCTTCACCGGCGAGCTGGTGCTCGAGCTGGAGGTCGGCGCCGACACGCGCGCGCTCGAGCTGCACGCCGTCGACCTGGAGGTCGACTCGGCCGAAGCGGAGGACGCGAAGGGCGTGGTGAAGGTCGCCCGCGTGCGCCCGAGCCCCGAGCGCGAGACGCTCACCTTCCACCTCGACCGCGCGCTCGAGCCGGGCCGGGCCGTGCTGCGCATCCGCTGGGCCGGCCCGCTGCGGCCGGACCTGCGCGGGCTCTACCTGGCGCGCTCCGGCAAGCGCCGCTACGCCGCCACGCAGCTCGAGGCCGCGGACGCGCGCCGCTTCTTCCCTTGCTTCGACGAGCCCGAGTTCAAGGCGCGCTTCAAGCTGAGCGTGACCACGCCCGCGAAGAACCGCGCCGTGGCGAACGGCGCGCTGGTCAAGACCGAGCGCCGCGGCGCGCGCGCGACGTACCACTTCGCGGAGACGCCCAAGCTCTCGACCTATCTCGTGGCTCTGATCGTGGGCGAGCTCGAGGCGTCGCCCGCGGTGAAGGCCGGGTCTACACCGATTCGTGTATGGTGCGTGCCGGGCAAGAAGCACCTGGCGAAGTTCGCGCTCGAGTGCGCCGTGCAGTCGCTGAAGCGCCTGGAGGCGTACTTCGGCCTGCCGTACCCGTACGGCAAGCTCGATCTCATCGCCGTGCCCGACTTCGAGTTCGGCGCGATGGAGAACGCGGGCGCGGTCACGTTCCGCGAGACGCTCCTGCTCGTCGACCCCAAGACCGTCTCGCTGGCGGAGAAGAAACGCGTCGCCGAGGTCATCGCGCACGAGCTCGCGCACATGTGGTACGGCGACCTCGTCACGATGGCGTGGTGGGACGACCTGTGGCTGAACGAGGCGTTCGCCACCTGGATGGCCTTCAAGGTCGTCGACGACTGGAAGCCCGAATGGGAGATGTGGCTCGACTTCGAGTCGCACCGCGCGCCGGCGTTTGCGCTCGACGCCATGGAGAACACGCACCCGATCTACGTGCGCGTCGATTCGCCCAGCGAGGCGACCGAGAACTTCGACGTGATCACGTACGAGAAGGGCGCATCGGTCGTGCGCATGCTCGAGAGCTGGCTCGGCCCGGCGGTGTTCCGCGCCGGCGTGCGCCGCTACATCCGGCGCCACCGCGAGTCGAACGCGCGCGCGGCGGACCTGTGGCGCGCGCTCGAGGAGAGCGCGAAGCGGCCGATCACGTCGGTCGTCACGCCGTGGCTGGAGAAGCCGGGCTTCCCGCTCGTCGCGGGCAGGCGCGTCGACGCCGACGGCCAGGCGCGCCTGGCCGTGACGCAGGAGCGCTTCTTCGCGAACCCGAACGTCGGCCCGGAGAAGCGCGCGGAGGAGCGGCCCATCCCGCTCGTGGTGCGCGTGCGGAAGGCGCGCGGCAAGGACGCGCTGGTGCGCGCGCTGGCCGAGGGCCCGGAGACGGAGCTGGCGCTCGGGCCGGCGGGCGACGTGCGCTGGGCGTACCTGAACGCGGGCGAGTCGAGCTTCGTGCGCGCGCTGCACGACGGCGAGCTGCTGCGCGAGATCGGCAGCGACCTCGGGCGGCTCGCGCCGGTCGAGCGCATCGGCCTGGTCGGGCACGAATGGGCCGGCGTGCGCGCCGCGCGGGCGCGCCTGTCGAACTGGCTCGACCTGGTCGCGCGCCTCGGCGACGAGCGCGAGCCCGACGTGCTGGCCGCCGCGAGCGGGCCGCTCGGCTGGCTCGCCGACCAGCTGGTGCCCGCGCTGGGCGCGCGCGGCGGCGCGGAGTTCCGCACCTGGCTCGACGGCGTGTTCGCCGGCGCGTTCCAGCGCGCGGGCTGGTCGCCGGCGAAGGGGGAGACGGACAAGTCCCGCCAACACCGTTCGGTGTTGATCGGCCTGCTGGGCGGGCTCGCGGAGTCGCCGGAGGTGCTGGCCGGGGCGGCCGAGCGCATCGGCCCCTACCTGAAGAGCCGGGCCAAGCTCGACGCGAACCTGGCGGGAACCGTGGTCGAGCTCGCCGCGCGCGGCGGCGACGGCGCGCTCTTCGACGCCTACGTGCGCGCGATGAAGGCCGCACCCACGCCGCAGGAGCGCGTGCGCTTCGAGCTCGCGCTCGGCTCGTTCCGCGCGCCTGCGCTCGTCGAGCGCGCGCTCGGGCTCGCGCTCGGCGACTCGGTGCCGACGCAGGACGTGGTGCCGTTGCTCGTGCGCCTGCTCGGCAATCCCGAGGCGCGCGAGCGCACCTGGGAGTTCGTCCGCGAGCGCTGGAAGGACCTGTCGCCGCGCGTGTCGCCGGGTCTGGCGGGGCGGCTGGTGTCGGCGCTCCCCGCGCTGCAGAAGCCGCTCTACAAGCGCCAGGTCGCCGCGTTCTTCGCGGCGCACCCGCTGCCCACCGCCGCGCGCGCGCTGCGCCAGGCGCTCGAGCGCTTCGATCTGGACACCGAGCTGCGCGAGCGCGCGCTGCCGGAGCTTCGCGCGTACCTGCACCGATCGGCGTAGATGGACGCAGAGCTCCCTGCCGAGCTGCTCGAGCGCCCCTTCGCCGCGATTCGCGAAGCCTGCGCCGAGGTCGCCGCGCGCGCTCGGCACGTGTCGATCGACGCCGCCGCGCTCGAGCGCTTCGCCGACGCGATCCCGCACGAAGAGCTCGGCCGCGCGGCCACGCACTTCCCGCGGCTCGGCGGCGACGCGGAGGCGCTCGCCGCGTTCGTCCTGTGTCTCGACGCGCTGAACTTCGGCTCCGGCTGGTTTCCGCACCTGCGCAAGCGCGAAGGCATGTCGGGCTACCGCACGATCGAGGCCGCGCTGCGCGAGCGCTTCGAGCGCGCGGGCCCGTTCGAGGCGCGCGCGCTGCGCGTGTTCGACGCGCGCGCGGCGGCCGAGCTGCTCGGCCAGGGGCCGGCGGCGCCGCCCGTGGACGAGCTGATGGAGCTGTACGCGCGCGCGCTGCGCGAGCTCGGCGAGCGCGTTGCGCTGCGCGCCGGCGGCTCGTTCGCCGGCTTCGTGGAGGAAG
Organism: Myxococcota bacterium; assembly: GCA_035499075.1. GTDB lineage: Bacteria > Myxococcota_A > UBA9160 > SZUA-336 > SZUA-336 > VGRW01. The sequence goes on along the minus strand of DATJZN010000003.1, from coordinate 64,395 downwards.
CGGGCGGCTCGGCGGCGGCGCTCGTGCGCAGCTTGGTAGCGATGCCGCTCTGGCGCGACGTCGCGCGGCACGACGGCCAGCTGGTGCCATTTCTGAAGCGCGCCCAGATCGCGGCGTCGGACCTGGCGCATGCGCTGCCCGACGACCTGGGCCGCTTCCACGATTTGGACGAGCTGACGACGTTCGCGGACAACCTGGTGCCGCACGTGCTGCGGCTCGACGGCGTGCTCCGGTTCGAGCCCGCGCTCGTGGCGAAGATCGACGCGGAAGAGCTGCTCGTCTGGGGCAGCGCCGAAGAGGTCGAGATCCGCGCGTGCGCGGTCGACGCGGTGGAGCAGCTCGCCGTGCGGATGGGCGCGCGCGGCGCGCCGGTGCGCGCGCGCGACCTCGACGAGTGGCTGTGGCTGCGCGGCGGCGGACCGCGCTACAAGGCGCAGCCGCGCCATCGCTCGCGTTGCTCGTTTTATTGAACTCCTGCTAGGGTGCGGCCATGAAGATCGGCGTTCCGCGCGAAGTGTCTCCCGGCGAGCGGCGCATCGCGCTCGTGCCCGACTCGGTGAAGAAGCTCGTCGCCGACGGCAACGAGGTGTGGGTCGAGGCCGCCGGCGCGCGCGTCTCCGACTTCGCCGACGGCGACTACGCCGCCGCCGGCGCGAAGCTGGTGCAGGACGCGGCCGAGCTGTTCCGCTCGGTCGACCTGGTGGTGAAGGTCCAGCCGCCCACGGCGGCCGAGGTCCAGGCGCTGCGCGCGAACGCGTTTCTCGTCGCGATCCTCGCCCCCTATCAGAACGGCGACACCGTTCGGCGTATCGCGGCGCAGAACGTCACGAGCTTCTCGCTCGACCTGTTGCCGCGGATCACGCGCGCTCAGAGCATGGACGTGCTGTCGTCCATGAGCACGATCGCGGGCTACAAGGGCGTGCTGCTGGCCGCGGCCGCGCTGCCGCGGCTCGTGCCGCTGTTGATGACGGCCGCGGGCACGTTGAAGGCCGCGCGCTTCCTGATCCTCGGCGTCGGCGTCGCAGGCTTGCAGGCCATCGCCACCGCGAAGCGGCTCGGCGCCGTGGTCGAAGCGTTCGACATCCGCCCCGCGGTGAAGGAGCAGGTCGAGAGCCTCGGCGCGCGCTTCGTCGCGCACGAGGCGATCCAGGCCGGCGGCGAGGCGAAAGGCGGCTACGCGACCGAGCTCACGCCCGAGCAGCAAGCGCGCCAGCGCGAGGCGCTGTCGAAGCACATCGCCGACGCGGACGCCGTCCTCTGCTCCGCGCTCGTGCCGGGCCGCCGCGCGCCCATCCTGTTGTCCGAAGCGCAGGTGTCGCGCATGCGCTCGGGCTCCGTCGTCGTCGACCTCGCGGCCGATCAGGGCGGCAACTGCGAGCTCACGAAGCCGGGCGAGACCGTCGAGCGCGGCGGCGTGCGCGTGCTCGGGCCGTTGAACGTGCCGAGCTCCGTATCGTTCCACGCGAGCCAGATGCTCTCGCGGAACTTCCAGAACTTCCTGTTGCACCTGTTGAAGAAGGGCGAGCTGCAGCTCGACCTGGCCGACGAGATCACCGCCGGCACGCTCGTCACGCGCGCAGGCGAGATCGCGCACGCGGCCGTGCGCTCGGCGCTGTCCGCCTGAGCCTCAGGGGGCCGGTTTGTTCGGCGCGGGCGCGTTCGAGTTCGGCGTCGCGTTCGTGGCCGGCGCGTTCGGATCCGGCTCGACCGTGATCTGCACGTCCTTCTGCTTGTTGTAGATCTCGCGCAGCTTCTCGCGGCGCTCGCGCTCGATCTTCATCTGCTCCTGGATCGTGCCGATCTCCAGCTCCCGCCGCGCGACGGTCTGGCGCTCGCGCTTGCACGCGCTCTCCATGTGCGGACCGCACGTCGGGTTCTTGCAGCACACGGCCGCGAAGTCGTCGAAGGTCTCCATCTTCTTGGGCAGCGGCGCGTCGTCCCACGTCTCGGCGAAGGGCTTCGAGAGCTCGACGGCGTTGTTGAACGTGTCGCGCGCCTCGACCATGTCGTTCTCCTTCCAGGCGAGGAGCACGGAGATGCGGTCGATCTCGTCCTGCGGCGCACCGGTCTTGTTCGCCTTGTCGAGGTAGCGGCGCGCGGACGCGAGGTCGCCCTTGTACACAGAAATGTGTGCAAGGTTGGAGTAGTACGTGCCGCCCGCGCGCTCGTACCGGTCGTTCATCGCCAGCCGCAGCGCGTTGCGGAACGAGGTCTCGGCGCCGACCAGGTCACCTTCGTACGCCGTGATGATGCCGAGCCAGGTGTGCGGCCGCGGCGACGTCGGCTCCAGCCGCGCGGCAGCCAGGAACTCGTTCTGCGCCTTGCGCAGATTGTCGACGTAGTCGGCCTGGCGGTCGTCGTCGCTCGCCTTGCGCGCGGCCTCGTAGTAGACCTCGCCGAGCTTCAGCCGCGCGTCGAAGTCGTTCGGATCGTCCTTGACCACCTTCTCGAGCTTCTGCGCCACGTCCTTCACGTCACCGCTCTTCTCGGCGCGCTCGATCTCGCGCGGCGAGGGCTCCGTGGAACACGAGAGCAAGGCGAAGCAGGCGAGTGCCAGGATGACCGCAGTGACGCCCGACCGTGGCTGCATTTCCATTCTCCTGTTCCCGTTCAGACCCCGGCGAGGAACGCCTGGAGCACGCGAATCATGGGTTCGACGTCGGCGGCCCCGGCCATCTCGCGGCACGAGTGCATCGACAACATCGGATTTCCCACGTCCACGGTTGCGATGCCCGTGCGCGCGGCGGTAATGGGCCCGATGGTCGAGCCGCAGGGGCCGTCGGCGCGCGGCGTGAACTGCTGCGGTTTGACGCCCAGCTCGGCGCAGAGCGCCGCGAACGCGCCCGCGCTCTTCGCGTCGGACGCATAGGACTGGTTCACGTTCGTCTTGATCACGGGCCCGCGGCCCAACACCGGACGGTGGTGCGGCTCGTGCTTGTCGGCGAAGTTCGGGTGCACGCCGTGCGCCATGTCGGCCGATACGAGCTGCGAGCGGGCGCGCGCGCGCGGGAAGCCCTGCGGCTCGCCGCCCTTGAACGCCGCCACGATGCGCTCGAGCGACTCCAGCAGGAACGTGCCCGCCGCGCCCTGCGCGCTCTGGCTGCCGACCTCTTCGTGGTCGTAGAGCACGATCGCGCGCGTGGCGGCGCCGAGCCCACTGCCGTTCGCGCCGAGCAGGGCCGACACCGCAGCGTGACACGACGCCAGGTTGTCGAGCCGCGGCGCCACGAGGAACGCGCCGTCGGCGCCGAGCGCGGACGACGGCTGCACGTCGTACAGCATGAGGTCGTGCGCGAGCACGTCGTCGGGCCCGACGTCGGCCAGGTTCTGCGCGCGCAGCTCCGTCGCCAGGAGCGCCGCCAGGCCGGGCGCGTCCTCCAGCCCGACGATCGGCATGCTCTGCGTCTCGGGGTTGAGCTTCAAGCCCGACTCGCGGATCTCGCGGTTCAAGTGGATCGCGAGGCTCGGGATGCGCACGAGCGGGCGCGCGAAGTCGACGAGCACCGTGCGCGCGCCGCCGCGCTCGCGAACGGTGACGCGGCCCGCCACCGACAGGTCGCGGTCGAGCCAGGTATGCAGGAGAATTCCGCCGTACGGCTCGACCGCGAGCTGGCGGTAGCCGTGCGCGCGCACGTCGGCGAGCGGCTTCGCGCGCAGGTTCGGCGAATCGGTGTGCGCCCCGACCAGGCGGAAGCCGCCCTCGACCGGCGAGTCGCTGCCGACCTGGAACGCCACCATGCTGCCGCCGTTGCGCACCACGAAGCGGCGGTCGCCGGGCGACAGCGCCCACAGCTCGTCCTCGCTCGTCTCGCGGTAGCCCGCGGCGCCCAGCCGGCGCGACGCTTCCGCGATCGCGTGGTACGGCGTCGGCGAGGCGTCGATGAACGCGAGCAGGTCGCGCGCGGCGTCCGGCATGCGCGCGAGGGTAGCGGCCCGTCGGGTAGAATGCAGCGCGTTCGCTCCGCGCGGGCGAGGGAGGCGGAAGCGTCATGACGACGGTGGCTGCGTTTGCGCGCAAGAGTCCGAACAAGCCCGCACTGATCTACGGCAACGGCGAGTTCGTCGAGACGTACGGCGAGCTGGAAGCGCGCTCGCGGCGAATCGGCCACTGGCTGCGCAAGACGGGACTCGCGCACGCCGACGGCGTCGCCGCGTATCTCGCGAACGACGACGAGTTCTTCGATGTGTACTGGGCCGCGCACCGCACGGGCCTCTACTTCACCCCGGTGAACTGGCATCTGCAGGAAGACGAGATCCAGTACATCGTCGACAACTGCGACGCGAAGGTGCTGTTCGCACATGCGCGCTTCGCGGAGCTCGCCGCGCGCGTGGCCGCACGCGCGCCGAAGCTCGTGGCGAAGCTCTCGGTCGGCGGCGAGATCCCGGGCTTCCAGCCGCTGGAGGACGCGCTCGCCGGCGTGCCCGAAGACGCGCCGCTCCCGGACGAGCTCGAGGGCTCGGTCATGCTGTACTCGTCGGGCACCACGGGCAAGCCGAAGGGCGTGCGGCGCGCGCTGCCGCGCGTGCCCGCGGGACACCCTTCGGTGTTGGCCGGCGTGGTCGGCCTGACCGCGCTCTTCGGCATCGGCGAGTCCGACGTCTACCTCACGCCCGCGCCGCTCTACCACGCGGCGCCGATCGGCTTCACCGCGTCGATGCACCGCATCGGCGCGACCGCAGTCGTGCTGCGACGTTTCGACGCCGAGGAAGTGCTGCGCACGATGCAGGAGCAGCGAGTCACTTCGGCGCAGTTCGTGCCGACCCACTTCCGCCGCTTGCTGTCGCTGCCCGAAGAGGTGCGCGCAAAGTACGACCTGTCGAGCCTGCGCGCGGCGATCCACGCGGCGGCGCCCTGCCCCATCCCGCTGAAGGAACAGATGATCGCGTGGTGGGGCGACGCGATCATGGAGTACTACGGCGGCACCGAGGGCGGTGGCACGTTGATCCGCGCGAAGGAGTGGCTGGCGCACAAGGGCTCCGTCGGCCGCCACTGGGCCGGCGGCGTGGTCCACCTGCTCGACGAGGCGGGCCGCGAGTTCGACGAGCCCGGCCGCGAAGGCGCGGTGTACTTCGACGCGCCGTCCGACCCGACCGCGCGCTTCTCCTATCACAAGGACCCGGAGAAGACGGCGTCGAGCTACCGCGGCAGCCTCTTCACGATCGGCGACATCGGCTACAAGGACGCCGATGGCTACCTGTATCTGACTGATCGCCAGTCGAACATGATCATCTCGGGCGGCGTGAACATCTACCCACAGGAGACCGAGAATCACCTGGTCATGCACCCGAAGGTGCAGGACGTCGCCGTGATCGGCGTGCCGAACGAGGACCTCGGCGAAGAGGTGAAGGCCGTCGTCGTGCCCGCGGCCGGCGCGGTGCCGGGGCCCCAGCTCGAGCGCGAGCTCGTCGAGTATTGCCGCGCTCACCTGGCGCACTACAAGTGTCCGCGCACGATCGACTTCGCGACCGAGGTGCCGCGCACCGAGACCGGCAAGATGGCGAAGCGCCGCCTGCGCGAGAAGTACTGGGCGGGGCGCGAGAGCCGGATCGTCTAGTTGGAGCGCCACCCGCTCGACGTCTACGCGAGGCTGCTCGAGCTGTCGTGGCCGCGGCTCGTGCCACTCTTGTTCACGATCTGGGTCGCGCTCGCCGGATTGTTCGCGCTCGCGTACTTCGTCGACGACGGCGCGGTCGCAGGCGCGCGGCCGGGTTCGTTCGAGGACGCGTTCTTCTTCAGCGTGCAGACGCTCTCGACCATCGGCTACGGCGTGCTGTCGCCGCGCTCGCTCGGCGCACATACGCTGGTCACGCTGGAGTCGTTCCTCGGTCTGCTCGCCGTGGCGCTCGTCGCGGGCCTCGCGTTCGCGAAGTTCTCGCGGCCGACCGCGCGCGTGCTGTTCGGCAGGCACGCGGTCGTCGGCCCGCGCGACGGCGTGCGCTCGCTGCTCGTGCGCATGGCGAACGCGCGGCAGAGCGCCATCGCCGAGGGGCAGGTGCGCATGGCGCTCGCGCGCGACGAGGTCACGGCGGAAGGGGAGGAGATCCGCCGCTTCTACGAGCTGCGCCTCACGCGCAGCTGGACGCCGCTCTTCGCGTTGACGTGGACGGTCGTGCACCAGATCGACGAATCGAGCCCACTCTTCGGGGCGACGCCCGAGTCACTCGAGCGGGACGACGCGCAGATCCTCGTGAGCGTGGTCGGCATCGAGCTCGCGTTCCACCAGACGGTGCACGCGCGAGGCACGTACCAGTACGGCGACATCGTCTGGAACGCGCGTTTCCGCGACGTGCTCGTGCCCGGCCGGGGGCCGACCGGCTACCGCGTCGACTACAGTCAGTTCCACCAAATCGAAAAGCTGGAGGGCGCGACGTGAAGCCGGTGCTCGTCGTGGGCAGCTACCTGTCGCCCTACGTGCGCAAGGTGCTCGTGACCCTGCGGCGCAAGGGCATCGCGTACGAGATCGATCCGATCACGCCGTTCCTCGGCGACGACCGCTTCTCGCAGCTGTCCCCGCTGCGGCGCATTCCCGTGCTGGTCGAGGGCGACCTCGTGCTCGCGGACTCGTCGGTGATCTGCCAGTACCTGGAAGACCGCACGCCGGAGCCCGCGTTCTACCCGCGCGACATCGCGGACCGTGCCCGCGCACGCTGGTTCGAAGAGTACGCGGACTCGCGCATGGGCGACGTGTTCATCTGGCAGTACTACTTCCCGCTGATCGTGAACCGCTTCGTGTTCGGCGTGGCGCCGGACGCCGCCAAGCTCGCGAAGGTCGCGGAGACGGAGATCCCCGAAGTGCTCGGCTACCTGGAGCGCGAGCTCCCGGCGTCGGGCTTCCTGTTCGGCGACTTCTCGCTCGCCGACGCGTCGCTCGCGTCGTTCTTCCGCAACCTGGAAGTCGCGCGCTGGCAGCTGGACTCGGCGCGCTGGCCCAAGACCGCCGCATTCGTGGCGCGCTGCTTCGCGCTGCCCGAGTTCGCGGAGCTGCGCAGGTTCGAGGACCTGGTGATGCGCACGCCGCCCAATCAACACAGAAAAGCGTTGGCCGAGCTGGGAGCGCCGATCTCGAGGGAGACGTACGACACCGGCGCCCCGCGCCCCGGGATCATGCGCCTCTAGGACCCGCTCGCAGCTACGTGTCGCTCGTACCGTGCTCCGGGCTCCACCGCTCGGGCGGCGCCCGCAGGTCCTGCTTGCGCAGCGGCAGCGCGCGCACGCGGTGTCCCGTCAGCGCAAACACCGCGTTCGCGGTCGCCGCGGCGATCGGCGGCGTGCCGGGCTCGCCCGCGCCGCCGGTGTGCGCTCCCGACGGCACCAGCTTCACCTCGATCGCAGGCGCGTCCGCCAGCTTCACCATCGGGTAGTCGGGGAAGTTCTTCTCGACGACCCTCCCCTCGGCGATCGTGATCTCGCCGTAGAGCGCCGCCGTGAGCCCGTAGATGATCCCGCCCTCGAGCTGCGCGGCGATGCCGGACGGGTGAACGACCTCGCCCGGGTCGGCAGCGCACCAGACCTTGTGAACGCGCGCGCGCCCGTCGTCGCCGACGGAGACCTCGGCGACCTGCGCGACGATGGTGTCGAACGACTCCTTCAGCGAGATGCCGCGCGCCCGGCCCTTCGGCGGCGGGCTCTTCCAGTCCGCCATCTCGGCCACGGCCTCCAACACCGCGCGGTGTCGGGGCGCGTCGGCGAGCAGCTCGCGGCGGTACTCGAACGGGTCGCGCTTCGCCTCGGCCGCGAGCTCGTCGACGAACGACTCGATGAAGAAGCCGTGGTGGCTGTTGTCGACGCTGCGCCACGGGCCGAACGGGATCGGATCGGTGCCGGAGGCATAGCGCGCCTCCCGGTTCGCGATCCCGTACGGGATCCAGGTCGCCTCCTTCGGATCGTGCTTCTCGGTGAACTCGTACAGCCACGCGCTGGGCCGTCCCGAGGCGTCGAGCCCCGCGCGCACGCGCGCCACGGACGCATTCCGGTAGTTGTCCTGCGTCAGGTCCTCTTCGCGCGACCAGATCAGGTTCACGGGCTTGTCGAGCTGCTTGGCGATCGCGATCGCCTGCTCCAGGTAGTTGAGCGTCGGGCCGCGGCGCCCGAAGCCGCCGCCCATCGCCGTGTGGTGCAGAGTGACTGCGTCGAGAGACAGCCCTGCGCTCTTCGCCGCGTGCGCACGCGCACCGAGGCCGTCCTGGAAACCGCCCCACACTTCGAGCTTCCCGCCCGAGAACTGCGCGGTGCAGTTCATGGGCTCCATGGTCGCGTGCGCCAGGTACGGCACGCGGTACGTCGCGTCGACGACCCGAGCGGCGGTGCGCAGCGCCGCCTCGGCGTCGCCGAAGGCGTAGTCCTTCTTCAAGCCGCCCCGCTTCAAAGCCTCTGCCATGCCCTTGAAGATGGAATCCGACGAGTGACTCGCGGCGGCACCGGCGTCCCAGCGGATCTCGAGCGCGTCGACCGCCTGGCGCGCGCGCCAGTACGAGTCGGCGACGACCGCGACCGCGCCGGGGATCTCGACGGCGCGAACCACGCCGCGGCGGCCGGCGAGCGGCGCGGGATCGAAGCCCGCGACCTTGCCGCCGAACACCGGCGAGGCGCGCACCGCCGCATACAGCATCCCGGGCAGCCGCGTATCGACGCCGTACTTCGCGCTGCCGTCCACTTTCGCGGGCACGTCGAAGCGCGGCTGCGAGCGGCCGACGATCGTGTAGCGCTCGCGCGGCTTGAGCGGCACGTCGGCGGGCGGATCGAAGCGCGCCGCAGCGCTCGCGAGTTCCCCGTAGCGCGCCTGCCGGCTCGACCCCGCGTGGAAGAGCACGCTCTTCTCGGTGGTGATCTCGCCCGCCGGCACGCGCCACGCCTCGGCGGCCGCGTGCACGAGCATCCAGCGCGCGGCCGCGCCGGTGCGGCGCATGCCGGCGACACCGGTCGCGCGCACCGACAGGCTTCCACCCGTGATCTGCAGGTGCATGAGCTCGGCGATCTTGCGCATCGCGAAGTCGGTCGTGCCCGAGAGCGCCGACGGGATCTGGAAATCGCCCGCGAGGTAGCCGCGTGCGAGCCCGCCATTCGCGAACGCGGGATCGGCGGGCGCCTGCTCCATGCGCACGTGCGACCAGTCGGCGTCGAGCTCTTCCGCGAGCATCATCGGCAGCGACGTGTGCACGCCCTGGCCCATCTCGGAGTGGGGCACGATCACGGTCACCGTGTCGTCGGGGGCGAGCTTCACCCAGGTCAGCAGCAGGACCTCGTCGCCCGCCGCGCCGAGCGCGCGCGCCCGCTTCAGGTTCGAGAACGGCGAGAGCGCGTAGCCGACGAGGAGCCCGCCGCCCGCGAGCGCCCCGCCGACGATGAAGCCGCGCCGCGTGATCGCCATCGCGCTACGCCTGCGCCGCGGCGTGGATCGCCGCGCGAATGCGCCCGTAGGTGCCGCAGCGGCACACGTTCGTCATGGCGGCGTCGATGTCGGCGTCGCTCGGCTTCGGGTTCGCCTCGAGCAGCGCCACCGCGGCCATGATCTGGCCCGACTGGCAGTAGCCGCACTGCGGCACCTGGTACTCGATCCACGCCGCCTGCACCCGGTGCAGCGTGCCGCCACGCGCGAGTCCTTCGATCGTCCGGATCTCCTTCCCCGCGGCCGCCGACGCCGGCAGGCTGCAGCTCCGCACGGGCGCGCCGTCGAGCAGCACCGTGCAGGCGCCGCAGTACGCGACGCCGCAGCCGTACTTGGTTCCCGTGAGATCGAGCACGTCGCGCAAGAGCCACAACAGCGGCATCTCGGGCTCGACGTCGACCTCGTGCGCGCTTCCGTTGACGCGGACTTGCATGAACCCCTCCCCGCTTCGAGCGCGAAGGTAGACGGCAGCTAACCCCAGCGCTCGAAGTACGTGATGGTCTCGGGACCGGGCCGGTCGGCCGGCTTGAAGTCGAGCCCCTTCGTGTACGCGACGGGCAACAGGCCGACCTGGGTCACGTCCTTGGGAATGCCGAGCAGCTCGGCGGCCTCTTCCTCGCGATTCATGTGCAGGGTCGTGAGCACGCTGCCGAGGCCGCGCGAGCGCAGCGCGAGCTGGAAGCTCCACACCGCCGGATAGATCGAGCCGTAGAAGCCGGCGCGCATGCCGAGCGGCAGCGAATCGTTCACGCGGCCGAGCGCGCACGGGATCACGTGCACGGGAACTTCGTGCAGGTGGTCGACGAGCCAGAGCGCGGAGTCGTACACGCGCGCGGTCTGCTTGTCACCGGGCGGTGTCGCCTTGCGCGCCTGCTCGAGGTACTCGCCGCCGCCGCGCTTGTAGATCTCGGCGAGCGCCTTGCGCTTCTTCGCATCGGTCACGACGAGCCAGCGCCAGCCCTGCCGGTTCGAGCCGGTGGGCGCCTGCTGCGACAGCCGCACGCACTCGAGCACCACCTCGCGCGGCACGGGCCGCGCCAGGTCGAGGCGCTTCCGCACCGCGCGCGTGGTGGCGAGCAGCCGGTCCACGCCGTCGAGATCGAAGCCGCCGCCGAAGCTCGTGCCAGCTTCCCAGCCGATGCCCACGTCGAGCTTCACGTCGAACTTGGCGATCATCTGGCCGGCGTCCTCGCGCAGGGCCTTCCACTGCGGCGAGTGACTGCTGCGCTCGAGCGCCTCGGCCGTGTCGAAGGCCATTTCGGCGATGCGGTGGAACACGGGCGCGCCGCCCTCCAGGCCTACACTCGTGCGTGTCAGCACGATGCGGCGCAGCTCCGGCACGGCGCGCGCCAGCGGAACGTGCGTGCCCAGGTACGCCTTCTCGAACGCGTCCACGTCCTTCGGCTTCGGGTGCGACCAGGCGGCGACGACCTTGTACATGGAGCTCCTCTCAGCCGCGCCCCGCGGCCTTCGACACGTAGAAACGCACCAGCTCGAAGCGGTCGTTCCCCCAGAACATCTCGTCGCCGACGAACAACGTGGGCACGCCGAACACGCCGCGCGCGAGCGCCGCTTCGGTTTCCTTCGTCAGCCGCTCCTCGAGCTCGGGCGACTTCGCGCGCGCGAGCACGCGCGCCGCGTCGAGCCCCGCGGGGCCGAGCAGCTCGCCCAGCAGCGCCTCGTCGCCGAGGTCGCGCGCGTCGGCCCAGCGCGCGCGATACGCGGGGTAGTGGAACTCGCGCAGCCGGCGCTCGTCCTTCGCGACGAGCGCGCAGCGCAGCGCGAGCGACGTGTCGGTCTTGTACAGCGCGCGCGCGTTCGGCGAGACCTCGGCGCCGAGCGCCTCGGCCCAGTGGCGGAAGTCGCCGAGCGCGTTCTTCTGCTTGCGCGGACCGAGCTCGAGCGGCTTGCCGACGCCGGGCTCCACGAGCCGGCGCAGGTGCACGGGCCGGAAATCGATCTCGACGCCCAGATCGCGGAAGTACGCCTCCGCGCGGCTGGAGCCCAGGTACGCCCACGGACACGCGTAGTCGAAGTAGAAGGGAACCTGCACGGCGGATCCTCCGTGCCAAGAGCGTATCATGCGCCCCGACGTGGAACCGGACTTCGCCCCGCTCGAGCGCGAGATGGCACGCCAGCTCGCGACGGGGCTGCGGCCCACGCTGCAGCTCGCGGTCGACTGGCGCGGGCGCCGCGTGTTCGAGCGCGCGCTCGGGCCGGGCGCGACGGTCGACTCGACGTACGTGCTGTGGAGCTCGACGAAGCCGCTCGTCGCGGTCGCGCTGCTGCAGCTCGTCGAGTCGGGCGCGCTCACACTCGACACGCGCGTCGCGCAGCACTTCCCCGAGTTCGGCAAGCACGGCAAGGAGCGCGTCACGATCGCGCACCTGCTGACGCACCGCGGCGGGTTCCCCGACAACACACCGGAGCTGTCGCGCGGGCTCGCGCGCGTGTCGCGCGACTGGGACGAGGCGCTGCGCTTCGTGTGCGCCATGCCGCTCGCGTGGGAGCCGGGCGCCGAGCGCGGCTATCACCCGGGGTCGGCCTGGTTCGTCGTCGGCGAGCTGGTGCAGCGGCTCGACGGCCGGCCGCTGCCCGACGCGCTCCGCGCGCGCGTGCTCGAGCCGCTCGGCGTTCCGCGCGACGGCTTCTCGCTCGGCCGGCCGAGCGACCTGGCGGCACCGCCGCTGCGCGTGGCAACCCGCAGCGCGAAAGGCGCGCCGCCCGAGTCCGAGGCCGCGTTCTGGAACGAGCCGCGCACGCACGCCGCGGTGCTGCCCGGCGGCGGCGGGATCGCGCGCGCGCGCACGCTCACCGTGTTCTACCGCGCCCTGCTCGACGGCGGGCGCGGCGCGAACGGACCGCTCCTGTCGGCGGCGATGGTGCGCACCGCCACGTTTCCACACGTCGTCGGCTCTCGCGACCGCACGTTCCTGCGCGACATCCCTTGGGGGCTCGGCTTCCATTTGAAGCACGTGCTGCCCTCGCTCGACGACTGCGGCACGCGCGCGACGGCGGGCACGTTCGGCCACGCCGGTCACTTCGTCGTGAACACCGCGTTCGCGGACCCCGGCCGCGACCTCGCCGTGGCGATCCTGTCGAACGGCCTGGCCGAGCCGCGCGCCGGCCTCGCCGGCGTGACGGCGCTCGCGGACGCGGTGCACGAGTCGATCGACGCGGCGACGCGCGCGGCCGCGGACTAGACTGCAGACATGGACAGCGCACGCATCGCGCCCGGCCTCCTGCTCGCCATGCCCCAGCTCGACGACCCGAACTTCCAGCGCGCGGTCGTGCTCATGGTGCAGCACACGGAGCAGGGCTCGTTCGGGCTGGTGCTGAACCGGCCGAGCGAGACACCGGTGATCGACGTGACCGCGCCCATGGGCATGCGCTGGCGCGGCGATCCGTCGGCGGTGATCTGGGTCGGCGGGCCGGTGAGCCCCGAGTCGGGCTGGCTCCTGCACGAGCCCACGGACACGGTGGCCGCGGGGGAAGGCACGCTCGAGGTCACCCACGAGATCTCGCTGTCCACCTCGCCACAGCACTTCCGCGCGCTCGTCGAGCATCCGCCACGGCGCGTGCGGCTCTTCGCCGGCTACGCGGGCTGGGGCGCGCACCAGCTCGAGAGCGAGCTCGCGCAAGGCGCGTGGCTCACGGCCGGCTTGACGCCCGCGCTCGTGTTCGACACGCCGGCCGAGCGCATGTGGGATGAGGCGCTGCACTCGCTCGGCATCGAGCCGGCCTCGCTCGTGCCCGGCGCCGGCGTGCACTAGGCGAGCAGGCGGCGCAGCGCGGGCTCGAGCTCGGGATCCGCGAAGCGGAAGCCGGAGGCCAGCAGCTTCGCCGGGCGCACGCGCTGGCTCGCCAGCAAGAGCTCGTCCGCGGCCTCGCCGAGCGCGAGGCGCAGCACGAACGCGGGCGTGCGCAGGAACGCGGGTCGCCGGAGCACGCGGCCGAGCGCGCGCGAGAGCTCCGCGTTGGTCACGGGCGCGGGCGCCACGACGTTCACGGGGCCGCTCAGCTCATCTGACACCAAAATGTGTAAAATGGCCGCGACGAGATCCGCATGGGTGATCCACGACTGGTACTGCGCACCGGAGCCGAGCGGGCCGCCGAGGCCGAGCCGGAAGAGCGCGAGCAGTGAGGCCAGCGCGCCGGCCGCGGGGTCGAGCGCCACGCCGAAGCGCAGGTTCGCCACGCGCAGGCCCGCCGCGCGCGCGGGCTCGCAGGCGCGCTCCCACTCGGCGCACACGTCGGCGAGGAAGCCCGCGCCCTTCGGGCTCGACTCGTCGAGCCACTCGCCGCCGCGGTCGCCGTAGAAGCCCACGGCCGAAGCGCACAGGAACGCGGGCCGCGAGGCCGAGCGCGCGAGCGCCTCGGCGGCGGTGCGCGTCGAGCGCACGCGGCTGTCCGCGATCGCGCGCTTTCTCGCGGCCGTCCAGCGCGCGCCCGCGATGGGCTCGCCCGACAGATGGATCCACGCGCCGAGGCCTTCCAGCGCCGCGGCGTCGACGCCGCCCGCGGCCGGGTCCCAGGCGAGCTCGTCCGCGCGCGCGGGGGTGCCGCGCACCCACCGCAGCACGTCGTGTCCCGCGGCTGCGAGCGCCGCGGCGAGCGGACGGCCGAGCGCACCGGACGCACCGGACAGCGCGACCTTCATCCGCGCCGGATCTCGAACGCGGCGAGCGGCTCGCCGGCATCGGCTTCGCGCACTTCGACGCCGGCCACGCAGGCGCCGGGCGGGCCGCTGCGCAGGAACTCGAGCCCGCGCTCGACGGCCGCGTCGTCGCCCTCGAGGAGCGCCTCGACGCGCCCGTCGGCCAGGTTGCGCACCCAGCCGCGCAGGCCGAGCTCGCGCATGCGCTGCTGCGTGGCGCCGCGGAACCACACGCCCTGCACGCGGCCTGACACCCAACAGTGTAGGCGTCTCATTCGGCCTCGGCGTCGTCGGACGCCACCGCGGCCACGAGCGCCAGGTCGCGCTCGCGCACGCCGGCGGGATCGAACTTCTTCGCGCTCGCGGCCATGCGCACGAGCGCCGCGCCGATCGGCATGGCGGGCGCCGTCTCGCCGCGCTTCTGCTTCACGAAGCGCACCGGGTTGATGCGCGCGACGACGAGCGTGCGCAGATAGGGCGACTTGAAGCCGCGCTCGGCGAGGCCCGCGACGATCTCCTTCACGCGCGCGTCGATCTCGAGCAGCTTCGCGGCGAAGCCCGTGCGCTCGCGCAGCGCGACCGGCAGCGGCTTGTCGGCGAGCCGGTCCACGCGGCGCAGGAACGGCAGGTACGCACCGCCCGCGAAGCGCGGCGACCTCTGGTAGCAGAGGCCGAGCGTCAGGAACGCCGCGAGCTCGAACTCGGCCGCGAACTGCGCCTCGGGCGCGCGCGGCTGCGCCTTCGCGAGCGCCTGCGCCATGCGGATCACCTCGAGGCTTCGGTCTTTGGTGTTGTGTGCCTTCTCCGTGTTGAGGGCGAGGATCTTGTAGGCGAGCGCCTCGGCGGGCGACACGAGCGCGGTGATCGCGCGCATGCCGAGCAGCTTCGCCGCCGCCAGGCGGTGCCGCCCGTTCGGCGTCCAGAAGCCTCCGGCCGAGCCGCGCACGCAGATCACGGGATCGAGGAAGGCGCCCGACTCGTCGATCTTCTGCGCCAGCCTCTTCACGTGCGTGGGCGACAGATCGCGCTGGAACGGCGTCGGCTCGAGCGCACCGAGCGGCAGCATCGCCAACAAGAGCGGCGCCCCCGACAGCGGCTCGCGATACGCCCCGAGCGGCGCGCCCCCCGCGGCCCGCACGTCCGAGACGAGTTCGGCAAGCTCGGCAGCGTCCAGCGGCAGCCCGCTGTCCGGCGCCTCGGGTCCACGCTTCTCGCGAGCCGGCGACAACCGTTTGCGCGAGCTCCCCGACTTCGCCTGCCCCTTCGCCACCTTCTTCTTCGCCGCCACGGCGGCAGAGTCTACCGCCCACGGATCCAGAGCTCTTCTCGAGCAATGCGCCCCACACCGCGAGGGCGCGCCTCGAAGAAGCGCGCAGCGAGCCGCAGGCGAGCGAGCCCATCTCTCTCTTCTCGAGCCATCCGCTCGACCCCACGAGGGCGCGCCTCGAAGAGGCGCGCAGCGAGCCGCAGGCGAGCGAGCCTCTCTCCCTCTTCTCGAGCGATCCGCTCGACACCGCGAGGGCGAGCGAGAGCCGCCTCGAGCGAGCCCGCAAGCCTCGAAGAGGCGCGCAGCGAGCCGCAGGCGAGCGTAGTCAAACAGAAGCGGCGCCCGGCCCCCCGAGCGCCGCTTCTTCCCCGTTCATCCGAGGAGTGACCCGTCGCTCCTCGAATCGGCGGCCGGGCGGCAGCCTGAGTGACCTCGATCACCCGCCCGCTAAGCTCCCGGTGTGTCCCGTGGACGCCGCCGGCGAAAGCGCTTCGGTTCCCCGCTGCGCCGGCATGGACTGGTGCCGCGGCCGCCGGCGATCCGCGCGTTCGTACGCGACCGCGCGCTGCGCTTCACGGAGGGGAACCAGGTCGAGCTGTACGAGACGGGCCGCGCCGGGCTGCAGGCGATGCTGGCCGCGATCGAGCGCGCGGAGCGGCGCATCCACCTGGAGACCTACATCCTGCGCGCGGACACGATCGGGCGCGAGTTCCTCACCGCGCTCGCAGAGCGCGCGTCCGCGGGCGTCGAGGTGTGCGTGCTGTACGACGCCGTGGGCTCGCTCGGCCTGGACGAAGCGGCGCTCGAGCCGCTGCGCGCGGCTGGCGGCGAGGTCGTCGCGTTCAACCCGCTCCTGGCCTGGCTGCGCTTCGCGCCGCGGCGGCGCGACCACCGCAAGGTGCTCGTGATCGACGGCTCGGTCGCGTTCACGGGCGGGCTCAACATCGGCGACGAGTACGTGTCGGGGCTCGGGCCCGTGCGCGCGCGCGAGGAGTGGCGCGACGCACACGTGCGCGTCGAGGGCCCGTGCGTGCGCGACCTCGAGGCCGTGTTCCTCGAGAGCTGGTTCCGCGCCGACGGCCCCGCGTTGGCATGGCACACGCTCCTCGAGCGCGAGCCGCGACGCGCCGGAAACGTCCGCTGTGCGGTGCTCGCCGACGGGCCGTCGCACAAGCGGCGGCGCACGCGCGACCTCCTGCTCGCCGCGCTGGGCGAGGCCGAGCGCGAGGTGCTGCTCGTGTCGCCCTACTTCGCGCCCGGCCGGCGCGTGCTCGAGGCGCTCGCCGCGGCGAGCGCTCGCGGGGTGCGCGTGGAGCTCCTGCTCGCGGGCCCCCGCATCGACCACCCGTCGCTGCGCCGCGCCGCGCGCGCGGTGCTGCCGCGCCTGCTCGAGTGCGGCGTCGTGGTGCGCGAGTACGAGGGCGGCATGATGCACGCGAAGGTCGCCTGCTTCGACTCGTTCTACGCCGTCGTCGGCACGTCGAACCTCGACCGGCAGAGCTTCGAGCACAGCCACGAGGTGAACCTGATCGCCGAAGACGTGGACTTCGCGAAGCGCGTGCGCGACGGCGTGCTGCGCGACGCGGCGCGCGCCACGCCGATCGACATGGCGGCGCTCTCGCGGCGCGGCTTCGTCGAGCGCATCCGCGACCGCATCGCAGCCCTGCTCCTCCGCTGGATCTAGAGCGCGCCTCGTTCGAGCGGCAGGCCGAGCGCGGCGCGCCCGACGACCTCGAAGATGGGCTGCGCCACCATGATGTGCTGGGTGGCGACGTGCACGTCGCGGAAGCAGCGCGACAGCGGACTCGCGTCGTAGACCGACGTGCCGCCCGCGGCGTGGTAGGCGAGATCGACGGCGCGCGCGGCGCTCCACGCGGCGTTCGCGGCGGCCAGGCGCAAGTCCGCGCGCGCGTCGAGCGGCAATGACTCGCCGCGCGACGCGGTCCGCCACGCGCCATCGACGGCGCCGTACACGTACGCGCGCGCCGAGCGCAGCGCGGCCTCCGCCTCGCCGACCTGGCGCTGCACGACGGCGCGGCTCGCGAGGTTGCGCGCGCTGCCGGTCGGGACCTTCGCGCTCGCCAGCGCCACGAGCTCGTCGATCGCGCGGCGGGCGATGCCGAGCGCGACCGCGCACACGCCGAGCGCGAGCAGCCCGAACACCGGCAGGCGGTAGAGCGGGCCCGGCTCGAGCGGTTTCGAGCCCACGAGCACCGAGCGGCCCTCGGGCACGAACGCGGCGCGCACCTCGAAGTCGTGGCTGCCCGTGCCGCGCAGGCCCCCCGTGTGCCACGTGTCGTGGATCACGACCTGCTCGCGCGCGAAGAAGAAGAGACGCGGCTCGGCCACGGCTTCGAGCACCGTGCCGCCGACGAGCCAGTCCGAGTGCTCGCAGCCGCTGCCGAAGGGCCAGCGGCCCGTGATCTCGTGGCCACCCGCCACTGCCCGGCCCCGGCCGAGCGGCGCGGCCGCCCCGCCCGTGATCACGAGCGGGCTCGCGCCATAGATCTCGCGCGCGAAGGGCGCGGGCAGCGAGGCCGCGAGCACGCCCGTCGTCGCGCCGATCATCGCAATCCAGCCCGCCGCGCCGTCCGCGCGGCCGACCACTTCGATCGCGCGCAGCACGTCGCGGGCCGGGAGCTCGCCGCCGCCCCAGCGCGCCGGCACGCACATGTGGAAGAGCCCGCCCTCCGCGAGCTTCCGCACCAGGTCGAGCGGCAGCCGCCGAGCTGCCTCGAACTCTGCCGCCCGCGCGCGGATCTCGTCGGCGAGGCCGAGCGCGGCGGCGACCTCTCGGGGCTCCCCTTCCATCTCCCTGACTCTACACGCGCCCGCCCGTCCGTTTGACCCAGACCCGCGGACTTGTTAGTAAATGATTACTAATGACGGCCTCCCCTTCCAAGCTGGCCGCCCCCGAACGGGCCCGGCCAACCTCGGCCGAGCGCCGGACGCAGATCCTGCGCGAAGCCGCCCGCTGCTTCGGCACGCGCGGCTTCCGCGGCACCACCACGCGCGACGTCGCCGCCGCGGTCGGCATCACCGAGGCCGCGCTCTACCGCCACTTCCCGAGCAAGGAGGCGATGTACGCGGC
Source organism: Myxococcota bacterium (assembly GCA_035499075.1). GTDB lineage: Bacteria > Myxococcota_A > UBA9160 > SZUA-336 > SZUA-336 > VGRW01. Next base: position 45,994 of record DATJZN010000003.1, on the reverse strand, counting down.
CATCCTCGACGGGCGCACCTCCGCGCCGCCGATCGCCGCGGCGCTCGAGCCGTTCGCGGCCGCGCGCGACGACGAGCGCGTGTTCACGGAGCTCGCGCTCGCGATCGTGGCGTCGGTCGAGGCCGACCCGTCGTTCCTGCGGCTGCTCCTGTACTCCGCGCTCGAGGGCCACGAGATGGCCCGGCCGTTCTACGAGACGCGCATGCGCCGTCTGCGCGAGTTCCTGTCGAGCTACATCGCGGAGCGCACGCGCGAAGGCGCGTTCCGCGACGTCGATCCCGAGCTGGCCGCGCGCGCGTTCGTCGGCATGGTCGCCGACCACCTGATCGCGCGCACCGTGTTCGGGCAGCGCGATCCGCACGCGCACGGCGCGGAGCGCATCGCGCGCACGTTCACCGAGATCTTCCTGGAAGGCGTGCGCGCGCAGACGGCGCGCGAGCGCCGCGAGGCGAGCCGTGGCTGAAGCCGTGATGGAGACGCCCGCGCGCGGGCTGCGCATCAACCTCCGAGTGATCGGCGGCATCGTCGCCGCCGCCGTCGCGATCGGCGTGTTCGCGTATTGGTTCCTCGAGATCCGCGGCCGCGAGACGACGGACGACGCGTTCATCGAGGGGCACCTGGTGTTCCTGTCGCCGCGCGTCGCGGGGCAGGTGCAGGAGGTGCTCGTCGAGGAGAACCAGCACGTGAAGGCCGGCCAGGTGCTCGTGCGCCTCGACCCGGCCGACTTCGAGGCGCGCGTCGCGCACGCGAAGGCCGACCTGGAGGCCGCGAAGAACCGCATGGCGCAGTCGTCGGCCGCGGCGGAGGGCGCGTCGGCGCAGGCGCGCGGAGCCGCGGTGCACTTGCGCCACGCCGAGCAGGACCTCGAGCGCACGAAGGGCCTGTTCGAGCGCAAGGTGTCGAGCCAGATGCAGCTCGACGCCGCGGTCGCCGAGCGCGACGCCGCGGCCGCCGAGCTGCGCGCCGCCGAGCAGCGCGAGCACGCCGAGCGCGCGATGATCGCGAACGAAGCGCCCGTGCTGCAGGCGCAGGCCGCGCTGCTCGAGGCCGAGCTCGCGCTCGAGCACGCCACGATCACCGCGCCGTACGACGGCGTGATCGGCCGCAAGTCGGTCGAGCTCGGCGCCAACGTGTCGCCGGGCCAGCCGCTCGTCGCGCTGGCGCAGAGCTCGCAGAACTGGATCAGCGCGAACTTCAAGGAGACGCAGGTCGGCCGCATGAAGCCCGGCGACGCGGTCGAGATCCGCGTCGACGCGTACCCCGACAAGGTCTGGCGCGGCCACGTGGAATCCATCTCGCCCGCGACGGGCGCGAAGTACGCACTGCTGCCGCCCGACAACGCGACGGGCAACTTCACCAAGGTCGTGCAGCGGATCCCCGTGCGGATCGCGCTCGACGCGCCGTCGAGCGACGACGTCGCCGCCGGCCCGAACGACCCGCTGTCGGTCGGGCTCTCGGTGAACGTGAGTGTCCGCGTCCGCTGAGTCACTGCCGCTGCGCGCGGCGCCGGCCGCGCCCGCCGACGAGTTCCGGCTCGACCTGTCGGGCTGGCTCATGCTCATCGGGGTCATGCTGGCCCTGGTGCTCGAGATCCTCGACTCGTCGATCGTGAACGTCGCGCTGCCCAGCATGATGGGGAACCTGGGCGCGACCGTGGACGAGATCTCCTGGGTCGTGACCAGCTACATCATCGCGAACGTCATCGTGATCCCGATGACGAGCTGGCTCGCGGGCCGCTTCGGCCGCCGGCGCTATTTCGTGGGCTCGATCCTGCTGTTCACGGCGGCGTCGTTCCTGTGCGGCTTCTCGCACACGCTGACCGAGCTGGTGGTCTTCCGCGTGATCCAAGGCGTCGGCGGCGGCGCGCTGATGTCGACGTCGCAGTCGATCATGATGGAGACGTTCCCGCCGCAGCGGCAGGGCACCGGCCAGGCGCTGTTCGGAATGGGCGCCACGCTCGGGCCGAGCCTCGGCCCGACGCTGGGCGGCTGGATCACGAACCAGTGGACCTGGCCGTGGATCTTCTACGTGAACGTGCCGCTCGGCATCATCGCCGCAATTCTGTGTTGGTCGCATCTGCGCGAGCCCAAGTTCGTGCGCAAGACGTCGGGCGTGGACTGGACGGGCATCGTGCTGCTCGTCGTGGGCGTGGGCGCGGTGCAGACGCTGCTCGAGCGCGGCAACAAGCTCGACTGGTTCGAGAGCGACTTCATCTGCTTCCTCGCGGTCGCGGCCAGCATCTCGCTCGTCGTGTTCGTCTGGCACGAGCTGCGGATCCCGAATCCCGTCGTCGACCTGCGCGTGCTGCGTCACCGCGCGCTCACCGTGGGCTGCATCTACGGCGCCGTGATGGGCGTGGGCCTGTACGGCAGCGTGTTCCTGTTTCCGCTCTTCACGCAGGAGGTGCTGCGCTGGAGCTCGTGGCAGTCGGGCATCGCGATCGCGCCGTCGTCGCTCGCGACGGCGCTGGTCATGCCGATCGCCGGGCGGATCGTGTGGCGCACGGGTCCGGCGCCGCTCTTCGCCGTGGGCATCGCGATCTTTATCCCCACGCTCTGGTTCATGAGCCACTGGACGATCGAGAGCGGCACCGCCGATCTGTTCTGGCCGCAGATCTCGCGCGGCGTCGCGCTCGGGCTCATGTTCGTGCCGCTGTCGCTCGCGACCCTGCGCGGCCTGCCGCCCGAAGACATGCTGCAGGGCGCCGGCCTGTACAACCTGTTCCGCCAGACGGGCGGCAGCATGGGCATCGCCGTGCTCGCGACGCTCGTCGACCACCGCTCGACCATCCACCACGCCTATCTCTCTGAGAGCGTCTCGCTGTTCAACATGGCGACGCAGCAGCGCCTGCAGGCGCTCGCCGGCGGGCTGGCGGCGCGCGGCCTCGATCCGGCCAGCGCCATGGACGCCGCGCGCCACGCGCTCGACGGCATCATCTCGCAGCAGTCGGCCGTGCTCGCCTTCCGGGACTGCTACCTGACGATCCTGTTGCTGTTCGTGCTGCTCGCGCCGCTCGTGCCGCTGTTGCGCCGGCCCGCCACGATGGCCGCCCCCGGCGCAGCTGCGCCCGCCGCCCACTAGCGCGCGTCGAGCTCGCCCACGGTGTGCTGCGGTCCGAGCTGGATCGAGCGCAGATACGCGACGAGCTTCTGCACCTGATCGTGCACGGCGGCCTCGCGCGCCTTTGGATCGGCGACGTTCCAGCCGAGCGCGCGGCCCCAGACCGGCATCTCTCCGCCGCCATGACCGCGCACCGGCCGGCGCCCATCGATGATCTCGGCGAGCTCGACTTCGGGGAACGCGCCGGCGCGGCGCTGCGCGATGCCGGTCAGGTCCGCGGGGGGCACCTTCAGCTCGCCCGCGAGCGGGCCGTCGCCCTTGCCGCCGTCGCCGTGGCAAAGCGCGCAGTGGTTCTCGTAGAGCGTGCGGCCGGCGCGCGCATCCGCCGCGTCGTCCGCGCTCGCAGCCAGTGCACTCGAGAGCAGCAGGATCCACACGAGAGGAACGGTTCGCACGCGCGCCAAGGTATCAGCTCGCTCTCGGCTCCGCGCGTGTGACAGACTAGCTCACCCCTGCGGCGCCGAGTCGCTCGGCTCCCGCCGCTGTGGCGCAGGCGACGCGCGCGCGCGGTACATCGGTTGCAGATCGACCTCGTGCCGCGAACCCGCGGGGAGGTGTGGACTTGGAAGGGGCCGACGGGGAAGAGCTCTACAACATGGACGTCGTGCGCGGCTTCGCGCTGTCCGCGCTCGTCTGGGGCATCGTCGGCATGGCCGTGGGTCTGGTGATCGCCCTTCAGCTGGCGTGGCCACAGCTCAACGTCGGGCCGTACTTCCACTTCGGCCGGCTGCGGCCCGTGCACACGAACGTGGTCATCTTCGGCTTCACGCTCGGCGTGGTGTTCGCGGGCAGCTACTACGCGGTGCAGCGCCTCTGCCGCGCGCGCCTGCCGTCCGATTTCCTCGCGCGCCTGCACCTGTGGCTGTGGAACCTGACGCTCGTCGCCGCGGGCGTGAGCCTGGTGCTCGGCCACACCACGTCGAAGGAGTACGCCGAGCTCGAGTGGCCGCTCGACATCGCCGTCGTGGTGGTCTGGGTGATCTACGGCGTGAACTTCTTCGGCACGATCGCGCGCCGGCGCGAGCGCGGGCTGTACGCGGCGCTGTGGTTCTTCGGCGCGACGATCCTCACGATCGCCATGCTCTACATCTTCAACAACCTGGAGCGCCCCGTCTCGCTCTGGAAGTCGTACTCGATCTACGCGGGCGTGCACGACGCGAACATCCAGTGGTGGTACGGGCACAACGCCGTCGGCTTCGTGCTGACGACGCCGATCCTCGGGCTCATGTACTACTTCCTGCCGCGCCAGGCCGAGCGGCCGATCTACTCGCACCGGCTGTCGATCCTGCACTTCTGGTCGCTGATCTTCGTGTACATCTGGGCGGGGCCGCACCACCTGCTCTTCTCGCCGCTGCCCGACTGGGCACAGTCGCTCGGCACGGCGTTCTCGATCATGCTGCTCTTGCCGTCCTGGGGCGGCATGCTGAACGGCCTGCTCACGTTGCGCGGCGCGTGGCACCGCGTGGGCACGGATCCCGTGCTGAAGATGTTCGTCGTCGGGCTGACGTTCTACGGCATGAGCACGTTCGAGGGCCCGATGATGTCGATCAAGACGGTCAACGCGCTCTCGCACTTCACCAGCTGGACCATCGCGCACGTGCACGCCGGCGCGCTCGGCTGGGTCGCGCTGACGTCCTTCGCGACGCTGTACTACCTGGTGCCCCGGCTCTGGCACACGCGGCTGTGGAGCCTGCGGCTGGCCGAGGTCCACTTCTGGGTCGCAACGCTCGGCATCGTGCTCTACGTGACTCCCATGTGGGTCGCGGGAGTGACTCAGGGACTCATGTGGCGCGCCACCAATCCGGACGGGAGCCTCACGTACTCGTTCGCCGATTCCGTGGCCGCGGTTCACGTCTACGACGTGATTCGCGCGGGCGGCGGCGCGATCTTCCTCGCCGGCGCGCTGCTCATGTTCTGGAACGTGCTGCAGACGATCCGGCACGGCTCGGCGGCGCTGCCCGACGAGGCGCCGCCCGCCGCAGTCGCCGCGTCGAGCGGAGGTCGCTAGCCGTGGCGTTCGAGTGGCACCGCAGGCTCGAGGCGAACGCGCTCGTGCTGTCGATCCTGACCTTCGTCGCCGTCGCCGTGGGCGGGCTCGTGCTGCTGATCCCGCCGCACTTCCTCGCGAACACCATCGAGCCCATCGCGGGTCTGCGCCCGTATTCGCCGCTCGAGCTCGAGGGGCGCGACATCTACATCCGCGAGGGCTGCAACGTCTGCCACAGCCAGGAGGTGCGCCCGTTCAAGACCGAGACCGACCGCTACGGCCACTACTCGCTCGCGGGCGAGGGCGTGTACGACCGGCCGTTCCTGTGGGGCTCGCGGCGGATCGGGCCCGACCTGGCGCGCGTCGGCGGCAAGTACCCGCCGGCCTGGCACTGGCTGCACTTCCGCAACCCGCGGGACATCGAGCCACGCTCGAACATGCCCGCGTTCGCGTTTCTCGCCGAGCAGCAGCTCGACCTGTCGCTCGTGCAGCGCAAGCTCGAGGTGCTGCGCGAGCTCGGCCATCCGTACACGGACGCCGAGATCGCGGGCGCGGAACAGGCTGCCCGCGCGCAGTCGGCATCGCTCGCCGAAGCGCTGCGCGCAGGCGGCGTCGCGCTCACGCCCGCGCAGGAGCAATGCGAGACCATCGCGTTGATCGCGTACCTCGAGACACTGGGCCGCGCACTGAAAGCCGAGCCCGTGCAGACCCTGGCGGTGGAAGGAGCGGCGCAATGACCGACTCCGACCCGCGCTTCGAGATTCCCGAACGGCCGCTGCGCGGTGCAGACACCGCGCGCGACGGCATCGCCGAAGACGATCACCCCGTGCCGCTCTGGTTCAACGCGGCGTGGGTGTTCACGTGGATCTTCGGCGCCTGCTACATCGTGTGGTACCTCGGGCTGTCGACGTGGACCGCGCGCGGCGCGTACGACGAGGAGATCGCGGCCGCGCGCGCAACGGCAAAGGCCGCCGCGCCCGCGGCCGCCGCAAACCCGTACGCCGGCGACCCCGCCGCGATCGCGGACGGCGCGCAGACGTTCGCCACGATCTGCTCGGCGTGTCACGGCCCCGACGCGCACGGCCTCGTGGGGCCTTCGCTCGTCGACCCGTACTGGAAGTACGGCGGGACCGACGCGGACCGCTTCAAGACCGTGAACGAGGGCCGGCCCGGCGGCATGCCGGCGTGGGGTCCGCAGCTCGGCACCGAGCGCATCTGGAAGGTGCTCGCGTACATCGACACCCTGCCCAAGACGCGCGAGCCCGGCTTCGGCGCGCCCGACTACGTGCCGCCGAAACCGCCGCCACAGTAGGAGCCGGAGTTGCTCGACGCGCGCCCCGTCCGCGGCTTCTTCCGCACCTTGCGCACCCGCGCCGAGGTCGTGCTCGTGACGATCCTGTTCCTCGCGCCCTGGCTCGAGCTCGGCGGCGAGCCGCTCCTGCGCCTCGACCTGCCGCACCGCCGCTTCCACGTGGTCGGGCTCGTGATCTTTCCCGACGAGCTCTTGTTCCTGTGGCTCATCGTGATCGGCCTGGCGCTCGCGCTCTTCTTCTTCACGGCGCTCGCGGGCCGGCTGTGGTGCGGCTGGGGCTGTCCGCAGACGGTGTTCTCGGACTTGTTCGCGGGAGTGGCCCGGCGGCTGCAGGGCTGGCGAGGCGCGCGCGCGCCGGCGCGCGTCGCGCCGAGCCGCGTGGCGGCCACGCACGCCGCCTGGGCGCTCCTTTCGCTCGCGATCGGCTTCCACCTGGTGGCCTACTTCTGCTCGCCCCGCGAGCTGGGCTCGCAGATCCTACACGGATCTGTGTCGAGCACGAGGCTCGGCTTCCTGGTCGCGGCGTCTTCGCTCGCCTATCTCGACTTCGGCATCGTGCGCCAGACGTTCTGCAAGTACCTGTGCCCCTACGCGCGCTTCCAGGGCGTGCTCTTCGACGCCGACACGCTCGTCGTCGCCTACGACGCCGAGCGCGGCGAGCCGCGCGGCAAGCGCGGCCGCGCGCAAGGCGACTGCGTCGACTGCGGCCTGTGCGTGGCCGTGTGTCCGACGGGCATCGACATCCGGGAGGGCCTGCAGCTCGAGTGCATCGCGTGCACGCAGTGCATCGACGCTTGCGACGGCGTGATGGCGAAGCTCGGCCGCGCCCCGCGACTGATCGGCTACCGCGCCGTCGCCGGCCCCGCGCCGCGCGCCCACGCACGGCTCTTGCGCCCCCGCGTGGTCGTGTACGGCGCGCTGCTCGCGGCGGTGGCGGGCGGCTTCGCCGCGGCGCTCCACGCGCGCAATCCCTTCGAGGCGTTCGTGGCGCACAACGGGGCGAGCTTGTTCGCGACGCTCGCGGACGGGCGGCCCGGCAACGCGTTCACGCTGCGCGTCGAGAACCGCGACCGCGCCCCGCACCGTCTCGCGCTGTCGCTCGAAGCGCCGGCGGGCTGGGACCTGGTCACCGGCGTGAACCCCATCGAGCTCGAGCCGATCGCGAGCCGCGAGGTGCGCGTGTTCGTCGCGGCACCGTGGTCCGACGCGAGCGCCGCGCCGGTGCCGATCGCGTTCGCCTTCACCGACGTCGCGAGCGGCGCGCGGATCCTGCGCCGGCCCACCACCTTCATCTTCGAGTCGCGGGGCGAGAAGCGCGACGGGGAGCAACGCAATGTCGCTGCGCACTGACGGGCGCCTCTGGCCGCTCGGACTCGCGCTGCTCCTCGCGAGCGGCATGGGCGCGTCGCTGGCGTTCTACTGGGCGGCTGCGCGCCACCCGAAGGAGCTGATCGGCGACGGCGCCTGGAACGCGGGCGCGGGCTACAACGCGGAGCTCGCCGCGCGCGAGGCGGGGCGCCGGCGCGGCTGGACGCTCGAGCTGCGCGCGGCGCGCAGCGCGGACGGCGTGCGCGTCGAGCTGGCGCCGCGCAGCTCCGGCGAGCCGCTGCCGCACGACCTCGACGTGCGGCTGCGCCGCGAGCGGCCCGAGCGCTCGGACCTGGACGCCGACCTCGCGCTCGCGCCCGACGGCGCGCGCTGGGTCGCGGACGTGCCGCTGCCGCTCGCCGGCCGCTGGCTGCTCGTGGCGCGCGCGGGCGGGGCCGACGCGTGGGTCGAGCGCACGTACGCGCTGGAGCTGCCGCCGTGAGCGCCGCGTCCGCCGAAGTCTCGATCGCAGTGGGCGGCCTGCGCTGCGCCGCTTGCGCGCAGCGCGTCGAGCGCGAGCTGCGCGCGGCTCCCGGCGTGCGCGACGCGACGGTGAGCTTCGCGACCCAGCGTGCGCTCGTGCGCTTCGATGCGCGCGCCACGGACGCCGCGTCGCTCGCCGCGCGCGTCGAGGCGCTGGGCTATCGCGCGGCGCACTTCGCGCCGGACGCGCTGGAGCGTCCGCCCGATCTCGAAGCGCGCGCGGCGCTCGTGCGCGTGCTCGTCGCGGCGTTCCTCGCCGGGAACCTGATGGTCGTCTCGTTCGCGCTCTACTTCGGCGCGCTCTCGGACATCGAGCCGGGGCTGCGGCGCGGCCTTCGCTGGCTTGCGCTGGCGCTCTCGCTGCCTGCGCTCAGCTATTGCGCGGCGCCGTTCTGGCGCGGCGCACTCGCCGGTCTGCGCCGGCGCGAGTTGACGCTCGACGTCCCCATCGTCGTGGGCGCGACGACTGCATTCCTGGCCAGCGCCGTGGGGACGCTCGGCGAGGCGCGCGACCTGTTTACCGACTCGGCCGCGACGATCGTCTTCCTCATGCTGCTCGGCCGCGCGCTCGAGCGCGCCGCGCGCGCGCGCGCCTCGTCGGCGGTCGAGGCGCTCGCGGCGCGCGCGCCCCGGACGGCGCAGCGCCGGGCGGCGGCCGGGCTCGAGACCGTGCCCGCGGACGCGCTCGTGCCCGGCGACCGGGTCGCGGTCGCGCGCGGGCAGGCGTTCCCGGCCGACGGCGTGCTCGTGTCGGGCGGCGCCGACGTGGACGAGTCACTGCTCTCCGGTGAGTCGGTTCCAGTGACTCGCGCCCGCGGCGAGGCCGTGTGCGCCGGCACCGTGAACGCGTCGGGCGACGTCGACGTCGAGGTGACGCATTCGGCGCGCGCCGGCACCGTTGCGCGCCTGGTCGGCCTGCTCGAGCGCGCGCAGGCGGAGCGCCCGCGCCTGCAGCGCGTCGCGGATCGCGCCGCCGCCGGGTTCGCGCCGGCGGTGCTCGCCGTCGCCGCGGCGACCGGCATCGGCTGCGCGCTGGCCGGTTTGCCACCGCTCGACGCGGCGCTCCGCGCGGCGGCCGTCCTCATCGTCGCCTGCCCGTGCGCGCTCGGCCTCGCCACGCCCGCGGCGGTGAGCGCAGCGCTGGGCCGCGCGGCCGAGCTCGGGCTGTGGTTCAAGAGCGGCGCCGCGCTCGAGCGCGCCGCCCGCGTGTCGCGCGCGCTCCTCGACAAGACCGGCACGCTCTCGACCGGCCGGCTCGCCGTGACCCGCGTGCTCTGCGCGCAGGGCGTCGACGCCGACGCGCTCGTGGCGTTCGCCGCTGCGACCGTCGGCGCGTCGGCCCATCCGGTCGCTGCGGCGATCCGCGCCGAGGCTGCGCGACGGGGCTGCAAGCTCGAGGAGCCTCGAGCGGAGCGCCGCGAACGGCCCGGGCTCGGCGTCGAGGCCGGTGCCGCGCGCTGCGGCTCCGAGGCGCTGCTGCGCGAGGCGGGCGCGCCGCTGGGGGAGCTGGCCGCCGCGGCCGAGTGCGAGCTCGCGCTCGGGCGCACGCTCGCGTTCGTGGCCGACGGCGGCACGGCGCTCGGTGCGCTCGCGCTGCTCGATCCGCCGCGGCCTGACGCCGACCGCGCGGTGCGCCGGCTCGAGGCTCTCGGCCTGCGGCCCGCGCTCGTGTCCGGCGACCGCGACGCGCCCGTTCGCGCGGCGGCGGCGGCCACGGGCATCGCGGAGGCCGCGAGCGGGGTGACGCCCGAGGGCAAGCTCGAGCGCGTGCTGGCCGAGCGCGCGGGCGGCGAGCGCGTGCTGTTCGCCGGCGACGGCATCAACGACGCCGCCGCGCTCGCGGCCGCCGACCTCGGCTTCGCGTTCGCCGCCGGCTCGGACGTCACGCTGCTGGCCGCCGACGTGGTGAGTCACGACGCGCGGCTCGCGTCGCTGCCGCGCGCGGTCGAGCTGGCGCGCGCCGCCATGCGGCGCATCCGCGAGAACCTCGCGCTGGCGCTCGCCTACAACGCGGTCGCCGTGCCGCTCGCCATCGCCGGCGTGCTCGGCCCGTTCTCTGCGGCGCTGGCGATGAGCGCGTCGTCGCTGCTCGTGACTCTGAACGCGCTGCGCCTGCAGCGTTTCGGGAGGGCGGAGTGAGCTTTCTGTGGATCACGATCCCCGCGACTCTGGTGCTGGCAGCGAGCCTGCTCGGCTGGGTGGTCCTCGAGGTGCGCAACGGCGGGCTCGACGACCTGGAAGCTCCGGCGCTGCGCGCGGCTCTCGACGACGACTCGACCCCGGAGCGCGCCGGCCGGCCGAGCTGACGTGGCGAGAAGGTCGCGCGGCGTCCCGCGCGTCCGCTCCGCGGCCGGCTCGGGGCGACGCAGCGTTGAGCGCGGCAGGTCACGCGCCGATGCAGCGGAGATGACGACCCTCATCCGGCGCGTCGGAAAAGGCTATTGCGCGGCGGGCGACGGCTTCTACTGCTACGACCTCGACCTGGCGCGCGTGCTCCAGCGCGTGGCCGAGTTCACCCGCCGGCTGGACCCCGAGTCGCCCGACGGCCTGGGCCCGAGCGAAGCCGACGCAAGCGAGCCAGCGGGGCGAAAAGCCGCCGAGACTTGACCTGGCGCGATTCGTGCAGACCGTAACGGTCGAGCGCCTCGAGCGTCCAAGCAACGAGGCGGTAGGAGGCCAATCGTGGACGAAAAGACCAAGTCTCGACCGATCACCCTGATGGAGCTTCTCGAAGTGATCCAGCAGGTTGCGGAGACCGATGACGAGGCGGCCGCCACTCTGGCCCAGATGTTGCGCAGCGGCCGCATCCAGCGGCTCACCGAGGAAGCGCTCGCTGCGTGAGCAGCGAAGCGTCGTAATCTCGGCAGTCGCCGCCGCGCTCCTGGCGCTCATGGGCGCCAAGCGGGCACCGCAGCCGGGGGAGCTCCTGCCCCCGGTGCTCGGCGCCGAGTCGTACGAGTACACCCATCCGAACGACACGCTGCTCGACGTCGCCGCGCGCGCGAGCGTCGGGATCATCGCGCTCCAGGCGCTGAATCCGGGCGTCGACACGTGGATCCCGCCCGCGAACACGCGCGTGCAGCTGCCGACCGAGTACGTGCTGCCCGATGCGCCGCACACGGGGCTCGTGATCAACATCCCCGAGATGCGGCTCTATGACTACACGCGCGACACCGAGGCGCCGACCGTGCTCGCCGTCGCCGTGGGCGACATCGGCGACCCGACGCCGATCGGCTCGTTCAAGGTGGGCCGCAAGCGCATCGACCCGATCTGGACCGTGCCGGACTCGATCCGCGCCGAGAACCCGTCGCTGCCGGCCGTGGTGCCCGCGGGACCGGACAACCCGCTCGGCGACCGCTGGCTGACGCTGGGGAACTCGACGTACGGCATCCACGGCACGAACAACCTGTGGTCGATCGGCCGCGAGGCTACACATGGATGTGTACGCCTGTACAACAGCGACATGCGCCCGCTCTTCGAGCGGATCCCCGTCGGCACGCCGGTGCGCATCGTCTACCAGCGCGTGAAGCTCGGCCGGCGCGGCAGCGACCTCTACCTGGAAGTGCACAGCGACCGCTACGACAAGGACTTCGATCCCGCGCCCGCGCTGCTCGCGAAGCTCATCGCATACGAGCAGCTGGGGCTCGTCGACGGGAAATCGGTGCACGAAGAGCAGGTGCGCCGCGTCGTCGCCGAGGCGCGCGGCGTGCCGGTGCGGATCGGGCGAGTCTGGCCCCTCCCCTAGTGCACTCCGCCCTTCGACACGGACTTGTTGAAGATCGCCTCGCTCTTCCGCGCGGCGGCGTCCGCCTGGCCGGCAGCGGCCTGCGCCTGGCTCGCGGCCATCTCCGCCTTCTGCTCGGCGGCGGCGGCGCGCTGCTCGGCGGCGGCGGTGCGCTCGTCCAGACGCTTCGACAGCTCGTCGATTCTCGTGTTGAGCTTGTCGATGTCGCCGCTCGTCGCGCATGCGCACAGCCCTGCCACGAGCGCGAGCGCAAGGACTCTCCTGACCTTCATCGTGCCTCCTCGGGATGATCGGCATCCCGGCGGCAACGGTACCCCGACCCGGCGGCCGCCGCACCGCTTTCCTACGGTGAGAAGAATCTCACGTAAGACGGGCGGATCCAATTTCCTGTGCCATCGTCTCGCGCCGGAGGTCACCCAATGAAGTCCGTCCGGACTGCTCTCGTCATCGCTTCGTTCGTTCTGGGGAGTGGAATCACCACCGGTGCGTTCGCCGCCACGTCGGCGACGAAGGCGCCGTCACCGTGTGCTGCTCACATCAAGGCCATGAAGGCCATGAAGACGCATGCGGAGATGGAGGCGTACTGCAAAGACCATGAGGACTGCACGACCAACAAGTGCATGTCCCACATGGGCGGGCACCACAAGAAGAGCTCGACGGCAGCGCCCGCGCCTGCAGCCAAGCCCGCGAACTAGTTCACGGCTAGAACGGCTCGAGCTGTTCGGTCCCGCGGCGGAAGCCCACTCCGGTCACGATCCCGCCGCGGTCGAAAAGCACGACCATGCGATCGCTCCTCTCGGTCACCCGGGTGTATTCGAAGAGCGTCGCATGCGTGAAGACCGGCTCCTCCAGCTCGAGCGTGCTCTCGTTGCGGCGGATGTACGCGTAGACGAACACGTCGCCGTCGTACTGCCTCACCAGCCGGTCCGGTGGACCGAGGTCGCGCAGTACGTCGGCCTTCGTCGTCTTGCCGAGAACGATGCCGCCGTCCGCCGCCGGCGGCAGTTCGTTCCCCAGATAGGTGCGCACCAGGATGCAGCCCGTCGCGAGCCATGCGCACGCGAGGACGGCTGCGAGCCGGAGCGCCGCCCTAGAACAGGTCATCGGTGCCCTTCCGGTAGCCGTAGTAGAGCACCACGTCCTTGTCGTCGAAGAACACGGTGAGCGTGTCGCTCTTGATGTCGAACCGGCCGTAGTTCCAGACGATCGTGATGAGCCCGCGCACGGTGCCCTTCGTGAAGCGGTACACGAGCACGTCGGCGAACGGCAGGGTCACGACGGGACCGGGCGCGAGCTCCTGGTCGACCAGGTAGTTCTCGAAGAACGACGCGTCCGCGAGTCCCTGCGGCGCGCCGAACCAGTCGAGCACTTCCTTCTTCGTCGTCTTGCCTGGCACGATGTCGGGAATGTGATCGACGGCGACGATCTGGCCTTCGGAGAAGTCGACGAGGACGCAGCCCGACAGTCCGAGCAGGACGAGCGGCAGCAGGAGCAGCGGCGAGCGGCGCATCGTCAAATTCGCGCGAAGGTATCGCGCCCGTCGCGATTCTCTAGCGCAGCGAGGTGAAGACGCGCGATTTCGCGGACAGACGCAGACAGATGGTGACGCATCAGCTCGAGGCGCGTGGCATCCGCGACGCGCGCGTGCTCGCCGCGATGCGCGACGCGCCCCGACACGAATTCGTGTCGGAGGAGCAGCTCGATCTCGCGTACGAAGACCGCGCGCTGCCGACGGCGCGCGGCCAGACGATCTCGCAGCCGTTCGTCGTGGCGCTCATGCTGGAAGCGCTCGACACGCGGCCGCAAGACCGCGCGCTCGAAGTCGGCGCGGGCTCCGGCTACGCGGCCGCTTTGCTCGCACGGCTGGTGCGCGAAGTGTTCGCAATCGAGCGCGATCCGGAGCTCGCCGAGCAGGCGGTGCAGCGCCTCGCGCGTCTGGGCGTCGCGAACGTCGAGCTCGTGTGCGGCGACGGCGCGCGCGGCTGGCCCGAGCGCGCGCCGTTCGACGCGGTGCTCGTGTCCGCGGCCGCGCCGCGCGTGCCGCCGGCGCTGCTCGAGCAGCTCGCGCCGGGCGGCCGGCTCGTCGTGCCCGTGCGCGCGAGCGGCGGCGGACAGACGCTGTTGCGCATCGAACGGCGCGCGGACGGCGAGCTCGACACGCGCGACCTCGGCCCCGTCATGTTCGTGCCGCTCGTCTCCGACTAGCGCGGCCGCGTCGTGATCACGGGCAGCGCAGCGCGCCGGATCACGCGCTCGGCGACGCTGCCGAGCAGCACGTGCGCGAGGCCGGTACGGCCGCGCGTGCCCATCACGATGGCGTCGACCGCATGCTCGGTCGCTGCCGCCAGGATGCCCGGGTCGGCGAGCGAGTAGCGCAGGTCGAACTCGAGCGTTGCACCGGGGCACAGCGCGCGCTGTTTCTCGAACTCGGCGCGCGCCCAGGCCTCGGAGCGCGGGTCCGGCAGCGGCGCCGAGGGTTCGCCCGGAGCGAGGACGGGCTGGATCGCGTGCAGCACCACGACCGACCCGCCCGGCTCGACGAACCAGCTCGCGAGCTGGAGCGCCGCGGCGGCGGGATCCGAGAAATCGGACGGCACGAGCAGCTTGCGCAGCGGCCTCGGCGCCGACACTTCTGCGTGTACGGTGAGCACGGGGCAGTGCGCGAGTCGGGCGACGCGCTCGGCCACGCTGCCGAGCAGGACGTGTGCCAGGCCCGCCCGCCCCCGCGTGCCCAGCGCGACGAGCTCGGCGCCCTTCTCGCGGGCCAGCGCGCAGATGCCGCTCGACGGGTCCTCGTGCAGCACGGTGTAGTGCGCGCGCACGCCCGAGCCCGCGAGCTCGGCTGCGAGCTCCTCGAGCCGGCGCTCGGTCGCGGCGCGCGCGCCACGCAGGTTGTCGGGCTGGGCGGCGTAGCCGCCCGGCACGGATGCGAACGGCACCACGAACACCGAGGTCGCGAGCTCGAGCTCGGCCCCGAACCTGCGCGCGAGCGCGGCCGCCCACTCGAGCGCGCGCTCGGCGTGGGGCGAGAAGTCCGTGGCGACGAGGATCCGCTTCACGCGCGTTTGCCTCCGTGTGCCGGGATCATACGCATTCCGCGCGGAGTCACCCGCCCGTCATCTGCCGTCGGGCTCCGCTATTGTGGAGCCGATGGCCGACACCGATCTATACGCGACCCTGGGCGTGGCGCGCACCGCCAGCGCCGAGGAGATACGCAAGGCGTATCGCAAGCTCGCGCGCAAGCACCACCCCGACGTGAACCCGGGCGATCGGAAGGCCGAGGAGCGCTTCAAGGAGATCTCGTTCGCGTACGAGGTGCTCTCCGACAAGGACAAGCGCGCGCGCTACGACGAGTTCGGCACGGCGGGCCTGGCGGAAGGCTTCGACCCCGCGCACGCGCGCGAGTACGCGCGCTGGTCGCAGGGCGCACGGCGCAGTCCGTCGTACGAGACGTTCAGCGGCGGCGCCGACATCGACCTCGAGGACCTGCTCGGCGGGATCTTCGGCGGCCGTGCCGGCCGGCCGCGCGGGCCCGCGCGCGGCCACGACGCCGAAGGCGAGATCGAGGTCGACTTCGTCGACGCCGTGCGCGGCGGCGAGGTGCGCGTGCAGGTGGGCGGGCGCGGCACCTTGCGCATCAAGGTCCCGCCAGGGTCCGACACGGGCACGAAGATCCGCCTCGCAGGCCAGGGCGACGCGGGCGCCGAGGGCGGCCCCGCAGGCGACCTCTTCCTCACGTTGAAAGTCCGGCCGCACGCGTTCTACCGGCGCGAGGGCAGCGACCTGCACCTGGACCTGCCCGTGACGATCCCCGAGCTCGTACACGGTGCGTCGGTCGAGGTGCCGACCCCGGACGGTCCCGTGACGATGAAGATTCCGGCACACTCCGCGAGCGGCCGGGTGCTGCGCCTGCGCGGCAAGGGCGCGGCGAAGCTCGGCGCGGCCGAGCGCGGCGACATGTACGTGCGGCTCGTGGCCGAGCTGCCCGATCCCTCGGACCCGCGGCTCGACGCCATCGCCAAGGAGCTCGAGCCGCTCTATCAGGGCCGCGACGTTCGCGCGCGCCTGCGGGGTGAGTCGTGAGCTTCTACACGCGCAAGCAGGTGATCGAGCTGCTAGAGATCGACGAGGGCTTCCTCGTCTCGCTCGAACGCGAGGAGATCGTGACGCGAGACGCGCCTTCGGAATCGGCCGCGGAGTTCTCGGAGCTCATGCTCGAGCGCGCGCGCGTCGCGCAGAACCTCGTGCGCGATCTGGACGTGAACCTGCCCGGTGTCGCGGTGATCGTGCGGCTGCGCGAGGAGATGACCGGCCTGCTCCGCCGGCTCGAGGAGCTCATGGTCGAGAGCGGCCGGCTGCCGCGTTCCCGCCGGCCCTGACGTGGCGCACGAGCCGTTCGCGGCGCGCGACGTCGTGCTCGCCGACGGCGGCAGCGCGCGCGTGCGGACGGCGCGCCCCGACGACGCGGAGCGGCTGGTCGCGTTCCACCGCGGCCTCTCGTTGGAGACCATCCACTTCCGCTACTTCTCGGCGCTCGCGAAGCTGCCGCAGCGGATCCTCGACCGCTTCACGCGCGTGAACTTCGACCGCGACATGGTGCTCGTCGCCGAGCTCGGCGACCGCATCATCGCGCTGGCGAGCTACCACGGCGACGGCGCGCCGGGCGTGGCGGAAGTCGCGTTCGTCGTCGCCGACGAGCACCACGGGCGGGGCCTCGCCACGCTCATGCTGGAGGAGCTCGCCGAGGTCGCTCGAGAACGCGGAGTGAGTCGCTTCCGCGCAGACACGCTGTCGAACAACCGCGACATGCTGCGCGTCTTCGCGGACGCGGGCTTCGAGCTCGACCGCGCCTCGGACCTCGGCGTGGTGCATCTGGGCTTCCCCGTCGCCGAGACGCCGCGGACGAAGCTCGCGCGCGAGCGGCGCGAGCACCTGGCGCAGGCGCGCTCGATCGCCGCGATCGTCGCGCCGCGCAGCGTGGCGCTGGCCGGCGAGTTCGCCGCGCAGGCACCGCGGCTGCGCGCGCAGGGCTTCCGCGGCGAGCTCAGCGCCGATCCCGAGCGCCTGCCGGAGCGCGTCGATCTGGTGCTGTACGCCGGCCCGGTGGGCGAAGTGCCGGGCCTCGTCGCGACGGCCGCGCAGCTGGAGGCGCACGCGCTCCTGCTCGGCGAGCTGCGCGGCGAGCCGGCCGGTCTCGAGCGCGACGCGTTCGACTTCGAGCTCCGCATCGCGGTGCGGCGGCAGGGCATGCGGCTGCTCGGCCCGGCGAGCTGCGGGCTCGCGAACACGGCGCCCGGCGTGTCGCTCTGCGCGGGCCTCGGCCCGCCTCCCGCGCCCGGGCGCGTGTCGATCGCCTGCGACGCGAGCCGCGATGCGGCCGAGCTGCTCGCGCAGCTGCGCGCGGCCGGCGTCGGCGTCGCCCAGTTCGTCTCGCTCGGACGGCGCGCGGACGTGTCGCTGAACGATCTGCTCCAGCACTGGGCCGAGGACGAAGCCACGGGCGCAGTCGCGCTCGCCGTCTCGAAGCTCGGCAACGCCCAGAAGTTCGCGCGCGTCGCCGCACGCGTGCTCGAGCGCAAGCCCGTGCTCGCGCTCACCTGCGAAGGCCTCGACGCCGAGCTCGCCAGCACCGGCGCTCGCACGGTCGATTCCGTCGACGCCTGGCTCGCCGCGCTGCGCGAGCTCGGCTGAAGAGCTCCGTGGCATCCCGTCTCACCGGGGGCGGCGAGTCACAGCTCGCGCGCAAGGGCGATGCAGCGCGCCGGGTACGCGCATTGCACCGACGGCCGGCATGACCTGGCCTCCGCGCTCGATTCTGGTGGGCACCGACTTCTCGGCCGGGGCCGATGCGGCATTCCGCGCTGCACTCGCGCTCGCGCGCCGAGTCGGCGCGCGCATCGACCTCGTGCACGTGGAGGTCGGCGAGAACGCTGGGCGCGCTCGCGCGCAGCTCGACCAGCTCGCGCGCGACGCGGCGCCGGCGCACGTCGAGACGCACCTCGTCGCCGGCGATCCGCTGACGGAGCTGCTCGCGCAGCGCGAGCTGCTCGGCGCCGACCTCGTCGCCGTCGGCGGCGCAGGCCTGCGCGGGCTGCGCCGCGCGCTGCTCGGCAGCGTGGCCGGCCAGCTGCTCCACCAGCCGGGCTGCCCGCTCCTGCTCGTGACCGAGCCGCCGCCCGCCGGCGAGTTCAAGAAGATCCTGGTGGCACAGGAGAGCTTTCCCGCCGCGTCGCCGTGGCTGGGCGCGGGGCTCCACCTGGCGCACGACGAGCGGTCCGAGGTCGTGCTGCTGCACGTCTTGCCCGAAGACGCTGGCGATGCCCCGCGCGCCGAGCGGCAGCTCGCCGCTCTCGCGGCCGGCGTCGACCGCACGGTCCCCGCGCAGGTCGAAGTGCGGCGCGGCGATCCCGCACGCGAGATTCCCGCGGCCGCGCGCGCGGCCGGCGTCCACCTCGTGGTGTTGGGCGCCGAGCGCGGCGGCGCGTCCGGCGGCGCCCCGGGCCGCGTGGCAGACCGCGTCGCTCGCGCCGGGCTGCCCGCCCTTCTCGTGGTGTGGCCCGAGCCCGAGTCCGACGAGCCGTTCGAGACGAGCGCTCTCGCAGAGGAGTAGCGATGGTCACCGTACACGATCTCATGACGCCCGATCCCGCGAACGTGTCGCCGGAGCTCGGCGCCCTCCAGGCGCTCGACCTCATGATCGACCTCGGCATCCGCCACCTGCCCGTGCTCGACGCGCGCGGCCGGCTCTGCGGCGTCGTGTCGCTCGACGACCTGCGCGCCGCGCTGCCGTTCGAAGTCAACCTGTCGGTGCCGCCGGCCGCGAGCGACCGCGCGGATGCGCGCGACCTCGGCGTCGGAGACGTGATGAGCTACGGCGCGATCACGGCCCGGCCCGACACGCCGCTCGGCGAGGCCGCCGCGCTGCTCGCGCGCTACCGAATCGGCTGTCTGCCCGTCGTCGACGAGTCGGGCAAGGTCGTCGGGATCTTCACCGAGCGCGACGCCCTGCACGCGCTCGCCAGCGAACCCGCGGCTTGGCGGCGTCGCCCCGCGGGGCGGGTCCTCGACCTGGAGCTCCTGGTCGCGGAGCTGCGCGCCGAGCGCTCGCGCATCGCCCAGCAGCTCGCCGAGCTGGAGCGTTCCGGGCGCGAGCTGGCGGAGGGGCGGCGCGGCGCCACGACGGACCAGAAAGACCGCGCCGCCGAGCTCGCCGACCTTTCCGTCGAAGAGCCACTCGCCTCGCTCGCCGCGCGCCGGCTCGGCGCGATCGGCCACGCGCTGGCGCGCGCGGCGCGCGGCCAGTTCGGCGCTTGCGAGTCCTGTGGCCGCGACATTCCGATCGCGCGTTTGCGCGCGCTGCCCGGCACGTCCGTGTGTCGCCACTGCGCGGAAGAAGGCTCACGGCAATGAAGAGCAAGCAGCCCAAGAAGGACAAGGCCGGCCAGCGTGGCGGCAAGATGCAGCCCGCGCGGAGCGACTCACACGGCGACCCGTACCGCGCGAAGCGCAAGCACGTGGAGGCCAAGCTCGCGGAGCCGACGATCTGCAGCGAGTGCGGCGCGCTCTACAAGGAAGGCCGCTGGACGTGGCCCGACGTGAAGCCGGCGACCGGCAGGCCGACGCTCTGCCCGGCCTGCCTGCGGATCCGCGACGACGCGCCGCTCGGCGAGGTGCGCATCGGCGGCGCGTTCGCGGCGGTCCATCGGGCCGAGATCAGCGCACGAGTGCGCCACGTCGAAGACCGCGAGAAGCTCGATCACCCGCTGCAGCGCGTGATGGCGATGCGCGAAGACGGAACGGAGCTGGTGGTCACCACCACCGATCCGCACCTCGCGCACGCGATCGGCACCGCGCTCCACGCCGCCTTCAAAGGCGAGCTGCACGCCCCCTGGAGCGAAGCTGGAGAACTCATGCGCGTGCGCTGGACGCGCGAGTGACTCACTCGCGCGTCGCGCGACGCACAGAGCTCCGCTTCACTTGATGGAGATCTGACGGGGCTTGACCTCTTCTTTCTTCGGGATCTCGACGCGCAGCACGCCGTCCTTGAAGCTCGCGCGCATCTCTTCGGCGCGCGCGGTCGGCGGCAGCGTGAAGGAGCGCGAGAACGCCCCGTAGCTCCGCTCCACCCAGTGCGAGCGGTTCTTCGTCTCTTCGCGTTCGCTCTTCTTCTCGCCGCGGATCGTCAGCACGTCCTCGTGCAGCTCCACCGTGACGTCGTCTTTGGCAACGCCCGGCAGCTCGGCAGTCACGATGTAGCTCGCTTCGTTCTCCGCGAGGTCGACCGCAGGCGAAAGCGGTGCGGTACGCCGCGCGGCGCTCTCGAGACGCTTCGCGAGCCTGCCGCCGAAGGGCAGCTCCCAGTCGCCGAACACGCTCTCCGGAAAGAAGGCTTCGTCCCTGAACGGATTCCAACGCTTGACGGACTTCGTATCCTCGGCCATGACCGGTTCTCCTTCGTTTGGTTCGACGACCTCGAGGAGCAAACGATGTGCCGCACGTCGCGCGCAGACAGCGAGGCAACGCGAGTCACCGCCGCGCACTGTGCCGCATCGCCCCGTGCCGCCTCGCCGCATGCCGCTTGACGGCACGCCGGCCGCGCGCAGACATTGTGGTGCCGCCATGCCGACCCCACAGGACCGCGAAATACGCCTTGCGTTCTTCGAGCTCGGCCCGCGAGACCGCGAGCACCTCGCGCTGCTGCGGCCCCTGCTCGAGAAGCACGCGGACGCATTCGTGGCGAACTTCTATCGCCACCTGTTGAGCTTCGAGGGCACGCGCTCGCTCCTGGCCGAGCCCGAGGTGAAAGACCGTCTGCTCGTGAAGCAGCGCGAGTACCTGCTCTCTCTCATGGATCCGCCGCTCGACATGGACTACTTCCGCCAGCGCCTCGCCATCGGGGCGACACACGTGCGTGTAGGGCTCGCGCCGCGCTACTACCTGGGAGCGTATTCGCTGTATTTCCGCCTGCTCGTGCCCGCGATTCTCGAGCACTGGCAGCGCGACCTGCCGCTGGCCGAGGCCATCATCCTGTCGCTGCAGAAAGTGCTCATGCTCGACATGAGCGTCGCGATGGAGTCGTACATCGCGCGCCGCGAGGAGCGCTTGAACTTCCAGAACCAGGAGCTCGCCTCCGCTTCGCTGGAAGCCGAACGCCGCTGGGAAGTCGAGCACGCGCTTTCCCGCGAGGCGACCGCGCGCGCGCGGGCCGCCGAGAACCTGGCCTCGCTCGCGACCATCGTGGCCGGGCTCGCGCACGAGATCGGCACGCCCATGAGCGTGATCCAGGGCCACGCCGAGCTGCTGGAGTCATCCGTCGAGAGCGACCGCGGCAAGCGACAGCTGCGCACGATCCGCGAACAGATCGAGCGCATCTCGCACATCATCCACACGCTGCTCAACATGGCGCGGCCCGACGACCGGCTCGACGCTCAGCTCGACCTGGCGCAGATCCTGCGCGACACCCTCGCGTTCCTCGGCGAGAAGCTGCGCGCGCACGCGGTCGAGGTGGAGCTCGACGCGCCGGGGCCGGCGCGGGTCCGCGGCAACGCCGACAAGCTGCAACAGGTCTTCATCAACCTGGTGCTGAACTCCGTCGATGCGATGCCGGACGGTGGCCGGCTCAGCGTGCGACTGCGGCCCGCGGGCGATGACGCCTTCGAAGTCCAGCTCGCCGACACGGGCTGCGGCATGCCGGTCGAGACGCAGAGCCGGGTCTTCGAGCCGTTCTTCAGCACGAAGGAGCCGGGGCGCGGCAGCGGCCTCGGGCTGTCGGTCGTGAAGGGGATCGTGTCGGATCACGGCGGCTCGATCTCGCTGGCCAGCGCGGTCGGGCGCGGCACCGAGTTCCGGCTCCGCTTCCCGCGCTTCGCAGCGGCGGCGGATCAGTCCGACGCGCCGGTGAAGTCGGGCGCGTAGGCCGCGCGCAGGAGATCGCTTTCGGTCAACAGACCGACGAGCTGCGGACCATCGGCGTTCGCGCGCACCACGGGCAAGCAGCCGATCTTGAGCCGTAGCATGCGCACGGCCGCGGAAGCGAGACTCGTCGACTCGAGGGCAGTCTCCACGTCCCGGCTCATCACCTCGCGAATCGCGATGCCGCGCAGGTGCTCGAGCCGGTCCGAGGGCTCGCACTTCTCCAGCTTCGCCACGGACGCCGCGAGCACGTCGCGGTGCGACAAGAGCCCGACGAGCACGCCCTTGCGCACGATCGGCAGGTGGCGGATGCGCGCGAGCCGCATGATCCGGTCCGCCTCGAGCAGGCTGTCGTCGGGGCTCGCGCTGATGAAGTTCGAGCGCATGAGCGAAGCTACGGGTCGCTCGACGAGAGCCGCAGTGCGCGAAGGAGCCATGGACGCCAAAGGCGTGCAGGCGACGTGCCCAGGCCGCGCTCGGGTGTACGGCTCTCGCAAGCGGCGACGTGCGCAGTCAGGCCATACTATGTGACATAATGTCTCCATCGCAAGGATCCCCGGGCCCAGCGGGGGCCCGTGGGCCGGCACGGCACCTGCTGTAGAGAGAGGCGATGAGCGATCCCCGTTCGGTCCTGGTCGTCGACGACGCGCCCGCGATGCGCGAGATGCTGGTCTCCCTGCTCGACGAGTCGGGCATCCGGGCGCGCACGGCCGCGTCGGCCGACGAAGCGCTCGCCTGCGCGCGCAACGGCGAGTTCGACGCCGTGCTCTCCGACATCCGCATGCCGGGCAAGAGCGGGCTCGAGCTCTTGGCCGAGCTGCGCGAGACGCGCCCCGAGACGCCGGTGCTGCTGATGACGGGCTTCGGCAGCATCGACTCGGCGGTCGAGGCCATGCGGCTCGGCGCGTTCGACTACGTGACCAAGCCGTTCAAGCGCGAGGCGGTGCTCGCCTCGCTCGAGCGAGCGTTCGAGCACCGCGCGCTCGAGCAGGAGAACCGGCGCCTGCGCCGCGCGCTCGACCGCACGACGTCGTTCGGCGACCTCTTCGGCGCGAGCCCGGCCATGCGCGAGATCTTCGCGCTCGTGCGCAAGATCTCGTCGAGCCGCTCCTCCGTGCTCATCACGGGCGAGAGCGGCACGGGCAAGGAAGTGGTCGCGCGCACGATCCACTTCACGGGCGCGCGCGCGAGCGCGGCGTTCGTGCCGATCAACTGCACCGCCATGCCCGAGGGATTGCTCGAGAGCGAGCTCTTCGGCCACGTGCGCGGCGCGTTCACGGGCGCGCACACCGCGAAGCGGGGCCTCTTCGAGGAAGCGAACGGCGGCACGCTGTTCCTCGACGAGATCGGCGACATGAGCGCGGCGCTGCAGAGCAAGCTCCTTCGCGTGCTGCAGGACCACGAGATCCGGCCCGTCGGCGGCAACAAGAGCGTGCGCGTCGACGCGCGCGTGATCGCCGCGACGAACAAGGACCTGCGCAAGGCGGTCGCGAACGGCGAGTTCCGCCGCGATCTCTACTACCGGCTGAACGTGATCGCAATCCACGTCCCGCCGCTGCGCGAACGGCCCGAAGACGTGCCCCTGCTCGCGCAGGCGTTCCTCGAGCGCCACGCCGGCGGGCGCAAGGTGGCCTTCTCGCGCGCGGCGCTCGAGCTGCTGCAGCGCCAGCCGTGGGAAGGCAACGCGCGCGAGCTCGAGAACGCCGTCGAGCGCGCGCTGCTGATGGTGACGGGCAACGAGATCGGCCCGAGCGAGCTCGGCTTCGGCGGCGCGAGCGGCGATGCCGCGCCGCACGCGCTGCCGCCCGCCGAGTCACTCGTCGAAGAGGCCGCGGCGCGCGAGCTCAGCTTGCACGAGCTCACGGCGCTCTACACCGAGAAGATCCTCGCGCGCGTGAAGGGCAACAAGGTGCGCGCAGCCAGGATCCTCGGCATCAACCGCCGCACGCTCTACCGGCGCAACGGCCGCGCGCGCGCGGCGCAGCTGCGGGACAAGGAGAGTTGAGCATGGAGATCAAGACGATCCTCGCGCCGTCGGACTTCTCGCAGGACGCCGAGCGCGCGATCGAGACCGCGACGAGCCTCGCGAAGAGCTTCGGCGCGCGCCTCCGGCTCTTGCACGTGGTGCAGCCGCCGGTGCAGCCGGCGGGTCCGGAGCTCGCGGTCGCGCCCGTGGCGTTCTGGCGCGAGCTGCACGACAACGCCGCGAAGCGGCTCGCGCTCGTGAAGGAGAAGGTCGCCGCCGCGGGCGTCGCCTGCGACGTCGAGGTGATCGACGACATGCCCGGCTTCGCGATCGCCGACGCGGCCGAGCGCTCCCATGCGGACCTGATCGTCATGGGCAGCCGCGGTCTCACTGGCCTGAAGCACCTGGTGCTCGGCTCCGTCGCCGAGCGCACCGTGCGCTACGCAAAGTGCCCGGTGCTCACCGTGAAGGACCACGGCCGCGCGCTCGCGTTCCGCACCATCGTCGTACCCATGGACTTCTCCCCCGGCGCGAAGCAGGCGCTCGAGCTCGCCAAGTGGTTCGCGAAGAAAAGCGGCCCCGCGCACCTGGTGCTCGTGCACGCGTATTACGTGCCCGTCGAGCTCGAGCAGTATCTCGCCGAGCACGGTGAGGCGACGTTCGATCGCATCTCGAAGCAGGTGACGAAGGACTTGGACGCCATGCTCGCCGACCTGCAGAGCGCGGGCCTCTCGGCGGAGTACGTGGCGCGCGCGGGCTCGCCCGACCACGTGATCCTGGAAGTCGTGAAGGAGAAGCGCGCCGACCTGGTCGCCATGGGCACGCACGGCAGGCGCGGGCTGTCGCACCTGTTGCTCGGCAGCGTCGCCGAACGCGTCGTGCGCACGGCGGAAGCGCCCGTGCTCACGGTGCGCGAGCGGAAATAGTCGTCGGCCGTCCGAGGAGCGCGTGGGCACCCTACCCACGCGGCCGTCCGAGGAGCGCGTGGGCACCCTACCCACGCGCTCAGCCGAACTTGCCGCGGATGTAGTCCTCGGTGGCGCGCACGCGCGGCTTCACGAAGATCTCGCCCGTCTCGCCGAACTCGATCAGCTTGCCGAGATACATGAACGCGGTGTAGTCGGACGCGCGCGCGGCTTGCTGCATGTTGTGCGTGACGATCACGATCGTGTAGCGCTCTTTCAGCTCCTGCATCAGCTCTTCGATCTTCTGCGTGGCGATCGGATCGAGCGCGGAGCACGGCTCGTCGAGCAGGATCACCTCGGGCTCGACCGCGATCGCGCGCGCGATGCAGAGCCGCTGCTGCTGCCCGCCCGAGAGCCCGAGCGCGCTCGACTGCAGGCGGTCCTTCACCTCGTCGAACAAGCCCGCGCGCACGAGGCTCTTCTCGACGATCTCGTCGAGCTGGGCGCGGCCGTTCTGGCCGTGGATGCGGCAGCCGTACGCGACGTTCTCGTAGATCGACTTCGGGAAGGGGTTCGACTTCTGGAACACCATGCCGATGCGCCTGCGCAGCGCGAAGATGTCCATGTCGTGCGCGAAGATGTTCCGGTCGTGGAACACGATCTCGCCCGCGACGCGGACGCCGTCGACCAGGTCGTTCATGCGGTTGATGCAGCGCAAGAGCGTCGACTTGCCGCAGCCGGACGGGCCGATCAGCGCGGTGATCTTGCGCTGCGGCACCTCCATCTCGATGTCGTGCAGCGCCTGTGACTCGCCGTACCAGAGCGAGAGCTTCTGGACGCGCAGAGCCGGTTTCTCGAACTCGGGTAGCCTGGCCAGATCGGGACTCCGTGCCGGTTGCATGGCTACACCGCGCTCCCGGCGTACTTACGGCGCAAGTGATTGCGGATCAGGATCGCCGTCAGATTGGTGCACAGAACCACGAGGATCAACAGCAGCGCAGTCGCGAACACGAGCGGCCTCACGGCTTCGACATTCGGGCTCTGGAAGCCGACGTCGTAGATGTGGAAGCCCAGGTGCATGAACTTCCGTTCGAAGTGGAAGAACGGGAACTCGCCGTCCAGCGGCAGGCTCGGCGCCAGCTTCACCATTCCGACGATCATGAGCGGCGCGACTTCACCGGCCGCGCGCGCCATCGCCAGGATGAGGCCCGTGAGCGCGCCGGGCAGCGCGGCCGGCAGCACCACGCGCAACAGCGTCTCGACCTTGGTGGCGCCGAGCGCGAGCGAGCCCTCGCGCACGATGCGCGGCACGGCGGCGAGGCCCTCTTCCGTCGCCACCACCACCACGGGCAGGGTCAGGAGCGCGAGCGTCAAGGCGGCCCACAGCAGACCGCCCGTGCCGAACGTGGGCGTCGGCAGGCGGTCCGCGAAGAAGATCGAGTCGATCGTGCCGCCGATCCCGTACACGAAGAAGCCCAGGCCGAACACGCCGAACACGATCGACGGCACGCCCGCGAGGCTGTTCACCGCGATGCGTACGCTGCGCACGAACAGGCCCTCCTTCGCGTACTCGCGCAGGTAGAGCGCGGTGAGCACGCCGAGCGGCGACACCGCGACGCTCGTGAGCAGCACGAGCAGCACCGTGCCGAAGATCGCCGGGAAGATGCCGCCTTCCGTGTTCGACTCGCGCGGGTCGGCCCACAGGAACTCGCCGATGCGCGACGCGTAGAGCGCGAGCTTGCCGCCCGCGCCGAGCGCGTTCGCGCGCACGGCGCGCACGACGTACGCGATGGGCACGTCGACCTGGCGGCCGTCGGACGTCTTCATCACGAGCACGTCGGCGAGATACTCGGCCTCGCGCTTGGCGAGCTCGGCCGCAGAGACATCGTAGCGCGCCTGCACTTCCGACGGGTCGCGCTTCGCGAGCCGCAGCCGCTCGAGCTCCTGGTTCTGGCGGCGGATCTCGGCGCGCAGCCCATCGAGCCGGTCGGCGCGCTCCGCGCGCTTCTGCGCGAGCAGGCCGTCGAGCGCGCCGAGCACCGCCGGCGCGCCCTCCTGAGTCACAGTGTCTCCTCGCCGCAGCACGGCGGGAAAGCCGTAGAACCGGCCGTTCTGCTCGCGCTCCAGCACGAGCGCGTCGTCGGGGTACGACGTGGACGCGACGTCGGCGTCCTTCACCCAGCGGAAGTCGTCGCTGCCGAGGTCGCGGTTGCCGAGCCGCACGCGCAGCTCGTCCGCGTGGCGCTCGACGATCTCGCCGAGCAAGTGACTGCCGTCGCGGAGCGCGAGCTCGGCGACCGGCGCCTGCCAGAAGTAGCCGAGCCCGTTCCACGCGACGAGCACGACGAGCCCCACCACGAGGAGCAGGCTCATCGCGAGCGCGCCGCCCGCGAGCCACAGCATGGCGTCGCCGAAGCGCGCCCGGCGCGAAGCGCTCGTCCAGCCGGTCATCGCGCACCCGCGTAGCGGCGGCGCAGCCGCTCGCGCACGACGTCCGCGAGCGTGTTGGCCGCGAAGGTCACGGCGAAGAGCAGCAGCGCCGACAGGAACAGCACGCGGTAGAGCGTGGCGCCCTGCGGCGCCTCCGGGATCTCGACGGCGATGTTCGCCGACAGCGTGCGGAAGCCGTCGAACGGCGACAGGTCGATGAGCGGCGTGTTGCCCGTCGCCATGAGCACGATCATCGTCTCGCCCACCGCGCGGCCGAAGCCGATCATCACGGCGGCGAACAGGCCCGGGCTCGCGGCCGGCAGCACCACGCGGGCGATCGTCTGCCAGCGATTCGCGCCCAGCGCGAGCGACGCCGCCGACAGCGAGCGCGGCACGTTCGAGAGCGAGTCCTCGGCGATCGCGAACACGATCGGGATCACCGCGAAGGCCATCGCCACGCCGGCGACGATCGCGTTGCGCGGGTCGTACGTGGCGCCGGTCACGTCGCGCAGGAAGGTGGAGAAGTCACCCCGGAACAGCGTGCGCTCCAGGAACGGCGAGAGCTGGAAGCACAGCCACGCGCCCGCGAGGAGCACGAGCGCAGACAGCGCGACCTCCGTGCCGACGGGCAGCCGGCGACTCACTCGGCGCGGCAGCGCCGCGTACGCCGCGCCCGCGAGCAGCGCGAGCAGGGGGCTCACGATGACCGCGGCGAGGAAGCCGGGGAAGACGCCCTCGAGGCGCGGTGCGAGCCACAGCCCGGCGAGGAAGCCGAGCACCACGCTGGGCAGCGACGCCATGATCTCGACCGCCGGCTTCACCCAGCGCTGCAGCCGCGGGTCCATGACCTGCGACGTGTAGAGCGCGCCGAAGATTCCGAGCGGGATCGCGAAGAAGAGCGCGTAGAGCGTGCCCTTCAGGGTTCCGAACGCGAGCGGCGTGAGCGACAGCTTCGGCTCGGACTCTTCGCTGCCGCCCGTCGACTGCCACACGAACGCGGGCTCGGGGTAGTCCTCGTACCACACGCGCGCGAACAGGGCCGAGAGCGAGATCTCGGGGTACGAATTCGACACGTCGAACGCGCGCAGCGCGCTGGCCTGCGCGACGAACGCGCCGTCGCCGCGCGACGAGAACGCGAGCGTCGCCGGGCCCGACACGCCGGACGCGCCGCGCCACAGCACGCGCTCCGACGTGGAGTGGTACAGCCCGAGCACGCCGTCCTCGCCGAGCGCGAGGAACGAGCGGCCGCGCCCCGACGGCGCGAGCGCGCGGATCGCGCCGCCCTGCGAGCCGAACGCGTGCGCGCGCACGAGCTCCGTGCGCGCGCGGCCCGCGCGCAGGTGGAACCACACCGACAGCGAGCCGTCCGCGTGGCCGACCACGAGGCTGCGGCCGCCGACGAGCAGGCTGAGCGCGGTGGCCGGCGAGGCGCCGTTCGCGGCGTCGGGCCCGCGCAATCCGTCGGGTCCGAGCTCCCATACGTAGAGCCCGCCCGAGCCGTCCGCGGCGAACACGGTGCGCTGGTCGGGATCGAGCGCGAGGAGCGAGATGCCTTCGGGCGCGGCTGCGGTGAAGCGCGCGCTCGACTCCTCGCGCTCCCCGCTGAAGGCGTTCACGCTGACGCTCTTCCGGACGGCGACGAGGGAGCCGCCGGCGACGGCCGCGACCGCGGTCGTCTCCTTGCCCGAGCTGCGCGCAGCGAGCGCGCGCACGTCGGCGCCGTTCACTTCGAGCGCGAGCTCGAGCGGCGCGGGCGCGGAAGGCACCACGCTGCGGCCCTCCGCGCCGTACGACGCCGTCCACACGACGGGCTGCACGAGCACGCGGCCGTCCGGCTCGAGCAACGTGAAGGTCGGCTCGCCGGGCACGCCCGCGACCGCGAGCGGCGGCGCTGCCCCGGGCGCCGCGTCGAGGCGCACCTCGCCCGTCGCGGCGTCGTAGACACGAACGTGTCCATCCGCGCTGACCGCCGCGAGCTGCGAGAGCCGCTCCTCGGCGGCGACCGCCGCGGGCGCCGCGCCGGCCAGGTTCACCGGCGCGCGCTCGCGCACCCGCGCGCCGCGCAGCAGCGGCGCCGTCTCGACGACGAGGAAGACGAGGATCGCGATGAGCGACAGCCCGACGCCGATCCCGCCGCCGAGCACGACCCAGCCCGCCGCCCGGTCGAGCCAGAGGCGCGGCCGCGACGTGACTCCCGAAGGCGGCTCGCCGGGGAGAAGCTCGTCGCGCGGCTCGTACCGGGGCGCGGGCTCCATCGCTAGCGGAGCTTCGCCAGCTCCTGGTCGACGGTGGCGGCCTTGAGCGGCATGTAGCCGTCCTTCTTCACCACTTCCTGGCCCTCGTGCGAGAGCGCGAACTTGATGAACTGCTCCGTGAGCGGGTCGAGCGTCTTGCCCGGCGGCCGGTTCACGTACACGTAGAGGAAGCGCGCGAGCGGGTACTTGCCGGCGTACACCTGGTCCGGCTCCGTCGAGGAATACGCGCTGTTCGCGTCCTTCGCGAGCTCGAGCGACCGGACGCCCGATGTCTTGTAGCCGATGCCGCTGTAGCCCATGCCCTGCTTGTCCTCGGTGACGCCCTGCACCACCGCCGCGGAGCCCGGCTGCTCCTTCACGGTGTCGCGGTAGTCGCCGCCGCAGAGCGCGATCTCCTTGAAGTAGCCGTAGGTGCCCGACGCCGAGTTGCGGCCGTACAGGCGAATCGGCTCGCTTGCGAGCGGGCCCTTCACGCCCAGGTCGCCCCACGTCTCCGCGCCCGCCGTGCTGCCGCAGCGGCGCGTCTTCGAGAAGATCGAATCGACCTGCGTGAGCGTCAGCTTCTCGAGCGGGTTGTCCTTCTGGACGTACACCGCCAATGCGTCGATTGCGACACGGAATTGTGTGGGCGGGTAGCCGAATTTCTTCTCGAATGCGTCGAGCTCGTCGGCCTTCATCTCCCGGCTCATCGGGCCGAGCTGCGCCGTGCCGGCGATGAGCGCGGGCGGCGCGGTCGACGAGCCCTTGCCCTCGACCTGCACCTGCACCGACGGATAGACCTTGCGGAACGACTCCGCCCACATGGTCATCACGTTGTTCAGAGTGTCCGAACCGATCGCGGAGAGATTCCCTGCGACTCCGCTGGTCTTCTGATACGCGGCGATCTTGGCGTCGACTTCCGCTTCGGCGGCGGCCCCGACCGCGGCCGGCAGAACGACGGACAGAAAGAGAGCGACGAGACGTCCCCTTCGCATTGCGACCCTCGCTTGGCAGTGGGTTCGCCGGAAGGTTCGTGTGCGGCAGTGTCGCCGGAACGGCGCGTGGGTGACGTTTCCGTGACGAATCGTCTTCCCGGAATCGCTGTTCCGGCGTCACCGAAATGACACGCGGTCCGGCGGAAGCGAGGCTATCCTCACCGCGGGCATGACGGCGAAGTCCGAAGCCACGATCGAGGGCCTGCGGGAGCTCGTCCTGCGCATGGGTGCGCTGGCCGAGGCGATCCTCGCGAAAGCCCTTCGCGTGGTGCGGGAGCGCGACGCCCGGCTGGCCTCCGAGGTGCAGCGCGACGACCTCGAGCTGGACAAGCTCGACATCGAGATCGACGACGCGGTGCTGCGCGCGCTGGCGCTCCAGTCCCCGGTGGCCGAGGACCTGCGCCAGGTGGTGGCCATCAAGACCATGGCCACCGACCTCGAGCGCGTGGGCGACATCGCGCGGAACATCGCGAAGAGCGGCGCGCGCCTGGCCGAGCGGCCGCGCACGGACCTGCCCATGCGGCTCGAGCCGCTCGAGCGCGAGGCCACCAACCAGCTCGCGGCCGCGCTCGATTCGTTCCAGGAGCTGAACGTGGTGGGCGCGCAGGCCGTCCTCGACGGGGACGACCGCCTCGACCGCATGCAGGACACGCTGGTCCGCGAGCTCATCGCCCGCATCGAGCGCGACTCGGGCAACGCCGCGCAGACGCTCGACATCATCTTCATCGCCGAGAGCCTGGAGCGCATCGGCGATCACGCCACCAACGTCGCCGAGGAGGTCATCTTGGTCGCGGAGGCGCGAAACGTGAAGCACGCCGAGAAGCTTGCGCGCTATGCGCGAGAGCGGTGACATGACCGCGCGCGTGTTGGTCGTCGACGACGAGCCGGATCTGCTCGAGCTCGTGCGGGTGAACCTGGCCCAATCGGGCTACACGGTCGAGACGGCGGCGTCGGGCAGCGACGCGCTCACGGCTCTGCGCCGCGCGCCGCCCGATGTCATGATCCTCGATCTGATGCTGCCGGACCTGTCGGGCACCGAGGTGTGCGCGCGGGTGCGCGCCGACCAGCGGCTCGCCGCGCTGCCGATCATCATGCTGACCGCCAAGTCCGAGGAGATCGACCGCGTGGTCGGCCTGGAGCTGGGCGCCGACGACTACGTCACC
This sequence comes from Myxococcota bacterium, assembly GCA_035499075.1. GTDB lineage: Bacteria > Myxococcota_A > UBA9160 > SZUA-336 > SZUA-336 > VGRW01. The sequence goes on along the minus strand of DATJZN010000003.1, from coordinate 14,374 downwards.
AAGCCGTTCAGCCCGCGCGAGCTCGCGCTGCGCGTGCGCGCGGTGCTGCGCCGCCGCGCGCCCACCGGCGAAGGCGCACGCGTGCTCGAGCACGACGCGCTGCGCGTCGACCCCGACTCGCACCGCGCCAGCGTCGACGGCCGCGAGATCACGCTCACGGCCAAGGAGTTCCAGCTGCTCGTCGCGCTCATGGGCCGGCCGGGCCGCGTGATGACGCGCGAGCGCCTGCTCGACGAGGTCTGGGGCTCCGACATCACGGTCACCTCCCGCACGATCGACACCCACCTGAAGCGGCTGCGCGAGAAGCTCGGCCGCGCCGGCGATCTGATCGAGACGGTGCGCGGAGTCGGCTACCGCTTCGCGGAATAGCCCCGGACGGCGGGAGATGCCGAGGATCCAGCTCAGGCTCGCAGCGGCGCTCGCGGGCCTGGCCCTCGCGAGCACGCTCCTGCTCGGCGTGCTGGCCGAGCACGGCCTGCGCGTGCGCGAGCTGGCGCGCATCGAGAGCTCACTCGCGGCGAGCGCTCAGCTGGTCGCCGAGCTCGCGCACGGCAGCCAGTTCGTGCCCGAGAACGAACCGGCGCTGTCGGAGCTCGCCGCGCACGCCGCGACGGCCGCGGGCGCGCGAGTCACGTTCATCGCGCGCGACGGCGTGGTGGTCGGTGACTCCGACATCCGCGTCGAAGCGCTCGCGAACGTGGCGAATCACTCCACACGGCCCGAAGTCGCGGCGGCGCTCGACGGCTCGCTGGGCACGGCCACGCGCCGCAGCGAGACGGTGGGCCGGCCGCTCCTGTACGTGGCGATTCCGCGCACCGACGGCGACGACGGCGTGGTGCGCGTGGCCGCGGACCTGGGCACGATCGACGCCGCCGTCTGGCAGCTGCGCCGCTCACTGGCGCTGGCCGGCGCCGCGGTGCTCGCGGTCGCGCTCGTGCTGTCGTACGCGTCGGCGCGCGCGCTGCTGCGGCCGCTGCGCTCGATCCACGAAGCGCTGGGCCAGATCGCGCTGGGCGACTTCGGTGCGCGCGTGCGCTGGCGCTCGCGCGACGAGCTCGGCCAGGTGGCGCGCGCGATCGACCGCATGGCGGCCGACCTCGAGGCCTCGCACGGCGAGATCTCGGGCGAGCGCGACCGCCTCGAGGCGGTGCTGCGCGTCATGGTCGAGGGCGTGCTCGTCGTCGACGCCGACCTGCGCATCGTGCTCGCCAATCCGCGCCTGCGCGCGCTGGTCGGCGCGCGCGGCGAGCTCGAGGGGCGCCGTCCGCTCGAGGCGATCCGCAGCGCCGAGGTGCACGACCTGCTCGCCCAGGCGCTCGCGAGCGACGCGCCCGTGCAGCGCGAGCTGCAGGTCGGCGCGGGCGAGCGGCGCGTGCTCGCCGTGCACGCCGCGAGCTTCTCGTTCGCGGGCGCGAAGGGCGCCGTCGCCGTGTTCCACGACATGACGGACGTGCGCCGGCTCGAGACGGTGCGACGCGACTTCGTCGCGAACGCCTCGCACGAGATCAAGACGCCGCTCACGGCGATCCGCGGCTTCGCGGAGACGCTGCTCGGCACCGAGCTGCCCGAGCGCGAGAAGCGAAATTACCTGCAGGTGATCCTGAATCACTCCGAGCGGCTGTCTCGGCTGGTCGAGGACCTGCTCGAGCTCTCGCGGCTCGAAGGCGGCAGTCACAAGCTGGAGCCGGGCGAGCTCGACGTCGTCGCGCTCGCCACGCGCCTGTGCGAGGAGCTCGCCCCGCGCATCGCCGAGAGCGGCTTCGACGTGCGCATCCACGACGGCGGCGCCCCGCGCGTGTTCGCCGACCGCCGCGCCGTCGAGCAGATCCTGCAGAACCTGCTCGACAACGCGCTCAAGTACTCGCTGCCCGGCAAGCGCATCGACATCACCGTCGCGCCCGCGGGCTCGGTCGTGCAGGTCGACGTGGCCGACCGCGGGCCCGGCATCTCGGAGGCCGACCGCGCGCGCATCTTCGAGCGCTTCTACCGCGTCGACCGCGGCCGCTCGCGCGATCAGGGCGGCACGGGCCTCGGCCTCGCCATCGTGAAGCACCTGGCGCAGGCCAGCGGCGGCGAGGTCTGGGTCGAGAGCACGCCGGGCGAAGGCTCGATTTTCAGCTTCACGCTGCCCGCCGCCGACCGCAGCTAGACGGGCTCTTCACGCTCCCGTCACACGGATGCCACGGCTTCTCACCGGTGTCCCTATAGGATCGCCCCTCGAAAACCATACCCGGAGGGGTTTCCATGTTGGGGATTAGGGGTCGGTTCGTTCGCACGTTGGCGTTCGCGGGAGCGATCGCGCTGGGCCTCGCGCCGCAGGCGCGCGCGGATGATACCGCGGCGATCGATCAGATCGTCTCGGTTCTGCGCGAGAAGGGCCTGATCGACGCAGACACGGGCGACGAGATACTCGCGAAGCAGGCACACAAAGAAGCGGCTGCGGTGAGCGCCGCGAAGACGGAGGCGAGCGGTGACTCGACGAAGTCGTTCAAGCTCACTCCGGGCGGCTTCCTCGAAGCGGCGGCGTTCTTCCGCTCGTCAAACGAGAACGCCGACATGGGCAGCACCTACGGCAACGTCCCGTTCGACGGAACGGGCAACTCGCACCTGAGCGAGTTCCGCGGCTCGGCGCGGCAGTCGAGGCTCTCGCTGCTCGCGGAAGGCTATCTCGGCGAGAACACCAAGGTGACCGGCTACTACGAGATGGACTTCCTCGGCGCCGCGCCGACGGCGAACGAAGTCGAGAGCAACAGCTGGACGCCGCGCACGCGGCAGCTCTTCTCGAGCGTCGACTTCGACAACGGCGTGTCGTTCCTCGCCGGTCAGGCGTGGAGTCTCCTGACCACCAACCGCTCGGGAATCACCCCGCGGCAGGAGCTCGTGCCGGCGACGATCGATGCGCAGTACAACGTCGGATACAACTGGTCCCGCCAGTGGCAGCTGCGACTCACGGACAAGTTCAGCGATCAGGTCTGGGGCGCGATCTCGCTCGAGAACCCCGAGACCTCGCTGAACGTGGTCAACCCGCCCGCCAACGTGCTCGGCTTCGCCAACAGCGGGAACGCGCAGTCGCCGAACTCGCAGTTCGTGCTCAGCAACACGCCGGGCGCGAACGGCATCTCGACCGACCTCGCGCCCGACCTCATCGGCAAGCTGGTGTGGGAGCCGGGCTTCGGTCACTACGAGCTGAAGGCGATCGGCCGCTTCTTCCGCGACCGCTTCAGCAGCAAGAACGACTACGCGACCGGCGCCGGCTTCGGCGCCGCCGCCGTCCTGCCCGTCGTCCCGGGCGTAAACTTCATCATCCAGACGCTCGACGGCTGGGGCATCGGCCGCTACGCCTCGGGCCTTGGCGCCGACGTGACGCTCAAGCCCGATGGCACGATCGTCCCGATCACCACGCTCACGGTCTTCGGCGGCTTCGAGACTCACCCGAATCCCGACTGGGACGTCTACCTGTACGGCGGCATGGAGTACTACCGCCAGCGCTCGTACCAGAACGGCGCCACGGGCGTCGGCTACGGCACGCCGGGCGCGAACAACGTCGGCTGCGAGTCCGACGTCGTCGGCACCTGCCAGGCGCAGAACCGCCTCCTGTGGCAGTTCCAGCCGGGCTTCTGGTACCGCTTCTACCGCGGGCCGATGGGAACGCTGCAGATGGGCATGTCTTACTCGTACGTGCACCGCGCGACGTGGGAGGGCCTTGGCGGCGTCGAGCCGATCGGCAACGAGAACATCGTCATGAGCTCGTTCCGGTACTACCTGCCCTAGGCCCCGAGTCTTCCCGGTGGACAGAGGTCGCTCCAGGCGGCGCGCGGCCACGCGCCGCCTTGGAGCGGCCATACTCTTGCGCGAGCGCATGCAAGCCGAAGAAGCTTGGAGAGTGGGCCGTCCAAGCCGAACCGGGAACTCGATGCCGGAGAGACGAACAAGACAGACGGAACAGAACCCCTCCGCCTCTGACGAGCTCGCTGCCGCCGCGCTAGAAGAGGACTCGCGCTCCACCGAATCGTAGGAGAGCCTTCGCGCGATGCCGAGCTTCTCGCTTAGAAATCCTCACTTCGTCATCGTCGGCACCCTCATCACCGCGCTGCTCGGCCTGACCGCCTTCGCCGGCATGCCCGTGGACGTGTTCCCGAACCTGAAGATCCCCGCCGTCGTGGTCGGGACCTTCTACCCGGGCATGCCACCCCAGGAAGTCGAGCGCGACATCACGACGCGCTTCGAGCGCTTCTTCACGCTCGGCAACGACATCGAGCACATCGAGTCGCGCTCGCTGCCCGGCGTGAGCATCATCAAGGTCTTCTTCCAGCCCACCGCGAACGTCGACGCGGCCGCTTCGCAGCTGGCGAACCTGGCGATGGCGGACCTGCGCCATCTGCCGCCGGGCACGCTGCCGCCGATCGTGCTGAAGTCCGACGCGTCGTCGCTGCCAGTCACCCTGGTCACCGTATCCGGCGCCGGCTTCTCGGAAGCGCAGCTGCGCGACCAGGCGCAGTACAACGTGCGCAACCAGCTCGCCACGGTCGCAGGCGCGTCGGTGCCGCCGCCCTTCGGCGGGAAGTACCGCCAGGTCATGGTGTACGTGAACCGCGAGGCGCTCGAGGCGCGCGGCCTGACGTTGATGGACGTCGTGCATTCGGTGAACGACTCGAACCTGATCATCCCGGCCGGCGACGCGAAGATCGGGAGCACCGACTACTTCGTGAACACGAACAGCTTGATCGAAGAGCCGGAGCAGACGAACGACGTGCCGATCAAGGTCGGCGCCGGGCAGGCGCCCGTGTTCGTGCGGGACGTCGGCCAGGCGGCGGACGCCGCGCAGATCCAGCAGAACGTGGTGCGCATCGACGGCCAGCGCTCCGTGTACGTGCCCATCCTGAAGCAGGGCAACGCGAACACGATCGCGGTCGTCGACGGCGTGCGCTCGCTCCTGCCGAAGCTGGTCGGCCTGCCGGACGGCATGAAGCTCGACTCGATCTTCGACCAGTCCGGCTACATCCGGCAGGCGATCGAGAGCCTCGAGCACGAAGCCGGCCTCGCCGCCGTGCTCGCGTCCCTCGTGATCCTCTTGTTCCTCGGGAGCTTCAAGTCGACGGTCGCGATCTTCCTGTCGATCCCGCTCTCGCTGCTCGCCGCCGCGTTCGGCCTGTACATGAACGGCTCGACGATCAACGTCATGACGCTCGGCGGCTTCGCGCTCGCGATCGGCCGGCTCGTCGACGACTCGGTGGTGGTGCTCGAGAGCGTCAACCGCCACCTCGAGCAGGGCAAGACTTCCGAACAGGCCGCGCGCGACGGCGCGGAAGAGGTCGCGCTGCCCGTGCTCGCGTCGACGCTCACGACGGTGATCGTGTTCTTCCCCGTGATGTTCCTGTTCGGCGTGGCGAAGTACCTGTTCAGCGCGCTGTCGCTCTCGGTCGTGCTCGCGATGCTGGCCTCCTACGTCGTCGCCATGACCGTCATCCCGATCTTCTGCGCGCGCTTCCTCACCGCGGCCGACGCGCACGCCGAGCACGACGGCGAGCGGCGGGGCGCGATCGGCGTGTTCCAGCGGGTCTACGAGCGCTTCGCCGCGCGCTACGAGCGCTTCCTCGAGCGCGCGCTCGACCACAAGTGGACGATCATCGGCTCGCTCTCCGCCGCCTTCGTGATCACCCTCGGCGCGTACCGTCTGCTCGGCACCGAGCTCTTCCCGCGCACCGACGCGGGCCAGTTCATCGTGAACCTGCGCACGCCGCGCGGCTCGCGCATCGAGGTCACCGAGGCGCTGACGGAGAAGATCGAGGGCGTGATCCGCGAAGTGATTCCTGCGGACGACCTGTCCATGATCGTGTCGAATCTGGGCCTCGCGCCGGGCTTCTCGGCGCTCTACTCGTCGAACGCGGCGAGTGACTCGGGCTTCATGCTGGTGAGTCTCAAGGAAGGCCATCGCCTTTCGACCTGGCACTACATCTCGGAGCTGCGCGCACAGCTTCCCGAGCTCGTGCCCGAAGTGCAGACCTTCTTCCAGTCCGGGAGCATCATCGACGCCGTGCTGAACTTCGGGCTCGCCGCGCCGATCGACGTGCAGCTCTCGGGGCCGCACTACACCGTGCTGCACGAGGCCGCGCAGAAGGTCGACGGCGTGGTGCGCGGCCTGCCCGAGGTCGCGGACACCTTCATTCCCCAGGAGTCCGGCTACCCCACGCTCGACGTGAAGGTGGACCGCGTGAAGGCCGCGCGCCTCGGCCTGAGCCAGAAAGACGTGGTCAGCAACACGATCACCGCACTGACCTCGAACCAGATGATCGCGCCGTCGATCTGGATCGATCCGAAGACCGGCAACGACTACTTCCTCACCGTGCAGTATCCCGAGCGCGACATCCGCTCGATCGAGACGCTGCTCGACATCCCCGTGCGGAGCTCCAGCAAGGACGGCGGCGAGGACGCGCTGCTCTTGCGCAACGTGGCCTCGATCTCGAAGCGCACGCAGCCCGCGGAGGTCGCCCACTACAACATCCAGCGCGTCGTCGACGTGCTCGTCGCGCCGCGCGGCGACGACATGGGCGGCACTCAGGCGGCGATCCAACGCGCGCTCGCCGGGCTCGAGCTGCCGAAGGACGTGCAGATCACGTACCGCGGCTCGGTCTCCGCCATGCAGTCGTCGTTCTCGAGCTTCGGCTTCGGTCTCGCGATGGCGATCCTCTTGCTCTACCTGGTCATGGTGGCGCAGTTCCGCTCGTTCCTGGATCCGTTCATCATCATGTTTGCGGTGCCGATGGGGCTGATCGGGGTGGTGTGGACGCTGCTCGCGACCGAGACCACGCTGAACATCGAGTCGTTCATGGGCACGATCGTCATGGTGGGAATCGTCGTGTCGAACTCGATCCTGCTCGTCGACTTCGCGAACCAGCGCCGGCGCGAAGGCGCGCCCGTGCGCCGCGCGGTCGTGGACGCCGCGCGCATCCGCATGCGGCCGATCCTCATGACCGCGCTCGCGACCGTGGTGGGGCTCCTGCCCATTGCGCTGAAGCTCGGCGCCGGCTCGGAGGCGTCCGCGCCGCTCGCGCGCGCCGCTGCGGGCGGGCTGACCGTCTCGACCGTGCTCACCCTCGTGCTGGTGCCTGCGGTGTACGAGCTCTTCTACACTCGGAGGGAGGGAGCCCAGTGAAGCGAGCGAAGGCGGGCGCGGTGGCTGTGGCAGCCGCGCTCTGGATCGGAGCCGCGGGCTGCTCGAGCCGGGTCGCCGACCCGACGGCGGACGCCCATCCGTCCCCCGTCAGTGTCGTTCGGCCCGAGCGCGGCACGATGACGCGCTCGATCACGCTGCCGGGCGATCTCGTGGGCCTCTACGAGGCTGCGCTGCACGCCAAGGTGACCGGCTACCTGCAGAGCATCCGCGTCGACAAGGGCGATTGGGTGAAGAAGGGCCAGGTGCTCGCCGAGCTCGAAGTGCCAGAGCTGCAGCAGAAGCTGCAGCGAGCGCGCGCGAGCCTCGCCGTCGAGCGCGGCAGCTACGACCGGCTGCAGCGCGTGTGGGACAGCGACCACCGCCTCGTCGCGCGCGAAGACGTCGACGTGGCGCAGGGCAAGTTCGAGCAGGCGAAGGCCGAGGTCGAGGAGCTCGAGGCCCTCGTCGGCTACACGCACATCGTGGCGCCGTTCGACGGCGTGGTCACGGCGCGCTACGTCGACCCGGGCGCCCTCATCCAGGCGAGCAGCCAGGGCGGCGTGACTGCGGAAGGCTCGAGCGGCGGCAAGGCGGGCCCGATCTTGAGCGTGGCCGACATCGACACGCTGCGCGTGTACGTGTACGTGACGGAAGAAGAGACGAGCCTCGTGAAGGCCGGTCTCCCGGTCACGCTGCGGCTGCGCGAGTTCCCCGGCCGCGAGTTCAAGGCGACGGTCACGCGCTTCGCCAATGCGCTCGACCTCTCGACGCGCACGATGCTCGTCGAAGCGGACATCGACAACGCGAAGCACGAGCTCTACCCGGGCATGTACGCCGACGTCACGATCGAGCTCGCGCGGCACGACGACGCCGTCAAGGTGCCCGGCTCCGCGGTCGGCGGCTCGGGCGACGCCGCGTTCGTGTGGGTCGTGCGCGACGGCAAGCTCGCGAAGATTCCCGTGACGACGGACTTCTCGAACGAGGGCTGGGTGGAAGTCACCTCCGGACTCACTGGGAACGAGACCGTGGTCGCGACGATGACTTCCTCGCTCACCGACGGGCAGCCGGTGAAGCCGGTCGTGGCGAACGGCGGCTCGGCGAAGGTGGCAGAGGCGAAGTGAGGCGAGCGGGCATCTTCGCAGTAGCGCTCGCCGGCGCGCTCGTCCTGGACGCCGGCGCGCGCGCAGCAGACTCGCCGATCCCGCCGGGCAGCGAGCTCACGCTCGCGCGCGCGGTCGAGCTGGCGCGCCACTACAACCCGGCTCGGCGCTCGGCCGAGTCCGACTCGCTCGCGGACTCCGAGCGGGTGGGCGAAGCTCGCTCGGCGTTCCTGCCGCAGGTCTACGGCGTCGGCGAGTACCTGCGCGCGACCGACAACGGCATCGGCGACACCGCGTATCTGCCGGCGCTGGGAATCTCGCGCGCGCCGTCCGCCGGGCAGAACAAGAATTCGCTCAGCGACACCTTCGACAACTACACCGCCGGGCTGTCGGTGTTCCAGTACCTGTTCGACTTCGGGCGCGCACGCGGCGCGCTCGCCGAGCGCAACGCCGACGCCGACGCGGGTCGGGCCCGGCTCCAGCTGGTCGATCTCGACCTCGTCTACCAGGTCTCCGCGAGCTACTTCAGCCTGGTGGGCGCGAAGGAAGTCGTGAAGGTGTACGAGCAGGCGGTGACTCAGCGCACCGAGCGCCTGCGCGCGGTGAATGCGAAGGCGAGCAACGGGCTCGTGCCGCAGATCGACACCTACACGGCGCAAGCGGAGCTCGCGCGCGCGAAGCTCCACCTGGTCGACGCGCGCAACGCCGCGGCCACCGCCAAGGTCGCGCTCGACACCGCGATGGGGCTCGGCGACAGCGCGCCGGACTACACGCAGCCCGACACGCTCGGCCCGCCCGCGCCGCCGGGGCCGCTCGAGGACTACCTGCACCGGGCCGTGGATCAACGGCCCGACTTGAAGATGCTCGAGGACGAGGCGCGCGCCGCGGGCGCGCGGATCGAGGAGTACCAGAGCGACTACCTGCCGACGCTCGGCGCGGCAGCGGGCTACAACCTGCGCGGTCAGGACAGCACGTCGGCGAACAACTTCTACGCGGGCGTCGTCGTGACCTGGCCCATCTTCAACGGCTTCCTGACGGAGCACCAGGTCGCCGAGAGCCGCCTGCGCGAGGACGCCGTGCGCCACATGATCGAAGACTTGCGCCAGAAGGTCGTGTACCAGGTCGAGCGCAGCTATCTCGACCTGCAGGCGTCGAGCGACCGCATCCACGAAGCCGAGCAGACGCTCGAGGCTTCGCGCGTCGAGCTCGACCTGGCGAGCAAACGCTACGAGGGCGGCCTCGGCAACATCCTCGAGCTCGCGGACGCGCAGCGGCGCTTCACCGAGGACGGCGCCGCATTCGTGCGGGCGAAGGCCGACTCCGCCCTCGCGAAGGCGGCGCTCGACCGCGACACCGGCACCGGACTCGAGCCGCAGGCGCCGTGACGCGCAAGCCGCTCGTCCGCTTCCGCATGCGCATCACGACCGGCGACGTGATCGCGATCGGGCCGGGCAAGGTGGAGCTGCTCGAGGCGATCGACCGCACCGGCTCCATCACTTCGGCGGCCGCGAGCCTCGGCATGTCGTACCGGCGCGCGTGGCTCCTGCTCGACACGCTGAACCGCGCGCTGCGCGGGCCCGCCGTCGACTCGGCGCGCGGCGGCGATCAGGGCGGCGGTAGCGCGCTGACCGATGCGGGGCGCGAGCTCGTCGCGCTGTACCGGCACGTCGAGAGCACGGCGGCGTCGGCCTGCCGCCGCGACATCGAGCGCCTGCTCGGCCTGCTGGCGCGCTGAGCGCGCCTCGCCGCGTGGACAACGATATGTTCGTTCGGATATAACGCTCGCCGCCCGGCCGCCGCGCCGGAGGGAGGGCGTCGTGGTGGCTTCGCGATCGGGCTCGGGGAAGCTGCGTGCGTGCAGTGCAGTGGCGTGTCTCGTCCTGGCCTTCAGCCTGCTCACCGCCGCACCGTGCCGCGCGCAAGACGCAGTCGTCGACTACTTCGCCGACTGGTTCGAGCGCGTCGAGAAGACGCAGGCCGAGCAGCCGCACTGGATCACTCCGGTCGTCACCGTGACGCCGCGCCTCGAGCAGGAGTTCCGCTACGACCAGATCTGGCAGACCCGCCCGCACGGCCAGGTGCTGTACAGCTACGGCGGCGGCAAGGGCCTCGAGCTGATCCCCGCCGAAAAGGTCGAGGTGATCCTCGGCGTCCCGGCCTATCAGACGCGCGATCACGGCTCCGACACCGACGGCTGGGCGGACTGGAGCTTTCTGTTCAAGTACCGGATCGCGTCGGCGAACGAGGAGAGCGGCAACTACATCGTGACCGCGTTCCTCGGCTTCAGCGTGCCGACGGGAAGCCAGCACAACACGCAGGATCACGCGATCATCACGCCCACCCTCGCGTTCGGGAAGGGCTGGGGGAACTTCGACTTCCAGGGCACGCTGGGCGCGCAGATTCCCGACAACGCGGTGGGCAATCTCGGCACGCCGATCCTCGCGAACCTGGCGCTGCAATACCGGGTCATGCGGTACTTCTGGCCGGAGCTCGAAGTGAACTACACGTACTGGCCCAACGGCGACCGCCAGGGCAAGCAGCAGATCTTCCTCACGCCGGGCCTCGTGATCGGGAAGCTGCCGATCTGGAAGCGGCTCGGCCTGACGGTCGGCGTCGGCTTCCAGACCGCGGTCAGTCCGCACCCGGTCTACCACCACGGCTCGATCGTCACGATCCGCTTTCCGTTCTGACGCTGCTCAGCTTCCGGGCGCGAGCGGCAGCCACACGCTGAAGACGGTGCCGCGGCCGAGCTCGGAGCGCACCTCGATCTCGCCGCCGTGGCGCTGCACGATCTCGTACGAGATCGCGAGCCCCAGGCCCGTCCCCTGCCCCACGGGCTTGGTGGTGAAGAACGGATCGAAGACGCGCGCGAGGTCCGCGGGGGCGATGCCACTGCCGTCGTCCGCGACCTCGACGCGCGCCCGAAGCCCGTCTTGCGCCGTCGACACGCGAATCGTGCCGCGCCCGCCGATCGCGTCGGCCGCATTGAGCAGGAGGTTCAGGAACACCTGCTCCAGCTGGCGCGGCGCGCACTCGATCGGCTGGAGCGCCGCATCGCTGCGCACGAGCTCGATGGCTTCGCGCAGCCGCGGGCGCGCCATGCGCAGCGCGGCGTCGAGGATCCGCGACAGGTCGGCGAGCTCGTGCGCGCCCGCGTCGTCGCGCGAGAAGCGGCCGATCTGCTGCACGATCGAGCTGATGCGCTCGACGCCTTCGAGCGACTCGTCGATGAGCTCCACCCCGTCCGCGAAGATCGCGCGCTTGTCGTCGGGGTCGGCGCGGTCCTCCTGCGGCAAGAGCCGCGCCGCGTTCTCCCAGTACTCGCGCAGCAGTAGGATGTTCGAGCGCACGTAGGCGGTCGGGTTGTTGACCTCGTGCGCCACGCCGGCGGCGAGCTGGCCGACGGCCGCCATGCGCCCCGACAGCACCAGCCGCCGCTGCAGCGCCTCGATCTCGCGCAGGTCGCGCACGACGACGGCCAGCCCCGTGTCGGCGCCGCGTCCGTCGCGCAGGAGCGTCGTCGTGACCGACACGGGAATGCGTTGGCCGTCGGAGCCAGTGAGCCACGCGCGCGAGTCCTTCACCTCGCGCGGCGGATCGACGAGCGGCAGCTGCAAGACCGCGCCGATGCGCATGGCTTCGAGCTCCTCGCGCGTGCGGCCCAGCATGCGCGCCAGCCCCGTGTTGACCGAGCGGATGCGCCCGTCCAGGCGCAGCAGCGCGAGCCCTTCACTCATCGCCTCGTTGATCTGCTCCGCGAACGTGCCCGGCGACAGGATCGAGTAGCCGAACCGGTGCAGCGAGAGCGCGAACGCCAGCCCCATGACGGCGTATGCGGTGGTCCCGAACAGCAGCGACGAGAAGCCGAGCCACGGCAGCACGCCGTCGGTGACCGAGGCGACCGCGAGGAGCTGCGTCATCCCTGCGGCGATCCACAGGCCCTGGCGCCGCTCGCTCTCGAGCCGGCTCGAGCGGTACGCGGACGTCGCGATGCGCAGGCCCCAGAGATAGGAGGCGATCGTGACGACGAAGAACACGGGATACGCGGGACCGAAGTCGTAGCGCCAGCCCCAGGCGGTGCGCGACACGCCGACGTGTACCCACGACGTGAACGAGTCGAGCGCCATGAACGCGACCGCGATCGCGAAGAAGACGGGCAAGGCGCGCCGCAGCTTCGGCGCGGACTCGCCCGTCACGTCGACGATGAAGCGCGCGGCGAGCGGACCCACCGCAGCCCAGCCGACGGCAGACACGCGCACGAGCGCCAGCGCGAAACGCGCGTCGGTCGTCGTGTTCCACAGGAGCTGGCAGCCCGCCCAGAAGGCGCCGCCGTAGAGCAGCGCGGCGGCGCTGCGGTTGCCGCGGTCGCGCGGGTCTCGGGCCAGGATCGTCGTGGCGCACACGAGCAGCGCGCACACGTCGAAGAGCTGGAGCGCGGTGTAGGCGTGCATGCCGGGTTGCCGGGCAGCATCGGCACGCGTCCGTGTAGACTTGCGCAAACGAGCGAGGGAGTCCGTCGTGTCCGATCTCGTCCGCTACGAGCTGCGCGACCACGTCGCGGAAGTCACGCTGAACCGGCCCGAGAGCCGCAACTCGCTGAACTGGGAGGCCTACCGCCAGCTCGAGGCCGCGTTCAGGAGCGCCCAGGCCGACCCCGAGGTGCGCTGCGTGCTGCTCACGGGCGCCGACCCCTCGTTCTGCAGCGGCGACGACGTGAAAGAGATCATGGCGGGGCCCGCGCGCGAGACGACGGTCGCCACTCTGAAGCAGGTGCGCCCGCGCGCCACGCCCGCGGCGATCGCGGTGCTCGAGTGCGACCGCCCGGTCGTCGCCGCCGTGAACGGCCCGGCCGTCGGCTGGGGCATGGACCTGACACTCTTCTGTGACATCCGCATCGCGTCCGAGCGCGCGAAGTTCGGCGAGCTGTTCGTGAAGCGCGGGCTCGTGTCCGACATCGGCGGGCTGCAGCGGCTGCCGCAGATCGTAGGCCCGTCGAAGGCCGCCGAGCTGCTCTTCACCGGCGACGTCATCGACGCGAAGGAGGCCGAGCGCATCGGGCTGGTCTCGCAGGTCGTGCCGCACGAGGCGCTCTTGCCCACCGCGCGCGCGCTCACGGGGAAGATCGCCGCGAACCCGCCGCTCGCGCTGCGCTACCTGAAGGAAGGCCTGCGGCGCGCGCGCCTGTCCGACCCGCACGAGCTCGGCACGTGGGTGAGCCAGACGCTCGGCGTGCTGTTCCAGACCGAGGACCACAAGGAAGGCGTGCGCTCGTTCCTGGAGAAGCGCGCGCCCGTCTTCAGAGGTCGCTAGCGGGCGGCGGCACCTCCGCGGCGGCCTCGCGCACGGAGTTCCGCATGTCCTCGATGCTGCGGATGTAGGCGATGAAGATCAGCACCGCGCCCACCGCGGCGACGAAGGCGAACACGGTGCTCGCGAACGCGTCGTACAGCCCGTGCAACAGCGCCGCGATGGCGAGCCCCGCAAAGATCAGCGCGCGTCGCATGCGCACGCTCTCGACGCCCAGCGCGATGAACTGCGCGGCGATGCCCGAGTACACCGCGTGCAGGAGCGGCAGCGTGATGAGCCGCGTGAGCTGCACGACCACGTAGTCGCGCAGGTACATGCCGCCCGATACGACCGTCTGCGCGTAGTTCACCGAGTAGTACACCGACTCCGACACGCCGAAGGCGAAGCCCGACACGCAGCCCAGGTACGTGATCTCGCGAACGGTGCCCGGCTCGCGGTTGCGCACGAAGATCCACAGCAGCGGGATCGCCTTCACGAGCTCTTCCGACACCCCCACGCCGAACACGCCGCCCGCGAGCCGCGTGAGCAGAACGGGGTTCCGCGCCGCGTCGACCAGCTCGCGCAGACCGGGGATGCGCGAGAGGATCAGCACCAGGAACACGCCGGTCACCGAGGTGAAGAGCGACACGCGCACGATGTCGAGCAGACCGATCTTCTCCGGCCGCACGAACAGCCAGATGACGAGCCCCCACGTGACGGAGAAGTAGATCGCGAACAGGTACGTCACGTCGCGGAAATCCGAGCGCGTGAGGCTCGTCCAGCACAAGAGGAAGAGCGGGAACAGCGTGAAGAACAGGAACCACTGCACGCTGCG
>DATJZN010000002.1:0-12271 GCA_035499075.1 Myxococcota bacterium | reverse complement strand
GCCGGTGCGCAAGCCCGACCCGGCGGTGCTCGAGGGCGTGATCGAGAGACTCGGCGCGCGCCCGCGCGAGATCTGGATGATCGGGGACAGCGCGGTCGACGTGCACACCGGCAGGAACGCCGGCGCGCGCACCATCGGCTGCGGCTGGGGCCTGCGCGGGCGTGAAGAGCTGCGCGCGGCGGGCGTCGAATTCTTGCTCGAGAGCCCCCGCGAGATCCCGGCCACGATCCGCCGGGGCTGAGCCTCTCGCTGACTTGATCTGGGCCGCGCAAAGCGGTCCACTAGTGCAGAGCGCGCACCAGCCCCGCGCGCCACCGGAGGGACGCCATGAAGTTCACGTGGTTCCACCTGATGCCCTATCGCTGGCTGCCGGCCGACTTCCGGCAGCGCTACCACAGCGTCTGGGTCGACCTCCCCAACGGCATCTACGACCCCGAGCGGGGGCACGACCTGTACAACGAGTACCTCGACCAGCTCGAGTACGCGGAGAGCTGCGGCTTCGACGCGGTCGCCGTGAACGAGCACCACCAGAACGCCTACGGGATGATGCCGTCGCCGAACATCATGGCGGCCACGCTCGCGCGGCGGACCTCGAAGGCCATGCTTCTCGTCCTGGGCAACTCGATCGTCTGCTACAACCCGCCGACGCGCGTCGCCGAGGAGTTCGCGATGCTCGACGTGATCTCGGGCGGGCGGCTCATCGCGGGCTTCCCCGTCGGCACGTCGATGGACATCAACTACTGCGCGGGCCAGAACCCGGCCACGGTGCGCGACAAGTACCGCGAGGGCCACGAGCTGATCATGAAGGCGTGGGCGGCGCGCGAGCCGTTCGCGTTCAACGGCAAGTACACCAAACTGCGTTACGTGAACCTGTGGCCGCGCCCGGTCCAGCAGCCGCATCCGCCGGTCTGGATCCCCGGCCTCGGCTCGATCGAGACCTGGGACTTCTGCGCGGAGCACGACTACAACTACAGCTGCCTGTCGTTCAGCGGCTACAAGAAGGGCGAGGCGCTGCTGAAGGGCTACTGGGACCGGCGCGCCGCGCTCGGGGTCGACGACAACCCGCACAGCGCGGCGTTCTTCCAGCAGGTGTGCATCAGCGACACCGACGCGCAGTGCGAGAAGGAGTGGTGGCCGCACGTCGACTACTTCTTCAACAAGTGCCTGCACCTGTATCCGGGCACGTCCGAGGCGCCGGGCTACCGCACGGCGGCGTCCCTGCGCGCGGGCGTCGTGGCCCAGGTCGGCAACACGTCGGCGAACCACGGCAAGAACAAGAGCTGGAAGGAGCTCGTCGACGGCGGCTACATCATCGCGGGCGGGCCCGACACGGTGCGGCAGCAGATCGAGGAGCTGATCAAGAAGCTGCGCGTCGGACACGTGCTGCTCGGCTGTCAGATCGGCTCGTCGCCGGCGGAGCTCGTGACGCGCTCGACCCGGCTGGCCGGCACGCACATCCTGCCCAAGCTCCGCCACATCTTCTCGGACTTCGAGGACCGCTGGTGGCCGAAGCCGCTGCCCGCGAGCCGCCGCGCGGTGCCGGGCGCCTCCGCGGGAGCTGCGCGATGAGCGAGCCGCGTTCGCGAATGCTCGAGCTGGGCTCGGGCCGGCCGACGATCGAGGTGGTGGAAGCCGGGCAGGGGCCGAGCCTGCTGTTCCTGCACGGCGCCGGCGGCGTGGCGTGGGTGGGCGCGCTGCCGATCCTGGCTCGACACTTTCATGTGTACGCGCCGGTCCTGCCGGGCTTCGGCAAGTCGGCCGCCGAGGGGCTCGAGCTGATCGAGGACCAGCTCGAGCTGTTCCAGCACCAGTTCGACGTGATGGAGGCGCTCGGCATCGAGAAGCCGCTGCTCGTCGGCGAATCGTTCGGCGGCTGGATCGCCGGCGAGATGGCGGCGCTGCGGCCGAAGGAAGTCGGCAAGCTGGCGGTGCTCGCGCCCGTCGGGCTCTGGCGCGACGACGCGCCGGTGACCGACCTGTTCGGGCTCGAGATCGGCGAGCTGTTGCCCTTCCTGTTCCACGACATGAAGAGCCCGGCCGCCGTCGCGATGTCGCAGCTCACCAAGCTGATGAGCGACAAGGACGACAAGACCGACGCGCAGGTCGAGCAGCTGATCGCGCTGCTCATGGGCTTCCGCACGGCGGCGAAGTTCCTGTTCCCGGTGCCCGAGACGGGGCTCGAGCGCAGGCTCTGGCGCATCCGCGTGCCGACGCTCGTGCTGTGGGGCGCGCAGGACCGCTTCATCGCGCCGTCCTACGCGGAGATCTGGGCCAAGCACGTGAAGAACGCGCAGATCGTGTCGATCGAACGCTGCGGACACCTGATCCTGCAGGAGCAGCCGGAAGCGTCCGCGAAAGAGATCCAGCGCTTCGCGGGCGTGTGACGGTGCACCTCCGTTGAGCGACACGGCGCGCGCGGCCGGGTTCGTGCTGAGGCTTCGCGCGGACGCGATTCCGCCCGCGACGGCGGAAGTCGCCCGCGTGGCGATCCTGGACGGCCTCGCTTGCGCGATCGCCGGCCGCGACGAGCCGGTGGCGGCGCGGGTCCGCGAGTGGGCGCGCGCGCAGGGCGGCCGCGAGGCGGCCACGCTCTGGGGCTCGGGCCAGCGCGTTCCGGCTCCGCTCGCCGCGCTGGCCAACGGCGCGGCCGCGCACGCGCTCGACTTCGACGACGTGAGCTGGGCGATGAACGGGCACCCGACGGTGCCGCTGCTTCCCGCCGCGCTCGCGGCGGCGGAGGTCGCGGGGGCCTCGGGCATGGACCTCCTGCGCGCGTTCGTGGCCGGGTTCGAGGTCGAGGCGCGGATCGGCCAGATGCTGGGCCGCCCGCACTACGAGAAGGGCTGGCACGCGACCTCGACCGCCGGCGTGTTCGGAGCGACGGCCGCCTGCGCCTTCCTGCTGGGGCTGAACGCGGGCGAGCTCCGCCGCGCGTTCGGCATCGCGGCTTCGCGCGCGGCCGGCACGCGCGCGAACTTCGGCACCGACACCAAGCCGCTGCACGCCGGGCTCGCCGC
Source organism: Myxococcota bacterium (assembly GCA_035499075.1). GTDB lineage: Bacteria > Myxococcota_A > UBA9160 > SZUA-336 > SZUA-336 > VGRW01. The sequence goes on along the minus strand of DATJZN010000002.1, from coordinate 9,254 downwards.
GCGCGCGGGCCTGGAGGCCGCCGAGCTCGCGAAGCTCGGCGTCACCGCGCGCGAGGACATCCTCGAGACGGAGATGGGCCTCGCCGACCTCTACGGCGCGAAGCGGCCGGCCGCGCTGCCGCCGCTCGGCGCGCCGTTCGCGCTCGAGCGCCCGGGGCTCGAGCTGAAGCCGTATCCGTCGTGCCGGTTCACGCACCGCGCGATCGACCTCGTGCTGGCGCTGCGCGAGAAGCACGGCGAGCGCGCGCTGCGGGCCATCGAAGTCGCGGGCGATCCGCTCGGGCAGAAGATCCTGATCTACGCGACGCCGCGCACGGGTCTCGAGGCGAAGTTCTCGCTGCAGTACTGCGCCGCGGTGGCGTGGCTCGACGGCTGGCCCGGCCTCGGCTCGTTCTCCGACGCGCGCGCCGCGCGCGAAGACGTGCAGTCGCTCCTGCGCCGCGTGGCGGTCCGCGAAGCGCGCGGCGCCGAGGAAGAGGTCGAGCTCGTGTTCGCCGACGGCGCCCGCGAGCGCGCGACGGCGCGGCTGGCGAAAGGCAACCCCGAGGTTCCCCTCACCGAGGCCGAGCGCCTCGCGAAGGTGCGCGCGTGCGTCGGTCCGGTGCTGGGCTCGGCAAAGGCCGAGCGGCTCATCGACACCGTTGCGCGACTCGAGTCACTCGGGAGCGCCAGCGAGCTGACGGGATGTCTCGCGTGAAGCTCTCCGTCGGCGTCTGGGACGCACTGTCGGCGCGGCTCGCGGAGCGCGCGGGCTTCGAGCTGTTGTTCCTGTCTGGCTTCGCCGTGGCGGGCACGAAGCTCGGTGAGCCGGACTTCGGGCTGCTCACGCAGACCGAGATGCTCGACACCGCGCGGCGCGTCGTCGCCGCGGTCCGCGTGCCGGTGATCGTCGACGGCGACACCGGGCACGGCGGGCCGCTCAACGTGCAGCGGCTCGTGCGCGAGCTCATCGGCATGGGCGCGGCCGGCATGCTGCTCGAGGACCAGGTCTGGCCCAAGCGCTGCGGCCACATGCGCGACAAGCAGGTGATCCCCGCGGAAGAGCACGCGCAGAAGCTCCGCGCCGCGGTGGACGCGCGCGGCGCGGCGTCGTTCACGATCCTGGGCCGCACCGACGCGCGCGCGCCGCTCGGCCTGGACGAGGCGATCCGGCGCGGGAAGCTGTACCGACGAGCCGGCGCGGACTGGATCTTCGTCGAAGCGCCGCAGTCGCGCGACGAGCTGGCACGCATCGGGCGCGAGGTGCCCGGCCCGCTCATGGCGAACATGGTCGAGGGCGGCGCGACGCCGATCCTGCCGCTCGACGAGCTGCGCGCGCTCGGCTTCGAGTACGTCGTGTATCCGCTGACCGGCCTGCTCACCGCGGCGCGCGCGCTCGAGCGCGCCTTCCGCGAGCTCGTCGCGAAGGGCACCAGCCGGAACGACCTGGAGTCGCGCATGGGCTTCGACGAGTTCACCGAGCTCGTCGGCCTGCCCGACAAGTACGCCGCCGCCGACCGCTACAAGGCCTGAGGAGAGCCATGTCCGCGAAGCCGCACGCCAACGTCTGGACCGATCCACTCACTCCGCTGGTCATGCTGCTCCGCAACGCGCACGTGTTCCCGAAGCGCGAGGCCGTCGTTCACGGCGAGCTGCGCTGGAGCTATGCGGACCTCGCGCGCGAGGTCGGCCGCATGGCGGGCGCGCTGCGCCGCGCCGGCGTCGGGAGGGGCGACCGCGTGGCCGTGCTGGCGCCGAACACGCCGGCGCACCTGGTCGCGCACTTCGCCATGCCGCTCCTCGGCGCGCCGCTCGTCTCGATCAACACGCGGCTCGCGCCGCCCGAGATCGCGTACATCCTCGACCACTGCGGCGCCAGGGTGCTGCTGGTCGATCCCGAGCTCGCGCCGCCGCTCGACGCGCTCCTCGGCGCGCGCAAGGCGCTGCAGCAGGTCGTGGAGATCCCCGACGGCATCGTGCGCGCGCGCACGGGCAAGCTGTCGTGGGACACGTTCGCGGACGGCGCGCCCGTGCTGCCGATCTCGAACACCGTCGAGGACGAAGAAGACGTCATCTCCATCAACTACACGTCGGGCACGACCGGCATGCCCAAGGGCGTGATGTACACGCACCGCGGCGCGTTCCTGAACGCGCTGTCGCAGATCGGCAAGCTCGGCCTGTCGCGCGATTCGACGATCGTCTGGACCGTGCCCATGTTCCACTGCAACGGCTGGTGCATGGCCTGGGCCTTCGTCGGCGCGGCGGGGAAGCAGGTCTGCCTGCGCAAGGTGGAGCCCGCCGAGATCTTCCGGCTGGTCGACGAGGAGGGAGTCACTCACCTGAACGGCGCGCCGACGGTGCTGCTCATGCTGGCGAGCGATCCCGCCGCGCAGGGCCGGCACTTCGACCCGCCGATCTCCACGTGCACGGGCGGCGCGCCGCCGTCGCCCACGCTGCTCGAGCAGATGGAGAAGCTCGGCGTGCGGATCAGCCACCTGTACGGCCTCACCGAGACCTACGGCCCGCACGTCACGTGCGAGGTCCAGGACGGCTGGGAGAAGCTCGAGAGCGGCGCGCGCGCGAAGCTCATGTCGCGCCAGGGCGTCGCGTACCCGCACGCCGTGTACCTGCGCGTCGTCGACGGCGAGATGAACGACGTGCCCGCCGACGGCGAGACGATGGGCGAGGTCGTCATGCGCGGGAACAACCTGATGCGCGGCTACTACAACGACCCCGAAGCCACGGCGAAGGCGTTCGCGGGCGGCTGGTTCCATTCCGGCGACGTCGGCGTGATGCACGCGGACGGCTACATCGAGCTCCGCGACCGCTCGAAGGACATCATCATCTCCGGCGGCGAGAACATCTCGACCATCGAGGTCGAGAACGCGATCGTGCGACACACGGCGGTGTTGGAGTGCGCCGTCGTGTCGATGCCGCACGAGAAGTGGGGCGAGGTGCCGAAGGCCTTCGTCACGCTGCGCCCGGGCGCGAAGGCCACCGCGGACGACATCATCGCGCACACGAAGGAGCTCCTGGCCGCGTTCAAGTGCCCCAAGGCCGTCGAGTTCTGCGAGCTGCCCAAGACCGCCACCGGCAAGATCCAGAAGTTCAAGCTGCGCGAGCAGGAGTGGAAAGGGAAGGGCAAGGTCATCATGGGCGTCGAGTACAAGGGCAAGTGAGTCGCTGGCTTCTGCTGGCGGCGTCGGCCGCGGTCTTCGCGGGCTGCGGAGTGATGCCGGGCCTCTCGTTCGTCGAGTTCAGCGTGACGCCCGAGCCGGTTCCGACGCCGCATCAGGTCGAGGTGCCCAGGGGCGTCTGGCCCGCGGTGGCGGTGGAAGATCCGAACCTGCCGGTCGAAATCTACGTGAAGGGCTACGGGCGCACGTGGGCGCTGTTCGGCTTCCTGGTGCCGTTCTTCCCGGTCGTCGACCATGCCCCACCCTTCGAGCTCGAGCTGAGGTTCCCCGGCGTGACGGGCGAGCGCCCCCTCGTGGCCAGCCAGGTGCGGGTGGAGACCGAAGGCCGGAGCTACTCGCCCTCGCAGCTCTTGATCTACGGCATTCCGCTCGGCCCGACGCCGAACGGCGTGCAGCTCGATGCGCCGATCTCCGTGAGCGCCGGGACCGGCATCCGGCTCACGTTCGAGCAGCTCGGACCTCCCCGAGAGCCGTTCGCGATCACCGTCGACGGCGTCGCGCGCGTCGAGTTCGTGCCGCAGCGCCACACGACGTGGCATCTCTCGCCGTTCTTCTAGCCCCGTGAACCCGGCGATACCGGGACGAGCCGAGGCGTCCACATCCGGCCTCGGGCCGCCCGCCGCCGCTCTCCCGTGAAGGAACGGGCTTTGCTCTCTCTTCGCTCGTCCGGCGCTTCCGGACCGACGGGAGGTGAGCTCGATGAAGCTTCCGTGGAAGCCTCTGCTGCTGATGCTGGTGGCGTCGCCGCTGGCCATGGCCATCGTCGCTTGCGGCAAGTGCCCGTGCAGCGGCGACTAGTCACTCTCCTCTGTACAGGAAGGGAGGTGAATGCGATGACTCGCCTGGTGAAAGCTGCTCTTCTCGCCGCGCTCGCGGTGCCCGCGGCCATGTCGCTCACGGCCTGCATCTGCTGCTGCAAGCCCTGACGCATGACCGCTAGCTCCCCGCGGAGCAGGTCGGCTCTCTGGGAGTTCGCGGGCGCCGCGCAGGCGCCCGCGCTTTCTTGGCCGGTCATCGCGGTTTGCCTCGGGTCGGGCTGGCTCTCGTTGCACCTGCGCTGGCTCGGCATCGACCCGCAGTCCTGGTCGGGCGAGGCGGCGCGCTTCGCAGGGGTGGGCGCAGGCTGCCTCGTGCTGGCGCGCGCGCGCCGCTGGGACCGCGAGGCCCTCGGGCTCGTCGCGCGCGTGCGCCCCGACGCCGGCTTCTGGGCGCGCGTGGTCGGCGCGTTCGCGCTCTTCTTCGTGCCGTGGTTCGCGGCCGCCGCGCTCGCCGCGCGCGCCGGCTTCGACCCGTTCGGAATGTGCGAAATGGCCAAGCCCTGGAGCTGGGGCGAGAGCTACCTCGCGCTCGTGCACGCGCCGCTCTGGGAGGAGGCGCTGTTCCGGTTCCTCCTGTGCGGCGCACTGCTCGGGCGAGTCCCGCCGAGCGTCAACATCGCGTTCAACGGCGCGCTGTTCGCGCTCGCGCACATCGTTTACGGCGGCATCGGTCCCGACAGCCTGGTCGGGGGGTTCATGTTCGCGTGGGGCTTCCTGCGCAGCGGGACGATCCTGGTGCCGCTCGCGATGCACTTCCTGGGGAACCTGGCGCTCGTCCTCATCGTCGAGGGCGCGGCCTTCCACTGGCTCGCGTGTGCGACTCCGTGAGCCGCGTGAGCCGGCCGGTCCTAGCTCGCGCGCAGGCGGGCGGCGAGCAGCAGCGCGGCCGCGAGCGCGAACGGCACCGCGGAGCGCGGCTCGGGCACGACGTGGATCGCCACGTCGAGGATCGGCGCGGCGTTGGTGTCGAAGACGCTGTAGCCGCCCAGGGCGGGGTCCGCGCTCACCTGGACATGGGCGGGAGACGAGGTGAACGCGTCGAAGTAGCCCAGCACCGCGTGCCCGAAGGGTCCGGCGAGCGCCTGGAGCTGCACGGGGTAGATCGAGAGCGGGATCGCTAGCGAGAAGCTGTGCGTTCCCGTGCTGCTGGGCAGGCAACCCGCGCCGTCGGCCTGAACGCAGTAGACCGGCGGAAGCTGCACGGCGGGCACGAAGTTGCCCAGCGAGTCGGAGACCACGAGGTCGATCGCGCCGACCGGCGAAGCCGACTGTGAGTCGACCTGGAGCAACCAGTGACTCGTGCCGGGTACGAGTGCCACGGTCAGGTCGATCGACGCCGCGGCGCCGGACGAAGGCCGGGCGAAAAGGACAGCGGCGACGAACAGAGCCAATCGCTTCATGACGTCTCCCTCACACCCAGAGACGTCGTGTCGGCGCAGGCGGATTCGCCCTACGCGAGCTTCCCCGGTACCACGGGGTGACTCGACGAGAGTCCGCCGTCGACCGCGATGGCCTGCCCGTTCACGTAGCTCGCCTCGTCGCTGGCGAGGAAGAGCGCCGCCCGGGCGATCTCGATGGGCTGGCCCGCGCGCTTCAGCGGGTTCAACTGGCCGATCTTCCGCTCGCTGCCCCGCGCGCGCGCCAGGTCGAACATGCCCTTCGTCATGCCCGTCTCGATCAAGCCGGGGCAGATCGCGTTCACGCGCACGCCCGTGCCCGCGAGCTGGTTGGCGGCCGTCTGCACCAGGCTGATCACGCCGGCCTTGCTGGCGCTGTAGGGGCTGCCGCCGGCGCCCGAGCGCAGCCCCGCGACCGACGCCGTGCACACGATCGAGCCGCCGCCGTGCTCGCGCATCCAGGCCGCGCCGTGCTTCACCGCCAGGAACGGGCCGATCAGGTTCACGCGCAGCACGCGCTCCCAGTCCTCGGCGGTCTGCTCGAAGAAGGGCAGCAGGCCGCCGCTCACGCCGGCGTTCGCGAAGAAGACCTCCAGGCCGCCGTGCTCGCGCACGCTGGTCTCGACCAGCGAGCGCACCACGGATTCGTCGGCGGCGTCGGCCAGCCGCGAGATGCAGCGCCCGCCGGCCGCGAGGATCTCGGCGCACGTCTGCTCGACGCCTTCGGCCAGGTCGACGGCGACGACCGCCGCACCTTCCTTCGCGAACAGCGCCGCGCTCGCGCGGCCGATGCCGCTCGCCGCGCCGGTGACGATCGCCCGCTTGCCCGCCAGCCGCATGACACTCTCCTGTGTAAGTCGCTCGCTCAGTAGCCGCGCGCGCGGTCGACCCGGTTGCGCAGCGGGCGGCCGCTCTCGAGCCGCTGCACGTTGTCGACCGACAGCTCCACCAGGCGCTTCAGGTACTCCGGCTCGAGCCCGGCCAGGTGCGGCGTCAGGATCGCGTTCGGCGCGTCCCACAGCGCGTGGCTCGCGGGCAGGGGTTCCTGCGCGAACACGTCGAGCGCGGCGCCCGCGATGTGACCCGAGCGCAGCCGCTCGAGCAGCGCGTCCTCGTCGACGATCCCGCCGCGGGCCAGGTTCACGAGGAACGCGCCGGGCTTGGCGAGGTCGAGCTCGCGTGCGCCGAGCAACCCGCGCGTCTCGGGCGTGAGCGGCAGCAGCACGACGAGGAAGTCGCTCTCGCGCAGCACGCGCTCGGTGCCCGCGGCGCCGGCGAGCACGAGCTCGACGTGCGGCACGGGCTTCGCCTCGCGCTGCGTGCCGATCACGCGCATGTCGAACGTGCGCGCCTTCTCGGCGACGGCCGCGCCGATCGCGCCGAGCCCGAGGATGCCGAGGGTCTTCCCCGCGAGCTGCGGGATGCCATACATCTTCCACAGGTGCTCGCGCTGCTGCTCGAGCGCGCGCGGCACGCGCTTCGCCAGCGCCAGCAGCATGGCCAGCGCGAACTCGCTCATCTGCGCGCCGTGCAGCCCGCGCGCGTTCGCGACCTGCACGCCCGCCGGCAGGTCCGGTGCGGGGAGCAGCGCGTCGACGCCGGCGCCCATCATCTGGATCAGCCGAAGCCGCCGCGCCGCCGCCCACACGCCCTTCGGCGGCCGGAACGAGAGCAGCACCTCGGCGTCGGGCAGGCCCGCGCGGAGCTCCGCCTCGCTCTGCCAGACGACGACCTCGCGGCCCGGCAGCGCCTCGCGCAGGAGCCGGCCGACGAAGTCGCCGAGCCCTGCCTCGAAGCCGTGGTGCACGTGGATGCGCGAGATGCTCTGCGGGGACATGCGTCGCCATCTTAGCGCTCGGGTCGTTTGCCCTGTGAACCACTTCACGGGGAAAAGTGAGCCGCTTCACCTATGAAGACCTTCACTGCGGCGTCACGCGCGTCGGTCGACACTCCACGGTGTCGCATGAGCGACCTTTGGAGGTTCGTGATGGCTCGTTTCGAAAGTCTGGCTCTGACGGCTCTGACGATCGGCACGCTGTTCGCGCTCTTCTCCAACCTCTGGGCGGTGGCAGTACCGGGCGGCTTCTGAGGCGGCGCTCCGACGGCGGGCGGTGGACAGAAAGAGGGCGCCCCCTTACCGTCCCGCCCGCCATGCGTGGCCCCCGCAAAGACATCCGCAATCTCGCGATCATCGCGCACGTCGACCACGGGAAGACGACGCTGCTCGACGGACTCCTGCGCCAGACCGGCACCTTCCGCGCCAATCAGGAGGTGCAGGAGCGCGCGATGGACAGCGAAGACCTGGAGCGCGAGCGCGGCATCACCATCCACGCGAAGAGCACGGCGGTGGAGTACCAGGGCGTGCGCATCCAGCTGGTCGACACGCCGGGCCACGCCGACTTCGGCGGCGAGGTCGAGCGCGTCATGGGCATGGTCGACGCGGTGCTCCTGCTCGTCGACGCCGTGGAAGGCGTCATGCCGCAGACGCGCTTCGTGCTGGGCAAGGCGCTCGCGCGCGGCCTGCGCCCCATCGTGGTGGTGAACAAGATCGACCGCCCCGAGCAGCGCGCGCACGAGGTCGTCGACGAGGTGTTCGACCTGCTCGTCGAGCTGGGCGCGAACGACCGCCAGCTCGACTTCCCCATCGTGTACGCGTCGGCGAAGCAGGGCACGGCGTCGCTCGAGGTCGACGGCGCTCGCAAGGACCTGCGCCCGCTGCTCGACATGATCCTCGAGCAGGCGCCGCCGCCCGAGGTCGACGTGGAGGGGCCGCTGCAGTTCCAGGCCGTGACGCTCGGCTGGGACGAGTTCGTCGGCCGGCTCGTGATCGGCCGCGTCGAGCGCGGCACGCTGAAGCGCGGCGTCACCGTCGTGCGCATCCCCGAGTCGGGCGAGCCCCAGAGCTTCCGCGTGACGAAGCTGTTCGCGCCGCACGGGCTCGAGCGCGTGGAGCGCGAGAGCGCGTCGGCCGGCGAGATCGCGATCATCGCGGGCGTCGACGCGATCGAGATCGGGGACACCGTGTGCGCGCTCGACGCGCTCGAAGCTCTGCCGCGGATCGCGATCGATCCGCCGACGGTGTCGGTGCGTTTCTCGGTGAACACGTCGCCGTTCGCGGGCCAGGAAGGCAAGTTCGTCACGAGCCGCCAGATCGGCGATCGCCTGCGCCGCGAGCAGCTGACGAACGTGTCGATCCGCGTCGCCGGCGGCGAGGCGACCGACACGTTCGAGGTGGCGGGCCGCGGCGAGCTCCAGATCGCGGTGCTGGTCGAGACGATGCGCCGCGAGGGCTACGAGTTCGCGGTGTCGCAGCCGCAGATCATCGAGCGCACGATCGACCACGTCCGCTGCGAGCCCGTCGAGGACGTCGTCGCCGAAGTGCCGCAGGAGGCGACGGGCGCGGTGATGGAGAAGCTCGGCGCGCGGCGCGGCCGGCTCACGCAGATGGAGAACCGAGGCGCGCGCACGCTGCTCAACTTCATCGTGCCCAGCCGCGGCCTGTTCGGCTACCGCACCGAGTTCCTCACCGACACGCGCGGCGAGGGCACACTCTACCGCACCGTGCGCGGCTACGAGCCGTTCGCGGGCGAGCTCACGGGGCGCGGCGTCGGCGCGATCGTCGCCAGCGAGACCGGGCGCTCGACCGCGCACGCGCTGTTCAGCATCCAGGAGCGCGCCACCATGTTCATCGGCTCGGGCGAGAGCGTCTACGAGGGCCAGGTCGTCGGCGAGAACCGCCGTGCGAACGACATGAACGTGAACGTCGCGCGCGCCAAGAAGCTCACCAACGTGCGCAACACCGGCCACGACGAGGCCGAGATCCTCACCCCGCCGCGCCGCTTCACGATCGAGTCCGCGCTCGA
>DATJZN010000001.1:0-29440 GCA_035499075.1 Myxococcota bacterium | reverse complement strand
TTTCCTGGTCGGGGCGCCCGGATTTGAACCGGGGACCTTCTGAACCCCATTCAGACGCGCTACCAAGCTGCGCTACGCCCCGAACCGGCCGCGCAGTATAGCGTCGGTGCGCGGCGGGGCCGCTGGGAACGGAGGGGACTGTGCTCGAGGGGATCTTCGACTGGATCATCAACACGGTCCACGAGTGGGGCTACGCGGGGATCGTGATCATGATGGCCATCGAGTCGACCATCCTGCCGTTTCCCAGCGAGGCGGCGCTGATCCCGGCCGGCTACCTGGCCTCGCAGAGCAGGATGGACCCGGTGCTGGCGGCCCTCTCCGGCGCGATCGGCAGCCTGATCGGCGCCACGCTCAACTACACGGTCTCGATGTGGCTGGGCCGGCCGGTCATGGAGCGCATCGGGGGCTACGTGGGCGTGACCCGGGAGCGCCTGGACGCGGCGGACCGCTACTTCGCCCGCCATGGCGAGATCACGACCTTCATCGGGCGGCTCATCCCGGGCATCCGGCACCTGATCTCGATACCCGCCGGCGTGGCGCAGATGAACTTCCCGCGCTTTGCGCTCTACACGACCCTGGGGGCGGGGCTGTGGAGCTCCATCCTGGTCGCCCTGGGCTACCTGGCCGGGCAGAACGAGGCCCTCTGGCGCCCGCTGCTCCACAAGGCGACCCTCTGGCTGTTCGGAGGGGTGGCTGTCCTGATCGGGGTGTACGTCTGGCGACACAGGCGCCGGAAGGCGCTCGATTGATCCGGATCCGGCTCGCGCTGGCGGGCCTGGTGGTGCTGGCTGCCGCCGCGTGCGGCTCGGCCGAGGGCCCGGGGCCGCGCTCGCGCGAGCTGCCGCCCGAAGGCGCGCCGCTCCCGCCCGTCACCCAGCCGGATCCGGGCGCGCGGCGCACGGTGCTGCTGCACACGGTGGCGCCCGGCGAGACGCTCTGGCGCATCTCGAAGCGCTACGGGACGACGGTCGACGCGATCATGGCCGCGAACGGCATCAGCGACGTGCGCTCGGTCGCGACCGGCGCGCGGCTCCGCGTGCCCGCTGCCGGCGCCGACGTGCCGGCGCGCCGCGACGACGCCCGCACCTACGCGTCGCGCGACCCGCGCGGCACGATCGGCGGCGATCCGCACTTCGGCTGGCCCGTGGACGGCGAGATCATCAGCCGCTTCGGCATGCGCCACGGGCACTTGCACGAAGGCATCGACATCCGCGCGCCGCGCGGCACGCGCGTGCTCGCGGCCGAGGCGGGGCGCGTGATCCACGCGGATGCGTCGCTCGAGGGCTATGGCAAGATGATCGTCATCAAGCACGCGGGCCGACTCTATTCCGTGTACGCGCACAACTCGAAGCTGCTCGTGCACGTGGGCGACTTCGTCGAGAAGGGCGAGGCGATCGCCGAGGTCGGTGCGACGGGCAACGCCACGACGCCGCACCTGCACTTCGAGATCCGCACCGACAACACGCCGCGCGATCCGCTGGCCTATCTGCAGTAGTGCGATGAGCGCCGACGCCACCACGCAGAAGCTTGCCGCGCGCATTCGCGACGTGCCCGACTTCCCGCGGCCGGGGATCCTGTTCAAGGACATCACGCCGCTGTTGCAGGACCGCGAATCGCTGCGGCTGGCGTGCGAGATGTTGGCCGCGCCGTTCGCGAAGGCGAAGGTCGACCTCGTGGTGGGCATCGAGTCGCGCGGCTTCATCTTCGGCGCGCCGGTGGCGCTCGCGCTCGGCGCGGGCTTCGGCATCGCGCGCAAGCAGGGCAAGCTGCCGTGGGAGACGCGGCGCGAGAGCTACCAGCTCGAGTACGGCAGCGCCGAGATCGAGATGCACAGCGACACCGTGCGCGAGGGCCAGCGCGTGCTCATTCTCGACGACGTGATCGCCACCGGCGGCACCGCGGCCGCGACGGCGCGGCTGGTGCGCGCGCTCGGCGGCGAAGTCGTCGGCGCGGGGTTCCTGATCGAGCTCGGCTTCCTCGAGGGCCGGAAGGCGCTCGACGGCACGCGTGTCGAAGCGGTGTTGCGCTACTAGGCGACAGGTCCGCCACGCCCTACACCGTTCTGCGTTCCTTGCCGAATTTCTTCCGAAGGCGTGCGCAAAGGCGCTTGCGGGTGCTCGGCACAGAAATGCCCCGGGTTCTGATCATCGACGACGGCAGCGGAAGTGCGCGCGCGCTCGCCGACGCGCTCGTCGGCGGCGAGCTCGAGGGCTGCGTGCGGCCGTGGTCGGAAGCGACGGTGCGCGCGGCTGCCGAGCTCGAGCCCGCGGTGGTCGTGCTGTGCCTGGCCGGCAATGCGGGCTCGGGCGCGGCGCGGTGTGCCGAGCTGCGCGCCGAGCCGGCGCTCGACGGCGTGCCGCTCCTGGTCGCCGCCCACGCGTTCGAGCAGGACGAGCTCGCGCGCTGCCTCGAGCTCGGCGCCGACGACGCGCTGGTCGTGCCCGTGCACGCGCGCATCGCAGCGGCGCGGCTCGAGCTGCTCGCGCGCGCGAAGGCCGAGCGGCAGGCGGCAGAGCAGGGCCAGCAGGCGTTCCGCACCACGGTCGACGCGCTGCGCCGCTCGACCGAAGCGATGGAGCACACCGAGCGGCGCAAGCGCTATCTCGAGACGCACGACGCGCTCACCGATCTGGCGAACCGCGCCTACTTCCGCGAGTTCGCGCGCCGCACCATGGGCTACGCGCGTCGCTACGGGCACACGCTCGCGGTGCTGACGATCAACCTGGACCATTTCGACCGCGTGAACGAGAACCTCGGCCACTCGACGGGCGACGCGCTGTTGCAGTCGGTCGCGAAGCGCCTGCGCGCGTGCGTGCGCGGCAGCGACATCGCGGCGCGCTTCGGCGGCGACGAGTTCGGCGTGGTGCTCACCAGCTTGTCGGGCCGCGACGACGCCGGCATCGTCGCGCGCAAGATCCTCGACAACATCGCCCGCCCGCACGACGTGGCGGGGAGCGAGATCTACGTCACGCCCAGCATCGGCGTCGCGATCTACCCCGAGGACGGCGAAGACCCCGACGCGCTGCTGCGCAGCGCGGACGTGGCGCTCCACCGCGTGAAGGAGATCGGCCGCGGCCAGTATCAGTTCTACTCGTCCGAGATGCGCGGCGATTCCTTCGAGCGCATGCAGCTCGAAGTCCTGCTGCGCGAGGCGCTCGACCGCGGGCAGTTCTCGCTCTACTACCAGCCGCAGATCGACGTCGGCAAGCGCGCGCTCATCGGCTGCGAGGCGCTCATCCGCTGGCAGCACCCGGAGCGCGGCATGATCCCGCCGGGCGAGTTCATCTCGCTCGCCGAAGCAAATGGTCTCATCGCGCCGATCGGCGAGTGGGTGCTGCGCACGGCGTGCGAGCAGAAGAAGGCGTGGGAACGCGCGGGGCTCGGCGACTTCCGCGTGGCCGTGAACGTGTCACGACGGCAATTCCGCGACGCCAAGCTGGCGGACCGCATCACGGCGATTCTGCGCGAGACGGGCCTCGACCCGCGCCACCTCGAGGTCGAGCTCACCGAGAACGCGCTGATCGAAGACCCGCAGCAGACGCAGGCCGCGCTGCGCCGCCTGCGCGAGCTGGGCGTCGGGCTCGCGATCGACGACTTCGGCACCGGCTACTCGAGCCTGGCCGTGCTGGGCCAGTTCCCCGCCAGCGCGCTGAAGCTCGACCAGGCGTTCGTGCGCGACATCGCGAACGACCCCGCGCGTGCCGCGATCACGCGCGCGGTGCTCGCGGTGGCCGAAGAGCTGCGCCTCGACGTGATCGCCGAAGGCGTCGAGACGCGCGAGGAGCGCGACTTGCTCGTCGAGCTCGGCTGCGAGCGCATGCAGGGCTACCTGTTCGGCCGGCCGCTGCCGGCTGCCGAGTTCGAGCGCCTCGTGCGCGAAGGCGGCGAGCTGCCCGACTAGCGCGCGGCCCGCTCGACTTCCGCGCGATAGGCCGCCATGTCGACCACCCGCCCCTCGAGCCGGGCGCGCTCGGCGGCGAAGCCGAGCAGGTGGCTGTCGAGCGAGATGCGGCCCGAGGTGAGCGCCTCTTCGCGCGCGCCGTCGGCGACGATGCGGCAGAAGTGGTCGATGAGCGCGCGGTCGCCGCGCGCGTGGCCGGCGGGCGACGCCGAGATGCGGATCGTCTCGAGCTGCGCCGCGCCGTGACGCCACACTTCGATGAGCCCCGTCTGCATCACGCCGCGCAGCTCGCCGTAGAGGCCCGACACGCGAATGGTGCGGCGCTCCTCGCTCGCGCTGCCGTGCACGCCCAGCGTGCCGACCAGCCCGCTCTCGAACGCGACCGACACCGTCTGGTGATCCATCACGTCATTGTCGCAGCGGAACACGCAGCGGCCGTACGGGCTCTCGGCGAGCGCCCGCCGACGCGCCTCGCGCGTCGGATCGGGCGAGAGATCCGAGAACGGCCAGAAGCGCGCGACCGAGTCTTCGGGCGCCAGATAGAAGCGCTCGGCGTCCCACGGGCACGTGGCCTGCACGGGGCAGCGCGCGCTGCACCGCTCGGGCGCACCGGGGGGCGCGTGCTCGGGCACGTACGCCGAGAGAGCGCCGAACGACGCCACCTGCACGGCGGGGCTGCCCGCGAACCACGTGAGCAGGTCGAGGTCGTGGCAGCTCTTGGCGAGCAGGAAGGGCGCCGCGACCTGGCGGTTGCGAAACTTCCCGCGCACGTAGGAATGCGCCATGTGCCAGTACGACACGTGCTCGCGCAGGTCGACGAGCTGCAGCGCGCCGAGCGTGCCGCTCGACACGATTTCGTGTACGCGCGCGTAGAAGTCCATGTAGCGGAGCACGTGGCCGATCTGCAGGATGCGGCCCGCGCGCTCGGCCGCGTCGACGATGCGCAGGCAGTCGGGCGCATCGGGCGCGATCGGCTTCTCCAGGAGCACGTGGTAGCCGCGCGCGAGCGCCTCGAGCGCCGGCTCGACGTGGTCGGTGTCGCTCGTGGCGACGATCGCCGCGTCGCACTCCGGCGCGGCGGCGAAGAGCTCGCGCCAATCCGTGAACGTCTGCTCGCGTGCGAGCCCGTGCTCGGCGGCCGTGACGCTGCGCCGGTCCTCGCGCGGCTCCGCGAGCGCGACGATGCGGAGCTTCTGGGGGAAGCGCAGCGCGAACGCGCCGAACACGTGGCGGCCGCGGTTTCCTGCGCCGATCAGCGCAGCGCGAACGGCGCTCATGCGCGCATCCTAACCCGGGTGCAGCAGCGTGCGCGCGAGAACGAGCTGCGCCGCGTAGTAGAGCGGCAGACCAACGGCGCCGTTTGTGAAACCGGGCGACACGAAGCGGTCGCGCGCGACCGTCAGGTCGGACAGGTAGAAGAGCAGGCCGCCCGCGAAGATCGCCGGGTCCGCGCGCGATGCGCCCGCCGCGGCGACGAGCATCGCGGAGAGGATTCCCATGTACGCCCGCACCGCGAACGCGAGCTCGCGCGGCACGTGCGGGCGCAGCCAGCGCGCGGCCGCCCACAGCGCGATGGCGGCCGGCACCGCGCATAGCGCGGCTCGCGCCGGGTCGAAGTCGCGCCAGAGGAACGCGAGCACGTAGGCCACGTGCGCGAGCGCGAACGCGGCGATGCCGGCCTGGAACGCCGCGGGCCGGCCCGCGGGAATGAGCAGCACGTCGCCGAGCCACGACAGCGCGAGCGCGGCGACGACCAGCCGCGCGTACGTCCAGTCGTCGACGCCGTTCGCGAGCCCCGCGACCACGAAGATCGCCGAGGCGAGCGGCTTCGCGAGCCACACGCCCGCGCGCGATTCGCGGTACTCTGCGAGCAGCAAGAGCGCCACGGCGGCGCACAGCGCGATCACGAAGGGCACGCGCGCAGTCTAGAGGGGAGCCATGATCGATCTCTACACCGCACCGACGCCGAACGGCTGGAAGGCCTCGATCGCGCTCGAGGAGCTCGGGCTGCCCTACACCGTGCACCCGATCCGGCTCGACAAGCTCGAGCAGAAGGAGCCGTGGTTCCTCGCGATCAACCCGAACGGGCGCATCCCGGCGATCGTCGACCGCGCCAACGGCGACTTCGCGGTGTTCGAGTCGGGCGCCATCCTCGTCTACCTGGCCGAGCGCGCCGGAAAGCTCTGGCCGGCCGACACGAAGGCGCGCTCCCTCGTCATGCAGTGGCTGATGTTCCAGATGAGCGGCGTCGGGCCGATGCAGGGCCAGGCGAACGTCTTCTTCCGCTACGCGCCCGAGAAGATCCAGTACGCGATCGACCGCTACCAGAACGAGACACGCCGGCTCTACGAAGTGCTCGACCGCCGGCTGGGGGAGGCGGAATATCTCGCGGGTGACTACTCGCTGGCGGACATCGCGACGTGGCCGTGGGTGTCGATCCACGAGTGGGCCGGCGTGTCGCTCGACGGCCTGACTCACTTGTCGCGGTGGCGCGAGGCCGTGTCGAAGCGCCCCGCCGTGCAGCGCGGCCGCGCGGTGCCCGCGCCGCCCGCACCTGCAGCGCAGGCCGAGCAGGTGATTCAGAGCGGCCGGAAGATGCTCGCCTGACTCATCCCGGCTGCGCGTGACCTGCGCGCGCGCTGCGTGTTCATGAGCCCATCAATCGGCTCGTCTCGAAAGTCGAGAAGAGTCCGATGCTGCGACGCGTGGCCGCACTCGCTCTGTGTGGCGCTGCGGCCCTGGGCTGCGCGAACCACGTGCGCTTCGACGACGAAGTGCGCGAGTACGAGTCGCGCGAAGTCACCGCGGCGTACACCCGCATCGACGCGCCCGCGCCGGTCGCGGCGTCGCCCGCGCTGGACCTCGTGGTCTCGATCGACGAGACCGTGCGCGTGCGCCGGCGCGAGACGCTCGTGCACCTGGACGAAGAGACGCCCTGGCGCGCGCAGAACGAGCTGTGGGAGGTGCCCGCCGGGCTCGTCGCCGTGCCGTTCTTCGTGGGCGTGAAGGCCTCGAACAAGCTCTGCCTCGGCCTCATCCCGAACGACTTCATCGAAGGCGGCCTCGACTGGTCGTTTGCGGCGCTCAACCCTGCCATGAACGTCGAGTCGCCGACGCGCGTGCGCGGCGTCGAGGTGTCGCGCAAGACGCGCGAGCTCGGGAGCGAGACCGACCGCGCCACGCGCCCGCTCGCGGGCGTGCCCGTCGCGGTGTCGCTCGACCGGAGCTCGCACGCGACGCTGCCGACCGACCCGGACGGCCGCGTGCGCGTCGACCTGCTCGCGCTGCTGGGCGTCCCGGTCGATCCCACGCCGCGCAGCGTGCGCGTGGAGGTCGCAGGGGCGGCGCCGCGCAGCGGGGCTTCGCTCGAGCTCCCGCTGTCGGGGCGCATGCGCGAGCGACTGGCCGCGGGCGCGCGCGAACGCGCCGCGGCACTGACGCCGGGCGCGAGCGCCGAGCGCGCGGCCCGTGCGGTCGAAGCGCTCGGCGCGCTCGGCTTCCGCGACAGTGCGCTCGCGCTCGAGCGCGAGCTGCGCGCGCGCCAGCAGGCCGACGCCGCCTGGCTGTCGCGCCTGGACCTCGCGCTCTCCGAATAGCGCGATTCGCGTATCATCCCGGCGTGGCCCGCGCGCGCAGCAATGGGATCGAGCTGGAGTACGACGTCGCGGGCAACCCGGCCGATCCCGCCCTCCTGCTCGTCATGGGCCTGGGCGCGCAGATGATCGCGTGGGACGACGAGTTCGTGCTCGGCCTCGCGCGGCGCGGCCACTTCGTCGTGCGCTTCGACAACCGCGACGTCGGGCTCTCCACGCACCTGGACGGCGCGCCCGCGCCGACTGCGGCCGAAGTGCTCGCGCGGCGCAGCGCGGGCCAGCCGCTCGGCGTGGCCTACACGCTGCGCGACATGGCCGACGACGCCGCGGGCCTGCTCGACCACCTGGAGCTGCCCGCCGCGCACGTCGTGGGCGCGTCGATGGGCGGCATGGTCGCGCAGTCGCTCGCCATCGCGCACCCGAAGCGCGTGCGCTCGCTCGTCTCGATCATGTCGACGACGGGCGCGCCCGGGCTGCCGCCCGCGAAGCCCGAGGCGATGGCGCGTCTGGGTCTGCCCGCGCCGGCCGACCGCGCGGGCTACGTCGAGCACTCGCTCGCGACGCAGCGCCTCTTCCACGGCTCGGGCTTCCCGTTCGACGAGGAGCGCGGGCGCCGCAACGCCGGGCGCTTCTGGGACCGCGCCTTCTATCCGCAGGGCATCGCGCGCCAGATCACCGCGATCATGGCGTCGGGCAGCCGGCGCGAGGCGCTCGCGGAGCTCGACGTGCCCGCGCTCGTCATCCACGGGCTCGAGGACCCGCTCGTCCCCGTCGAGGGCGGGCTCGACACGCACCAGGCGATCGCGGGCAGCGAGCTCTTGCTCATCGACGGCATGGGCCACGCGCTGCCGCGCGGCACGTGGCCGGCGCTCGTGGATGCCATCCAGAAGCTGGTGGCACGAGCATCATGAACGCGGGGTGTGTCGGGCGGGACGCCATCCAGAAGCTCGTGGCGCGGGCGTCATGAGCCCGGCGCTGCTCGGCTGGCTCGCGTTCGCAGTCGCCGCAGCCGCCGCGGGGATCCTGTTCGCCTCGCTGCGCGCCGCGCGCGCGGCGGCGCAGGCGAGCGACGCGGCGCTGGCCGAGCGCGCGCAGGAGCTCGAGGCCACGCAGAAGCGCCTCGAGCAGCGCGCGACCGAGCTGCGCGCGCGCGGCGAGGAGCTCTCCGAGCTGCGCAAGAAGTACGACAAGCTGAAGCGCCGCGCGGGCGACGAGCGCGAGGAGGAGAAGAGCGCGCCCGCGCGCATTCGCGCGCTCGAAGGCGAGCTCGCCGCCGAGAAGGCCGACAGCCGCGCGGCGCGCGACGAGATCGTGCGGCTACACGCCGAAGTGGAGCGCGCAGCCGCTGACGCGTCGCGTGCGTCGGCGGAGCTCGGACGCGCGAACGCGCGCGTCGCCGAGCTCGCGCCGCTCGCGGACCGGAGCGCCGCCGATGCGCTGGAGCACCGCGCGAGCGGCGCCGAGGCCAAGCTCGCCAAGCTCGCGGCAGACCTCGAGGCCGCGCGGCGAGACGCGGCCAAGTACAAGGGCCGCTGGGAGACGCTGGACAAGGCGTACCTCGTCCTGCGCGGTGAGCTCGAGCTCAAGAAGGACGAGGCGCGCAATCAGCGCGTCGAGCTCGAGCGGCTGCGTGCGCTCGAGGTCGTGCTGGTCGAGCCGGCCGCGGCGAGCGACGAGAAGGCCCGCTAGCCCGCGTTCTGCTCGTGCAGTGCCAGGCCGAGGGCGTTCGTCTCGCGCCAGCGCGCGTCGAGCGCGAACGACACGCGCTCGCCGGGCTCGACGCGCAACGGCTCGGCCACCCAGGCGAGTGACTCGTGCTCGGCGAACACGTCGTCGCCGAACGAGAGCGACTGCGTGAACAACACTCCGGTGAGCGTCCCGGGCGACGCGATCTGCACGCGCGCGGACTTCGGCAGCGGCTCGAAGCCACGGCCCGCCTCGAGCCGGTGCAGCTCCTCGGCGCGGCCGAGCAGGCGAGCGCCGTCGCGCGCGAGCCGGCCGTCGTCGCGCCGCTCCGGGAACCAGCGCGGGTTCGGCGGCCGGCCGAGGTCCTCGAGCAGCGGCTCGAAGGCGAGGCCGAAGCGGCCGCGCAGCGCCTCGATCTCGGTGCGCACCTCGCGCAGCCGGCTCGGCAGATCCTGCTCGTTCCACTCCAGCGCGCAGGCGCGGGTCGTGATGCAGTCCGGCAAGAGGCGCCCGCCCGGCGCGAGGAAGCGCTCGACGAGCTGCGCGATGAGGCGCATGACGCCCTCGTCGTGGCGCAGGTCGCCCTCGCAGCGCGGCGCGACGATCAGGTCGAACTGCGCGCCCAGGTCGTCGCGCTGCAGCCGCGCCAGGTCGCCGCGCACCCAGCGCACGTGGTCGGCCACCCGGTTGGCCTCGGCGAGGCGGCGGGCGAGCTGGGTCTGGCCCAGGTCGACGGCGACCACCTGCGCGCCCGCGCGCGCCGCCCAGAGCGCGGCGACGCCGACACCGCAGCCGGCGTCGAGGACGCGCATGCCGGGCCGGACGGACCGCTCCAGGATGCGGCGCAGCGCGAGCGGCGCGTCGGCGTGCCGGAGGACCTCGAGCTGCTCGTGCGGGTTCATGCGCGCCCCACTTCGAGCCCGATCGGCGCGCCTCGCTCAGGTCTGAAGCGCCTGGATGCTCTTCTGCAGGCGCCGGAAGCCGATCGCCGACGCCGCCGACAGCGCGGCGGCGACCGGCATCAAGCCGTCGCCGAGCCCGCGCCACGCCGGCAGCTCGAGTGCACCTCCGTAGAGCGAGTGCGCGCTCCAGCCGACGTAGAGCGCCATGCCGAGGAACGGTGCGATCGCGCCGCGGATGCCGGTGAGCGTCACGTGCACGCCCATGTAGAGGCCGGCGCGCTCGCGCGTCGCGAAGTCGTTGTGACCGAGGCTCCAGGCCAGCGCGCCGCCGCCGCGCGCCGCGCCCTGCACGCAGCGCGACACGAAGACGAGCGGCAGCGAGTGCACGCCCGCGCCGAGCCACAAGAGCAGCTGCGACAAGGTGAACGTCCAGCCGTGCACCGCGCGGAACGCGGTGACGTGCACGCGGTCGATGAAGAGCGCCCAGAAGGGGATCGTCACGAGTGCGAGCGCGAACGGCACGACCATGGTCGCGGCGATCGACTCCGAGTAGCTGGCCTGCATCTCGCGCGAGACGAGATACAGCACCGGCGCCTCGACCATCATGTTCGAGATGCCGCCGATCATCTGCCAGCCCAGGAAGCGCGCGTAGAGCCGATCGGCGCGCAGCAGCGCCAGCACGCCGCCCGTGGCGTGGTGGGCGGCGCTGCGCTCCTCGGCGAGGTGCTCGGCCTCGCCGGCGAGGGGCACGCGCGAGAACGCGAACACCCCCACCGCGGAGGCCAACGCGCCCAGCGCGTACGCGAGACGGAAGTTCTGCGGGTTCGCCTCCAGGAGCTGTCCGCCCAGCCACGAGGTGGCCACGAACGACACCGTCGAGATCATCGACAGCCGCGCCGTCAGCTTGCCGCGCACCTCGCGGCCGTAGTTGAGGGTCCAGACGATGCTGCGCAGCGTCGTGACTCCGCCGAGCAGCTGGCGCGAGACGATCTGCAGCCCGACGAGGAGCGCCGCGCCGGCCGTGCCTTCGGGAATGGCGACCACGCCGGCCACGCAGAGCGTGAAGGCCGCCATGAGCGCGGCCGTCCACGGCACGCGCCGGCGCCCGTGCGCGAGCCGCGCCCAGAGCGAGCTCGACAGGTTGCCGAACATCGGTGCGGCGGTGACGAGCGCCAACACCGCGGGGTGTACGTGGAAGAGCTTGTCGGCGATCACGCCGACGAAGCCGCCCTCCATGAGCGCGGGCCCGGCGCCGAAGCACGCCTCGGTCCAGCGCTCCAGCCGGTAGCCGCGCAGGGGCAGCTCGGACAGGGCGGGGCGGCGCAGCGGACCGCGCGCCGGCGCCGGGCGCGGTTCCAGCTGCCTCGCTCGCATGGCGGGCGGGTACGCTAGCGCGCGTTCGCGTCCGGGGCCGCTCGGCCCGCGCGCAGCGCGAACGCCGCGCGCACGCGCTCGACGGCGTCGTCGAGCACGACGTAGAACACCGGCACGACGACGAGCGTGAGCACGACCGACGACAGCATGCCCGCGCCCGTGGCGACGGCCATCGGCGCGCGGGTCTCGGCGCCCGGGCCGACGCCGGCCGCCGCGGGCAGCACGCCGAGGATCATCGACACCGCGGTCATCAGCACGGGCCGCATGCGCACCGGCGCCGCCTGGCGCATCGCCGTGCGCTTGTCCACGCCGCGCGCGCGCAGCTCGTTCGCGAAGTCGACGAGCAGGATCGAGTTCTTGGTCACGAGTCCCATCAGCAGGATGATCCCGATCACGCTGAACAGGTTGATCGTCATCCCCGCCCGGAACAGGTGCATGCCGAGCAGGCCGCCGAACGCGCCGACCATCGCCAGCGGCAGCGCCAGCATGACGGTGAGCGGGTGGAGCAGGCTCTCGAACTGCGCGGCGAGCACCATGTAGATCACGAGCACCGCGAGGCCGATCGCGAGCTCGAACTGGCGCAGGCTCTCCAGGAACTGCTGCGCGCTGCCGCCGAACTGCAGGCTCGCGCCTTCGGGCAGCATGCCGCGCGTGGTCTCGCGCACGATCTGGATCGCCTCGCCGACGGGGATGCCCTCCAGGTTCGCGGAGATGGTCACGCTGCGCTGGCGCTGGTCGCGGGTGATCATCGACGGCGCGGCGCCGACCTCGATCCTCGCCAGGTTGCGCAGCTCGGCGACGCCGCCGTCGCGGGTGCGCACGTAGAGCCCGCCGATCGCCTCGGGGTCGGCGCGGAACGCGTCGGCCAGGCGCACGCGGATGTCGTAGCGGTGGCCGTTCTCCTTGAACTTGGCGACGTCGAGCCCACCCATCCCGGCCTGCACGATTTCGGACAGGCCGCGCGCGTCGACGCCGAGCGCGCTGCACTTCTCGCGGTCGGGCACGATGCGCAGCTCGGGCAGGCCGATCTTGAGCGACTTCGACAGGTCCACGAAGCCCGGCGTGGCGCGCAGCTTCTGCAGGATCTCGTCCGACAAGTGGTCGAGCTGGTCGATCGACAGGTTCCCGCGCAGCGCGAACTCGAGCTCGCCGCGCGCGTCGCCGCCGAGCGCAGACGTCGGGTCGAACACCCGCGCCTCCAGCCCCGGGACGTTCCGGAACGCCTCGCGCGCGGCGACCATGATGTCCTGCACCCTGCGGCTGCGCTCGCTGCGCGGCTTCAAGATGGCGACGAGCACGGCCTGCGTGACGTCGCCGGGGCCCTCGGGGCCCGAGATGCCGACGCCGTCGAAGAGCCCGATCGTCTCCGGCTGCGAGAGCATCCACTTCTCGGCCTGCTTCACGCGCTCCGTCGTGCCCGCGAGCGAGGTGCCGGGCGGCGTCTCGAACATGGCGAACACGCGGCCCTCGTCCTGCGGCGGGAAGAACTCCGAGCCAAGCAGCGAGCCGAAGCAGAGTGCCACGCCGAACGAGGCCAGCGCGAGCAACAGCACCGCCGCGCGGTGCGCGAACGCCCAGTCGAGCAGCTGCACGTAGCGGCGCTCGAGCGCCTCGAAGCCGAGCTCGAGCGTGCGGAACACGCCGCGGCTCCGCGGCGGCTCCGCCGGCATGCGCGCGGCCAGCATGGGGATGAGCGTGAGCGCGACGAAGAGCGAGAATGCGACCGACGCCGCGACGGTGAGCCCGAACTCGCGCAGGAAGCT
The DNA here is from genome assembly GCA_035499075.1 of Myxococcota bacterium. Taxonomy (GTDB): domain Bacteria; phylum Myxococcota_A; class UBA9160; order SZUA-336; family SZUA-336; genus VGRW01. Next base: position 16,221 of record DATJZN010000001.1, on the reverse strand, counting down.
GCCGACGATGCCCCGCACGAACACGACGGGCAGGAACACGATGGCGATCGAGAGCGTCGCGGCGGTCGCGGCGAACGCGATCTGCCGCGCACCGTTCGACGCCGCCTCGCGCGGCGACTCGCCCGCCTCGCGCCGGCGCTCGATGTTCTCGAGCACGATGATCGCATCGTCGATGACCACGCCGACCGCGAGCGCCAGCGCCAGGAGCGTCATCGTGTTGATCGTGAACCCGAACACCCACATGGCGCCGAACGCGGCCACGAGCGAGAGCGGAATCGACGTGCCGATCACGAGCGTCGGCCGCACGCGGCGCAGGAACAGCAGCACGGTCAGCGTGGCGAGCAGGGCGCCGAACACGAGCGCGAACTCGGTCTCCGCGACCGACTCGCGGATCGACGACGAGAAGTCGATCACCTGGTCCCGCGTGGGGAAGCTCATGCCTTCGGGCAGCGTCTTGCGCAGCTCGTCGATGGCGTCGTGCGTGCGGTTTGCGATCTCGACCGTGTTCGCGCGCGACTGCTTCAAGATGCCGATGCCGGCACCCGCCGACCCGTTGAAGCGCGCCAGATAGCGCTCGTCCTCGGCGCCGTCCTCCACCTTCGCCACGTCGCCGAGGCGCACGCGCGCACCGCCGACGTCGGCCACGATCAGGTTCGAGAGCGTCTCCACGGACTCGAACTCGGCCTCGGTCTTCAGCGTGTACTCGAGGGCGTGGCTCTCGATGCGGCCGGCGGGCAGGTCGATGTGCTCGCGCTGGATCGCCGACACCACGTCGGTCACGGCGAGCCCGCGCGCGCGCAGCGCGTCGCCGTCGAGCCAGATGCGGATCGCGCGCTCGCGCTTGCCGAAGATCTCGGTCGAGGCGACCCCCGGCAGTGTCTCGAGCACCGGCTTCACCGAGTTCTTGATGTACTCGGTGACCTCGACCTGCGGCCGCTCCGACGCCAGCGACAGCCAGATGATGGGGCTCGACGACAAGCTGCGCTTGTCGATCACGGGCGGGTCGAGCTCGCGCGGCAGGTTCACGCGCGCGCGCGCGACCTTGTCGCGCACGTCCTGCGCGGCCTGGTCGATGTCGCGCTCGAGCTCGAACTCGGCGGTGATCATCGCTGCGCCCTGCGTGGTGGTCGAACGCAGCGAGCGCAGGCCGGCGATCGTGTTCAAGTTCTCTTCGAGGACCTCGGTGACGTCCTCCTCCATCGTCTCGGGGCTCGCGCCCGGCAGCTGCGCCGTGACGGTGACGACGGGGAACTCCATGTTCGGCAGCTGGTCGACGCCGAGCTCGCAGTAGCCGAGCACGCCGAACACGACGAGCGAGAGCATCAGCATCAGCGTCAGCACGGGACGCGCGATGCAGAGGTCGACGAGGTTCACGGCGCCGCCGCCGCCGGCACGACGGGCGAGCCGTCCGCGTTGCGCGCCACGATCGCGGCGCCGTCGGCGAGCGTCGAGTGGCCGCGCACGACCACCACGTCGCCCTTCGCGAGTCCGCCGTCGATCTCGGCCATGCCCGCGCGGATCGGCCCGAGCTCGACGCGCTTGCGCTCCGCCTTGGTGCCGTTGTCGACGGCGCGGAACACGACTGCGCCGTCCGCGCGCTGCAGCACCGCTTCTTCGGGCACGAGCAGCACGTTCGAGCGGCGCGCGATGCCGAGGTCGGCGCGCGCGAACAGACCCGGCCGCAAGCGGCCGTCGGGGTTCGGCAGCGCGGCCTTCACGCGCAAGGTGCGGGTGCGCTCGTCGATCTCCGGCGAGATCATCGTGACCTCGGCATGGAAGAGCTCGCCGGGATAGGGCGCGACCGAGATCGCCAGCGGCAGGCCGAGGCGCAGCCGGCTCGCGTCCGACTCCGGCAGCGAGAACTCGACCTCGACGGGATCCAGCGAGACCAGCTCGAAGAGCTTCTGGCCCGGCTGCACGTACTCGCCGCGCGACACGAAGCGCCGGCCGATCACGCCCGGGAAGCGCGCGGCGACGCGCGAGTCGGCGCTCGCGCGCTCCGCCGCGCCGAGGTCGGCCTGTGCGGCCTGCACGCGCGAGCGCGCGGCTTCGAGCGCGGTGTCGGCCTGGTCGAGCTGCGTCTTCGACGCCACCTGGTGTCGCGCCAGCGCGTGTGTGCGCGCGTTCTGGCGCTGCGCGTCGAGGAGCCCCGAGCCCGCCTCGGAAAGGCGAGCGCGCGCGCGGTCCAGGTCGAGCGCGCGGCGCTCGGGATCGATCTCGATCACCACGGCGCCCTCGGCGACGGGCTGGCCCTCGTCGACGACGATCGAAGTGACCTCGCCGGGCACCTGCGCGGCCACGTCGGCGCGCTGCTTCGCGAGGATCTGGCCCGTCGCGGCGACGCGCTCCTCGACGTCGGTCACTTCGACCGGCGCGAGCACCACGGCGTGCGCGGCCGCCCGGGGGGCCGTCTTCTGCCGGCTGCACGCCAGAGCCGCCATGGCGAGGGCGAGCGCGAGCGCACGGCGGCTCACGGCACGGCTCCCGCGGTCACGATGCCGCGCTCGATCGTCGCCAGGGCCAGGCTGACGAGCTCGGGCCGCCACGGATGGTCCGGCCGCGACACGCGCAGCGCGACCACGCCGTGCAGCACCGCCCACACGGCCTGGAACACGGCCTCGGGATCGGGGAGCGCCGCGCCGCGCGAGCGGCAGGCCTCGACCAGCGCGCGGAACACGAGCCGGCGCGCGGCCTCGGCCGACGGAATCAGCTCGGCGGTCTCGGTGCGCGGCGCGGAGATCAGCGCGTACTGCGTGGCGTTCGCGAGGCCGAACTCCAGATAGGCACGCGCCAGGTCGCGCAGGTAGGCGATGGGCTCGCCACCGCGCGGCACCCTACACAGCGTTGCGTAGAGCTCGGCGCAGCGTTCCTCGAGCAGCGCGTCGATCAGCCCCGTCTTGTCGCGGAAGTGGTGGTAGATCGTCGGGGCCTTGAAGCCCGAGCGCTCCTCCACGCGGCGAATCGTCAGCTGCTCGGCGCCCAGCTCGAACAACAGCGCCTGCGTCGCCTCGAGGATCGCGCGGCGCGTCGCGTGCCGGCCGCGGCGCGCGGTCTTCGCGTGTTCGGGCATGGGGGGACTCCGAGCGGTGTAACGGCGTTACACCTATCGGCGTCGCCCGCGCGCGAGCGCAGCCTGCAAGCGAGCTTGCCCGCGCGCCCGACAGCAATGGAAACGCCCGCCAGCGCGGGCTGGCGGGCGTTTCGGAAGCTCGGAGCGGCGGGGCTATCTGCCCTTGTTCAGCCGTCCGATGTCGATGTAGCCCCGGATCTTGCCCTTGGTCGAGAACGGCGAGCCTTCGCTGTTCCAGAACTCGATGCGATTTCCGGTGCCCGTCTGAACGTTCACGATGATGTCGGACACGATGCGGTTGTCCTTCGGCTCGGGAACGCCTTCCCAGCCCGGGTACCACACGCCGTCCGGCGCCTTCGGATCCTTCTGAGTCTTCCCGTTCCAGTCTTCGCTGTAGCGGTGGTTGTGCCAGATGACCTTCCACAGCTCCTTCTTGCGGTCGTACGCGAAGCTGAACAGCGGCTCGTAGGTCTCCTTGTCGATGTAGATGTCCTTGTGGTGGTACGGGTGATCCTCGTTCTTGGGGATGAACCGCACGATCCACGCGTTGCGCACTTCCCAGCGATCGCTCGCGTAGCTGAAGCCGTACGGGCCGAAGTTGTACGTGTCGGTGTACGGGTAGGCGAGCGTCTTGGTGTTCATGGGCGCGATGACCGTCTTCTCGCCGAGGCACTTCCAGTCGTACTGCGGCGGAATGCCCGAGAAGCTGCGCAGGTCGTCCATGGTGAAGTCCGTGCCCTGCACGGAGTCGGTGCGCTGGGCCGACGAGATGCGGCGCACGCGCCGCAGGTCGGGCACGTACACCCACGTGTCGTCGTTCTTCATGTCCTTGAGCGGACCGTCGGAGCTCTTGTAGCGGTACGTCAGCACCAGGATGCCGCGCGCATCGAACGGCGCGTCGACCTCGATGCCGAACGCGCTCTCGCGCTTCTCCTGCGGGAAGATGTCGCCGTTGTTCTCCGACAGGTACTGCGGCTCGACGCGGTTCGAGAGCGCGATCACCTTCGCGGTGCCCTCGTAGTAGAGCGGCAGCTGCTCACCGCGGTCCCAGTACGTGTACGACCACGTGGAGCGCGCGCCGTCGCCGTTCCACGTCTTCAGGAAGTTCCAGATGATCTTCGTGCCCGCGTTCGGATCGCCCTTGCAGTCGATCGCCGCGGTGTCGAAGGGCAGGCCGGCGGTGTAGTTCTCGAGCGCGCCGTCCTGGCCGATCTTCGCCTGGCCCTTGAACTTCTCGCTCGCCGCCTTGTACGCGTCGGCCTCGCCGTACTTGCGCTGCGTCGGGCCGATCTCGAGCTGCATGCCCTCGTAGAAGAAGAACTCGCGGTTGTCCCAGAACTCGGGCGGCAGGAAGTCCTTCAGCTTCTCGACGTCCGCGAAGCTGATGGTGTCGCCTTCCTTGAAAGGCGTGGTCGGAAGCACGTCTTGCGCCTTCTTCTCCTGCGCGTGCAGCGTCGCGGGCAGGGACAGGCACAGCGCAAGCGCTAGAGCCGTCTTTCGCATGAAACTCCTCCTTGTTTCCCCTCGGTCAGATGCGGGAGAGCGGGCCATCATAGACCCAAACGCGGCGGCGTGGGTAGCGGGTCAGGGACCCGCGATCCAGTCGATGTCGCCAAAAAATACGTCGCCGGGTGCGCGGTAGATGGGCTCGCTGCGCCCGTCGGCGAGCGACACGCGCACGAGCTCCTGCGGCAGCTCGGCGTCGCTCTTCTCCGAGTGGTCGCGCACGAGGACGAAGGCGTGGTCGGCGCCGCACGGCCGGCCGTCGTACACGCGCTTGTCGCCGCCGGGCGTGTAGACGAGCTTGCAGCCGGCGCCCTCGGGGTCGCACAGCACGAGCCCGCGGCGCTGCTTCGCGTACACGCCGCGCGCCCCCCACCACAGCGGCAGGCTGCCGCCTGCGACCATCGGTCCGCCCGGCTCGCCGTCGCGCAGGAGCGCAGCCTTTCCGCGCAGATCGGCCGACACTTTGAAGAGTCGCGGGAAGGCGACCTCCTGGCCTTCGAACGACATGCTGCTCTCGGAGTCGGCGCCGTCCGGATCGGGAATGGTCTGCAGCACGACGAGCGCGGCGCCGTCCGGGCTCCAGCGCGGCCGGTCGAGCGCCTTCGGCGCGTCGGCGAGCGGCTCTTCCCCGCGCGACGCGAGCGAGAACAGCACGAGCTCGCTCGCGCCCTGGTCGTCGGTCTCGACGCCCGCCGCGAGGCGCTCGCCGCGCGGATCGGGCTCGGCGTCGAACCAGCGCGCGGGCGCGGCGAACCGCTCGGCCTTGCCGGTGTCGGCGTCGACGCGCAACAGCTGGGTCTGCGAGAGCCCGTACTGCTCCTGCGGCGGCAGCTCCTGACTCACGAGCAGCGCGTGCGGCGAGATCCAGCGCGCGGCCTGCACGTGCTCGATCGCGAGCGACCGCGCGCCGTCGGCGTCGAACACGACGAGCGCGTGCGGCACGTCGGGGTCCGCGTTCTCGAACAGCACGACCAGGCGGCCGGGCCCGCGGAAGCCGACGTCGTACGGCGCGGGCGCGCCGTGCTTGCGGCCGCACGCGCACACGAGCCCGAGCGCGAGGAGCGAGAGCGCGAGACGGTGGCGCAGCACCGCGGCATGATACCGGCCGCGATGCGACTTGCGGACGGAAGAGTGACTGGGCTGGCGATCCTCGCGGCGCTCGCGGCGGTGTATGCGCGCGCGCTCGGCGGGCCGTTCGTGTTCGACGACCAGACGGCGGTCGTTTCGAACGAGACGCTGCGCTCGCTGTCGCCGCTGCGGTCGGTGCTCGTGCAGCCGCCGGACCTGACGACGTCGGGGCGGCCCGTCGCAGCGCTGTCGCTCGCGCTCGACTACGCGGCGGGCGGGCTCTCGCCCGCGGTGTTTCGCGCGACGAACCTCGCGCTGCACGGGCTCGTGGCGCTCCTGCTCTTCGACGTGGTGCGGCGGACGCTGCGCTCGCGCCGGCTCGGGGCCGGCTTCGCCGCGCACGCGAACGGCCTCGCCGCCGCTTCCGCGCTCCTCTTCGCGGTGCACCCGCTCGCGAGCGAGGTGGCCTGCTACGTCTCGGCGCGGACGGAGTCGCTCGTGGCGCTGTGCTACCTCGCCGCGCTCGACTGCGCGATCTGCGCGCGCGGCAGCGCGCGGCCGTGGGCGTGGCTCGCGGCGGCGCTGGCCGTGTGCGCGCTCGGCATGGCGAGCAAGGAGGTGATGGTCAGCGCGCCGCTCGTCATCGCCCTACACGGCGCGGTGTTCGACGGCTTCGACGAGGGCAGGTGGCGCCTGCACATGGGCACGTTCTACGCGCTCGCGCCGAGCTGGCTGCTGCTCGGCTGGCTCCTGGCCGCGTCACCGCGCGCGGGGTCGGCGGGCTTCGATCACTGGGTCACACCGGCCGTCTATCTCGCGAACCAGTGCCGGCTCCTGCCGCGCTATCTCGCGCTCGTGGTGTGGCCGCACCCGCTGCGGATCGACTACGGCACGCCCGAGCCGCTCGCGTTCGGCGACGTGTGGGCCGGCGCGCTCTTCACGGCTGCGCTCCTCGCGGGGTCGCTGTGGGCGCTGTGGCGGCGACCCGCAGCGGGCTTCGTCGGCGTGGCGTGCTTCGCGGTGCTGGCGACCTCGTCGAGCTTGTTCCCGATCGCGTCCGAGGTCGGTGCGGAGCGGCGCATGTACCTGCCGCTCGCGGCGCTCGTGCCGCTCGCCGTGAGCTGCGTCTGGCTCGCGCTCGGGCGCCTGCGCGCCGAGCGGCTCGCGCCGCCGCTCGTCTGCGCCTCTGCGCTCGCGCTCGCCGCGGTCTCGTTCGCGCGGGCCGGCGACTACGAGACCGAGGTGGGGCTGTGGCGGCACGACGTCGCCGCGGCGCCGGAGAACCGCCGCGCGCACTACAACCTGGCGACGGCCCTCGAGGGCGAGGGGCGCAGCGAGGAGGCGCGCGCCGAGATGGCGCAGGCCGTCCGTGCCGAGATCGACTTCTACGAGCGGGTGCTCCCGCGGCAGCCCGACCCGGTGACGTCGCGCGTCGACCTGGGCGCGCTGCACGAGCTCGCGGGCGAGCCCGAGCGCGCGCGCGAGCTCTACGACGAAGCGCTCCTGCGCGCGCCCGAGGACGGCTACGCGCTCCGTCGCATGGCCCTCCTGCTCGTGCGCAATCCCGCGCTCGGGGTGCCCGGCGACCCGCGCGCGCGCGAGTTCGCCGAGCGCGCCGTCGGCGCCACGTCACGGCGCGACGCCGCCGCGCTCGAGGCTCTCGCGCAGGTGGAGCTCGCATCCGGCAACGCCGAAGCCGCGCTCGCGCTCTTGCGCGAGGCGCTGGCCACCGATCCCGCGAGGCAGTCCGCCCGCGTGCTCGACCGCATCCGGCGCGAGGCCGAGGGGCTCGCCTCCGGGGGCGAGTCGCCGAGCCCCTAGATCGCGTCCTGGCCGCGCTCGTTCGTCCGGATGCGCACGGCCTCGTCGACGGGCAGGACGAAGATCTTCCCGTCGCCGACCCGGCCGGTCCAAACGACCTTGAGCAGCTCCTCGACGATCGCGGGCGCGCGGCAGTCCTCGACGACGATCTCGACCTTGAGGCGCGGCATGTAAGGCCGCTCGTGCTCGACGCTGCGGTAGTGCTCGACGGGACCGCGCGTGTGCCCGTAGCCGCGCACGTCGTAGACCGTCATCCCCTCGATGCCGACTCTCGCCAGGAGCTCCCGGACCTCCGGGATCTTCGACTCGTTGACGATGGCCTCGATCTTCTTCACCCGCGCGCGGGCTCCCCGTCCCGCACGCGAAGGCAGCAAGTCCCGGGCCAGAGTCCGCGCGCGCGGCCCGGCGTGCAGAGCGCGAAGGGAAGCGCTCCGCGCCGACTCTCTGAGCAGCGCTGCCGCGCTTTCCACCGTGCGGCACGCGGGAAATTAGAGTGAAGCAATCTTCGGGCGCGGCGAATCCCAGGAATTCCCCAAGTTCCGCGCCGCAGTCTCTGCGTAGACTGCTCTCGACCGGGACCTGCGACCCGGTCGACGCGACGCAGGGCCCGGTGGACGCGTGCGAAGACAAACGAGCTCCCTTCCGGATCGCGAGAGTCCCCTCACGCGCGTCCACCGCGGCCCGAACGCAACGCGCCCGGATTCGCCCGAAGTGGCCAGCGCGCGCCGAGCAGATGCGCTCCCTCGCGCGCCGCGGAGGGCACGTCGCTTGCTCGACGCCTGCTCATGGTGAAGCAGAAGGCGAGAAGGCCCGCGGCGAAACGGCGCTGGGTGCAGCGCGTCACCGACACGAGCCGCGCGCTCGAGCTCGAGCCCGGCGTGTTCGGACTCGCCGACCCGAAGGCGATCGCGCGCTCGCTCCTGCGTTCGGCGCAAGCGAGCAAGACGCGCAAGGCCGAGCCGTTCCGCTCGGCGATGTCGATGCTCGTGTTCTACGTGAACCGCGCGGGCCGGCGGCTTCCCGCCGCGAGGCGCCGCGTGCTCGAGCGCGCGAAGGGCGAGCTGCGCGCGCTCCACACGCGCGCCCGGGGCGAGTGAAGCGGCGGAGCTACCAGCTGCGGACGACCGGCAGCACCTTCTCGCCGATGAGCCGCAGGCTCTTCTCCGCGGCCGCGTCGGGCAGGCCGCCGAACGTGGGCACGATCGACAGGTTGAAGTCGCCGATCAGCTCGCGGCGCGCGCGCAGCTTCTCGAGGATCTGCGCCGGCGTGCCGTACGCGTTGATCTCGACGAAGCCCTTCGCCGCGTTGTCGACGCCGTACGCGCCGAGCGCCGCCGCGTTCTCGGCGTAGGACGCGTAGCCCTTCTTCTGGAAGTTCTCGACTTTCGTGAACTCGTAGTGAGTCACGACCGAGTGGTAGTAGTTCGCGACGTGCTCCTGGGCGAGGTCGCGCGCCTCGGTCGGCGATTCGGAGCACACGAGGAACTCCGCGAAGGTCGCCGTGGGCGGCGGGGTGGCGTGGAACTTCGCCCAGCTGGTGTTGAACTGGGCGATGTGCTCCTTGGTCTCCTCCCAGGGCTTCTGCACGAACACCATCGGCTTCGCGCCGAGCTCCGCGCACACGGGCGTGGAGTGCGGCGACATCGCGACCATGTACGTCCGGTCCTTCCAAGAGCCGCGCGGCTTCGGGCGGATCGACACCGGCTTCTTCGGGTAGTACGGGCCGTCGCCGCGCACGACGCCGGTCTCGAGGCCCGCGAGGATCATGCGCGCGGACTCGTGGAAGCGGTCGCGCGCCTCGTTCATGTCGATCTCGAAGCCGTCGTACTCCATGCGCGCGAGCCCGTGGCCCATGCCGAAGATGGCGCGGCCCTTCGACTGGTAGTCGAGCAGCGTCATCTTCTCGACCACACGCAGCGGATCGTTCCAGGGCAGGATGACCGCGCCCGTCGCGAGCGCGATGCGTTTCGTGCGCCCCGCCAGGTAGGCGAGAATCTGCGGCGTGTCGGGGCCCATCGAGTACCAGTCGAAGTGGTGCTCGACGCACCACACCGAGTCGAAGCCGAGCGGCTCGGCCATTTCGGCGAGCTTGTACTCGAGGTCGAGCACGTGCTCGTCTGTGCTGGTCTCGAGGTAGTTCTGCAGCACGAGCTGGAGTCCGACCTTCATCGCGAAGCCTCCTGCCACGAGGGTGTGGACCGACGATACTCCGATCGGAGAGTCGTTGCAGCGCGCTCAGCGGTAGAGCTTCAGGACCTTTTCGAGCAGCTCTTTGTGCGTATTGCCGCCGACGACGTCGAGGTCGATCCTGCGGCCGAGGATCTCGTCTGCCTCGGGCGTGCCGAGATCGCCGAGCGACTTCGCCGCGAGGCAGCGGTCTTGCCAGCTCGTCTTGGGGCTGGCGTAGATCCTTTCGAGCAGCGGCAGCTGGGCCACCGCGCCGAGCGTCCCGAGCGAGGAGATGGCCGCGGCTCGCATGTACTCCTGATCATCCGACGCGAGCTTCGCGACCGTGTCGATGGCCTTCGGGTTGTTGCCGAAGCCGAGCGAGTAGACCTGCAGGTACGTGTCCTCGGTCCGCTCGCCTTGGAGCCTGCCGATCTGCGCGTCCACGGAGGCGTCACTCACTCTGTAGCCGTACAGCGCGTTCGCGATCTTGCTCGCAGACTCCTGGATCGCCCCCGAGAGCGGCTCCTCCAAGAGGTGGCCGCCGTGAATGATCCCGCCGCGCAGCACGACCGCGCCGATGCGTCGCAGACCGTGCTCCGTTTCGAGATCGCCGCTCATGAATACGATGAAGAAGATTGGAGTGTACGGGCTGGTCTTCTGCACATACACATGGAAGTCGCGCAGAAGCAGGTGAGGTGAACCGCGCTCCTCCCGCGTGATCGTCAGCGGCAGCCCGCGCGAACGCAGCTCCGCTTGGAGATTCGTCGAGAAGTAGTACATCGGGTCGAAGGATGTCGCGGCGAGCGAGTACGGGAGGCTCGCGTCATTCTGCTCGAAGAACGGCTCCGGCCCCAGATGGTCGACGAGGGAGATTGTAATCGGCAACGGCTGCGCCGTGAGCTCGTACGCAAGGTGCGACGGCGCCGGATCGTGCATGACGACCGCGGGGGGTCTCGCGCAGCCGCCGGCCGCGAGAGTGACTGCCAGAGCGAGATACCACCGCGCCGACCCCAAGCCCATGCAGACATGAGTCTGGCGCGCCGCCCGTCGCCGCTCAGCCACCCGCCATCACCCAGGCTTCGAGGTCTTCGGGCAGGTCGCGTACGCGGCTCATGAGCTCGCGCGCGGCGGGGCCGTTGTTCGCGACGAGCACGTCCTCGAAGTGGCCGACGATGCGCTCGCTCGCGAGGCCGACGCTGCGCATGGTGGGCAGGATGAAGCCGGTGATCGGGCCCATGCGGCCGCCCGTGCGCTCGACCGCAGCGCGGAGCTTCTCGCGCTCCTTGGCGATCTCGGCGACGACCTGCGCGGGGTCGAGGCCCACGTCCTTCCAGAGCCCGAGCACCGCGTCGCGCATCGACAGGCCGGAGCGCGAGTCGATGAGCAGCCGCGCGGCCTCGAAGCCGAAGTCCTCCAGCTCGGCGCGCTCGGGCTCGGACAGCGTCGGCACGACGTGAGACAGGTACTTCACGCCGTAGCCGGTGTGCCGCGCCTCGTCGCGCGACACGTACGTGAGCAGCTGCTTCAGGAGCGGCTCCTTCGTCGTGTTGCGCATGTCGCGGAACACGTAGAGCGCGAGGCCCTCGATGACGATCTGCATCCCGACGACCTTCATCATCCAGCTCTCGGCTTCCGAGACGCGGTCGAGCAGCTGCTTCAGCGCGGGCGCGATCGGGTACACGTGGTCCAGCCGCGCGATGTACTGCGCGAACACCTCGACGTGACGGGCCTCGTCGAGCGTCTGCGTCGCCGCATAGAACTTCCCGTCCATGTGCGGCACCGCGTTCACGAGCTGGCCCGCGATGAAGAGCGCGCCCTGCTCGCCGTGCAGGAAGTTCGACAGCATGAACGCGGCGCTGCGGCGCGAGATCTCCCAGCGCGTGTCCGCGGGCAGCTTCGCCCAGAAGTCGGTCTGGTCGACCGGGATGCCGCCCATGCTGAAGCTCCGGGAGAACGCCTCCCTGTCGACCGGCTGGCTCCAGTCGAGGTCGCGCATGCCGATCCATTGCCGCTCGAGCGCGTTCGCGTACAGGTTGCGCAGTTGGTCGAGCTCGGGCGCGTAGTTCCAGTTGTAGACGGCTTGGAGCGCGGCCTTCACGCCCTCGGTCTGCGGTGCGGTCATGGCGTTCCCTTCTTCGTGCTCTTGAGAATCCGCTCGCGGTTGGCGCGGAAGAGGGCGCGGACCGCCTCCTGCCCGCGCTCGGGATCGCGCGCTGCGACGGCGTCGTCGATGGCCCGCACCAGCTCGGACAGCTCGGCGCGCACCGGCCGCAGGCGCGCGCGCTTGCCGCGCAGCTTCGGCAACACGTTCGCTTTCAGGCCGTTGCGAATCAGCCGCAGGACCAGGTTGCGCGAGCCCGCGAAGATCAGCTCGCCCAGCTCGTCGAGCGTCGCGAAGTACGCCGCGTCCTCGCCGTCGGACGCGCCGGAGCGCGCCAGCTTGCGCAGCAGCTCGCGCGCGTGCGCGAGCTCGGCGTCGGTGGCCCGCTCGAGCGCGAGCCGCACGGCACCCGTGAAGAGCAGCTCGGAGACATCGAGCCACTGCTCGACGAGCTCGGCGTCCGCCGGCGCGCCCGAGTCGAACAGGTGCGCGATCACGTCGGGGCTCGCGTCGTGCAGCGCCGCCACGCGCGCGCCGCCGGGGCGGATCTCGATCAGGCCGAGCCGCTCGAGCTGCTGCAGCGCCTCGCGCGCGGAGAGCCGGTTCAGGCCCGCACGCGCCGCGAGCTCGCGCTCGCTCGGCAGGCGGTCGCCCGGCTGGTAGCGGCCGCGCAGGATCTCGGCGCGCAGGGCGCCGGCGAGCTCGTCCGCGTGCGACCGCTGCAACTTTTCCGCGCTCCTCTGCCGGATCCGGGGTAGTCTGGTCCAACCAACCTGGTAAGTCCAGACGGACGGGGGGACGAATGGAGCCGTCGATCAAGGGCTCCCTCCTGGCGGTCGGGCTCGCGCAGCTCTTCCAGCTGGTCGAGCGCGGCAAGATCGACGTGCGCGAGGTCGAGGCGACGCTCGGGCGCGAGTGGTTCGAAGCGGCGCGGGGCGGCCGCATCGCGCCGTCGGCGTGGTACCCCGTCGATTTCTACGATCGCGTGCTCGTGCTGATGATGAACCGCGCAGGCGACGGCCGCAGCGAGTATCTCGTCGAGCTCGGGCGGCAAGGCGCGGTCGCGCTGGCGAGTCAGGGCATTTACAAGCAGCTGGGCCGGAAGGCCGGCGACGAGGTCGACGAGCGCTTCGTGCGCCAGCTGCTCACGCTGGCGAAGGCGCTCTACAGCTTCACGGTGTGGGACCTCGAGGCGCTCGACGCGGACGCCGGCTGGTTCGTGATTCGGATCAACGAGGCGGCGCGCTATCCCGACTCACTCCGCTGGCGCAACTGCGGGTTCCTCGAGACGATGACGTCCGAGGCCGTCGGTCGGCCCTGCACGCTCGTGAGCGAGCGGCCGAGCCCGGACCTGATCCGCTTCCGGATCCAATGGCGCACCCAGGAGTGACTCAGCCCAGCAGCTTGCGGATGCGCGCGCTCAGGGCCGCGGCGCGTCCGAGCTCGCGAAAGGCCGCGAGGTCGGCCGGAGGCTCGGCGAGCCCGCAGCGCTCGCCGTCGCTCTCCACGGGCGCCCAGATCTGGCGCGTGTCGATCACGTAGGCGCCGAAGACCGCGGCCAGCCGGTCGCCGACCTGCGCGCGCTCGAGCTCCTTCTGAACGGTGAAGGCGCCGAGCGCCGCGTTGCACAAGACGCTCAGCTCGGCGAGGGCCGCGCGGTAGCCGGGGCGCGTCTCCACGCCGGCGCCGTAGGTCACGGAGAGGACGCGCGCGGACATGAGCACGACCGCGAGCAGGCCGTCGACGATGCCGCGCAGGTCGTGCTGATCGGACAGATCGAGATAGCCGCCGGGACGGAGGTAGGTGTCGACCGCGGCGCCGATCGCGCCGCAGCCGCTGTGCCCGAGCACGACGATGAGCCGCACGCTGTCACCGAGGTGCTGCATCGCGTAGCGCAGACTGCCGAGGATGTCGGGCCCGAGCACGTTCCCCGCCACGCGCACCACGAACAAGTCGTTCGGGCCCTCGTGGAAGACCAGCTCGATGGGCACGCGGGCGTCGGCGCAGCCGAGCACCGCCGCGAACGGCCGCTGCAGCGGCGCGGCGCCGCCGGTGCGCACGCCGAGCTCGCGCGGGTCGACGTGCACGACCTGCTGCGCGACGCGGCCTTCACCGACGTCGATGCGCTCGATGAGCGACGCGAAGTCGAGGTTGCCGCGCTGGAGCCGTTCGCGCGCCGCGCGCGGGCTGTCGGGCCGGGCGCGCAGCTCCTCGGCGTCGTAGCGGTAGACGATCTCGACGATGCGCATCGCCGCGCGATGTTACACGGGGCCGGCCCGCTCCGACGCGTGATAGCATCTTCGCGGTTTGGGGTGGAGCATTCTTCTCAGCGCCGTCTGCGGCGGCCTGGCAGCGGGTCTCGCCGGGCTGCTCGTGCGCGACCGCGCCAACCGCCGCGGCATCTACTTCGCGGTCTTGCTCTGCTCGTTCGCCGCGTTCAACTTCGCGCTGAAGCCGTTCCTCCTGACGCAGCTGCAGGTCTGGCAGGCGCGCCAGCAGACCGAGAAGCTGCTCGCGGGGAACCGGCTCTTCTCGCTGCTCGCGGCGAAGCACCCCGAGATCCGCGACGAGGCCCTGGCGATGATGAGCGACCTGGCGCGCCGCGAGGTGCCGCAGGCCGAAGCCGAGGCGCAGGCCCTGGCATGGGGCCGCAGTGTCTCGATGAAGTATTTCCCCGAGTATCTGCCTGCGGCGTCCGACGCATCGCTCGTCGAGTTCGCGTCGGCCAACCTCGCGGCGCTGGACCACCTGTCGGCGCGCAGCGACGACGGATGCGCATTCTACTTATACGGGGGCACGGCGCCGCCCGGCTTCCAGTTCAACGAGGACGACAGCCAGAAGCTCTCGGCAGCGATGGCCGACATCGTCGCGTCCTCGTCGAGCGGTGTGCTCGCTCCCGCCGATCCAGCGCAGAAGGAAGAGGCGCGCCGCGCGCTGATCGGGCGCATCACCGCTGAGCACGGTCCCGACTTCCTGGCGCCGCTGGCGAAGGCGCGGCAGCCCGACGCGCCGGACGTCGACCGGCGCGCGCTCTGCAACATCACGCGCGAGCTCTACCGCACCGCGCTCGATTTCCCGGAGGACCAGCGCGCAGTGATCCTGAGAGCGCTGCTCGCGCGGGGCGGGTGACCTTCGCGACTACCGCGGTGCCAGATCAGCCGCCGCGCAGACCTGCGAGATCCCAGGCGGCTGCACCGCGCCATGCTGTGTCGCTCGCTCGATGACCACCACGTCGACCATCGAACACGGTCCGCCGTCGCGCGCGTACGTGGCACCGCATCGGAGGGCCTCGGGGCGCGCTCTCACACACAAAGTTGTTGCTTGAATCCATAGGCCATGTGGACGTATATGGTTCAAAGCAGGGTTTTCCGACGAGGTTCCTTCTCCCGTGGGAGTCGAGGGGCGAATGTCGAAGTAGCGAAGCTGTGGCGATAAACCCAACCGAAGGAGACCGGAATGCATCATCCGAGCGCTCTCATTGGTCGTGCCATCTCCTGCCTTACGTTGCTCTTGCTGCTGGCGGGGTCGAGCACCGCCGGGGCTGCCTCTCTCGTATACGAGGGGTTCCAGTATCTTCCGGGCCAGACCATCCCGACCATGGCGGGCGGAACCGGGTGGGCGCCCGGACCTTGGACCGGGAGCAGCCAGATGGTGGATGCGCCGCCGACGCTGCAGTTCCCGACCGCCCTCCCGTCGACGGGAGACTCGCTCATGAACCCGGCTCCCGGTGAAGCGTTCCGCTCGTTCTTCATGCCGCTCACCAACGGTGGAAGTGAGCTGTGGGTCAGCTTCATGGAGCGGTCCCTGGCTGCGGGAACCGGCACATTCGTTTCTCTCGATGGGAGCGGCGGCGCGGGAAGCATCACCGTCAGCAAGGACGCGGGCGGCGCGATCACGCTGGGTGCCGGGGGCCTCTTCGCTCCCGCCGGGTTCTCAGCGGGTCCGGGCAATACGGACTTCTTCGTGCTGGGACTCTCCCAATTCAGCGGAACCACCACGGTCGATCTGTTCCTCAATCCAGGACCGGCGCTTGGCCCTCCGACCGCTTCCCTCATCCTCCCCGCGCCCTTCATCCTGAGCCAGTTCTACTTCCGCACGGATCCCAGTCAGGAGCTCGACGAGATCCGGATCGGGACGAGTCTCGTCGACGTCGCAGCCGCAGTACCTGAGCCCGGAACGGCGCTTCTGCTCGGACTCGGAGCTGTCGGGCTCTCCTGGGTGCGCCGCCATCGACGAGCGCACTAACCCACGAGTCTCACCCGGACTTCTGACGTACCAACGCACTTCGGTGTAGGGCCAGCGAGGGGCAGCTGCCGAGTCCGCTGCGAATGACGGGCACTGCCTGGCGTCCCCGGCGCGATTCGAACGCACGACCTGCTGCTTAGGAGGCAGCCGCTCTATCCACCTGAGCTACGGGGACGTGAGCGAAAGTCTAGCGGGCGATTTCGGGGCAGCGATCAGCCGAGCAGGATCTGCTCGAAGAAGT